>JAEWKM010000041.1:0-125411 GCA_023386035.1 Pseudomonadota bacterium
AGCGCGGATTACCCATACTGGCGCGGCGATATCGCCTGATGCCGAATATACGTGTGCATCCGATTTGTTTTTACTTCATGAAGAAAGACCTTGACTCCTGGGCGAGGCCATATACGGACAGCAATGAGTGGAAAAAATAGAAGCTATAACAATAAGCAAAATTTTTCGCTCTGTTCCCATTAGTGGCTTTTCAGCCAGTATCCGGTCTATGTTTGGAAAATGTGTGCTGGGCATGGTGTAGTCTCCACGAAATATCGTCCTGAGCGATTTTTAAACATAGATTGAATTTTCTTCAAATTCAATCTTTATTATAAATGTAAATAGGTTACTATGGTGAAGTATTAAACATTGCTGCTTAATCCATAATAAGTTTATTGATGTATTTTGAAAATAGTAAGATTTTAACGATGTGATATAATTATTTATTAAACAAAAAATATGATCATGAGTTGTATATAATAGAAGGTGTATATAAAATATTCATTTTTTTGATGTGCTTTGTTCTTTATATATAAAATTGTATATTCGTTATATGTGAAACGGTACTGCGGCAAACACTAGCTGAATTTATGTCGTTGCTGCCGTAACAGTTGATTGGTGGGCGTGCATTTTGATGAAAGACCGCCATATAATGCGGAATAGACGTCGTCCTTTTTGGGCGTGGCCAGCCAACAGATCTTGCAGAAAGCATAACCTTGCGGCAATTGTTGTAAAATTAGTCGATACTCTGAGGTTACTCTGTTCAAGGCTGAGAGTTTCAGTTGCTGACCTGTGAACATTGCCTTTTCGTGGCGGTACAGCGGCTAGCTTTGGCCTTGCCCAGAGTCTTGCCTTGCTCTTGGTAGAGAGGTACGCTATTTTGCGCGCATGAAAAGTTCATCCGCCCATCTAGAAATTCTTGGCGGGGCAGATTGCCCCCCATACCGCGAAGGTCTGCCGCTCTATCTTTCGCCCGTGGAAGCCGGATTTCCTTCGCCTGCTGATGACTTTCTCGACTGCCGCCTCGATCTGCACAGACACCTGGTCCGAAATGAGGCTGCGACCTTTTTTTTGCGGGCTCACGGCGAATCCATGATAAATGCCGGAATCCACGATGGCGACCTTCTTGTGGTAGACCGCTCGGAATCTGCCACCCATAATCGTATTGTGATTGCCGCTCTGGATGGGGAATTGACCGTCAAGCGGCTGGTACGCAGCCAAAACCGTGTAGTGTTGATGCCGGAAAACTCTGATTATCCTGAAATTGACATAACAGAGCATGAGTACGTTCACATCTGGGGAGTGGTGACCTATGTCATCCACAAACTCTAGCCAGCCGCTATGGGCGCTGGTGGATTGCAACAATTTTTATGCATCCTGTGAAAAGCTGTTCCGTCCCGATTTGTCGGCCCGCCCGGTAGTCGTTCTTTCCAACAACGATGGCTGCATTGTCTCCCGTTCGGCTGAAGCCAAGGCTTTGGGCATTCCTATGGGCGAGCCGGAGTTTAAAGCCCGCGCGCAGCTCCAGCGGCATAATGTGGCGGTTTTTTCCTCCAACTACGCGCTGTATGGTGATATTTCCGCCAGAGTAATGGCAACGCTGGAGCACATCTGCCCGTATGTGGAGCAATACTCCATTGATGAAGCTTTTGTGCGCCTGGACGGCCCTTTGGCAGCCAATGCTGAAGATATAGCGCAGCAGTTGCGTGAGACAGTGCGCCAATGGACGGGGATGGTGGTGTCCGTGGGAATTGCCCCTACAAGAACGCTGGCGAAACTTGCCAATCATTTGGCCAAAAAAACGTCGGGCGTGCATATTTGGGATGCGGCTTTGCCCGTTGCAGAAACTGTTTTGCGTGCATTTCCCGTGCGGGAGGTGTGGGGCGTTGGCTGGCGGCAAAGCAGAAAATTGCATGAGGTCGGCGTGACATCCGCCTGGGGGCTGCGTGAAACCAGCGATTTGTGGTTGCGCAAATTCCTGACCATTTCAGGCTGGAAGACGGCTATGGAGCTGAGAGGCATCCCCTGTATAGGCGAAGATGAGGGGCCGACCCCGCGGCGTACGCTGGTGTCTTCCCGCTCCTTTGGTGAAAGGGTTTATGATCTGGCCTCGCTGGAGCAGGCTGTGGCCACCTTTACAGTACGTGCTGGGGAGCGCTTGCGCCGCCAGAAACTCGTGGCAGGTGGCATTGCAGTTCATATACGCACGTCCCGGCATGCCAATCGGCCATCCTTTGACGCAACCGCGCAGCATCCGCTTCAGCCCGCAACAGGGGATACTGTCACAATGCTGCAAGCTGGCAGAAAGTTATTGGCCTCTATGTACAAAGAGGGGCCCGCATATGCCAAGGCCGGGATAATGCTTTACGATCTTTGCCCGCAGGGCTGCCTGCAAGGCAGCTTGCTTGTCGAAGACACGCCTGTGAATGATATACGCAAAACAGCGCTAATGATGGCCCTGGACGGCATCAATAGTAAATTCGGGCGAGGAGCCGTACACTTTGGCGCAGAGGGCCCACAAGATGCCAAGTGGCATTTACGGTGCAAACGCTGTTCGCCAAGCGTGACTACCAGCTGGAAAGATTTGCCCCAAGCTCTTTGCCGATAAGACATTGAAAATGTACTTTGCAGCGTTGAAATACCCCAGGCTGGCGCAATCTGCCAACGCCTTTTGATCTGCACTGCTTGAACAGGATTATATCCAAGATGGGACAGGCCCAGCCGGAACAAACGTTGTGGCCGCCTTGCGACCGAGCATCCAGAGGACTTTAGAGCAGATTAAATTTGAAAATGTGTATTTTCAAAATTTAATACACGCTCGTTACGGCGCTTAATCGCACAAATAAATAGCAGTGCTGTCTTCATCCGTAGCTTCGCGGCAGCCGTTGCCCCAAGGGCTTACGGATGGCGACAGCGATTGCATGGAAAAAACAGGGTTGTTACACATGCTGTCTTTAGGCGTAGTTTCCTTCGTCACAACGCTTAAAGCCTGGGTCACAACGGCTGAAGCTGTGCTTACGCCTCCACGGCGGGTGTCTGCTCACGCAGCCACCTGAGCATTTCAAAATTAAAATGCTCTAGGCAAATACTTGCAAAAGGTATGCTCCAGATTTTGGCATTGGGGGCCTTGCTTGCAATTGCCTGCTCAGGCTTTGAACTGCCATATTTCTGCGCTGAAAAAAGAAAACCGCCTCAAAGGCGGTTTTCATATATCTGAATATGTTTTGATCAAGAGGCTGGCTGCCAGTCCTTGATGCCCACATCCACGGAAGTAATGCCATTATATGTATCAAGACGTGGAGTGTAGGCCACGCGAATACGCTTGCCTACAACGTCTGGCGTCAATGCCTTCCCCATGCGCCACGCCTTGGCCGTGAGTATAAGTCCACTGTGCTCATCCTGAAGGCGCAGCCGTACGTGCTCGCCACCTCTGCCAAGAGGCAAGCGCTCTTTGACGAGTAGTGGCGGGGAGGCAAAAACAGGTTCTGCATTGCCTGGACCAAAAGGCTGAAGCATTTCAAGCTCTTTAAGAAAGCTCTGGTTGCTGGCTTGATCAAAGCTGAGTTGGCATTCCAGCGTCAGGCTTGGGCTTAAGGGGCTTGTGCCGAGTTTTTGGGACACAACAGCCTCAAAAGCGCTGCGGAAACTGCCAAGATTTTCAGGGGCAAGGCGCACGCCTGCCGCCAGCCTGTGCCCGCCAAATCCCAGAAGGTTCTCGGAGGTTTGATGCAGCCCCGCGTGCAAATCAAACTCCCGCACCGAGCGTCCCGATCCCTTGAGACTTCCCTGATCGCGGCAAAGTATGATGGTCGGGCGGTAAAATTCTTCCACAATGCGTGAAGCCACAATGCCTACAATGCCGGGATGCCAGTTTTCCCCATACAGCACAAGGCTGGCCAGCGGTTCGCGCGAGAGCATGTCCAGAGCCTGAATACGGGCCTCATTATGGATTTCGCTTTCTGCGCTTTTGCGCTCTGTATTGAGCGCGTCGAGCTGCTGGGCCAGAGGCAGGGCAGAAGAAAAGTCTTTCTGTCGCAGGAGCCGCAAGGCAAGTTCGCCATTGCCTATACGCCCGGCGGCATTGATGCGGGGGACAAGCTGAAAGCTTACCTGGCCGCTGGAGAGCTTGGTTTTGGCATCCATGCCGCTAGCGACTTTGAGAGCGGCAATGCCGGGGCGCGAAGCCTTGGCCAGATGCTGAAGACCTGCGTGTACCAGAATGCGGTTTTCGCTTGTAAGGGGCATGAGGTCGGCCAGGGTGCCCATAGCTACCAGGTCAAGGCAGAGGTCCATTTTATGACGACGGCCCGTATGCGGCGCCAGAGCCGCGTTGACTGCCCCCATAAGGTAGAAGGCCACGCCCACCCCTGCCAGGTGCTGGCAGGGCAGAGAGTCTGCAGGGCATAACCGGGGATTGCAAAGGGCATGAGCTGGCGGCAAGTTTTCCTGGGGCAGGTGGTGGTCGGAGACGACAACGGTCATACCCAGCTGTCTTGCGCGTTGCACGGCCTCAACATCGGCGATGCCGCAGTCTACGGTAAGCAGAATGCCACAACCCTGTTCCGCCAGAGCCTCTACCTGAGCAACATTAAGGCCGTAACCTTCACTGCGGCGGTCAGGGATATGCCAAAGGGCTTCCAGCCCGTGACTCTCCAGCACGTCAAGCACCAGGGTCGCAGCTGTGATGCCGTCCACATCATAGTCGCCCCATACCGCCAGCTTTTTGCCCGCCAGCAGTTCTTGCGCCAGCAATTGTGCGGCTTCTGGAACTTGCGGCCACAGGTGGGGCGGGGTCAGCGTATCAAGCCGGGCATCAAGGAAAGTATTTATGGTTTGTTTTTGAGCAAAGCCACGCCGCCAGAGAATTTCCAGCAATAGGGGAGAAATGGAGAGATCTTCAGCCCATGATGAGGGCGCCGAAGCGGGGGTGCCGTCAGGGGGCACGCGGAAAAGCCAGTTTTTCACGGAACCTCAGAATCTATGTCTATTTCAGGATGTGGAGCCAGCGCCCTGTGCCACGGCCTGCAAGGCTGCGCGGACGCCATCAATCTTGTCGGCGGGCACGAGTTTGTTTTGGATAAGCCACGCAAGGAACTTGAGCGAAGCTTCGTGCCTGGGGGCAATTTCAAGAGCCTTGAGCAGATTATCAACACAACCGCTGATATCCTTGGTCTCCAGCAGCACCCGCGCCAGGTTCATATAAAGATTTTCGTCATTCTCTGTCAGTTCGAGAGCGCGCCGATAATACTCCAGAGACTGCTCCAGCATTTTGTTCTTGCGCAGGCTGATGCCGAAATCGTTGAACAGATGCTTGTGCTCGGCCTCAAAAGCGCCGTCCAGTTTTACCAGACGCTCAAAAATGTCCTGCGCCTTGTTGGCATCGCCGCGTTCAAGGTAGGTAAGGCCAATGCCGAAGTTGGCCCGCACGTTATCCTCGTCTATTTTGAGGGCGCGTGAGTACTCGAACTCGGCGGTGAAGCTTTCCCCTTTTTCCCTGTGCTCGTCGCCGCTATCAACTGCCCGCTGCATTTCCTGCATCTTGGGATAGACGGAGTTGAGATAAAATTCCGGCTCCGGGGCGAACTTGGCAATAAGCTCGTCCATAGTGATCTTGCGCTTGGGGCCGCTGGGCACATAGTTGGTGTTGAGCGGCTGGCATTCAAAAACATTGCCGTGCTGCTCAATAAACCAGAATGCTTTTTGTACTGTTTTACGGGTCGTGGTGCCAGTGCCCACCCGGCGAACTTCCTGCGTTGAAAACACGCCGCGCACTTCGGTTTTTTTATTTCCCGGCGCTGCACCTGAATCTGGCTTGGAAGCCGTTTGCGTGTTTTTTGTAATTTCCTGGCCAGCCATCTGAATCCCCGTTTCTCGAACTGATTAACTTTGAAACGTTTCACATTTCAAAGTTGTCATCCTGGCAAAAAAAAGCAATTTGGGCAGAATCCACGCCGTGTTACGGCTCACTGCATTCTCGTGCAGCGGTAAAGCATGTAAACTTTATCAAAGCTGGCATGCTGCTATACAGCAGAAGTCATGTCTGCCAAAATTTGCTCAGCTGCAACGCGTGGGTCGGGTGCGGCGATGATGGGTCTGCCCACCACAAGGTAATCTGCTCCGGCAGCCACAGCCATAGCCGGGGTCATTGTGCGGCGCTGGTCATCTGCTGCAGAGCCGGATGGGCGTATGCCGGGGCACAGGCACATGAGGCCAGGGCAAGATGCCTTGATGCCTGAGGCCTCATGCCCGGAACAGACCACGCCGTCCAGGCCCCACATCTGCGCGCCCTTGGCCAGGGTAAGCGCAAAGTCGGCAGTGCTTTCCTGTATGCCCGGCATTTCACCCTGGGCAAAGCTTGTGAGCACTGTAACGCCGAAGAGCAGGGGCTTTTTGCCGGGCAGGCCAGCCACAGCCTCACGAGCAGCGTGGCACATACGCTCGCCGCCCTGACAGTGCAGGGTTATCATGTCCACGCCCACGCCCGAGGCCGCCTTAACAGCCTGAGCTACCGTGTGGGGGATGTCGTAAAACTTGAGATCAAGAAATACTTTGTAGCCCAGTGCAACCAGCTCTTCGAGCAAGGCTGGTCCGGCATGGGTGAACATTTCCATGCCAATCTTGCACCAGGGAGCGGTGCCTGCCAGTGTGCGGGCAAGGGCCAGAGCTTCCGTCTTGTGCGGTACGTCCAGAGCAACTATCAGCTGTGGATTGGAAAGCGCTTTTGTCATGAACCTGTGTCCAGTAATTTCATTTCGTGTATATCCCGCACAAGTTGTGCGGCTGCTCTTTGATGCTGTGAGGGTATGGCCTCTCAGCTGTCCAGCAGAGCTTCCGGCAAGTCTGGGCTGCGGAATGGCGCAAGGCTTGCCGCCACAAAGACTGAACGCAGAGCGTCGTACGCCGTGTCCAGATCGTCGTTAATCACCAGTGCATCGTACCAGCGGGATTCAAGCATCTCTTGCCGGGCATTGGCCATACGGCGCTCGATGGTAGCTTCATCGTCCAGAGCACGGCTGCGCAGACGGCGTTCCAGTTCGGTCATACTGGGCGGAAGGATGAAAATAAAGACGGCCTCAGCCAGCGAAAGCTTCAATTGGGCCGCGCCTTGTACGTCAATGTCAAAAAGTACATCCTGTCCGCGCTGCAAGCTGTCTTTCACAGGAGCCAACGGGGTGCCGTAAAGATTGCCGTGTACCTCTGCCCATTCTGCAAAATATCCTTGGGCACGCCGCTGTTCAAATTCCTCGCGGCTGAGAAACACATAATCTTTGCCGTCTACCTCGCCTTGCCTGGGCTGACGAGTGGTGCAGGAAATAGAATAGCCAAACTGGGGAAATTCTCGCAGAAGGCGTTGGACCAATGTAGTCTTTCCGGCCCCGGAGGGCGCGCTTATAACCAGAGCAATGCCTTTTCGGGGCATCAGATTCCTTCCTCTTGCGCAAAACGTTGACTGATAGTTTCAGGCTGGATGGATGAAAGAATAACGTGATTTGAATCCGTTACCAGTATTGAGCGCGTTTTGCGCCCCTGTGTCGCATCAATAAGCCGCCCTTGAGACCGCGCGTCTTCACGCAGGCGCTTCATGGGCGACGATGATGGGCTGACAATACCAACAACCCGGCCCGCCAGAACATAATTGCCAAAACCAATATTAATCAGGCGTTCACGAGACATGGCTTATTCCAGATTCTGGACCTGCTCGCGGCATTTTTCCAGTTCATTTTTAAAATCTACCACCAGACGAGAAAGCTGTACATCCGGCAGCTTGTTGCCGCAGGTGTTTATTTCTCTAAAGCATTCCTGAAGGGTGAAATCCAGACGTCGCCCCGCGTCGCCGCCAGACTGCAAAAGGTCGTGCAGGCGCTCAAGGTGCGTGGTCAGGCGCGTCAGCTCTTCGCTCACATCCAGGCGGTCGGCAAGAACGACTATTTCCTGCAAAAAGCGACCTTCTTCCAGCTCCTGACCGTTCTGGGCCAGAGCCTCGCCAATGCGTTCGCGCATGATGTTGGCGCGTTCTTCCTTGATGGCCGGGGCGCGTTCTGCAATAAGTCCCGTCCATTCTTCCATGCGCAAAATGCGTGAGTGCATGTCGGTGCCAAGAGCGCGCCCTTCGGTGGCGCGGGCGTCATTCCAGTCTTCCAGTGCCAGCGCCAGACCTTCTTCAAGGCTGGTGGTCAGCTCTTCATCCATTTCTTCGCCATTGTCGCCCCACAGCGAAGATATTTGTAAGAGCGCGTTGTAGTCTGGCGTGAAACTCTCGCCTCGGGCCTGGGCAAGGGCGTACAGGCTGTCGAGCATGGCGTCTGCCTGGCTGGAATCAAACCGCATGGCGGGCGTGTCGCCGGGGGCATATTGCAGGATAAGGCTGATATCAACCCGCCCTCGCGCAGCAAAACGGCGAACGACTTTTTCCAGACGGGGTTCAAGGCTGCGCACGGCCAAAGGCAGTCGCCACTTGAGGTCAAGATGGCGGCTGTTGACGCTTTTGACCTCCCATTGCTGGATTATATGGGTATTTTCAACAAGGCAGCGGCCAAAGCCGGTCATGCTGCGGAGCATAGGTTCCTTCCCGGTTAAGAGTATCTAAACAAGTGTAGAGCAAGCCCCTTACGAATGCAAGAAAGCCCTTGTCGCAAGGAGCGCAAGGGCTGAAATATTTGGGTAATCAGCTGAAGCTCCCTGCGTGGCTCCGCTAGAGCATGGTAACTTTGAAAAAGCTTATGTGCTCTAACGCTGCACCAGAATGCAGCGCGCCGCAACGCGGCGTGGATTCTGCCGAAAATCGCATTTTTCGGCAGAATGACAACTTTGAAATGTATTTCAAAGTTAATCTGCTCTAGGACAGGCCGCCCGCTCCGCCAGACGAAGGACAGCCGCCAGATGAAGGGCAGCCGCCTGCTGCGCAAGGAGGTTTGGTTTTGCTCATGGGGCGCACCGGCCCAGGCTTGAAGGGAAAAGCGCCTGTTTTAAGCGGGCTCGGCACGCTCATCTGCCGCTCGGTCCCAGCGCCGCACTTGGGGCAGGCCGGGGTTTCGTCACCGAAAACCAGCTCTTCAAATGTATTACCGCAACCAGTGCAGACAAAGTCGAACATGGGCATGTTGAATCTCCTGAAATACGCGAATATACTTGATCTTATGCCAAAAATATCAGGCTGTGCTCGTAGGAGCCGCCTTACCGTAATGAGTACAAAAAAGTGTAGTCTGGCATCGGGCTATGGCCGTTTTAGGGCTTGCCCATAGGCTCTGCCTGCTTATATAAACATAAGTACGCGTAAAGCAAGGGTGGCATCATGCCGCTCTTGCAGGCAAAAACGGGCTTTTGTCAGCATGGTTTGACCTGAGCCGCAGGAGAAAAAATATGAAAAAAATTCTGGTATTGGCCGGTGACTACGTTGAAGATTACGAAGTGATGGTACCTTTTCAGATGCTTCTCATGCTGGGCTACGCAGTGGATGCCGTGTGCCCGGGTAAAAAACCTGGTGACGTAGTACGCACCGCCATACATGATTTTGAAGGCGACCAGACATACTCCGAAAAGCGCGGCCATAATTTTTCCATTAACTACGATTTTGACAAGGTGAACACCGCCGACTACGTGGGGCTGGTCATTCCCGGTGGCCGGGCGCCAGAATATCTGCGGCTGAATCCGCGCATTCTTGAAATTGTGCGCGAATTTGATGCGGCCCAAAAACCTATTGCCGCGGTTTGCCACGGCCCGCAAATACTGGTTTCAGCTGGCGTGTTGAAAAACCGCACCTGCACGGCCTATCCTGCTGTGAAACCTGACGTGGTGGACGCTGGGGCCAAGTGGGGAGAGTTTAACGAAACCCTCACCAACGCAGTGGTGGACGGCCATATCGTCACTGCCCCGGCATGGCCGGCCCATCCCGCCTGGATTGCGGCTTTTGCCAAGCTGCTTGGCGCAAAAATAAACATTTAACTACCCAATATTGTTTCGTCGAATTTATTCGGCCAGTATTACGTAACTGCAATAAATGCCCCGTGTTTTTTCATGGGGCATTTATTGTTTTTTGCCCATGCAGGGCAGCGTTGGGTAAGAGGAACAGACCGTCAGAAATTGTTAGATTTTTGGATCGGGTTGCCAAACTGGGTATAAAACTTGACAAATATTTTGCAGGTGCTCTTTTTAATAAGAATTGATAATTCTTTTTGATTATAAAATTGATTCGCTTCCTTGCCTCATGGATTGCTGTGCTGCCCTCTTTGCACAGTAGATCTGGGGAGAACACATTCTATTCATGTTTCTCCTCATACAGAGACCGTTCTCTGTATCCTGCTAAAAATCACTCCATACCTGAAATATTCGGGCTGAACGATAATGCTGACGTACCGTCAGGCATTATTGCAACCCGTTTCATCATTCCTATGCAGTTTGGTGGAACGAAACAGAAGTCTAGGAGCTTTTATGAGCACTTCCATACTCCGCCCTGCGGCTGGTCAGCACACCGCGCTAACTTCTGGCGAAAATTCCCAGATTACTTTGGGTTTTCCTGCCGACCAAGCAATATTGGAACGCGCAGGCGACGCCCTTACCTTTCAGTTTGATGATGGCGCAAGTGTCAGCATCACTGATTTTTATACAGCGTACTCCAGTGAAAACGCCCCTGAATTTGAAGTGGATGGCCAACTGATTTCCAGTGCGGAATTTTTTAAGGCTTTTGGTCCTGACCTTGCTCCGGCGGCTGGCCCCTCGGCTGCGGAACGAAGCTCCCATTACGCCGAGCACGGCACTGCGGAACTCTCTGGCGGCATTGACCACTTGGATGGCCTTGATATGAGCTTACAGGGAACGGCGGCACAAGGCAGCGATCTGGCTTTTGATTCTGCTCTTGCTGCGGCTGGCGGTTCCAGTTCCGGCGCCATCACTCCTCCCGGTCCCGGACCAGAGCCCTTGCCCCGTCCAGACGGCCCCTTTGTGCGTGCTGTGCTGTACAATCCCGGAAATACCAATGATCCTGTGACCACCAGCGTATTTTTTGCTGAAGACGGGCAGCCGCCAATGGCTATTCCTGCTGGCAGCCTGGATTTCACAGGGGCTGCCCCTTGGGTGCAGTACGGAATTGCCATATCTTTGCCCGACGGCTGGCAAAACTCCTGGGTAGACGTAGCGTTTGACTATAGCACGGGACGTCTGGAATTTCGCCTCACAGCCGATGGTATTGCTGAAATGCAGCGCATGGGTGCTGATGGCAAGCCGCTTATAGATTTTATTCAGGTTACGGTGACTGACCGCTATACCGGCAATGAGTTTGACTACAATGTCGAGCTGGTCGCTACAGACAACCCCAATTTTAATTCCTCTGCTCACGACAGCCTCTATGGCGACCATGCCAATCTGGAAGGCATTGGTGAATTCCATCAGGGCAAGGGCGAATCTGGCGCGTACTCAATTGTTTCTTCGGACAGAAATGATGAAATAATTCTGAATGACACGGTTATCGGCGGCAGCTCCATTCATGCCAGCGGCTCCGCCAATCCCCAACAGATGGCCGACGACTATAACACCATTAAGTTGAATCAGGGTGTTTTGGCCTCTCAACCGGGCCAGACTACGCATATTACGTCATCTGACGGCACGCTCACGGTAGCTCGGGGCGTTGCAGCTACCGTGCAGGGCGGCGGCAACATTATTGATATGGGCAAGGGGGCAGTAAGTATTACCAATACGGGAAACGCCACCGCCGTTATGGCCGATGAGGGGCAGAACAGCATCAGCGGTCACGACATTTCCATTTCGGGCGCAAAAAACCTCGTAACCGCCTCAAATGGCGGCAGCAATACTATTCATGGCAAGGGCGGCAACGTTAATTTGACGACCACCCAAGGCGGAGGATACGCCCTGCTGGCTGAAAGCGGAGGGCAGAACCATGTCATTGCTGAAGACGGTAGCCTGAAGGCAGAAACGTATGGTCTCGCCGGGGTCAAGGCCACAGGTGGCGGACAAAATATTCTTGAAGGCCGGGGCAATGCCACTGTTACCGTCAACAGCTACAACGGCGAGGGAATGCTGGCTGACAACGGCACTAACACTGTCACTACTGAAAACGGAAAGATAACCATACTCGGGCGTTCGGGGGCGGGTATTCGCGCCACGGACAACAGCCTGAACAGTGTTACCGGCAAGGACATAGACATTACGGGTAATGGGGGAGCTGGCGCTATTGCCACGGGCAGCGGCGAAAATATTGTTACCGGTAATAATGGCGCTGTGAGCATAAAGGGAACAAGCGGCCTGTTGGCTGACGGCGGTGAAAACACCGTCAGTGTAAACAATGGCAGTATATCTGTTTATGGCAGCAATAGCGGCGGCACCAATGCCGGAGCCAGCGCCGTGAACGGCGGCAGCAATACCATTAATGCCACCGGCAGCACCACTGTCAGCGCCACGGGCTATCAATACGGCCTGTATGCAACTAACGGAAAAAATACCATCTCTGCTGAAGACGGCAAGGTTACTGTTTCAGGCAATTATGGAGCAGGCATGTCTGCCGGGGCTGACGGCGTTAATCGCGTGGACGGCTCTGATATTACCGTTACCAGCTATCGCAATGCTGTCGATTCCCTCGCTGGCGGCAAGAACTATATTGACGCAGGGCATGACGGCAAGGTGAACATTCAGGGCAGCTCTTCTTATGGGGTTCATGCCGAAGGCGAAAATTCCCTTGTTGAGGTGAAGGGCGGCGCCGTGAGTGTTAAGGGCTCATCCGGCGCAGTTCATGTGACGGACAAGGGTACGGTCGATATAGAAGGTAATACCGTTGATCTTACGTCGGCCAGTGGCAGAACTGTGGACAATTGGTATAACGGCACCATCAACGTAACGGCTGAAGACGGACTGAATGTCCGTTTGACCAATGCCAGTCAGTCCAGCGCTGCGGTCATGACCTTGGGCGGTGTGACCACGTTAAAGAGTGGTGGTGATGTCAATCTTATTGTTGATAAGGGCACTTACCAGACGGCTGGCATCAATACATGGTCCAGAGGGACTACCAATGTTGAAGCTGAAAACGATATCAACATCAAGGTGCATGCCGAGAAGGGCAGTGGCGTGAGCTATGGCGCTACCGGGATTGAAGTGGGCTGGACTCACGGAGGTGTTAATAACGTCACGGCCAAGCACGGGGATATTAATGTTGATGTAGATTCCTCAGCCAGCTCTGCCATTGGCATCACAACCAGTGGATATGATGCCAGTGGCAGTGGGGTTGCCAATATTTCCGCCAAGGAGGGCGCTCTTAACGTCAATGTGGCCGGAACTGGCGCTACCTATAATGTTAAGGGCATTGTTGCCAGTGGTTATGGAAAAAATAATATTGATGCGTCTGACATGAGCGTGAACGTGACGTTAGACGGCGGATACAGCTCTGATGGAACTATTGATGCTTCAGGGATAGAGGCATCGTACGACGGAAGATATAGTGGACAAAATATAATTAACGTCGCTGGAGATGTTGATATAACGGTGCGTGGAAATAGCAATACCAGCGGCGTGCTGGCCCAGGGCCGAGGCTCGACAATTGCTACAAATACCATAAATTCTGATAACTTCAGTCTTGAAGTAACCAATACGGGAGAGATTGCAGGCAGCCGGGCAACAGGTGTGGAAAGTACTGCAAGACCCAGTAGTGGTTCGGGTGGCGGGGACAACATCATCAATGTTGGTCATGATGCCACCATTGATGTTACCGCCCAGGGGCAGGCCGCTTTGGCGGCGGGGTTTTATTCCACAGGCAGCGGCAAGCAGATTCTTACCGCTGGCGGCGACGTGGATATGAATGTCACCTCCACTGCCGGAAAGGCCTATGGTGTTTTTGGCGGGGCAAGCATTACGGGCGACAGCGTCACAATGACCATCAAGGGCGATCTTTCAGCCATAGTTCTTGACGGCAGAGCCACGGTCACAGGCTCCACCATCAACCTGAACGCTGAAAGTGCCAACGGCACGGCCTATGGCATGTACAATGTCGGTGGCGGCACAAATACCGTGCAGTCCGGCAGCGATCAGGCTTTGAACCTGGAAATCAATGCCGAATACGCTATGTACGCCACAGCCGGAAAGAACGTCATTCTCGGGCACAGCGTCAGCGGCGGCGAAGGTGATGTTATTCGCCTTAACGGCGATATTTTCCGCAGCGGCAGCGGCAGTAACCAGATAACTACAGGTGCGGGCAACGACACCATCATTATCGATGGCGCAATCAGCGGGGCTGGCGCGCTAAATATCGACGGCGGCGCGGGAGCCGACACCCTGATCCTTCAGGCTGCGGACCTCAGCGAGTTTATCGCCCGATACGGCTCATGGCTCAACGGGTTGAACAGCTCCATACTCAAGGGTGTGGAGAAGATAGAATTTGGCGGCATAGACGACCTGAACGACCTCAGGCCAGGGCTGGACAGCTTCTTTGCCTACGTTGACGGCGTGCAGCCACCCATCGAAGTTGTCATACATGAACCTGACATTGCACCTGTGGCCTTTGGCGATTTTGGCCTGGATGATGACGGGATTATGTTTGACGACCTGCATGACCGACAGGATCAGGGACACGAAATCAGTCACGCAGAGAATGAAAGTGGTCATGGATACGCTGCGCATGACGGTCTCGGACTCGGTCTTGTGGCTGACTTGGGTGCTCAGGAGCACGCAGCATCAGACGTTCCCGACCTGTCGAACTTGCCCGATGGTGGCGTGCTGACAGGCTCGTCGGCAGCAGAAAGCAGCCTGACAGGTGATCCGTATGCCCATGTTGGCCTTAGCAGTAGTGGGGAAAGCCTTGATAACCTGCTTCCTGATAAGGCGTCTCCGGCTCCGGCAGGGGGCGCAACAGAAAGTGCCAACGTAGAAGCTGGGCCCATAAGCACAGTCGCAGACGCTGCACAAGAAATGATAGCAGTTGCGGCACGGCAGGTAGAATCCTTCCCGGGCAGTTAAATTTTTCAAAGCTAACATGCCCTAACGGCTGAACCAGACAATTGAAATACAAAAACTCCCCGCATTGCGGGGAGTTTTTGTATAAATAGAAGACCGTTGGCTTGCACTGGGGCATTTTTCAATGCAGCAGTATCCAGTTGCCAAAAATCTTGTTTCAGTTTTTGCAATCTGTAGCAGAAAATGCTTACCCGCTTACTGGGCTTGGTTACAATCTGCTCTTAATCCTGTTCATTGCGAAGAGGCAGCTCTTCCACAAGCAAGCCCTTGTCGGTCACAGCTACTGGGCGCACGGCCAACAGCCCGGCGTTGGCCTGCAAGGTCGGGGAGGACAGAGAACTTTCATTTTCCGAATTTGGCCGATTGTTCATGAAGCAGGCCGCATAGTATTCGTTAACGCCCTTGATCTGCTTGGCAGCGCGTTGCTGGGGAGTGTTGTGCCCTGTACCGGAAACATCCGCAGCCAGCAGCATGCGCGGGAGCGACAGTTGCAAATCAAGAAAATCGCGTTGCTTCTGTGCAACTGCCTGGCGAATTCTGGCGGCACGTTCCAGCTTGAGCGCATTTGGCACCTGCTGGTCAAAGCGTTCGGCAGCAGTGCCCGGACGGCGCGAATAGGGAAAAACATGCGCATAGCTCAAGGGGAGGCGCTCAATAAGCGCCAGCAGCTCCTGCACGTCATCCTCGGTTTCCCCCGGAAATCCGGCGATAATATCGGCGCCCAACCCCATAACGGGCCAATGGGCGGCAAGTGATGTTACGGCTTTTTCCAGCATGGCGGCGGTGTAATGTCCACGCCCCATACGTTTAAGCACACTCTGACTGCCGTGCTGCAATGAAATATGCAAATGCGGGCAAAGCAGACGACAGCCACGAATGATGTCCAGCCCGCGCTCATTGAGCTGCCCAGGCTCAAGAGAACTGATACGAAAGCGTGCCTGTCCGGCAAACTCTGGGGCCAGAGCCGCATCAAGCGTGCGCAGCAGATCCCAGAAGTCTCCCATGTGCTCATTGCCGCGACCATACTGGCCGAGGTTGATGCCGGAAATCATGATCTCAACATGCCCGGCCTCAAGCAGGCGGCGGGCCTCAGCAATAATATCTTCTGCCGGGCGGCTGTGGGGCCGCCCCCGTGTCAGGGGCACGATACAGTAGGTGCACCGATGGGCACAGCCGTCTTGCACTTTAAGTACGGGGCGGGCGCGCTTGAAGGTAGAAATAGCAAATGGCGGGAAAGCCTGCTGTTGGGCAGACGCGCTGGTTTCGTGCGCAACTGTGGAGGCTGATTTTGTAACCTCGGGAAGTTTTTCTTGAATCTTTTCTGCCGCAGCTTTTTCTGCCAACTGTTCCGAGTCTGGCGTCAGGTTGTGCAGCGCGAAAGATGGAGTAACCCACGGCCCTTGCAGCAGGGTGTCCTTGTGCTCCTGCGCAACCAGCAGGTCAGGAGCCGCCCACGTCGCCCCAGGCCGGGGCTTGTAATCGGCAAACAGGCGTGCCGCGCAACCAGTGAGAATAAGACGGGCTTTCGGCGCTTCGCGACGCAGGCGAAAAACGGCATTACGGGCGTCTCTTTCACCCTTGGAGGTGATGGCGCAACTGTTGACGCAAATGACATCCGCTTCGGCAGGGCTGGAGCATTCCACACCGCCAAGCTTTTGCCACGCCTCGCGCAAAGATTGAGTTTCGTACTGATTGACCTTGCAGCCGAATGTAACCAAAAGAAATTTCCAGGTAGACATGGCGCTGATGTACGCAAAAGCGCTTGCCTTGACAAGCGGGGCGCGAGTAGGTTGCGGATATGACACGCACCGTAAAACAACTCTCCATCTTTTTTTTGAGCCTGGGCCTGATGCTGGTTGGCGCTTCATATGTGGCAGCAGCTGCTGAAGATTCTGACAGTCCCGGTCTTTTTTCCGCCTCTTCATCCACGCACGCCTCTGCGTCTGAGTCTGCTGTGCCCCGTATCGGCAACAGGGAGCTTTGCGCAAGCGGCCCCGCGCCTAAAGTGGAAGAACTTGTTGAAGTAGGCAGCGTTGATATGGACACTCGTGTGGATTTGCAGTGTCTAAAAGCCTCGTATCCGCAAATCACTGGTCTGGTTTCTGATGCGCAAGGGCTGTGGCTCTTGGTGGGCGATAAAGGCCGTGTACTGTATGCCCGGCACGCTTCCGCAGATGGTGCAGCCAATGGGCAGAATCAGGGAGATATCTGGGATGTGGACGTCCGCGCCAGTATGGCCGAACCGTACCCTCTCGAGCCTGAACGCCCTGGCACTCCCTACGGTGTAGCGCCGGGCCGGAAGCGCTCGTATGATTTGTTGACCGCGCTTTATGGCGGCACACCTGCCCAGGTGAACAAGCAGCTTGTGCCTGCACGGCTTGCGGGGCAGCCCTTACGGTTATCAGCCCCTGCGGGCATGGCCCTGGCCGGGGCAGACGCGGCACTTGTTGAAGCTGTACATGAAGAACCCCAGTTACGGAAATTTCTTAAAATGGATGGCGGCTTCATGTGGCGGCGCATCGCGGGTGAATCCCGCTTGAGCCCGCACGCTTTTGGCATTGCCATAGATTTGAGCTCTCGCATTGCTCCTTACTGGCGCTGGAGCAAGCTGCGCCCGCATCCTCTTCAGTTCAGCTACCCCGCAGCGATTGTCAGCGCTATGGAACAGGCCGGATTTATCTGGGGCGGCAAGTGGCACGAATACGACATCATGCACTTTGAGTATCGCCCTGAACTTATTTGCAAGGCCCGCGTTATGCGCGAAAAGGCTTCTTCTGCGAAGTAGCGTTGCTGATGCAATGCCAGTGTGCAGATGACAGTGACATTATACGGAGCGCGCAAAGAATTTCCGGCGATGCCGGATATTCATTTGAGTGTGTTCTTGCGTGAATTTACTGTGGTCATCCCGCACGTCGGGGCAGGGGGAGCATGCTCGCAACTGTTAGCCGCAAGACGCGACAGCCCTCCCGAACGCGGAGGCGGGGGGGCATTGCGATGTTTTTAATGTGTAATGGCATGTTATCATTATATATTTTTCAATGTGCGGTAGTATGTATGCTTTTTACTGCTGGCATATTGCAAAAAGTGCATGTTTTTATTGACAGCCGGCAGTCCCCTGTGTAGATTTCTAAAAAATTATAACGGAACAAGGTATTCAAATGAACGCATTCCCCAACACCATTTCTTGCAGCTATCAGGGCTGGTGGTGGCGCATTCAACTGCGTAGGGGAGACGTGCGGGCTAAATAGTTCCGGTACGTTGGCATAGCTGTATACAGGCGCCGTCTCCCCACAGGAGACGGCGTTTTTTTGTATGTTCAAAACCCAAAGGATACGGCAGATGAAAGAGAACGGTGACAAGTTGCACTTGCTTACGCTGCGCCAGTCTGCTCGCTGGTTGCCAGCGGACATGGATACCCCCATCAGCCTGTTTATGGGAATGGTGGGAACGGGCAACGGCATACTGCTGGAAAGCGCAGAAGTGGATGGCCGCTGGGGCCGTTACAGCATTCTAGCCTGCGACCCGGCCCTTTTTATCTTCTGCCGTGAGGGCAAGCTGGTTCTGGACATGAAGGATCAAAGGCTGGCCTCCCTGTCCTCCTTTGAAGGCCGCCCATTTGTTGAAGGGCTTCGTGAGCTCATGGCTGCGCTTGAGGTTGTGCCGCCGGAAAACTTCGCCGGGCTGCCGCCCATTACCCGCGCTTTGTATGGCTACCTCGGCTTTGGTATGGCTGGTTTGTTCAACCCCAGTCTCGCCACCGTCATGCCGGAAAACGAGGCTGACTGCATTCTCATGCTGCCTGCCACGGTGCTGGTTTTCGACCATCTTTACAACCGCCTCTGTCAGGTGAGCCTTGGTGAACACCGCGCCTTGCAAAGCGCCCGCCAATCTCTGGAACCGCGCGCCGCAACCAAGAGTTCCGGGCCGGACATTGATCCTGACAAGGTTTGCGCCGAACCCGGCGAAGAGGGCTACAAGGAATTTGTAGGCAAAATCAAGGCAATGCTGCGCCAGGGCGAAGCCATTCAGGTGGTGCCCTCGGTGCGGTTCTCCACTCCCTTTATGGGCAATCCCTTTGAACTGTACAGGCGCATGCGCCGCTTTAACGCTTCGCCGTACATGTTCTACATGTCTTTTCCCGAGCTGACACTTTTTGGCTCTTCGCCAGAAGTTATGGTGCGTTGCACTGCGGGTTGCCTGCAGCTTTCGCCCATTGCAGGCACGCGCAAGCGTGGCGCCGATGATCTTGAAGATTCACGCCTGGCCGCGGAACTGCGCGACGACCCCAAGGAACGCGCCGAGCACGTCATGCTGGTGGATCTTGGCCGTAACGACCTGGGCCGCGTGGCCCGCCCCGGCACGGTGAATCTTGAACGCTATATGGAAGTGGAGCGCTACTCACACGTCATGCACCTGACAAGCCGGGTAACGGCCCGTCTGGACACAGGGCTGGACGCTCTGGATGTGCTGGCGGCCACTTTTCCGGCGGGCACGGTCTCCGGCGCGCCCAAGATCCGCGCCATGCAGATCATCCGCGAGCTTGAGGGACGCAGCCGTGGCCCCTACGCGGGCTGCATAGGCTGGCTCGGTCTGGACAAGGACAGCGTGAATCTGGATATGGGCATTACCATCCGCAGCATGTGGCTGCGCGACAACAGGCTCTTCTGGCAGGCGGGCGGGGGCATAGTCCACGATTCCGACCCGGATATGGAATGGAAGGAAGTGTGCAACAAATCAGCCATTATGCGCCTGGCCCTGCGTGCGGAGGAAGACGAATATGTTTTTGCTCATAGATAACTACGACTCCTTTACCTACAATCTTGTGCAGGCTTTTTACGCTCTGGGCCACAAGCCTGTGGTGCTGCACAATGACGATCCGGCTGTGCTGGATATGGCTGTGAACCCCGAACTTGCTATGGTCTGCATTTCGCCGGGGCCGGGGCATCCTGCCAACGCGGGCTATTGCCCCGAGTTCCTCAAGCGTCTGAACCCCAGAATTCCCTTACTTGGCGTGTGTTTGGGGCATCAGCTGCTCGGTCTGCACGCCGGGGCCAAGGTTGAGGTGGGGCCCTGCATCATGCACGGCAAACAGTCAGAGATCGTGCACGACGGCACGGGCCTGTTCTCCGGCCTGCCCAACCCCATGCGGGTAGGGCGCTATCATTCTTTGATAGTGCGGGCCGACGAGGATGCCGAAAATCCCCGTTTTACGGTAACAGCCCGTGCTCCCGAAGGCGAAGTTATGGCTCTGCGCTACAATGACCGCCCCTGGGTTGGCGTGCAGTTTCATCCTGAATCGGTGCTTACTCCCGAAGGTTTGCGCCTGCTGGGCAACTTCCCGCAATCCATTATGGGAACGGGCGGCGATGCCAGCGACTTTGCGACCATTCTTGACCGGCTGGCCCGCAGGGAAGACCTCAGTGCTGAAATGGCCGCTGCCGGGTTTGCTGCCCTTATGGACGGCAAAATGAGCCCGGCTCAGGCGGGAAGTTTTCTCATGGGTCTGCGCATGAAGGGTGAAAGCGCTCTGGAACTGGCGCATGCCACTCGCGCTGCTCTGGCCAGAGCTGTGCGCGTGGACGGAATCTCTGGCACAACCATTGACGTGGTGGGCACCGGGGGCGACGGACGCAATTCCTTCAACTGCTCCACAGCTACCTCGCTTGTTCTGGCGGGTATGGGCTACAGAGTGGTGAAGCATGGCGGGCGTGCCGTTTCTTCCAAATGCGGCAGTGCCGATGCTCTGGAAGCTTTGGGCATTGCTTTGGACAACAATCCGGCTTCAGTGGCCGAAATGGTCAAAAGGCGCAATTTCGCCTTTTTGTTCGCGCCACACTTTCATCCGTCGTTCGCCAACATCGGCCCTGTGCGCAAGGAACTCGGCGTGCGTACGCTTTTCAACATTCTGGGCCCCATGATCAATCCGGCCCGCCCCAGCCATCTGCTCATGGGCGTGGCCCGTCCCGAACTGGTGGATCTTGTGGCTGAGACACTCTTGCAGTCGCCGCTCTATCGTGCCGCTGTGGTTTGCGGCGCGGGTAATTATGACGAAATAACTCCCATCGGTGTTGCCCAGATAGCCTTGCTGCACGCGGGTACCGTGACTTCAATGACTCTTGATCCTGCGGAATTCGGCATTGAACCCTGCAGTGTGGAAGACCTGTCAGTTGACGGCAAGGAAGAGGCCGTGGCTGTGCTTAAGGATATTCTGGACGGCAACGGCCCCCGCGCCATGATGGATATGGTTACGCTTAATGTGGGCCTGGCTATCTATTTGCTGGAAGAGAATATGGATATGGCGCTGTGCATGGCCCGTGCCCGTGAAGCCGTGAGCGGCGGTTTTGGCAGGAAGGTGCTGCATGCTGCTTGAGCGTTTTCGTAAGGCCAAGCAGGCCGAGGTGGACGCCCTGCGGTTTCTGGCTGACCGGGGCGGGATGTCCGCTCCGCTTGAGGGGCCGCGGCCGGATTTTCTGGCTACCCTGCGCGGGGAATGCGGTTCCGCTGTGACCATTCAGGGCCAACCCCTCACGGTCGTGGCCGAATATAAAAGGGCTTCGCCGTCGCGTGGCGTTATTTGTGAAAGTCTTGAGGTTGAGGATGTGGCGCGTCAGTACGCGGCGGCGGGGGCAGACTGCCTTTCCATCCTGACGGAAGAGGCGCACTTTCGCGGCTGCCTGGACTATCTGGCGCGAGCGGCAGACCCTGCCTTGTATGCGGGGGCTCGTCCGCCCCTGTTGCGCAAGGACTTCATCTTTGATTCGTTGCAGGTAGCGGCCACAGCGGCAACTCCAGCGTCGGCGCTTTTGCTTATTGTGCGTCTGACCCCGAACGCCGCTGTGCTGCGTTCCTTGCGGGAACAGGCTGAAAGCCACGGCATGCACGCTGTTGTTGAGGTTTTTGACCAGGAAGACCTGCGCTTGGCCCGGGAAAGCGGGGCGCGTATTATTCAGGTAAATGCCCGCGATCTGGAAACACTGGTTACAGACAGGGAAGCTGCCCTGGCCTTGGCCCGGGCCTGCCCACCGCAAAAGGACGAAGTGTGGATTGCCGCCAGCGGCATTGAACGGGGCGAGCATTTGCAGGCAGTTGCGCAGGCGGGTTTTAATGCGGCTCTGGTGGGCAGCGCTCTTATGGAGGGCGCGCATCCGGGGAGGGCTTTGGCCAGATTGCTGGCCGAAGCTGCAAACGATAGCCGCGTTGAACATGAAACGTCTGAAATGGCAGGGGAGGTTGGCGGTCATGCTCGTTAAGGTCTGCGGTCTCACCCGGCAGCAGGATCTGGACATGGCGGCTTCGCTGGGGGCGGGCATGTGCGGCTTTATCTTTCATGCGCGCAGTCCCCGGTATGTGACTCCTGCCCATGTGGCATCCCTTGAAAGCGGAAAAATGCTGCGCGTGGGTGTGTTTGTAGACCAGAATGCCGAAGAGATATGCCGCATTATGGCCGAAGCTCGGCTGGATATGGCCCAACTGCACGGAAAGCAGGATCTGGACTGCGCCAAGGCTGTGGGTGTGCAAAGAGTCATACGGGTGATTTGGCCAGGGCGGTACTGCCACAGGGCGCTACTTTACAATGAACTGCAAAAACATGCGGGAGCCTGCGCCTGCTATCTGCTTGATGCCGGGACTACCGGAGGCGGCAGCGGTGCAAAGCTGGATTGGCAGGATTTGAGCCATCTGCCTGCCCCGCACCCCTGGCTGTTGGCAGGAGGCCTGAGTGCGGATAATGTAGGACAGGCCGTAAGCCTTTGCTCACCTGACGGAGTGGATTTCAATTCCGGCGTGGAAGACGCGCCGGGTCAAAAGAATACGCAAAAGCTGGCAGCTGCCCTGGCAGTTGCCGCAAAACAGAAAGGCAATGGGTATTTGTCATGAAAAACAGCTATTTTGGCGAGTTTGGCGGCTGCTTTGTGCCTGAGCTGCTTATGCCGCCTCTCGTGGAAGTGGAAGCGGCCATGCAGAACATTTATCCTACAGAGGCCTTTCAGGCCGAGTTGCAGGATCTGTTGCACAATTATGCCGGGCGTGAAACTCCCCTGACCCATTGCCCCACGCTTTCGCGTGAGCTCGGCTTTGATCTCTGGCTCAAGCGTGAAGACCTGCTGCACACGGGTGCGCACAAGGTAAATAATACTCTTGGCCAGGCTCTGCTTGCCAAGTATATGGGTAAGACCGCCCTTGTGGCTGAAACCGGAGCAGGCCAGCACGGCGTGGCCACGGCTGCGGCTGCCGCCCGTCTCGGGTTGGAGTGCACTGTCTATATGGGTGCTGAAGATGTGGAGCGCCAAGCCCCCAACGTCATGCGTATGAAGCTGCTGGGTGCTACCGTGCATTCTGTGGAAAGCGGTACCCGCACCCTCAAGGATGCCATCAACGAAGCCCTGCGCGCGTGGATCGGCAGTCAGGAAACTACGCATTACTGCTTTGGCACGGCAGCTGGCCCGCATCCTTTCCCACTGCTTGTGCGCGAACTTCAGAGCGTCATTGGCCGTGAAACCCGGGCGCAGATGCTGGAAAAAACCGGAAAACTGCCTGACGCCGTGGTTGCATGCGTTGGCGGCGGCTCCAATGCCATAGGCATGTTCCATCCCTTCCTTGAGGATGAAAGCGTGCGTATTATTGGTGTGGAAGCGGCAGGAACCGGCGAAACCGGCTGCTTTAACTCCGCTCCCCTCAATATGGGAACGCCTGGCGTGCTGCACGGCGCCTACAGCATGCTTTTGCAAAATAACGACGGCCAGGTGGAGCCTTCACACTCCATCTCTGCTGGCCTTGATTATCCTGGCGTTGGCCCCGAGCACTCATGGTTGCACAAGACGGGCCGCGTTCACTACGGCATGGTCAAGGACGCCAACGCCCTGGCCGCATTCCAGCATTTGTGCCGTACCGAGGGCATTTTGCCTGCTCTGGAATCTTCGCATGCTCTGGCCTGGGTGCTGGATCATCCACAAGAATTCAAACCGGGTCAGCAGGTTGTGGTCAATCTTTCGGGCCGGGGCGACAAAGACCTTGGCATCATCAATAAAGCTCTGGGCTTTGCTCCGGGGCAGGGCGAGGTGTAGTCATGAACCTGCTTGAAGAAAAGATTCGCAAGGCCAATGCTGCTGGCCGTCCGGCTCTGATTCCCTTTCTTACGGCGGGGTTTCCCGATCAGACAAGCTTTTGGCCTGCCCTGATGGAACTGGATGAAAATGGCGCGGACATCATCGAAATCGGCGTGCCTTTTTCTGATCCTGTTGCCGACGGTCCTGTTGTTGAGGACGCTTCGCGCCGGGCGCTGAGTGATGGCGTTAATTTGCGTGGCATCCTTATGGATCTTATCCAGCGCAAAGGTCTGATCCAGTCTGGCGTTGTGCTTATGGGCTACCTTAATCCCTTCTTGCAGTACGGCTATGAAAAGCTGGCGCAAGACGCTGCCAAGGGTGGCGTTCACGGTTTTATCGTTCCCGATTTGCCGTATGAAGAGGCAGAGCCTTTGCGCAGTGCTTTGAAAAAGGAAGGAATAGCGCTTATTCCTCTTGTGGGCCCCAACACCAGCGCCGAGCGCATGGCCCTCTATGCCGCAGAAGGCGAGGGGTATGTGTATGTGGTTTCAGTTATGGGCATCACGGGTGAAAGAGGCAATGTGGCTCCCCAGGTGGCGGAAACCATGCGCAGGGCGCGGTCTGTCTTCAAGCTGCCGCTGGCCTTGGGCTTTGGTCTGCGTGAACCTGCGCAGTTGGAAGCATTGCCTGCTGATGCTCGTCCTGATGCCGTAGTTTTTGGCAGCGCTTTGCTCAAGCATCTTGACGAAGGGCATAGTGCTGAAGAGTTTATGGCCCGCTGGAAGTAAATACGGCTCACGAGTTTGCAGTTTTGCCCCCTCCAGCAATGGAGGGGGCTTTTTTTATGGTCGAAAATTTCCCTCTAAGTGAGGGATTCGGGGTTGTGGATGCAGGATTATGACTCAAATTTTTTATATTATTTTACTGTTATTTCAGAATGTTAATCTTTTATCAGAAATATTTTTTAAAAAAACGGCAAAAGCGACTAAATGTGCTTGACTTTGAAATTGAATTTCAATTACAAATAGGTCAACGCGATTCACCCATAACGGCGCTTACCGCTTTGGCGGGCCCCACATAAAAGGAGCAGAGTATGTGCGTAACACTTATAGGCGGCATGGACAGGTTGCAAAAAGATTACATAGCCGCAGCCAAGGAAAACGGGCATTCCCTCAAGTGCATCAGCCGCAATGAACGTAACTTCATTGAAAAAATCGGCAACCCTGATGCCATGATTGTTTTCACCAACAAAATTTCGCATGAGGCCAAACGCAAGGCTGTACACGTAGCTCGTTCGCGCAATATTCCCTTGCAAATGGTACATTCATGCGGCGTATCTTCCCTGCGGGAGTGCCTGCGAGACGCATAGGCAATGGTGACTAAAATTTGATGTCACAATCACCCCACAGGGAGAGTCAACATGGCTCCAGTAAATCGCCCGGTTGCGGAAGTTAACTTCCACAACCGGGCGAATGCATTTTAACCACAAAAAATTATGCCAGAAAAAATCTTGTGTATTGATGAGATACCGCATTAAAGGAGAAATTATATTCGCGCGGCTTGACTTTTTTGCTTCAACCATATAAACCCGCTAGGACTTTGGAATTCATTTTCATTTCTTTTCGGGGGAATTCGAACGTCATTCAATGGCGGTGGCGGGCATGTGCAAGACAGCTAGTGAAGCCCGTCCAGGAACGGTCACAATCAGAAGCTCCAGGAAGGCGCGAATGAGCAATTTTTCCGGCATGATCATGGTCAGTGATCTGCAAGGAATTTTTTGCGTCTATTGTGGAGTGGGAGGGCACTTGCATGAGTGAAATAAAAGATTCGAATAACGGCGCACACGGCCATCATGGGCATCACGGCCATCACGGCCAAGCACTGCGAATTGCCCTGGCTGGCAATCCCAACTGCGGTAAAACCACCGTGTTTAACGGTTATACCGGCGCTCGGCAGCATGTGGGCAACTACCCCGGCGTTACCGTTGACAAAAAGGAAGGACACATTGCGGTAAACGGCACGCACGTCACCGTGGTGGACCTGCCCGGCACTTACTCGCTGACTGCGTATTCGCAGGAAGAGCTTGTGGCCCGCAAGGAACTTGCTGGCGACAACGTGCAGGCCGTTATTAACGTGGTGGATGCCTCCGCCCTTGAGCGCAATCTGTTGCTCACCGTGCAGATGCTTGAAATGGGCACCCCAGTGGTGCTTTCCTGCAACATGATGGACGAAGCGCGCGCTGCTGGCGTGCATATTGATATGGATCGTCTGAGCACCTTGCTGGGCGTTCCCGTGTTGCCGATGGTTGCCCGTACGGGTGAAGGCCTCAAGGAGGCTATGGAAGCCGCTGTCGAGCTGAGCAAAAAGGGCAAGCGCGAGCCTATGCGCATTTCTTATGGCGCAGAGCTTGATGAAACCCTGCTTGAACTTGAAAAGCGCATTGTAGCAGCCAACCTGCTGACTGATCGTTACCTGCCAAGCTGGGTGGCCCTCAAGCTGTTGGAAGGCGACGATGTGGTGCTGCATGAAGCCCGCGCGGCTGATCCCAAGACCACGGACGAACTTGAAGCACTGCGTAAAAAAATAGCTGACCACACGCGCGCTACGCTTAACGCCAACCTCGAATCCCTCATTACTGACCACCGCTACGGCTACATTCGCAGCATCCTGCGCGACGGCATTTTTGAGCAAGATCCCGGTAAGGACCGTCTGGCCCTTTCCGACAAGCTGGATAAAATACTCACCAACGCGCTGTTTGGCCCGCTGATCATGATCGGCGTGCTCTATCTCATGTTCTACGTCACCTTTGAAGTGGGCGCGTATCCTCAGGGATGGGTTGAAGACGGCTTTGGATGGCTTGGCGGATTCTTGGGCGATATTTTGCCTGACGGTCTTGCCAAATCGCTGATTGTTGACGGTATCATTGCCGGTGTTGGCGGCGTAATCAGCTTTGTGCCGCTGATTCTTATCATGTTTGTGCTGATTTCCTTTATGGAAGACAGCGGTTACATGGCCCGCGTGGCCTACATGATGGACCGTATTTTCCGCTTTTTCGGCCTGCACGGCGCTTCGGTCATGCCCTACATCATTTCCGGCGGCATTGCTGGCGGCTGCGCCATCCCTGGCGCTATGGCCACCCGCACCCTGCGCAGCCCCAAAGAAAAACTGGCGACCTTGCTGACGCTGCCCTACATGGCCTGCGGAGCGAAGCTTCCGGTCTTCCTGATGCTGGCGGGCGCTTTCTTCCCTGATGATGCCCCCATGGTCATGTTCCTCATCATGCTTGTCGGCTGGGTTATGGCCTTGCTGGTGGCGCGCTTGCTGCGTTCTTCCATCGTCAAGGGCGAAGCGACTCCTTTCGTAATGGAGCTGCCCCCCTACCGTCTGCCCACGCTGTTCAGCCTGCTGCTGCATTGCTGGGAACGTGCCTGGATGTACCTCAAGAAGGCTGGTACCGTTCTGGTGGCCATTTCTATCATCATTTGGGCGGGTATGACCTTCCCCAAGATGCCCGAAGAAATGGCCGCGCCTTTTGAACAGAAGATTGAGCAGCTTGAAAGCCAGATTGCCGCTTTCCCCGAAGGTGCTGAAGAGCGCGGTCCTCTTGAAGAAGAGCTGACCAGTGTGCGTGACGAACTGGGCGAAGAAGAGCTTGCGTATTCCATTGCTGGCCGTCTGGGCAAGGCCATTGAGCCCGCCACACAGCCTGTGGGCTTTGACTGGCGAACGGATATCGCCCTGCTGGCTGGTGTTGCCGCCAAGGAAGCCATCGTGTCCACCCTGGGTACTGCCTACGCCATTGGCGAACAGGACCCTGAAGACGCCGCTCCTCTGGCTGAACGCCTGAAGAGTGACAGCAACTGGTCAAAAGCTACTGCGCTTTCGCTCATGCTGTTCGTGCTCATGTACTCTCCCTGCTTCGTGGCTCTTGTGGTCATCAAGCAAGAGGCGGGCAGTTGGGGCTGGTTGATTTTCAGCATGGTCTTCAACACCGCTGTGGCCTATGTGGTCGCTATGGTGGCCTATCAGGTTGGCCGTTCTGTATGGGGATAGTATAAGGACTTCGGTTTGCCTTGCCGCCTGACGGCAGCAAATCCCGAAACAGAGCTTCGAGCTTTAGTATATGCCCGTGCCGCGCCTTGACAAAGGGCTTGCGGCACGGGCATTGTTTTATGGATATTGGCATTATGCGTCAGGCGTTTTTTTTGAGACTCAGGTCGTGCATTGGGGTGTGTATGGTGATTCGGACTTTTGGCCTCTGCCTTATCCTTTGCCTTCTCTGGGGAATATCCCCGGCTTTTGCCTGGGACGCCTGGGTTGTTAGAGTTGAGGACGGCAATACCGTTTCTGTCAGCAAAACGCGTGGCAGCGAAGACGCTGACACCGTGTTGCGCTTTTATGGTATCGACGCGCCTACCTTGAGCCAGCCTTTTGGTCCGGAAGCCAGCCAGCGCCTCTCAGAGATTATGGTGCGCGGCACCAAGGTTACGGTAGAGCCGATAGGTGAAAGTGAATCTGGCACCGTAAGCGCGCTTATTCAGGTTGGCGGCGCATCTGTCAATTATCAGCTGGTGGCGGAAGGGCTGGCCTGGGTAGACCGACAAACCTGCCGGGCTATTTTTTGTCGCCGCTGGATGATACAGGAACATCAGGCTGTTGTGGACAGACGGGGGATCTGGGGCCTGAAAATTGGCACACCCCCCTGGCAGTGGGGCAGATAAAAAACGGAGTACATATGAACGTTACCGGTTCGCAGGAATTGAGGGAATTTCTTGATGGTTGGAAAACCGATCCTCAGAATGCCAAAGCGGCCTTCACGGCTTATATGGATTTTCTGGCTGCGCACAGCGGTATGAGCTTTACCTTCAAGGCGCGCCCCGGCGTGAGCTATTCTTTGCGCGCCCGGCACGTTGCCCAGAGCAGACGTGAGCTTTTTGTACTGCTGGATGTGGTTGACGATGAGGCGGATAATCGCTGGCTGTCAGTCTGCTTTTACAACAATATGGTAACGGACGCCGAAGACAAGGGCGACTTCGTGCCCAACGGCCTGATGGACGAAGATGCCCGCTGCTTTAACCTTGAAGAAGATGACGCCCATATGCGTGACTATATTATGGCCCGGCTGGCCGAAGCTGCGCGTAACGCCGAAAAGAACGTGGAGTAAATTTGC
Organism: Pseudomonadota bacterium; assembly: GCA_023386035.1. Lineage (GTDB taxonomy): Bacteria > Desulfobacterota > Desulfovibrionia > Desulfovibrionales > Desulfovibrionaceae > Desulfovibrio. The sequence goes on from JAEWKM010000041.1 coordinate 29,143, forward strand.
AGACTGCACATGCCGCGCCCTGCGTGGCCATAGATTTTGAAACTTCCGGGTATGCGGCCCACAGCGCTTGCGCTGTGGGCCTTGCCCGCATTGAAGACGGGCGCGTTGTAGACCAGTTTTACAGCCTTATTTGCCCGCCGTCTTCGCGAGTTATGTTCACGGAAATTCACGGGCTCACCTGGAACATGTTAAAGGATGCGCCCAGCTTTGTTGAAGTCTGGCCGCAGATGGAAGCGTTTATGACCGGGGCCGATGCGCTGCTGGCGCACAATGCTTCTTTCGACAGGCGCGTGTTGCAGGCCTGCTGCCGTGAAGCCGGAACCGATGCCCCTCGCTGCCATTTTCTCTGTACCCTGAAGGGCGCGCGACGCAGCCTGCCCTTGCCTTCAAAGAAGCTCAATCACGTTTGCGAGTATTTTGGCATAGGCCTTGAGCATCACCATGCAGGTTCAGATGCTTCTGCCTGCGCCCGGATATATCTGCACCTGCGTGCATTGGGCGTTACTGACAGCCAGATGCGCCTGTAGCTTCATCGCACAATTCGTTCCCCAAAAGTATGCGCCGTATCCGGCCTTGACCTCGTCAATAAAGTGGCGGCGTTGAGGCAGGATACTTTTTTTAATTAAAAAAGATATTTCAATATATTGTTTTAATTAATTAAATAAATATTGGAATGGGTTTTGCTTTTGACTTGGCAGCAATCCATACGGACTGCAGGAGGCATCATGAAAAGTTTGTTCAGCAGCCAGGTCGGCCTTGTTGGCACGGTCATGAACATGCAGCTTCAACGGCAGAATGTCATTGCGGGCAACCTGGCCAACATTGACACGCCCAACTACAAGCCGCGTGAACTGAGTTTTGAAAAAGAACTCCAGACCGCCCTTGGGCAGGATATGGAAGGCCAGATGAGCCGTACCAACGGGGAACATATTCCTTCAACCTTTGATCCTGCATCCTTCCGGCCTGAATGGTCGGAGGCTTTCAAACCCAGGCTTATTCACGGTGAAGACCGCGTGAACCTTGATAAGGAAATGGCCAAGCATTCCAAGAACCAGTTACAGTTCACCGCATTGGCCCAAATTCTGACCAAGACTTTTGAAGGCATGCATACCGTCATACAAGACGGCAAGCAGGTTTAAGAAACGCAGATCAGGTAATGATCAGCGGATTCCCGGCTGTTTTGTTGGTGATGCAGGTAACTGTTGACCCCAAAAACAGCGCAGGTGGCCTTCACGGATCTTCGAGTATCAGGAGGACGTCATGGATTTCATGACAGCATTTGACATAAGCGCATCGGGCCTTGCGGCTGACCGTACGCGCATTAATACAATTTCGATGAACTTGGCCAATGCCAAGACCACGCGAACCCCTCTGGGTGGCCCTTACCGCAGGCGCAGTGTTGTGCAGCAGACGGCTGACGTGGACGATCCTTTTTCCGTGCACATGCGTTCGGCGCTTGATCGTTCGGTTCAAGGGGTGCGCGTCATGGCTGTGACAATGGACAACCGTCCTTTCAAGCGCGTGTATGAGCCGGGCAACCCCGACGCTAACGCAGAAGGCTATGTGATGTATCCCGACATCAACGTGGTGGAAGAAATGGCCAATCTTATGACGGCCCAGCGTAACTTTGAAGCCAACGTTACGACTGTGGATGCTGTAAAGGGCATGTACGTCAAAGCCCTTGAAATTGGCAAATAGCAATAAAAATATGTTCGCACACGAAAACGTGCGGAATCAGTGAGCGGAGTCAGGAGAATACCATGAGCATTCAGGCAACAGGCATGCGCGCATACAGTGAAGCCATGCAGCACTTCAGCAAGGTGTCCGGCAGTTTGCAGCAGGGTTCGTCGGTAAGCGGGCAGACGCTTTTTTCCCGCACGCTGGACCAGAGTCTTGCACGCAGCCAGGTTGATACTGGCGAAAATTTCGGCGCTCAGGTGGACAAGATGCAGTTTCCTGGCACCGCTTCCACCCCGGTAACGCCGGAAAGCAGCTTTACGGGCACGCTCAAAGACTCTCTTAATAAAGTGAATCAGCTGCAAAACGTGAAGGACCACGCCATCAACGAGTTTGCTTCTGGCCGCACCCAGAATGTGCAGGAACTCATGATCACCATGCAGAAATCCAGTCTTGCTATGAAGCTGACTACCGCTGTGCGCGGCAAGGTGCTGGAAGCCTATAAAGAAATTTCCAAGATGCAGTTTTAGGGAAACGCTGATTTATTCCATTTGGTGGCGTTGCTTCACTTTTTTTGAAACAGTCGAGGACGGAAGAGTCCACTCTTGCTTCAAAAAAAGATCGCGCCTTGCCAAACGAAATAACTGCGCGCTTCCAGGAGGTTCTTTAATCAGTGCTTCCTTAGGCTTTACGACTTACTTCTTCTGATCACGCTCCTGAACGACCTCTCTCCGTGCGGCCTTGCCGTTGGGGAGAGGTTTTTTGCGTAAATTTCAGGGGCTGACGCAAATAATTCTTCAAGGTTGAAGTGCTCAAATTGCGTGCTGCCCAGTGGCAGTGGGCTCAATGGTAACCTGTCAAAATTCATGCACTATATAGTGGCATGGCTCTTGCTAGTGGTAAGTGAGCCCGGCCTTGGCGTCGGAAAACCAGCGCTTGTGCGCACAGGAGCGGACCATGCCTGCATTCATTCAACAATTCGTCAATTCCTTCAAGGCGATATGGGCCAAAATGAGCCCACTGCAACGCATTGCTTCCGTTGGCGGGGCTGTAGGCCTGCTGGCTGCTGTCATTGGCCTCTCCATCTGGTTGAGCCGCCCTGAATACCGTGTTCTTTATTCCAACCTTGGCCCGGAAGACGCCAGCGTGGTCGTCAAAGCGCTGCAGGGCGACAAGGTGGCCTACCGGATTGCAGACAACGGCGCGACCATCCTTGTGCCGCAGGAAATTGTTTACGACCAGCGCATCAAGATCGCCGGTGAAGGCGGTCTGGTGGGGCAGGGCATTGGCTTTGAAATTTTTGACAAGATCAAGGTAGGCCAGACTGACTTCGTACAGAAGATCAACTACACACGCGCCCTTCAGGGCGAACTGGCCCGTACCATCAGCGAGTTCCCCAGTGTGGAAAGTGCCCGCGTGCACCTGGTCATTCCGCGTCGCAGCCTTTTTGTTGAAGAACGCCAGTCTCCTTCAGCTTCAGTGGTCCTCAAGCTTATCCGGGCCAACATCAAGATTGACCAGAAAGAAATCAACGCCATTCTCAATATGATGCTCATGTCCGTGGAAGGTCTGGACAGAGGTCATGTTTCCATTACCGACACCAGCGGCAAGGTTCTTTACCAGCCGGAAGAAGACAGCCTGGCGGGTATAACCACCACCCAGATGGAATACCGCCAGACAGTGCAGCGCAATCTTGAACGCCGCATTGAAGAAATGCTGCAACCCCTTTTTGGTCCTGGCCGCGTGATCGCCAAGGTCAACGCCGATATGGATTTCAGCCAGAAAACCATACGCCGCGAACTTTTTGACCCTGAAAAAACAGCGGTGCGCAGTGAGTACCGCAGTGAGGAAAGCCAGCAGGGCCGCGCAAATCTTGAAGCTGGCTCGCCGGATGTAAATTTCCGTGGCGACGGCATTACCGGGTCGGTTTCTGACCAGAGCGGCACGCGTGAAGCCCGAACCACCAACTATGAAATCAACAAAGAAGAGCAGCAGATTGTTTCAAATGTGGGTGAATTGCGCCGTTTGACTGTTGCAGTCCTCATTGATGGCACGTATGTAAAGACGGATGGCATATGGAGCTTCATGCCCCGCAAGAGCGAAGAGCTTGAACAGGTGCGCCAGCTTGTACATAATGCGGTGGGGCTGGACAAGGGCCGCGGCGACGCTCTGGAGGTCAGCTCCGCGCCATTTACTGATTCGGAACCGCCCAAGGACCCCAATTTTGCCGACATACTGGCCGACTATGCGGAGCGTCTGGGTAAGCCCCTGCTCAATGCGCTGCTGGCCTTCTTGTTCCTGATGCTTATTGTGCGGCCTGTGGTGCTGGCCCTTATTCGTCCCAAGGTTGAAGCTGGCGAAATGGTTGAAGGTCTGGAAGGCCTGCCAGCCGCAGAAGAGCAGCTTGCCCTCTATGAGGCCCTGGAAGAGGCCGCAAGAACTGAGGACGAGGCTCTGCAAGAAAATTTGAATGATGAGGACGATCTGGTGTTCAAGGACATTGAAGCTTTGAAAGCGCACATTTTCAGCCTGTCTGACAATCATATGGAACAGGTGGTAAGTTTGGTGCGCGGCTGGATGAAAAGTGATGAAACAGCTAAAGCCTAGCCCGCCGCAAACAGGTTTGCCCGCAAGTCAGGGGAGTGGTTCAACACCGTCTCTGGCTCAGCTCAAGGCCTTGCGTCTGGCGCAAAAAGAGACAAATCAACGGGTGGAAGAATTAAAGCTGCGGCTGTTCAGAATTACAGAACAGCATATGGATCAGGCCGTGCGGCTTATCAAGCGCTGGCTTTCGGACAAGGACTAAAATCCCTCCGCGCCCACCCGGGCCGAGGTTAAGGAGCATAAGGATGGAGTTGACCGGCAAACAGCGCATAGCCGTGCTGCTGCTCGCCATGGGCGACAAGTTCACGGCCGACGTGTTTAAGCGCATGGACAGGCAGGAAATAGCCGAAATCTCCAAAACCATCGTGGACTTGGAGCCCGTGCCCCGCGAAGACGTTGAAGAAGTGCTACGCGAGTTTCACGAATCCCTGGTGGAAGGTGTGGACATGATCGCGGGCGGTAGTGATATCCTCAAGCGCCTGCTGGTCAAGAACCTTGACCCCGAAACCGCCAAATATATCATGGATTCACTCAGCCTTGAAACCGGCCCGGCTCCCTTCCGTGAGCTTGAGCAGGTGAGTCCGCGTCTTCTTTCGCAGATTTTACGTAATGAACATCCACAAACCCTGGCTCTTATTCTCGGGCATCTGCATCCCGATCAGGCCGCCAATTTATTGACAAGCCTGCCTGCAGGCGTGCGCGCCGAGGTGCTCATGCGTCTGGCCCGCCTTGAGGCCGTGCCTGAAGATATGCTCATGGAAGTGGACAAGGTGCTCACAAGCCAGTTGATCGCCATGGGCGGCAAAGAGGGCAAAAAAGTGGGCGGCGTGCAGTCTGTGGCAGAAATTCTCAATGCCGTGGACCGTGCTACCGAAGAAGAAGTGCTGTCTGAAATTGAAGAAGATTCCGCCCAGATGGCAGAAGATATCCGCAATCTCATGTTCGTCTTTGAAGACTGCAAGAATATTGACGACAGAGGCGTGCGCGAAATGCTCAAGGAAATTTCCAATGAAGATCTCACCTTGGCCCTGCGCGGAGCCAGTGACGATCTTAAGGAAAAATTCTTCAAGAACATGTCCGAACGCGCGGGCAACATGATCCGCGAAGAACTGGAATATATGGGCCCCACCAAACTTTCGGACGTGGAAGCCGCCCAGCAGAATATAGTCAAGATCGTGCGCCGCCTTGAGGCTGAAAACAAGCTGGTTGTCAGCAGAGGTGCGGGCGAAGTTTTCGTATAGGCCTGTTGGGCACGGTTGGCAGGGCTTCTGGTTGGTAATGCCTGTTCTGGATATGCCCTGTGCCGTGCCTGAATGGAGAACCAGTGCCTTGTTTGGCAATTTGGGTTTTAAAGCGATATTGTGTCCGTAGCCCTGTGGGTACCGCAAAAACTGCAATATGGAATAAGTCATGGCGTCAGATCAGTTGCGCAAAAAATGGGGTACTGTCTTCATGGGTGAGCGCGAAGCCACCGTGGAACAACTCGATGCCATGCAGGAACCCCTGCGCCGCGAGCGCATGCAGCAACAGCAGCAGGAAGACTATTTTGTGCGTGTGCGCGCCAAGGCCGAGGAAAGGGCGCGCGAAATTCTTGGTGCTGCCTATGCAGAGCGACAAAAAGTTCTGGATGAGGCCAAGGTTGAAGCTCATGAACTGAGCCGAAGGCTTACGCACGAGAGTGAAACCGTGCGGGCGCAGGCACAGGAAGAAATGAAAAAGGCCCAGGCGGAACTGGATCAAGCCCTGGCCCTGAAGCAGGAAGCGCAAGCGCAGCGCGAAGGTGGACATGCTGAAGGCTTTCAGGCTGGCATGGATCAGGCAGGGCAGGAGCTCAAGGAATTTCGTGCAGAGATGGGGCAGGCCCTCGGGGCTGTGCTGTATGCCTTGGACAGTCAGCGCCACGCTATTTGCGAATCCTGGCGTGATGAGCTGGTTCTGCTCATGCAGGAGGCCGTTAAGGCTGGCACTGGCTGGGTTTTGGATGAAGAGCATAAAAACATAATGCAGTCTTTGGTTTTTGAAGCTCTTAATCTTCTTGAAGACCGTGCCACAGTTACTGTGCGTGTACATCCCGACGATGAGGCCACTGTCAGTGATATGTTTATGGCCGCGCGTGAGCGCGTGCCAGAGTTGCAGCAGTGGATTGTCAGCGGTGACGCATCGGTGGAGCGTGGCGGACTTTTGGCCGAAAGCGTTAGCGGCAGCGTTGACTGCCGCCGCGAGCATTATTCGGAATTGGTCAATGGAATAATGTCTCACTTGAGCCTGGGGCCAGGGCAGGACGACGAACAGAACAGCGAAGCTCTCAGCCAGCTGGTGCACCAGGAGGCGGAGCGCATTGCCGCAATGGCTCCTGCGCCGGAGCAACTTTCATCGTCCGATGATCTCGCATCGCCTGATGACCTCACTTCGCACGTTGACCAATCCTACGCGGCAGACCACGCAGAGCAGCTATCAACAGGCGACAGCGCTGATCCTCTGAATGTAAACTTGCCTTCCGAACAGCCTGACGAATCTTCTGACATGCAGCCCGATCAGCAACTTCATGCTACAGAAGAACTGGCGCTGGAAGAAGATCACCAGCAGCCTGTGCCCGATACGGAAGCTCTGATGGTGGAAGAGCCGGAGTTGTCATCTCTGGTGTCCGGTACACAGCCGTTGCCTGACATGCCGTCTGAGGTTGTTGCACAGAATCCTTCTGAGCACGATTCTGCGCATGATTCTGTATATGATTCTACGGGAGACGCTTCTGACAGTGCGGCAAACGCGCATTCCGTTGCAGACCATATGCAGCCAGGGCATATCCCTGCTGAACAGATTTCCTCTGAACATCTGGATCCGCAAAGGAATTCAGAAGCCGGGCATCCTTCGGCTCCTGTAGCCGCAACTTCCGCTGAAGCTCCGGCAGGACCAGAGCACGGAGCTGAGGCTTCTGACATGCCCGGTCATGCCGCCAATCTCGCTGCTGGTATGCCCCCGGCACAGGCTGAAACCAGGGATGCTGCTGTTGCGGCTCCCCGTAGCGCAGCGCAGGTTGAAAGTCCCACACTGGCTGAACTGGAAGACGAGCTTTTTCCCCTGGATGCGGAAGACGGGCCCGGCTTGCCGGAACAGTTGTCCACCCAAGATTTTGATCCTTCCGCTTTGGCGGATCTGATCGGCCACGCAGAGCAGGGCGATCATGACAGCCAGGACGTTTTTTCGCAGGGCGGGTTTCTGCCCGGTGCAGAAAAAGGCCGCTAGACTGTGGTGATGTCATGAAACTGGACCCGCAAGCCTGCATAAAATTGCTGCAAACCAGCAATCCCGTGCGCCTTTACGGAAAGGTCAACAAGGTTGTTGGTCTTGTGGCTGAAGGCAGCGGCCTGCGCGCGCCCTTGGGCGCTGTATGCCACATGTTACCCGATGAGGGCGGTGAAGGCATAGCGGCTGAGGTTGTGGGTTTTCGAGACGGCAACCTCCTCTTTATGCCTTATGGCGATATGCGGGGTATCCGGCCCGGAAGCCGCATCCGCAATACGAGCCTGCCGCCTGTTTTTCCCGTTGGGCCGGAACTTCTGGGACGGGCTTTTGACGCATTCGGTACGCCGCTGGATGCGGGGCCGCCTGTCAGCACGGAACTTTATTCCTCCCCTTTGCCAATGGGCGAAAATGCCAAGGCCGACTTTGCCCGTCAGATTGAAGAACAGTTGCCCTATGTGCCGGAATGGGCCGCCGTGGCCCGCCAACAGTGGCATCCAGAGCTTGCCCCCATCTACGCAGATCCGCCGAGTCCCCTACAGCGTCCACGCATTACGGATATTCTTGACGTGGGCGTGCGCTCTGTCAACAGCCTGCTAACCCTTGGCAAGGGGCAGCGCGTGGGCATTATGGCTGGTTCCGGCGTGGGCAAGTCCACACTTATGGGTATGATGGCGCGCTACACGCGGGCCGACGTAAACGTCATTGCGCTCATAGGCGAGCGCGGCCGCGAAGTTGTGGAGTTTATGGAGCGTGACCTTGGCCCTGAGGGTATGGCGCGTTCCGTACTGGTTATCGCCACTTCCGACCAGTCGCCCCTGGTACGCATGCGTGCGGCATATGCGGCGACAGCCGTTGCCGAGTATTTTCGTGATAAAAGCATGGACGTGCTGCTCATGATGGACTCTGTCACGCGTTTTGCCATGGCTGCGCGTGAAGTGGGCCTTGCCGTAGGCGAACCGCCCACCACAAAGGGCTATACACCTACAGTTTTCGCCCAGTTGCCCAAATTGCTTGAGCGGGCGGGGCGGTCGGCCAAGGGGACCATCACGGGCATTTATACAGTGCTGGTGGACGGCGACGACTTCAACGAACCTATTGCCGACGCTGTGCGGTCCATTCTGGACGGCCACATTGTGCTCACCCGCGATCTGGCTGACCAGGGACATTTTCCTGCCATCGACGTATTGCGTTCCATCAGCCGCCTTCGTTCAGACATCTGCGAACGGCAGGATGTTCTTGCCGGGCGGGTTGTTACGCGCAATATGAGCACGTTTCGCCGGGTTGAGGATATGGTCAACATCGGGGCTTACGCGCGCGGCACCAACGCAGAAATCGACGCAGCCATCACCAGTATGCCAGCCATTAACGATTTTCTGAAACAGGATGTCGGCGATCCGCAGTTTCTGGATCAGAGCATGCAACAGTTGCGCGCCCTGGCACAACTGGCCGAAGGGGCGGCAGCGCAGCAGGCCGCGCCAGGCATGCCTTCTGGTCAGAACGGAGTGCCCCCCATGCGGGGCTAAATCCACAACACATTCACGCAACTTATATTGCGAATTCTGTCACATGCTGCTTGAAGGCCGTATGTGCCTATGCTAGATTGTACTGACAGTCTGGACTTTTGCCGTTGTTTTGCGTGGAATATCGCTTGTTATTTCAGTTAGTTGTCTAATGGTTGACCCTCCAGGTTAAAAAGCTTTTTCCAGCCGGCAACTGAAAGATCTGAACTGTGGCAGGTCAAAGTTATTTTTTGTTTGCGTGCCCGGGCCTGCACGGCTTGTCATCTTCTTGCGTACCGTGTGCTGCCTGTGTTACCGCGATGTAACAACAGCAGTGTGTACGTTTGCGTCAGGGCAGCAGTCCGGCGCATGGCGTATATCCACAGCCACCGCAAGCAATTATGCCCTCGGTGGTTCAGGCCCCCCTGGTTTTGCAAACCCGGGCTTTGTCATGAGTTCTGGAGCCGGCATGCCTCTCTCACGCCTTTTGGGTTTTTTTTCGCGATCCGCCAAGCGCGCGGTCAGTGGCACGGCTTCCGACAGTGAGGCCGAGCACTACTTTGCTCTGCGCCATCATTCCTTCAAGCTGTTTTTAACGGCATGGAATACCTTTCAGGAAACCATGACCGCTCTTGAATACACCTTGTGTTGCGACCATCCTTTTGGCCTTTACCGGGTGCGCGCGCTGTGCACCAGCATGGCCACGCAGGTTTTTCAGTGCGTCAAACAGCTTGAAAGGCTTGATTCCGGCCCCTGCGAAGCTTTGTATGCCCGCTTTGGCGAGCTTCAGAAAATGGTTGCCGATGATGTGTATGAGCCGGAGCTGTGCCTTCTTGGGCCGCTGGTGCTTCCGCTTGATGAAGATACAGATATTGAAGCGCTTTCAGGTCAGGGCGAATTTCCTCTGGTAGACCCGGTAACGTTGCGGCTTGAAGAGGTTCGCCGTTGCCATCCCCATTTGGTGCCCAAGGGATTTGTCATCACAATGGCCGGGTGCCAGCATTTTTTGCAGAGCGGTGAATTGCAGAGCGAGATCAATCGCCGTATCCAGGCGGCGGGTGGCCTAGCGCCCAAGCATCTCGCCAAACTTTCACGCAGCCTCGGGCAATTGGTGGAAGATACGCCACTGCCGCTGGATCTGATTGAGGATATTTGCTCTGCGCTGGCACGCCTGCGCGCCTCTTGCCCGCAAGAGGGTATGCGTCTGGTATTGCGTGGCCGTTTGTGGCCGCCAGAAGCGCGCGGCAGCGATGATCCCGGCCTGATCCTCTGGGGCCCGTCTGTTCCCCTGAATGCTCCTGATGAAGAAATATTGCACGCGGTTCAGATCACTCTGGCACGCAAACAACGTGCTCAGGCACTGGTTTATCGGCGCGCGCGAGGCCTTACAGAGGCCGGAACAGGCGTGTGCATTTCCTGCATGGCTGTGGAAGACGGCGCGTGGGGCGGACTGGCTCATTCGTGCAGTCCCGTACGCGCGCATGGCGAGCAGGTTCATATCTATGCCAGCCACGGCCTGCCACAAGAGCTGGATTATTCCGTCCTGCCCGCAGACCACGCCACGGTAGACAGGCGGCCGCCTCATGAAATTATCAGTCTGACAAGCCCGGACAATGCGGTACGCCCCGCGCTGGATGCAGATACGGCCAAGGATATAGCCGCACTGGCTCTTGAGATGGAAGCGTACCTTAGTTGCCCTGTTTCCATTTCCTGGGTGCGCACCCCGCAGGGGGAATTGCGTTTGCTGCTGGTTCGTCCCATTCCTCTGCCCGTAGACGCTGTGGATATGCCGCCAGTGCTGCCCGAAGTGCGCGCCAGCCTGCGTCTTTCAGGCGGGTATACTGTGAGTCCCGGCAGAGTGGCGGGAACGGTTTGCGTGGCGCGCCGGTGGGAGGATGCGCGGCGCTTCCCGCCAGGCGGCATTCTGGTAGTGCCTGACGATAATTATCGTTGGGGGGCCTTGATGGACCGCGCCGCGGGTATCATTGCCGAAGAGGGGTTGGCTGGTTCGCGGTTGGCTTCTCTGGCGCGTGAATTTGGCAAGCCGGTCATTTTCGGTCTGGCTGGCGCAATGGACACGCTTAAGAATGGGCAGAGGATCACCCTGTGTTCCGACATCTGCCAGGTGTATGTGGACAGGCAGGAATCGCTTTTGCCCAATGTGCCTCCGGGGCGCGACTACATGCCGGGCAGCCCTGTGTACCGCATTTTGCAAAAAGCTTCGGCCCGCATCCTGCCCCTGACTATGGATGTGGACAGCCCGGAATTCAAGGCAGCCAACTGCCAGACCTATCACGACATCGCCCGCTATTGTCATGAAAGGGCAGTAAGTGCCATGTTTTCCCTTGGGGCGGAAAAAAAATATGCCCCGCAGCGCGTAAAACAGTTGCGCGACAAGGTCCTCAAGCAATTCTGGGTTGTGAACCTCAGTGATGGTTTTCTCACTGTGCCCTCCGGCCCGGTGATTGATATTGAGCAAATAGCTTCCGTGCCCATGCGTGCTCTCTGGCACGGCATGAATGCCTACCCCTGGCAAGGGCCGCCGCCTGTGGATGGCAAGGGATTTTTGTCTGTACTGTTTGAGGCAACGGCCAATCCCAATCTGGACCCTGCGGCTCAAACAGCTTATTTTTCAGAAAAAAACTATTTCATGATCTCGCGCGACTATTGCAGTCTGCATTCGCGCTTTGGGTTTCATTTTGTGTCCGTCGAGGCACGCCTTGGAGACCGCACACCTGAGAATTACCTCACCTTTCATCTGCGCGGCGGCGCGGCCAACATTGAGCGGCGCATTTTGCGTGTGCGCTTTGTGGCCGAAATTTTATGGGAATTCGGGTTCGCGCCAATGGTGCGTAACGATGCGGTCAGCGCCACACTCAAGGGGATGGACCGCGAGGAAGGCGAACTGCTGTTGGCTATCGCCGGGTATATGACCATCCACACCCGGCAGCTGGATATGATCATGCAGGATGCCGCGCAAGTTGCCGCAAGACGTGAGGAAATGCTGAATCACTGCCGCATGCTGTTCAGAGGGGAAAGCCTGTCACAGGCCACCACCGATGTGGAGGAAAAGCAACCATGTCCGTAGCAGCACCCGCAACCCACCGCGGCTACAAGGCTCTCTACCGCCGGTTACTGGTGACCCTGCTGCTTATGGCACTTACGCCCTTGGTGGCATTGGGGCTTTTTTGCATAGACAGGCTGAGCGTCATTTATGACGAAAAAATCAGCGCAAGCATTGAAGCTGTGGCCAGCAGCAAGCACCGTGCGCTGGATACCTTTATGGTTGAGCGTGTAGCGCAGATCAAGAATCTGGCCTTCACCCATCCCTATACCGAATTGAGCGATCCCGCGCGTTTGAGCGACATTTTCAGTGTCATGCAGAACAACAGCCGCTCCTTTGTGGACGTGGGCGTTATCGGCATGGACGGGCGGCATGTTTCCTATGTTGGGCCATACGACCTTAGCGACAACAACTACTCCGATACCCCCTGGTTCAGAGAAGTGTTGCGCAAGGGCGTGTATGTTAGCGATGTTTTTATGGGCTACAGAAATGAGCCGCATTTTATCATCGCAGTGCTGCGGCACGAGGGCGGACGCAGCTATATTTTGCGCGCCACCATTGATATGGACGCCGTGGTCGCTCTGTTGCGCCGCGTATATTCCGGCCCGCACAGTGATGCTTTTCTGGTCAACGCTCAGGGCGAACTGCAAACGGATTCCCGCTACCACGGTAAGAGCATGGACAAGTTCAATGTGCCTCTGCCGGACATGACGCGTAAAAACGTTGTTACCCAATACCTCAAAACGCCACAGGGGCAAGAAATGCTGGCGGCCATGATGCCGCTGGAATCCATGCCGTGGCGGCTTGTGGTGCTGGATGACGTGCGCGAGAGCCTGCGGCCCTTGCGTCAGCTCAAAGCTCTCATCATCTTTTTTGTGGTGCTGGGCAGTGGGCTTATTTGCATGGGGGCAGATTTCTGCACCCGCAGGCTTGTGGCCTCGCTGGAGGAGTCAGACCAGAAGCAGGCGCATATTGATGCCCGCATGTTGCAGTCCAGCAAGATGGCGGCCTTGGGTAAAATGGCTGCGGGTGTTGCTCATGAAGTCAATAATCCCCTTATGCTCATACAGGAAAATGCTGGCTGGATTCGCGACCTGATGGAAGACGAAAATTCTACCAGCATGAAAAATTATCAGGAAATTCTTGAGAGCACTGAAAAAATTGACCAGCATGTGAAGCGCGCCAAGGGGATCACCCAACGTATGCTCGGCTTTGGCCGTCGCATGAATCCGGGCAGAACAGAAATTCTCATCAATTCTCTGACGGATCAGGCAGCGGAAATGCTCAAAACAGAGGCTACCAACCGCAATATTTCTATTACCAGAGAGTATGATCCCCATACTCCGGTCATTTTGTCTGATCCAGCGCAACTTGAACAAATATTTATCAATATTATCGATAATGCTATCGATGCCATCGGCAAAAACGGTTCTTTGACCATTCGCACACTTGCCTGGAAGAAAGGCGTTCGCGTATTATTCACCGACACTGGTCCCGGTATGGATCAGGAAACTATGAGCCGTATTTTTGACCCCTTCTTTACTACCAAGAAAGTTGGGGAAGGCACTGGGCTTGGTTTGGCTATCTGCTATACCATACTTGAGAAATTGGGTGGCCGCATTGAGGTGCAGAGCCAGCTTGGGCAGGGCACTACATTCAGCGTCACCCTGCCTGCCGAACCGCCTCAACTGCCGCCGGACGACGGGTTGGAGCCCAGGTAGCTGTAAAATGATTTATGGTTTTTGGTAGAAACAGATTTTTTTCAACCAGTGGCGCGTCAACCGGGCGTGCAGACCTGCATCAGATTCTTGAAAGGCCAAGGGCATTTTAACCGTGAAAAGATTAAAGTGCTCTAAACCTGCATGAGGTGCAGTGCACCGCAGGCGGCGTGGATTCAGCCAAAATTGCATTTTGAGATGAGTGACAATTGGGGAATGTGAGTATTTCAAAGGTAATCTGCTCCAAAGAACAGACTTTTTGACCACGAGACGCATTTGACGTTGCGAACCCAGGTCGATCCATGAAAGACCGTTGACCTCAAAGCTTACTGGCGGCAAAACAACGCATCGGCAACCTGCCCGGCAAGGCCGCGGCACTGCCTGTAACCGAGGAGGCCCCATGCGCGCATTGTTTGTTGATGATGAACTGGAATTTCTTGAACTGATGCAGAAGCGCCTTGCCCGGCGTGGAATGGAAGTTGTTACTGCGCCAGACGGGCAAACGGCTCTTGAGCTGGTGAGTCAGGCAGTGGACTCGGGTGCCGAGCCTTTCAATATTGTCATCATGGACGTGCGTATGCCGGGCATGGACGGTCTTGAAACGCTGCGCCACATGAAACAGAAAGCCCCCAGGCTGCCAGTCATCCTGCTGACTGGTCATGCCTGTATGGGGGTAGCCGTTGAAGGGCTTGATCTTGGCGCATATGACTACATGCTCAAGCCTGTAGCCATCAGTGAACTCATCATCAAGATGGAGGAAGCGGTTCGCTCCGCTGTGTAAGATGGCTCTGCTCAAGTACTTGCAACGCTTGCTGGGTCGAGAGCAGCCCTCGGAGCCCGACCCGGCAGAACTGGCCCTTGAAGAGGAGCTGAAGGTTCGGCTGCGCGAACGTTGCGCGCGGTTTCGCCGACTGCTCTCTGCCAATAAGCGTGCCCTTGAGGCGATGAGTGAGGTGGAAGACCGCCTCTCTGGCGCCAAACCCTTCGGCATGGACTATGTGCATGCCGTCAGCACACGCGCAGTTACTGCGGTTTTTCAAATGGTGCGTGACCTGAACGCCCTGTCCGACAATAGCTATGCCGCCTTGCAGGAATCTTTTGACCGCATTCGGGCCGAAATGGAGACCCTGCTGGAAGAATTGCCCCATCTGGATGGCCCGCTTATTCTGCACCTCGATCAGATTGATCTGAGCGATCTCACCCTTGTTGGCGGCAAAATGGCCAACCTGGGCGAGGTGGCCGCCAATGCCGGCCTCACCGTGCCGGATGGCTTTGCCGTGACCGTCAGCGCCTATTATCGGTTTATGGAGTATAATGGTCTGCAGCAGGAGCTGAACCGGCGCATTCAGGCCACGGATATGCAGAGCCTGGATCAGGTTTTCAGCCTTGCGGCCGCTTTGCAAAAAGCCGTGCTGATGGCTCCGTTGCCGCCAGAACTTGAAGAAGCCATTACGGAAGCTGTAGAGACCATGCGTGCCAAGGCTGGCCCTGGGCTCAAGCTGGCCCTGCGCAGCAGTGCTGTGGGCGAGGATTCCCTTGGCGTCAGTTTTGCGGGGCAGTACAGGTCGGAACTTAACGTGCCGCCTGAAGAAGCCTGTGAAGTGTGGAAAGAAATCATCGCCAGCAAGTATGCGGTGACGGCCATGAGCTACCGTTACCAGCACGGCATTCCCGACGATGCCGCCCCCATGTGTGTAGGGGTGCTGGCTATGGTGCCCGCTGCTGCCGGGGGAGTGGCCTACAGTCGAGATCCCGTCGCCGCCAGTCGCGGGCGTGAGCAGATTCTTCTCAACGCTGTTTCCGGGTTGCCGCAGGCCGTTGTGGATGGAGCTGTTACCCCTGACGTATTTATTTTCAGCCGTAAAATTCCTCCTGAGCTTATCCGTAAGCGCCTGGCTGGGCCTGAGGGAACGCCCCCCAGTCTTACTGACAAACAGGCTGCTGAACTCGCCAAAGTAGCCATTGCGCTTGAGACCTACTATACCGAGCCGCAGGATGTGGAGTGGGCTCTGGATGCGGAAGACGGCCGTATTGTGGTTTTGCAAAGCCGTCCTTTGCATGCGGCAGATTCGGCTACAGAGCAGAGTCATACTGAGCATCAGCGGCCCGGGGAAGAGGGAAGCGAAGCCTTTGCGCTTGAAGATCTGCCGCAAGGGCTCAAAGTGCTGGCGGCGGGCGGCGTTGCCGTAAGCCCCGGCGTGGGCATGGGGCCAGTTTTTGTGGCGCGCAAGGAAGCCGACATGCTTTCTTTTCCCAAGGGCGGCATTCTGGTTGTAGAGCGTGCCTTGCCCCGGTGGGCGCCGCTGCTCTCTCGCGCGGCAGGGCTTGTGAGCGAAACTGGGGGCATGGCGGGCCATCTGGCATCAGTGGCGCGGGAATATCGGCTTCCGGCTGTTTTCAGTTTGCCCGATGCCTGCCTGTTGCTGGATAAGGCTGATGAAGCCACGCTGGATGCGAGGCGGTGCGCTGTTTTTGCCGGGCGGCAGCCGCAACTGGTGTCCACTGAAGCCGAGCCGCCCAATCTTATGGAGGGCAGCCCCGTTCATCAGCGGTTGCAGGCTCTAAGCCAGCTTATGGTGCCCCTCAATCTGCTGGACCCCGATGCACCGGAATTCGCCCCCGCCCATTGCCGCACCTTGCACGACATCACACGCTTCTGCCATGAAAAATCGGTTCGCCTCATGTTTGAAGAGGAAGATGCCGACGCCAGCAGGCGCATGGGCAAGCAGTTGAAGGCCGGAGTCAAACTGCAATACTGGGTCGTGGATATGGGGGGCGGCTTTCGGCATCGTGTGGCAGGTCCTGTGGTGGATCTGGAGGTCATTGCCAGTGCGCCCATGCTTGCCTTGTGGGACGGTATGGTGGCCGTACCCTGGGCTGGGCCGCCAGCGGCCAGCGCGTCCGGGTTTATGACCGTGATGCTTGAGAGCACCATGAGGCCTGAGCTTGAAAGCACAGCCCCCAACGCTATGGCCAACAAAAACTTCTTTCTTATCTCAGACAATTATATGATATTGCAGGCCAGATACGGGTATCATTTCTGTACAGTGGAAAGCCTGGCTGGCGAAAAAAGCCACGAAAATTTTGTGAACTTTCAGTTCAAGGGCGGAGCGGCTGACCGCAAGCGCCGTCAGCTGCGGGCCCGTATGGTGGCTGACTTGCTTGAGCAGCATGGTTTTCGTGCGGATGTGAAGGACGATTCGGTTTTTGCCGTGGCTGAAGGCTACAGCGCACCGGAAACGCTGATGAAAACACGCCTTTTGGGCTATTTGCTCATCCATACGCGCCAGGTGGACATGGTTATGCTGGAAACAGAAAGAGCAACAGCCTTGAAAAACAAAATGTTGGCAGATATGGAAGCGTTGAGTGTAAAGCCGCTTATGGGGTGTGCTCTCTAGTCTGTGCCGCCACGAGATGAGTTTCCTGTCATATCAAGTAGAACAAGCCTTTTATGATGAGAGTATATTCTTGTGATACTTGCACGGAATAAAAGGGAAAATTTTACGCAGAAATAACTGGAAAGGCGTTCGCGTCAACATAGTCCAAGAGTTTTTGCATTGTTTTACGCACAGGTCACATCAAAGACGCACTTCTGCCCATAACTACGCTATAAACATATGCCACCGCCTGCACAAAAGCAGTTGTCTGGCGCTGTTGTCGCCACAATCAGGCGCTTATGCCGACGAACTCATGGCGGTTGAAAGTGTTCCGGCTGTGTGAGCAGACGCCAGAGCACTTTCAACGTGAAAATGCTTTGAAATGAGAAAATATGTTCTCAATAGTAAACTCCCCTGAATAGGCTTTCAGCTTGCCGCAATGCAAGCTTCTCGTTTGAAGATGCTGTAAGTATCTTTCCCCTTCCTTTTCCACTTCGAATGGAGAAATCATGACCAAGCCCCGTGTATATGTAACCCGTAGTGTGTTGCCTGAAGCTCTGGATCTTTTGCGTTCGCGTTGCCAGGTTGATGTGGGACCGTCTGAAGGCCTGTCTGAAGCTGACCTGGTTGAGGCTGTGCGCGGTGCGGATGCCGTTGTGGCAACTCTGCTGCATTTGAGTCCCGCTGTTATGGAAGCGCTTGCTCCCACCTGCAAAATTATTTCCAGCTATGGCGTCGGCTACGATCATATTCCCGTTGAAGAAGCGACCCGCCTCGGCATCTGGGTGACGCACAATCCAGATGCTGTCACAACGGATACCGCGGATCTTGCCTGGGCGCTCATACTTGGCGTGGCCCGCAAGCTGCACGATTGTGACCAGACTGTGCGCAATGATGAGACCCCGTGGGGTGTCACAATACATATGGGCCTGCGTGTGAGCGGCAAGACACTGGGCATCGTAGGTAGCGGGCGCATTGCCCTTGCGGTGGCCAAGCGAGCGCAAGGCTTTGGCATGCGCCTCAGCTATACTGGGCGTCGCAGAAACGAAGCTTTTGAAGCCGCCACGGGCGCACAGTACATGAGTAAGGAGGAACTGCTGGCTTCATCGGATTTTGTGAGCCTGCATATTCCGTTGACCGATGATACGCGGCACTACATCAGCACGGCAGAATTCGCGCTTATGAGGCCTCACGCCGTTTTGATCAACACTGCGCGTGGCCCGGTAGTGGATGAAGAAGCGCTGGTAGTTGCCCTGAAGGAAGGACGCATTGCCGGAGCAGGACTGGACGTTTTTGAGCACGAACCTCATGCCCATCCTGCCTTGCGAACCATGAACAATGTGCTTATGACCCCACATCGTGGCGTTGCCACCATTGACTCACATGTTGACATGGGCGAATCCTCTGCGCAAAAAATATTTGACGCTCTTGACGGCAAGCTGCCGCAGAATTGCCTGAACCCTCAGGCACGCAAGCCTGGAGCGGTTTAATCGGTTGCAGCAATACGCCGCATGCTGAAAAGGCCGCCCCTTGGGGCGGCCTTTTTGCATGTTTACTCAGGTGATCTTGAATTTAATCTGCTGCCGTTGAACGGCCTGTGTCAAGCGCAACACTAATGCGAGATGATGCTGGCAAGAAAGTCCTTGGCACGCTGCGTCTGCGGGCTGTCAAAGAACTGTTCCTTGGGCGTGTCTTCAAGAATAAGGCCTTCTTCCATAAACAGTACACGATGAGCCACTTTGCGGGCAAAGCCCATTTCGTGAGTGACCACCATCATCGTCATGCCCTCGTAGGCAAGCTCGACCATAACGTCCAGCACTTCGTTGATCATTTCAGGATCAAGGGCAGAAGTGGGTTCGTCAAAAAGCATGGCCACGGGGTCCATGCACAGCGCGCGGGCAATGGCCACGCGCTGCTGCTGACCACCAGAAAGCTGCGAAGGATATTTTTCCGTATGCTGGTCAAGGCCTACCCGGCTTAACAGGGCAAGAGCCTTTTCTCTGGCTTCTTCATGATTTCTTTTGAGCACTTTTTCCTGCGCCAGAATCAGGTTGTGAATAATGTTCAGGTGCGGGAAAAGTTCAAAATGCTGAAAAACCATGCCTACGCGGCTGCGAAGGGTAGCAAGGTTGGTGCGCTTGCTGGTCACTTCAGTGCCGTTAACGAATATCTGACCGCTCTGTATTGGTTCAAGGCCGTTGACGGTCTTGATAAGCGTTGACTTGCCCGACCCTGAAGGGCCGCATACAACCACAACTTCGCCTTTATGTATGCTGGTGGTGCAGTCGCGCAGTACGTTAAAGTCACCGTACCACTTGGATACGTTGTTCAGAACAATCATTGCTTCTTCGGTAGGAGTGCTCATAGCTTAAGTCTCTTTTTTACCACGGTTACGGCCAGAGAAACGCAGAAGCAGACCACAAAGTAGCCGGCGCCCGCAAAGAGCACCATTTCTATTTCATAGCCGGTGGTCTTGCCAATGTTGGTGGCTGTGCGGAAGAAGTCCGCAAGGCCTATGATATACACAAGGGCCGTATCCTGAAACAGAATCACGCCCTGTGTCAGCAGCAGGGGCGTCATAACGCGAAATGCCTGCGGCAGGATGACATAAATAAGTGTCTGCGATTTGGTCATGCCAAGGGCAAGCGCAGCGTAGTTTTGCCCCCTGGATACGCTGTTCATGCCCGCGCGAATGATTTCGGCGTAATAGGCGGCTTCAAATGCGGTAAAGGCCACCATTGCAGAAACAAGACGAATGTCTGTCAGGGGAGAAAGATGAAGAAAATTGGTCAAAAATTGCGGCACGATAAGGTAGAACCACAGCAGCACCATCACCAAAGGAACGGAGCGGAAGCAGTTAACATAGGCAGCCGAAATCCAGCGCAGAGGCGCATATATGGATATGCGCGCCACGGCCAGAAGGGTGCCGAGCACCATGCCCAGCACAATGGAAGTAAGCGTTATCTTGAGCGTAACCATAATGCCCTGACCCAGCAGGGGCAGGCTTTGCTCAATTATACTCCAGTCAAAATCAAACATTTTTGCCTCCAATGCCTGTGGAGGGAAGCCGCATTTTCTTTTCAAGCACTTTCATAATGCGCATAACGACAAAGTTCAGAAACACATAGGCCATAGTAACGGCAATAAAGGACTCATAGGCAAAGCCCGAGAATTCCAGCAGGCGGTTTGCCTGTGAGGTTAGCTCCACAAGTCCGATTGTGGAGGCCACTGCCGTGTTCTTGACCATGTTGAGCATTTCTGAGGTCAGTGGGGGAACGATAATGCGATAGGCATTGGGAAGCAGTACATGAAAATACGTCTGGGGCAGCGTGAGGCCCAGAGCAAGAGCTGCATAGCGCTGCCCGCGCGAAAGGGCCAAAATGCCTGAACGTACCTGCTCACAGACTCGCGCGCCAGTGAACAGACCCAAGGCACAGGTAGAAAGTATGAAAAATTGCGCGTTGGGATTCAGTTCAGACTTGAACCACACGCTAAGGTCGCGCGGCAGCAGGTCGGGGGCAGCCAGATACCAGATAAAGAACTGGACGATCAGGGGGATATTACGAAAAATAGCAACATAAGTCGCACCAACGCCTCGAAGAAATTTGTTGGGCAAGGTGCGTAGTATTCCAAAAAACGAGCCTATTATGAAGGCTACAATCCAGGCACAGATAAAAAGAGCCGCTGTAGTGAGAAAACCGTCAATCAACCAGTTGAGGTAGGTGACGTTTCCGAACGGCGCTTGTTCAAAAAAAATGCCCCAGTTCCAGTTAGCCTGCATCAGAAAATTCCATCCATAAAGATAAAGCGTGATTCATTATGCCTCGTCGTGTGTGGGCCGTCTGACGGCGAAGCGCCAGCGAGTGGCTCTGCTGGCGCTTCGCATGGTAAAGCAAAGCAAAAAGACTAATTCAGGGCCTTATCGTTGGGGGCCTTGAAAAGGTTCTTCATTTCATCGGACATGTCAAAGTTCATGTTCATGCCCTTGGGAGGAATGGGCTGCTTGAACCAGCGCGTGTAGGATTTTTCGGCTTCGCCGTTCAGCTGCAGGTCGGCAATGGTGCCGTCCACAAGCTTTTTGAAGGGGGCGTCGCCCTTGCGCACCATACAGCCATAGGCTTCAAAGCTCTGGGGGGTGCCCACGATAACCCATTCAGCGGGTTTTTTGGCCTTGGCGCGTTCGCCAGCCAGCAGGGCGTCATCAATAAAGAAAGCCACAGCGCGGCCCGATTCCACAGTACGGAAGGCATCGCCATGATCTTTTACGCTGATGATGCTGACACCAAGTTTTTTCTCGTCATTCATCTTGTTCAGCAGCATTTCGGAGGTGGTGCCAGCGGTGACAGCCACGTTTTTGCCCTTGAGGTCATCAAAGTCTTTGATACCGGAATCTTTATGCGTGAGCAGACGTGTGCCGACCACAAAAAATGTGTTGGAGAAGTCCACCTGCTGCTGACGGTCCAGGTTGTTGGTGGTCGAACCACACTCGAAGTCATAGGTGCCGTTCTGGAGCAGGGGGATGCGGTTCTGCGAAGTGACAGGCACAAAGCGAACCTTCAGGTCGGGCATGTTGAGCTGCTTTTTTACAGCTTCAACAATTTTGTCGGAGTAGTCTTGCGCGTAGCCAATGACGTTTTGCTGCAAGTCGTAGTAAGAAAAAGGTACGGAGGATTCGCGATGCCCTACAACAATCACACCGGTTTCCTTGATCTTTTTCAGGGTACCGGTCAGTTCTTCAGCCTGGACGGCAGAGTGGTTGGCGGTAAGCAGCAGCAGGCCAGCCAGTGCGGACAAAAGGGTTTTTTTCAGGGTCATGGTTTCCTCCTAAAAGGTGCATTGCTTGGGAGCAAACTTTGGATTGGTTCGATAAACGTCCCCAAAATCCCTTGCGGGAAAAGTTGTGGTCCTTAACCGATGTAAACCGTCAGCGTCGGAACGACTGCCGAATGCTGGCGGGGATTACCTATAGAGGGCTGCCGGTTTTCAAGTCAGCAACAAAGGTATTCTAAAAAGGTATACCTCTGCCAGCAGCACGCACTTTAACTGCGTGTTGCAAAATGGCTTCATTGCTTACTGCTTGTCCGGGGGGTGGGCCGCAGGCTGCCGCGTATCAAGGGCGCCAACGGGTTGGCATGAAATATGTATTATCGCCCCTTATAACCCAACTAGTTTTATAAATAATGAACTCCTTGTCAACAAGTTATGGAAATACGGCTAAAGGTTGCAGAAATTGCTGCAAAAACGAAGCATAACACTATGGATTTGAGATGATCGGACCACCTGCGCATAGAAAAGCGCCAGACTTTGGGTCTGGCGCGGATAGTCGGCTTTATGCGGAGCTGTGGAGTATGTCAGACGTTGAGATTCAGGCCAGCCAGAAGATCCATTTTGCCATTTGAGTAATTGCCAAAGTATGAGCTAGCGTTACCCGAACCTGACCACCATGCCGCCATAGACTCTACCTGGATGCGTTTGCGCATATCCGATGGGGAGACTTGCATGGCCTTGCGTGCGTCATCAAGGCCAGAAAGGGCTTCAACTTGCTTGTATTGCTTGACGAGGGAAGGGTTTGAATCGAAAAATTGTTGTATTTTTGCCTTGTCGGCGCTGTCACTGATAACGGTAACAGTGCCGTTGGTATTGACCTGAAGCGTGAACTTCACATCGGGGTCAATGCGCAGGCTGTTCAGGCCGCTGCTGATTGTAGATCCCAAGGCGCTGCTGCTAAGCGCGGCCTGAGCGTCTGTAAGTTCCTTGTTGTTGACCGTGGCTTGCACGTTGCCCGATGCGCCCAGCCTGAGGCCCACGGTAGAAGCTTCAACGTTCTGCTTTTTAATCTGGGTTGAAAGGGCTTTGGCCAGATCAGGGTTTTCTGCCAGCCACGCATTAACAGCGTCAGCCTGCTTGTTTTCATCGCTGACAACAAGCTGCCCGGCACTGTTGAGCGTAAAGTTGATGGGGGTGCTCAAGTCCACTCCCATTTCTCCGAGGGCGGCGCGCAGTTTTGTGCTCAGGTCGCTGCTTGAATCGAGCCCGCTTTGTATGGCTGTCTGGGCCGTATTGACCACTGTGAGTTTGCCCGTGCTGCTGACCTTCATGCTCACAGAGGTGCTGGCGTCAACGCCGGCGTTTGTGAGAGTTGAACGCAGTTCCTTGCCAATGGTGGTGTTGGAATCAAGCCATGTCTGGGCGGCTTTCTGGTCAGCGGCATTGGAACTTGAGGCGGCCAGTTTGCCGTCCTTGTCCAATGTAAAGGTGATGTCTTCGGGCTTGCTGACGCCAACACTGGCGAGGCCGTTTTTGACACTGTCGTTAAAGCTGGAAAGCAGCTGTTCACGATATTTGGTGATCTGGCTGAACGTGACGCGGCTATTGCTGGAAAGCCCCATAGACTCCATAGCATACTTGGTCAGTTCAACCATGCTGGAAAGCTGATTGGTCATGGAGCCTGTGGAGCCGAAAAGGCTGCTCAGGCTGTTGGAGGAACTGCTGGAGGTGCCGGAGGAACTGCCAGTTCCCGTGCTTTTCAACTGCTGTCCCTGCCACTGCAACATGGCTGTGCCATAGCTGTTGACGCTGGATATGCTCATGATTCCTCCCGGAAAAAAATTCCCTGAAATATCTGAGCCTAGATTATGCAAAATATAGACCAAAAATAGTTTTGGTGATTTTTCCGTGCCCTGCCTTGCAGCACGGGGCTGGAAAAAAGGGGGCGGAAAGACTGCCCATGTGGTTGAGCCCAATGATGGACAGCCTAATTAAAATAGGCTAGAGAGCGAGCATGGCAGTAAGATCTTCAATGTATGAAACCGTTGAATTTGACGATCCCACTCTGGCAAATCAGCTATTTGGGCCTCACAACGCGCATCTTGACCTGTTGGCTCTTGCCAGCGGCGCGCAAATCACCAGCCGAGGGGCCAGTATTTATATTGAATCGCCCGACGCTGATGTGCGTCAGGTCTTGTGCAACGTTTTTGTGCAGCTTTATGATTTGCTGCGAGGCGGACTTGCACTGAGCCAGCAGGATTTTACCCGGGCTTACGAGATGCTCAGGGCAGATCCGGGGCTGAGTTTGGCCCAGATTTTTCGTGATGCTGTTTTTGTTAATACCCCCCGCAAAACGGTCACAGCCCGCAATGTGGCCCAGCGTACCTACCTCGATCTCTTGCGGCGTCATGAACTGGTGTTCGCGGCTGGACCCGCTGGCACGGGCAAGACTTATCTTGCCGTGGCTATGGCGTTGTCTATGTTTCAGCAGCACAAGGTCAAACGCATTGTCCTGACGCGTCCAGCTGTGGAAGCGGGGGAGCGCCTGGGATTTTTGCCCGGCGACCTGGCGGAAAAGGTTAATCCCTACCTCCGTCCTCTGTATGACGCGCTACATGATATGATGCCTCAGCCCAAGGTGGCTTCCATGATGGAGGTAGGCTCCATTGAAGTGGCGCCCCTTGCTTTTATGCGAGGCCGTACTCTCAATGACGCCTTTATTATTTTAGATGAAGCCCAGAATACCACTCAGGAACAGATGAAAATGTTTCTTACACGAATGGGATTCGGTTCGCGCATGGTGGTCACAGGCGATACCACGCAGATTGACCTGCCAATGCAGCCCGGCGGCCAGCGCCCACGGTCGGGCCTTATTCACGCGCTGAATATTCTTCCTGATGTGCCTGGTTTGGCTGTACACCGCTTCAGCAAAGCGGACGTTGTGCGCCATCCTCTGGTCGGAGCTATAGTAAACGCTTATGATAATGCAGAAAAAGACGGCACGGCCCGCTAGCTTCCTGGCCCTCATCCACGCGTTGAGGGCTCGGCACCATTGCGGCTGGGGGCTTACTGCCCTCATCATTACTTTTTTTGCCCTGTCGCTACTGGCTGGGGCCAATTTTGAGGTAGTACCCAGAATATATGTGGCCGGGCAGGTTGCGGATTCTGACGTTATTTCCGACCGCGACATTCTGGTGGAAGACACCCAGGCCACCAAGGCACGGCGCAAGCAAGTGCTGCTTTTGCAGCCCCCGGTATATGATCTGAGTCTGGAACCCTATGCGGCCTTTCAAAGCCGTATTGTGGAAATTTTGCGCAGTCTGAACAATGGGGTAGACTACAAACTGCAGGAAGGCCCCCTGCAAAGACTTGCCGACGAGCTGACGCCTCCTGTGGCTGATGAAGTGCTGCCTGAACTGGCGCATCCTGAAGTGCAGGCCTACCTTCTGAAAACTCTGCTGCCCAGTATTCGGGAACATATGGCCGAAGGGCTGGTGGGCGACATTCGCTCGGCCAGAGTTGGGCGTAGTGGCGTTATCATACGCAATCTGGACAACAATACGGAAATTTTGCGTCCAGAAGTGACGAATCTGCCTGATCTGCAATCGTTTCTGGCGGAAGTGTCTTCTCTTGTGCGACAGGTTCCCACTCTGAATCCACAGTCACGCCGGGCCATTAATATTCTGCTTTCTGCAACCGTACCCGCCTCGCTTACACTTAACCGAGAGGCCACGCAAAGACGCGGCAATGCCGTCATGAGTATGGTGGAGCCGGTATACTACCAGATTCTCAAGGGCGAACTGCTGCTGCGTAAAGGCGAGCGAGTAAGCCGCGAACAGCAGATAAAGCTACAAACTCTTTACAAATCCTCTTCAGACCCCATGCACTGGGCCGCTGCAATGGGAGCCTTTATTTGCTCTCTGCTCCTGAGCGTGGGCTTTTTTGTCGCTCCCAGCGGCAAGCCCGGTACGCCCTTGCGTTGCAAGGATATGCTGCTCATATCGCTGCTGCTCATGCTTTTCAGCGTGGGGGCCAAAATAGTCTATGTGCTGGGCTTGCGCGTGGACAGCGTGACTTTTCTTAATACACTGAGCCTGGGCTTTCCTGTTGCAGGGGCCGTGGGGCTGGTAGCCATGATCTTTGCAGCCCGGCGCTACTGCACTATGGGGCTGTTGCTATCATTTTTCGTCATGCTCATGTTTCAGGAAGATTTCTATTTCTTCCTGTATCAATTCCTTGGCGGCATGCTGGCCACATGGCTTGTGACCAATGCCCAAAGCCGTCAGGACGTGGTGTGGAGTATTGTTCCGCTGACCATTGGGCAGGTGCTCATATGGTTTGGCACTGCGCTATTGTCACAGACAGCTCCTAGCGAGCTTCCCATGCAGCTGGCCGCTGTGGCCATCAACAGCTTGCTTTCGCTTATTTTGCTTTTTGCGGTCAGCCCCGTGCTTGAGCTGAGCTTTGGCTACAGCACACGCTTCCGGCTGATGGAGCTCATGAGTCTTGAGCAGCCTCTGATGCAGGAACTCATGGTCACAGTGCCCGGCACCTACCACCATTCACTGGTAGTATCCAACATGGTGGAGGCCGGAGCCAAGGCCATCGGAGCCAACAGCCTGTTGTGCAAGGTGGCGGCCCTGTATCATGACGTTGGCAAACTGTCCTACCCAGAGTATTTTATTGAAAATCAGTTTGGCGGACCCAACAAGCACGACAAGCTTGCGCCGTCCATGAGCGCGCTCATTCTTCTGTCCCATGTCAAAAAAGGCACGGAGCTGGCAGAGCGTTATAAACTGGGACAGGACATTGCGGATATTATCGGGCAGCACCACGGCACGCGCCTTATTCGCTTTTTCTACCAGAAAGCCATTGATATGGGCGAAAAACCCAGAGAATCTGACTACAGCTATGTTGGGCCGCGCCCCCAGACCAAGGAAGCCGCCATTCTTATGCTGGCTGACTCGGTTGAGGCATCAAGCCGTACGCTTGCTGAACCTACCCCGGCGCGAATCAAGAGCCATATTGACGCTATCATCAAGGGGATTTTCTCTGAAGGGCAGTTGGACGAGTCTGAGCTGACGTTCAAAGATCTGCATTACCTCAGTGAAAATTTCCAGCGCATTCTTACGGGTATTTTCCATCAGCGTATTGCCTATCCTGACGCCAAGATTCGCGATGTAGCCAAGGTTGTGGGCAAGGCAGAGGCCAAGCCCGAAGCCAAGGACGCCAAAGGCAACGCACGGCAGGAAGCAAAGGGAGAAAACAAGGCAGCTGCCCCGGCTGCGCCTGTGGCTGCTCAATCCGCAACGAAAGACGTGGCGGCAACAGGTAAAATGGCCAATGCAGCCCCAGAACGCACTGTTTCCGGCAAAGATGTCGTTGGGCAGCCGGGCATTGCCGGTAGCTCTGGCCCTGTGAACGGGGCAGAGGGGCAAAGCGGTCAGCCGAAACAAGGCACACAGCAGAAATCTTCGGGTGATGGCGCACAGTGATGTCGCCTTCACCGTCCCGGTCCCGCAGTAATAGTGAGGGGCGGGTTACTGTCTTTCGTCATTACCCAAAAGGGGGCGCTTTAGCCCCTTTGCACTGGCGACAGATGCGCGCCGTGCTTGACGCGATGCTTGATGTGCCTACAGATTCCAGTGATTACGGCGTTCACCACCCCATAGCGGTGGAGCTTTTTCTGCTGGATGACGCCGCTGTTGCAAAGGCCAATGCCCTGCATCTTGATTGTGCGGGACCGACCAACATTCTTTCTTTTCCTGGTGGAAGTGGCGTCCCCGGCGTCTTGCTGCTCTCATTGGACACGTTACAGCGCGAATGTCTCTTGTACGGACAAGATCCGTCAGAACACATTATTCGTCTTTTGGCTCACGGCATGGGGCATTTGTGCGGGCTGGACCATAGCCCGGTCATGGATGATCTTTGTGAACAGTTCATGGATGCCGCCTGGGCCGCGCTGTGCGGTGAAGAAGCGTAGAGCCAGTTATTGTTTTGCCAGAGCCTGACAGTGCAGTTCCCGTAGTTTTCTGGCTGAAGCTTCACCCTTGTTGTGCCAGTCCTTGGGTAGGCGTACGTCAAGAAGTACGGCCAAGTGCGCCAGGGCTGTGGAGCTGATGGGGCTGCCGCTGTCTGCATCAACCAGCCGCCAGAAAGACTGATCAAAGCCCGCTGTGTGTACCCGCCAAAGAAGGTCGCGCCGGGTTCCGGGGCGAAGGGTCGTATACATGCCGCCCTTCATATGCTCCGAAGCCGCAAGCACCCCTGCTTTGGCGAAACGGCTCGACAGGCGAAGGCGGCGGGCCAGTTCCAGGCTCAGGGCGACACCGTTTTTTTCATGGCCATAGTGGTGGGGCAGCAGGGCTGGATCCGTTAAAATTTTTCCCAGGTCGTGGCACAAGGCCATCCAGACCGCCAAGAAATCTCCGGCCACCGTATCCATGATGCGCAGGCTATGCCCTAAAACCGAATTGCTATGCCATTGCCGAGGGCCTGCCGGAATGCAGTCTGCTTTTTCCAGTTCAGAGAACCAGGGAGCAAGGCTTTGCCCTTGTGCCAGCACTCGAAAGAATCGGCCAGGAGCCGGGGCAGCCAAAGCCTTGAGAACTTCGCGCCCAACACGTTCGGCAGGCAGGGCGGCGCGCTCCGCATAGGAAAGGGCGCGCATCTGTTCAAAGGCGCTTTTGTCAATGCGCCAGTCAGGCCAGTAGGCGGCAAACCGTGCCAGGCGGAAGATCCGCGTGGGGTCGTCGGCAAAAGCTGTGGGGGATGCCGGGCGCAGGATTCGCTGTTGCAGGTCATTGACAGCCTGCGGATGCATATACAGCTTTCCGGCTTTGTCCAGCGCCAGGGCGTTAATTGTTAGGTCGCGCGCCATAAGGTCTTCTTCTGGTCCGGCTCCACGAAACGGCATGCACTCCCGCCCATGCCAGAGGCAAACGTGCACACTCTTGCCCACGCGCCGGGCATCCGGGTGAAGGGATAAAAAATCTTCCAGATCACCAGAAAAGGCGAAATCCAGTTCCGTGGGCGTGCGGCCCAACAGCATATCGCGCACCGCGCCGCCAACGAGGTAAAGTTCCATGTTCACAGTATGCCATAGCCACCCAGATGAGGGAAGCGCTTGCCCTTCACCAAAGCCGCATCCATCCGGCCCTGTTGTCTGGCGTTTCGGCCATATTTCTTCCTGCCTTGATACAGCCATGCACATGGCCGTTCGCGATATGTTGGCCCCGTGGGATAGCGTGCAGTGCGCTGCCCAGACTGCCGGACGCGGCCAGTTGCGCCGCAACTGGTATTCGCCTCCTGGTAATATTTATGCGGCCATAAGACTGCCTATGACTCCGCCCTTTGACGGATCCGCAGCGGCTCCGGCCACAGCGTGCCTGCTGGCAGAAGCTTTGCGGCTGCTGGGGTGGCCTGTGCAGCTCAAGTGGCCCAATGATATCATGATTGAAGATGCAGATGGGCAGCCCAGAAAGCTGGCTGGCATTTTGCTTGAAGAGCGCGGCGGCATATTGCTGGCGGGTATTGGCATCAATGTGGATTTTTCCCCGCCAGTAGAGGTTTTACGGGCTGGCGCGGCAATGGAAGCAACCTGTTTGCGCGATCAGCTTAAAGCCGAGGAGGGGCGATATATTTCTACAGCAGAAGCCTTATGGCAACAGCTTGTAATACGCATGCATTCGGCATATATTCACTGCCACTCATTTTCCGGGCAGTGGAAAAAGCACGCCGACGGTCTTTTGCTATGGCGTGGAAAAGATGTGGAGCTGCGCGACGATGGGCGCATTGTGCGCGGCTGGCTGACGGGCTTAGGTCCGGCAGGCGGCCTTTGTCTTAACCAAAACGGACGGCTTGAGGAATTTTTCAGCGGGAGCCTTCTGCGTACCGGCAGAGCAGCAGTAAAGGGTTAAAAGGCATGGCCAACAAGACATTCTCGGAAGTGCAGGATTTTTTGAGGGGTAAGGTAATACTTGTCGCCAACCGGGGTATCCCGGGCCGGCGCATCTGCCGTTCCATTAGGGAACGGTTTGACGCGGTGGC
Source organism: Pseudomonadota bacterium (assembly GCA_023386035.1). Taxonomy (GTDB): domain Bacteria; phylum Desulfobacterota; class Desulfovibrionia; order Desulfovibrionales; family Desulfovibrionaceae; genus Desulfovibrio. Next base: position 59,141 of record JAEWKM010000041.1, read on the forward strand.
AGCCATGACTGCCACCGATGTGGATAAAACCGCTCCGGCGGCATCCACCGCTCAGGAGTTGGTCCTGCTAGGTGCAGAACCTCGTGCATATCTGGACATTGACAGTGTTATTGCCAAGGCGAAACAACGTGGCGTTGTAGGCATCCACCCCGGCTGGGGATTTGCCTCTGAAGACACGCGCTTTCCCGCACGTTGCAAAGAAGCGGGCATTACTTTTATCGGCGCTACCGCCGAGGCCATGAACCTGCTTGGCAACAAGGTGCAGGCGCGCGAAGTTGCCCGCAAGCTTGGCATTCCGGTGGTTCCCGGTTCTGACGGCGCTGTTGACGTGCCCACGGCCAAAAAGCTCATCAGCGAGATGGGGCTGCCCATCATGCTCAAGGCTGAAGGCGGCGGCGGTGGCCGTGGCATTTTTGCCATCCATAATGAAGCAGAGCTGGAAGACGCCTTTTTCAAGGCTTCCACTATGGCTCAGGCTTCTTTTGGCAACCCACGCCTGTTTGTGGAAAAGTTTCTTGCCGATGTTCGCCACATTGAAATTCAGGTTATTGCCGACATGTACGGCAATGTCTTTGCTTTTGATGAACGCGATTGCACGGTGCAGCGCAACCATCAGAAACTCATTGAAATCACTCCTTCACCCTGGGCCGGCCTTTCACGCAATTTGCGTGAGCGCCTCAAGGATTATTCCCGCCGTCTGGTGCGCGCTGTGGGCTACCACAGCCTTGCTACGGTGGAATTTCTTGTCACGCCTGACGGAACGCCGTACCTCATTGAGGTCAACACGCGCCTTCAGGTGGAGCACGGCATCACGGAATGCCGTTATGGCATAGACCTTGTGGAAGAGCAGATTGCCGTGGCCTTTGGTGCGGAACTGCGTTACCGCGAAGAAAACCTGCGTCCTTCGTACTGTGCCATGCAGGTACGTATAAACTGCGAAAACCCGCAGGACAACTTCGCCCCCAATTCTGGTCTGATTTCGCGCTATGTTTCTCCCGGCGGCCCCGGTGTGCGCCTGGACTCCAACATCAGCGCAGGTTACGAGTTTCCCGCCAACTATGACTCTGCGGGAGCCCTGCTCATTTCCTATGCGCATGACTGGGAAAAGACCCTGGGCATTATGGAACGCGCGCTTAGTGAATATGTGATTGGCGGCATCAAGACGACTATTCCTTTTTACCGCCAGGTCATAAAGAATCCCTTGTTCCGTCAGGGCAAGATCAATACCAACTTCATTGCCGACCATCCGGAGCTTATGGTCTATACCGACCTTGCTCCCGAGGGAGAGCGCCTGTCCAAGCTTGTGGCCGAAGTTTCCGCCAAGGGCTACAACCCTTATGTGCAGCTTGGCGAATACCGCTCGGATACCACGCCATGTCTTGGGCCCTTCGAACCTGTGCTGCCCGCCATTACCTCGGCGCAGCGCAAGCAGCCCTCGCCCTATCCGCAGGGCGACCGCTTGGCGACGTTGGATTACATTCGTGACTCAGGGCAGGTGCACTTTACCGACACCACGCCGCGCGACTTCACCCAGTCCAACTCCGGCAACCGCTTCCGCCTTGCCGAAGACAGGCTTATTGGCCCGTATCTGGATAACGTGGGGTACTTCTCCATAGAAAATGGCGGCGGCGCGCATTTCCATGTGGCCATGCTTGCCAACATGACCTATCCCTTCACTGAAGCGAAGGAATGGAACCGCTTTGCCCCCAAGACCATGAAGCAGCTCTTGGTGCGCTCTACCAACGTGCTTGGCTACACGCCCCAACCCCGTAATCTTATGCTCAAGACCGGGGAAATGATCTGCGATCACTACCAGATCATCCGCTGCTTTGACTTTCTGAACCATGTTGAAAACATGCGTCCTATGGCCGAAGTGGTTCTTGGACGTAATGACGTCATCTTCCAGCCTGCCATATCAATGTCCTGGGCCAAGGGCTTTGATGTGCAGCACTACCTTGGCGTTACGGAAGGCATGCTGCGCATGGTGGGTAGCGTTATGGGCGTTGACCCCAAAGAAGCTTCACGCCACATCATTCTGGGCCTTAAAGATATGGCCGGGGTATGCCCCCCGCGCTTTATGACCGAACTGGTGACGGCTATTCGCAAAGTCTGGCCTGAACTGGTACTGCACTATCACCGCCATTACACCGACGGACTGTTTGTGCCCGCCTGCGGCGCAGCCGCCAAGGCCGGAACCCATATTATAGATGTGGGTCTGGGATCAGCCGTGCGTTCGTATGGCCAGGGCGATGTGCTGGCCACCATGGCCTACATTGAAGACGAGCTTGGCCTCAAGTGTCACCTGGACAAGGGTGCCATCCGCGACGCCAACTTCGTGTGCAAGCAGATCATGCCGTACTATGACCGCTACTGCGCGCCGTACTTCCAGGGTATAGACTATGACGTCACCCTGCACGGCATGCCCGGCGGAGCCACCTCTTCCTCGCAGGAAGGGGCCATGAAGCAGGGCTACATTCACCTGTTGCCCTATATGCTCAAGTTCCTTGAAAGCACTCGTCAGATTGTGCGCTATCATGACGTGACGCCCGGTTCCCAGATCACCTGGAACACGGCCTTCCTGGCCGTTACCGGGGCCTGGAAGCGTGGCGGCGAAGACGAAGTGCGCTACCTGCTTCAGGTGCTCGCCGAAGTGACGCGCACCCCCGAAGAAGAGCTGTCGCAGGAAATGCGCAAGGCTCGCCTGCACATCTACCGCGATTGCAACGATGCCTTCCGCAACCTTTTGCTTGGCAAGTTCGGCAAGCTGCCTTTGGGCTTTCCTGCTGACTGGGTCTACATGAGCGCCTTTGGTGCAGAGTGGAAGAACGCCATTGCCAGCCGGACAGAGACTTCGCCTCTGGAATCTCTGGTTGACGTGAACCTTGCTGCGGAAGAAAAGGCCTGCGCCGATATTCTCAAGCGCAAGCCCAATGAAGAAGAGTTTGTGCTCTACCTCAACCACCCGGCAGACGCCCTCAAAACCGTTCAGTTCAAGGCAAAGTTTGGCGACCCGAACAACTTGCCCCTGCATGTGTGGTTTGAGGGACTGAAAGTGGGTCAGGACCTGTATTTCAACGACAGCAGCGGCAAGCCACATCACTTGCAGTTGTTGAGCATATCAACTCCCAATGAGGCTGGCATATCCATCTGCCGTTATGTGCTGGACTCTGAGTTCATGAGCTGCGAAGTACAGGTGCGTCAGCCTGTGGGCACTGCTGCCAAGGGTGCTCTGATGGCCGATCCGGCCAACCAGTATCATGTGGCTGCGCCCAGCAATGGCGACTTGTGGGTCATGTACGTTCACCCCGGTGATGTTGTTAAGGCTGGAGAAGAACTGTTCAACGTGTCCATCATGAAGCAGGAAAAGGCCGTGCTTGCCCCCGTGGACGGCATGGTCAAACGTGTGCTGAAAACCGCTGACTTCAAAGAAAGCAAGCAGATGGTTTCTGTGCGTGAAGGCGAGCTCATCGTGGAACTCGGCCCTGTGCCCCGCGTGTGCGCCAACGAAGCCTGCGGGCAGCCCATCCCGATGGAAAACATCACCTTTTGCCCTTATTGTGGTTCACGGGTCTGCTAGACCCCGCGACATTGACGCCTTTTGGCTTCCGGAAGACTGTCTTCCGGAAGCCAAATCCGCTAATGCCGGCAATCTTGAGGGGCCGGCTCATCGGTAAAATTGTTGCAAAAGCCAAATAGCCTTCCGTGGTACGGTAATTTGTGGACAGTTTTCTGATGCCGATATACAATTTCCTAGGTTGCAATGCTTCTGTTTCCCAAACCGGAGGAAGACATGGGTAAGAGTACCGCCGCCAAACCTGCGCAGAATAAAGCAAAGGGGAATACCCCTGAAGCCATTCAGAAAAAACTGGTGCTTACAGGCGCCGACATTGTGCAGCTTGGACCCGAAGCGGAATTGCTTGTTGGTGGTAAAAACTATAACACGGCGTTAATCAGCCAGATTGAAGGCATTCAGGCGCCTTATTTTCGCGCCATTTCTTCTCTGGCCTTTCACCAGCTTCTTGACGAAACCAAGGTGAACGGGCGTGTGGTGCGCAGTGTTGTGGACCGTGAATACGGACGCATTGACTGGAACGACCCCGAAATTAACCAGGACCCGGACTTTCTGCAAAAGTTCGTGCGTCAGCTCGGCAAGCAGATCTATCAGGCTGCCAAGGCCGAAGGCGAGCAGTCGCACACAAAGCTGCGCACCTTTATCAACAATATCGTTGAAGGCTTTGCCACTTCTCCTGAGGGCATTGACCAGCTGCGCAAGCGCTCTGTCATCGTGCAGGCCGCTATTCTTTCCGTTGAAGTTCCTGCCGAAGTCGACGAGGCCGTGCGTGCGGCGTACCGTGAAATCTGTCAGGACAACACGGACGACATGACCCCGGTTGCGGTGCGTTCTTCCGCCGCTGGCGAAGACTCCCGCAAAAAAGCTTTTGCTGGCCTTCAGGACACCTACCTGAACATGGTGGGCGAAGACAGGGTTGTTGAAGCCTACCACTGGGACTGTTCATCGGCCTACAACCTGCGCTCCATGACCTATCGCCGTGAGGCCATTCTGGACGCGCTGGCCAAGGCTGAAGAAACAGGCGACGAATCCATCGCTGAAACAGCCAAAAAAGAATGGGCCATCGAGCACACTTCTCTTTCTGTGTGCATGATGCAGATGATTAATCCCGTCATCTCCGGCACGGCATTTTCTGCCGATACTGCCACCGGTTGCCGCGGCACCAGCCGCCGGGATCTGGTGAGCATTGATGCCAGCTACGGCCTTGGTGAGGCTGTGGTGGGCGGCAAGGTTACGCCCGACAAGCTTTATGTCTTCCAGCGCGACGATGGCGGCGAAGTCGTTATCCGTCAGATGGGCTGCAAGGACATGAAGATTGTTTATGACGAAAGGGGCGGCACCAAAGAAGTGGAAGTGCCCGAGCTTGAGGCTCTGCGCTGGGCGCTTTCACTCAGTCAGGCCGAGCGCGTGGCCATGGGCGTGCGTGCCGTAAGCAAGGCTTACGACGGCATGATCATGGATACGGAATTCTGCATTGACGCCAATGACAAGCTCTGGTTCGTGCAGGCGCGGCCTGAAACCCGCTGGAACGAAGATCTGGAGCTGCACCCCACCACTATCTTCATGCGCCGCCGTGAGGTCGATCCCAAGGCTGCGGCAGAAGCCGAAGTGCTGGTTGAAGGCAACGGAGCTTCACGCGGAGCAGGGCAGGGCACGGTGCGTTTCTTGCGCTCGGCTCTGGAACTGAACAAGATCTCCAAGGGCGATGTGCTTGCAGCCGAACGTACCGACCCGGACATGGTGCCGGGTATGCGTGTGGCGTCTGCCATTATGGCTGACGTTGGCGGCGACACGAGCCACGCGGCCATTACATCGCGCGAACTTGGCATTGCTGCCGTTATCGGTATTCAGCGTCTGGATGTGCTGCGCGCTCTGGATGGTGCCGAGATCACGGTTGACGGCACGCGTGGGCGTGTGTACCGCGGCCTTTTGCCCCTGCACGAGGTGGGCGGCGAAATGGACGTGGCCAAGCTGCCCGCCACCAAAACCAAGGTTGGCCTTGTGCTTGCCGATGTTGGCCAGGCGCTCTTTCTTTCCCGCTTGCGCAATTTTGACCAGTTTGAAGTGGGCCTTTTGCGGGCTGAGTTCATGCTGGGCAATATCAGCATTCATCCCCAAGCTCTGGAAGCCTTTGACAAGGGCGAGCTTGAAGGCGTGGTGCATGCCAAGCTGAAGGAGCTTGAAGACCGCCTTTCCAAGGTGTTGCGCGAACAGATGTCTGTTGGGCTTATCGTCTTCAATCTTAACCTGCGCGAACACGTTGGTGAGATCACGGGCCTTGCTGCTGAGCTGGGTGCCCTGGCTGATAGCGGTAATAACCTTACTGCTGAAGACGTGCTGTTGCAGCACCGCAAGATGCGTGAGCTGGAACACAAAATTGACCAGCACATGGAAATGGCCTCACGTCGTATCGAAGTTCTTAAAACTTCTCCCGATCTGGCTGACCATGTTCGCATCATCATGGGTTATGATGATGAGCTTGCCCTGCAAAACAGCAACGACCCCGAGTCTGGCAAGCGTATTGCCGAAATCGAGGCCAGTGTCGACGCTCATGTGAAGCGTATTGAAAACCTGCCGGGCGTGACGCGCCTTATGGCAAATATAGCTCACCTGCGTGAAGAAGTGGGCCTGCGTTCTGGTCTGAAGAAAGAGATGGACGACGTGCGCAATCTGACGGAAAAAATCCGCAGCATGATTAAAGCACGCGGCTTCCGTACCGGCAAAGAGCACTATGTGCAAACCCTTGCCCAAAACCTGGCTCTTTTTGCCATGGCCTTCTACGGCAAGCCCATCACTTACCGCACAACTGACTTCAAGAGTAACGAATACCGCAACCTGCTTGGCGGCAACCTCTTCGAACATTTCGAAGACAACCCCATGCTTGGTTATCGTGGTGTTTCCCGTAACATTCATGACTGGGAAATTGAGGCGTTCAAGCTGGCCCGGGGCGTATACGGCGGCAGCAACCTGCGTATGATGCTGCCCTTCGTGCGTACTCTGGAAGAAGCCCGCTCCATGCGCAGCTACCTTGAGCAGGTGCACAAGCTCAAGAGCGGCCAGGACGGCCTCAAGATTATCCTCATGTCCGAGCTGCCCTCCAATGCCATTTTGGCCAAGCAGTTCATTTCGGAGTTTGACGGTTTCTCCATCGGCTCCAACGACATGACCCAGATGGTGCTTGCCACTGACCGCGATAATGCGCGCCTTGCGCACATTTATGACGAAGAAGATCCCGCTGTTGTCTGGGCCATACTGGTGAGTATCTTCACCGGGCTCAAGTACGGCAAGAAGGTGGGCTTCTGCGGTCAGGGCGTGTCAAACAGTTTGATTCTGCGCGGTTTGGTGGCCATTGCGGGCATTACGTCTGCCTCGGTGGTGCCCGACACGTACTATCAGACCGTGTTCGACATCGCTGCAGTTGAAGCTGAAAAGATCCCCACTTCGGATCTTGGCAAATGGCTTGGCCAGCAGCACCACCAGCGTCTTGCGGGGCTTATGGAAAAGGCCGGTTACGGCCATATCCTTAAGAAGTACAAGAACCCGCAGGATATTCAGGAATGGTATGAAGGAGAGTTGCAGCGTCGGCACGAACAGTTCCGCGAGCATCTTGATACCCCCAAGGAAGACTTCTACCGTGCTGAACTGCAGAGCTTCCGTTCTACCTTCCACAAGCCTGTGATCTACGCCACCTGGAACTGGGACGACACTGTGTTGGACTCCTTGCACCATGCTGGCTTCCAGAGCTTCGAAGAACAGGCCAAAGCCCTTGAGGCAGCCCGTCTGCTGAAAGATTAGCAAGCCTGACATTCAATAGATGTAAGAAAGAGCCCGGAACCATTGGTTCCGGGCTCTTTTGCATGTAAATATTGTTGTGAAAAGCTGGTATGTGCCACGCGGTTAGAGCATTTTAACTTTGAAAAAGTTTAAATGCTCTAACGATGCACAAGCGTGCAGCGCGCCGTAACGCGGCGTGGATTCTGCAGAAAATCACATTTTTCTGCAGAATGACAACTTTGAAATGTAATGCATTTCAAAGTTAATCTGCTCTAGTACTCTACGAATTAACGGGATTTTACCAAACGCGGCATCAATTGAGAGCAGTAAGCGCTCATATGGTCATGTCTGCGGGCTATGTAGCAGCATACGTTGGCAGAGTCATGCGGGCGCTTGGCCGTAGCAATGCTATAGATAAAAATAAAGACTGTTCACAAGATAGTCATGCCCCTGAGCTTCTGCCAGAGATAGAATACGGCGTTTTATGCGGGCCAGCGGGGCAAGACTTGAGCCAAGTTCGTCAAAGTCTTTATGCATACGGGCTGCCTCCTTGGGAGGGGTCGCCTTATTTACATAGCCCCACACATGTTCTGCCGCATTTCTGGCCTTGCCCGGTTTGAGATCACAGGCGTGGGTATTCTCAATAATTGCATAAAATTCTTCGGCTGACGGGCTATCGCTCTTGAGCAACTGGCGTATCGCTGCATAGCCTTGAGGCGAGCGTTCCAGAACAAAGTATTTGTAGCGCGCCCATTCTTCTGTGAGGTTGCGCCGGGGAAGATCGGGCCATGTTAAGTTGGCGCATTTGATGGCCGAAAGATTCTTGTCCTTGACCTCCAGCATGACATCAAGATCACGCGTGCCGAGCAGGGCATGAAACTGCATGAATGGCTTCATGCTGATGGTCTGGGAGTGCATACCCGGTCTGCCGTCTGCCAGTTGCTGCGAATAATGGATTTTCTGCCTGCCGCTGTGTGGATCCCATGTCAGCTTGACCTGATCGAGCCAATACAACATGTCGCCGTGGTCTGGGGGATTCAATTCGTGATGAAAAACGTCAAAAATGACAGGTAATCCAAATTCATCGTATAAACTTAATGCGTCTTCAACAGTGTAAATGCGCTCATCGTTTTCCAGCGCCAACCGTTGCCTGATAGACGAAGGCAGAGCAGCAAGGCTTTCACGCAACCTCTCCAATGAGGTTTTTTTATCGCCGTAGCCACCATCAAGGTGCAACACGATGCGAGAATCAAGCCCTGTTTGTATGGCGTCAAGAAAGTCAGCATGAAAAGCAAGGTCGGCCACAGCACGGCGAACCACGTCGCTGTGAGGTGAATTGAGCACTGTGTACTGACCCGGATGCATGGAAAGGCGCACGCCGCTTTGGCGCACGATATCGGCCAGCGCTGCAAGCTCGGGTTTCAGCTCTGCTTGCCAGTCAAAATGCACTGCTTCATGTGAAGCCAGAGGAATAATATCAGAACTGATGCGCATGAGGGCCAATGACTGTTGCTGGCAATAACGCAGCATACTTTCCAAGGCACGCAAATTTGTGCGGCTTGCCGTTAGCAAGTTGTCATGGCTGGCGCGCCCCAAGGTAAGGCTGGTCTGGACGGCCTCTGGCAAGCCGATGGTTTTGCAGGCAAAGCCGTAACGGATCATAGTGAGTCCCTCTATTGCAAAAAGGCCCCCGCATAGCGGGGGCCTTATCACTCTATAAGCTGAGAAGCTGTGGGCAGGCTTAGTACATGCCGCCCATGCCGCCCATGCCACCCATACCGCCCATGTCAGGCATGGCGGCTTCTTTCTTGGGTTCGGGCTTTTCAGCAATGGCGCATTCGGTGGTCAGCAGCAGGGAAGCCACGGAAGCGGCGTTCTGCAGAGCTGTACGGGTCACCTTTTTGGGGTCGATAACGCCAGCTTTGATGAGGTCTTCGTAGTCGCCGGTAGCGGCGTTGAAACCGAAGCCATCTTTGCCGTCGCGCACTTTTTCAACCACAATGGAGCCTTCAAAGCCGGCATTGTGGGCGATCTGGCGCAGGGGTTCTTCAATGGCGCGGCGGATGATGTTCACGCCAGCCAGTTCGTCGTCGTCTGCGGGCTTGATGTCGCAAAGGACCTTGGCCACGCGGATGAGGGCGGTACCGCCGCCAGGCACAATACCTTCTTCCACGGCAGCGCGGGTGGCATTGAGGGCGTCTTCAACGCGGTCTTTCTTTTCCTTCATTTCCACTTCGGTGGCAGCGCCCACATGAACCACGGCTACGCCGCCCACCAGCTTGGCAAGGCGTTCCTGCAGCTTTTCGCGGTCATAGTCAGAGGAGCTGTCTTCGATCTGGGCGCGAATCTGCTTCACGCGGGCCTTGATGTCGTCGCCTTTGCCAGCGCCGTCAACAACGGTGGTGTTTTCTTTGTCGATGACAACGCGCTTGGCGGTGCCAAGTTCGGCGAGGGTCATGCTTTCAAGCTTGGAACCGGTGTCGTCGGAAGCCACTTGGCCGCCGGTGAGCACAGCGATGTCCTGCAGCATGGCCTTGCGGCGGTCGCCAAAGCCGGGGGCCTTCACGGCCACAACCTGCAGGGCGCCACGCAGCTTGTTGACCACCAGAGTGGCCAGGGCTTCGCCTTCCACGTCTTCAGCGATGATCATCAGGGGACGGTTCACCTTGGCAACCTGCTCAAGCACGGGCAGCATGTCTTTCATGCTGGAGATTTTCTTTTCCGTGCACAGGATGTAAGGATTGTCCATTTCGCAAACCATCTTTTCGGGATTGGTCACGAAGTAGGGGGACAGGTAGCCGCGGTCAAAGCGCATGCCTTCCACCACGTCCATGGTGGTTTCGAGGCCCTTGGCTTCTTCAACGGTGATGACGCCTTCCTTGCCCACTTTGGACATGGCTTCGGCAATGATGTTGCCGATGGTGGTGTCAGAGTTGGCGGAAATGGTGCCGATCTGGGCAATTTCTTTCTGGTCGCGGGTGGGCTTGGCAAGATTGGCCAGCTCAGCGATCAGGCCTTCAACAGCCTTGTCGATGCCGCGCTTGATGGCCATGGGGTTGCGGCCAGCGGCCACAAGCTTGATGCCTTCGCGGTAAATGGCCTGCGCCAGAATGGTGGCGGTGGTGGTACCGTCGCCGGCGGCGTCGGAAGTTTTGGAGGCCACTTCCTTAACGAGCTGAGCGCCCATGTTTTCGAATCTGTCAGACAGTTCGATTTCTTTGGCAACCGTCACGCCGTCCTTGGTGATAACGGGAGCGCCGAAGGACTTTTCAATAGCCACGTTACGGCCCTTGGGTCCAAGGGTAACCTTAACGGCGTTGGCAAGCTTATCTACGCCACGGGAAAGTTTTTCACGGGCTTTAACGTCAAAGAAAATTTCTTTAGCAGACATTGGGACATTTCCTCCTAAATAGTAATTCGCAAAGGTGGGAGCTAGTCGATGATGGCGAGAATGTCTTCTTCACGCATGACCAGATGGTCAACGCCGTCAAGCTTCACTTCAGTACCAGCGTACTTGTTGAACAGCACTTCGTCGCCGGCCTTGACGGCCAGAGGGGCGCGCTCGCCATTATCCCCTACCTTGCCGGGACCCACAGCCACAACCTGACCCTTGGACGGCTTTTCTTTAGCCGTATCAGGAATGAACAGGCCACCGGCGGTCTTTTCTTCGGATTCAAGGCGTTTGACCAGAACACGGTCGTTAAGGGGTTTCAGCTTCATGACGTCAGATCCTCCCGGAAATGTTATTATTGTCCCTTGGGGGACACAGCATTGGACGCAAACAAGCGGCCGCGCTGGAAATATTGCGCGTTACAGGCCTTGATGAACATGCTGTCCAATCGGGCCCCGCACCAGTCATGAAATAAGACACGCTGGCGGGTTGAAAAGGGGCATGTGTAGATTTTTTTTTATATTTTTTATAACTACGCAAAATAATAAATAATTACGTAGATGAAAAAAGAATCCGCACGCCCGGCATTTCCGGCATCCGGCCCTTCGGCTACCCGGTAAACCGGGGCGCCGGACAGCGAAATATCTTCGCGGGCTGTCACGTCCTCGGCACCATACGTGATTGGCGGGCAAAGTAAAGTCCTACACATACAAAAGCCCTGCGAACTGTAATTAAACCGGGGATCGCCGCGCTACGGGCATAGTTTTGGCATATTGGGTTCGACAGACCGTTAGCGACAGGCCGTTGCCAACTATATGAAACTTGCACCGCGCTGGGCGCAGAGAATGCTACATCCGTAATACCGGAAGCAGGTTGCGTTTGAAAAGTGTTGCACTCACCACATGCAATGCTTCACCGCGAAAGCACGATGCTGCCGGGTTGGCAACAAGGCAGTGCGGAGCTTGTTTGGCGTGTGATTTTTGTAAGTTTTTATTGTGTTGATGGCTGCGCCCATGACCGGGCAATTTTAAAGGGCCGCTGATGCACTCAGCGGCCCTTGGATTGTCAGGCTGGGGTGGGTGGTTTGCGCCTACACGCTGGCTTCGTCCACCAGGAAGACGATGGAGTAATACGGGATGCCGCTATGCAGAGAAAGACCGATCTGGCATGTGCGGCTTGAGGAATAGCCCACTTCGCATGTGCTGACCTGCATGCGCAGGCCCTTGAGTGCGGACTCGTTGAGTTCGGGGTGGGTGAAACCTCTGTCGCCTGCCCATCCGCAACAGTTGATGCCGTCTGGAACAATGACGTTTTCGGCGCACATCTTGGCCAGCTTTTCAAGCTTGCCCTCAAGGCCCATCTTGCGCACAGAGCAGGTGGCATGCAGGGCAATGGTTTTGGGCAGCTTGGTGAACTTGAGGCAGCCGTCCATCTTCTCAAGAATGAACTCAATGGGCTCCATCAGAGTGAGAGACGGATCAAGGGTCTGCTTCATGTGCAGCAGGCAGGGGCTGGTTTCGCACAGCACAGGATACTGGCCGTCATTGCTGGCTTCCTTAAGAGCGGCTTCCAGTTCTTTTTCTTTTTTATGCGCCGCATCGGAAAGCCCCTTGCTGGCAAAGGCCATGCCGCAGCAGAGCTTGTCCAGATTCTTGGGCAGGATAACGTCGTAGCCGCCCTTGAGCAGTACGCTGATAACAGCTTCCGGCTCAGTTCTGCGGTCCGTGTGTTCTTCGCCGGGGCCCATGTTACGGGCTATGCAACTGGGGAAGTACACCACCCGTTTGGGGTTGGCACTGTGCGTTTCGGGCAGGCGTATCTTGCTGCCGCCTGTGGGCATGTCTTTGTTCCACAAGGGGGCCTTGTTGAAGGTGATGCAGCGCAGCAACCTTGAACCGTTTTCCATAAAGGTGCTGCCAAGAGCACGGTGCAGCTTGTCCACGCCAGTAAGGGCCAGCGACATGGCGCGGCAGGTTCCGGCAAAGTGGTCGGCGATGCTGTCAGCAATTTTGTTGCTGAGTTTGCCAGCGTCTTTCTTGCGCAGACTTTTGATGAATACGCCAGTGTCCACGCCTGCGGGGCAGCGGGGACGGCACAGGCTGTCGGCGGCGCAGGTGGCCTTGGCCATGTATTCGTACTGTTTTTCGAGCTTCTTCAGTTCCTTGCTGTCGGGCGCTGTTTCACGCAGGCGGCATATCTCGCGGTAGGCGGTAATGCGCTGGCGCGGCGTAAGCGTGAGGTCGCGTGATGGGCAAACAGATTCGCAGAAGCCGCATTCCATACATTTGTCCACAAGCTCGTCAGCGGGGTATAAGGGCTTGAGGTTCTTGATGTGCCCTTGCGGGTCAGAATTCATGAGCACGCCAGGATTAAGAATGCTCTTGGGGTCCAGCAGTTCCTTGATGGATTTCATGATGGAATAGGCGGCTGCGCCCCATTCCATTTCAACAAAGGGGGCCACGTTACGGCCTGTGCCGTGTTCCGCCTTGAGAGAACCGTCGTACTTTTCAGTGATGAGCTTGCAGAAGTCGTCCATAAAGGCCGCGTAGCGGGCCACTTCTGTGGGCGAGCCGAAGTCCTGCCAGAAGACGAAGTGCAGGTTGCCGTCTCTGGCATGGCCGAACAGGGGGGCCACTGTGTAGCCGTGACGGGCAAACAGGGCTTGCAGGTCAGCGGCGGCTTCACCAAGACGTTCAAGAGGAAAGGCTACGTCTTCGATAACAATGGATGTGCCCACAGGACGCATGCCGCCCACCGAAGCCAGAATGCCCTTACGGATCAGCCACAGCTTGCTGTATTCTTCAGCCTTGTCGGTAAAGGCATGGGGACGAACAAACTGCACGTCCTTGAAGGCGTCATTGATGGTGGCGATGTTTTTGTCCAGCTCTTCCTTGGTTGAGGCGCGGGTTTCAACCAGCAGGGAGCAGACGGCGTCGTCCAGAGTGTCCAGTCCTTCGGGCAGGCCGGGCGTGCCTTCTACCGAGCGCAGAGAGGCTCTGTCCATAAGTTCTGCCGATGACACGGGCAGAGTGGCCACAGCCGAGGCAAGGTCACAGGCCGCCGTGATGGTGGGCAGCAACATGAGGGCGGACGCCTTGAAGGGAGCTTCCTCTACAGTGCGGTAGGTCACTTCGGCAATGAAGCCCAGCGTGCCTTCGGAGCCCACCATGAGGTGCTGCAGAATTTCAAAAGGGTCTTCATAGTCAACGAGGGCGTTGATGCTGTAGCCCGTGGTGTTCTTGATTTTGAACTTGCGGCGAATGCGGTCAGCCAGGGCGGCATCATTCATAATTTTTTTGCGCAAATTCTTCAGGCCTTCAAGGATGTGTCCGTGAGTTTTGGCAAAAGCGGCGCGGCTTTTGGCGTCTGCCGTATCAACAAGAGTGCCGTCGGACAAAACCATACGGGTGGAAAGCACTGTTTTGTAAGAGTTGTCGGAGGTGCCACAGCACATGCCGCTGGCATTGTTGGCAAAAATACCGCCAATGAAACAGCTGTCGATAGAGGCCGGATCAGGGCCGATTTTTTTGCCGAATTCTGCCAGAATTTTGTTGGCGCCAGAGCCGATGATGCCGGGCTGCAGGGTGATTTTTTCAGCCTGTTCGCCCACGCGCCAGTTTTTCCAGCCTTGCCCGATGCGCACCAGCACGGAGTCCGTCACTGCCTGACCAGAAAGGCTGGTGCCTGCCGCACGAAAAGTCACGGGCACGCGCAGGCGGTCGGCCACACCCATGAGCTGAACAATTTCGGCTTCATCAAGAGCGTCCACTACCAGTTGCGGGGTGAGGCGGTAGACGCTGGCGTCCGTGCCGTAGGCCAGCAAGCGTAGCGGATCGGTATATATACGATTTTTAGGAATAAAGGCTGCGATGGCTTCGTAAAATTCTTTGTAGGGTGATGTAAGCATCAGAGATCCTCCAGGGCAGGGTACACCTGCGATGAGTTGCAGATATTAGTGATCCAAATTACCTATTGTTAATGAAAATCACCAGCAAAAAATGCATGATAAAGCGGAAAGGTGAAAAAAATGAGAATAAATAATCGTCATGACAATATGTCATTGCCGCTGCCTGTATGCTGAAAATGCAAATTATTGCTACTATTATAAATTGTTATGCATACAAAAAACAGCCCGGTACTGCCGGGCTGTTTTGTAAATTGAAAAATATGATTTTTCGTAACTGGTTTTGGCTGCCATGGCCGACTGTGAAAATGTCAGCCAAACGCTGCACATAATATTGCAGCACAGTCATAGCCAAGCGCAGCCCTGCGTAGCGCCCAATATTGGGGGTGGCAGGACTGCGCCGAATTATCTGGGGGCAGCGTCAGCCGCTTCTGCCGTTCCTGCTTTTTCAACCTTTACAGCGCATGCCTTGTATTCGGCTGTTTTGGTAATCGGGTCCATCGCCGGGTTGGTAAGCCAGTTGGCGTTGCTTTCCCGAAAGTGAAAGGCCATCCACACCATGCCCATCGGCATGTCATCCGTTACCTTGGCTCGAACCAGCACAGATCCCCGGCGGGAAGATACGCGAATGGTCTCGCCGTCAGTAATTTTCAGGCGGGAGGCATCGGCAGTGGAAATGTCTGCCGTATCGTGCCCCATAAGCGTGTTAAGACCTTTGCTGCGGCCCGTTTGCGTGCGCGTATGGTAGTGGTAGAGCCGTCTGCCGGAACTGAGCACAAAGGGGTATTCCTCGTCGGCCACTTCTGCGGCGGCTGTCCATTTTACCGGCACAAAAAGCCCCTTGCCCCGCGTGAATGCCCCGTCCTTGTGTAGCACTGGGGTGCCGGGATGGTCTTCATGCGTGCAGGGCCATTGCAGGCCGTCGCCCTCGATACGGCGGTATTTGATACCCCGAAACAGCTCGGCCAGCACGGATATTTCATTGTCCCACAAATCCTGGGCCGAGTCGGACTGCCACTGGTGCCCAAAGCGGGCCGCCAGCTGTTTGAAGATCCACCAGTCCATCTTGGCTTGACCAGGGGCCGGGCTGACGGCGCGCACCCGGCTGATACGGCGCTCACTGTTGCTGAAGGTGCCGTCTTTTTCACCCCAGGCAGCGGCAGGCAGAATCACATGGGCGAACCGAGTCGTTTCATTGGGAAAAATATCCTGCACTACCAGAAATTCGGCAGAAGACAGGCAGCTTTCCACATGGCTGATATCAGGCTCTGTGTTGGCGAGGTTTTCGCCAAAAATGTACATGGCCCTGATTTTCTTTGATTTGAGGCCATCCAGCATGTCGGGCATCATCATACCCGGCCCTGTAGGCAAGGATGTGCCCCAGAAATGCTCCAAATTTTCTCTTGCGGCTTTGTCTGCCACTTTGCCGTAGCCAGGGTAGGTATCCGGCAGCGCGCCCATATCACAGGAGCCCTGCACGTTGTTCTGTCCACGCAGGGGGTTCACGCCGCCCAGCGCCTTACCCATATTGCCCAGCAGCATTTGCAGCGAGGCGCAGGCCAGCACGTTGTTAACGCCGCAGGTATGCTCCGTAATGCCGAGCGTATAGGCCAGCATGGCTGGCCTGACCGAAGCCAGGTCACGGGCTGTGCGTTCGATAACTTCCGGGGCAATGCCACAGATGGGCGCTGCCTTTTCCGGGGTGCAGTCGGCAACATTGCGCCGCAGTTCTTCAAAGCCAATAGTATGCCGTGCCACAAAATGCTTGTCGTACAGATCATCACGAATGAGCACATGCATGATGGCATTGAGCAGGGCAATATCTGAACCCACACGGAGTTGCAGGTGGTTTTCCGCCTCTTTGGCGATGGCTGTGCGGCGCGGATCAGCGACAATCAGTCGGCAGCCGTTGCGCACGGCCTGTTTAACAAGGGTTCCTGCCACGGGGTGAGCCTCCGTGATATTGGAACCTATGAGTAACAGCATCTTGGCTTCACCCAGGTGGGCGAAGCTGTTTGTCATAGCACCTGAACCAAACGATGTGGCCAGACCGGCCACGGTGGGGGCGTGTCAGGTACGCGCGCAGTGATCAATATTATTGGTCTTGAACACCGCGCGAAAGAGTTTTTGCATCTGGTAGTTATCTTCGTTGACACTACGGGCACATGCCACCCCGGCCACTGCGTCCGGGCCGTGATTCTCAATAGTTTCAGAAAATTTTGCGGCTATGAGGTCCAGGGCTTCGTCCCACGAGGCTTTTCTGAAGGAGCCATCCTGCCGGCGAATAAGCGGGTCGGTAAGCCTTTCCTTGCTGTAGATAAAGTCATAGCCAAAGCGTCCCTTGACGCACAGACTGCCCTTGTTGGGGCTGGCGTTTTCAACGCCGTTGACTTCAATGATGCGGTCATCCTTGACGGACAGGTTCAATTGGCACCCAACGCCACAATAGGGGCAGGTGGTGCGCACCGTATCGATCTTGTCTTCGCGCACAGCAAGGCCGTAAGCCTTTTTGGCCGTAAGCGCTCCTGTGGGGCATGCCTGAACACACTCGCCACAGTGGGTACAGCGTGTGTAGTCCACCACTGGCCACCAGGATTCTTTTTCAGCGCGACGCCCAAATTGCGGCGGAATGGCATCATTCACCTGAATGGCCGAACAGACAGAGGCGCACCGCCCGCACTGTACGCAACGGCTGAAGTCGCGTGTGATCATCGGGTGCTCGTCATCCAGCGGAAAATGCCCAGGCTCGGGCACAAGATCCTTCACGGGCACGTTGCACTTCATCGTCAGGGCCTGCAGTTGGCACTTGCCTTCGGCAGGGCAGGGATGCTCACGATGCGGCATGTCCCCCGCCGTTTTTTGGTACGGCGGCCAGAGGTCGGGGGGCAGTTTGCGCAAGAAACAGTCGTGCCTGCCTTCAGCCACCAACAGGGAAAGAATGCTTTTGCGCGTAGCCCGCACAAGCGGAGAATCGGTTTCAATTACCATTCCGTCTTCAGCTGGCGCAGAACACGCGGGCAGCAGCCGATCACGTCCCTTTACTTCTACGGAACAGATGCGACACACCTTGCCATGCCC
Organism: Pseudomonadota bacterium; assembly: GCA_023386035.1. Taxonomy (GTDB): domain Bacteria; phylum Desulfobacterota; class Desulfovibrionia; order Desulfovibrionales; family Desulfovibrionaceae; genus Desulfovibrio. Next base: position 76,859 of record JAEWKM010000041.1, read on the forward strand.
GGTTTTGGGCAACCAGCACAAGGTGGGGATATAAATGCCGAGAGACTCGGCAACGTCCAGTATGGTCTGCCCAGGCTGAAAGGATGCCTGTGTTCCATTGATGGTGACAGATAACATAGAAACTCCCGTTTGGGCCGTGGCGGCCTGTCCATCATAATTCCGCAGCACTGTCAGGGCATTTCATGCTTTGAATGCCCGCAAGGATTTGCTTGCAAATCGTTGCCGCAAAGCAGGCACTGGCGTGTGCCCGCCGTTAGGCGGCTGTCAGGCCGCGACCGATTCTCGTGGGCGGATGCTCTGATGTGCCATCATAGCTGTGCATGGCACATCCATATCCACACTGTGCCGTCTGCGCGCATACCGGGGAAAAGCATTGGCGATTGCGCCAGTATGTTTTGCGCGTATTTTGAAAAAAATCAATTAAATATGTGCTAAAATCTAGTGTGCCGTCATAACAACGCGCAGGCAGCGCAAGCAACGTGACGATTCACGCACGGCCTCCCACTCCAGCGGGTCAGTCTCCACCTCGGTGAAGCCGCTCAGGCGTTCACGCAAGGGAATGGCATGGATGGGCATGGCCGGCGTTGGATCTTCCAGGGGCACAACGTCTTCTGCATCCAGCATATTTATACCCATGAGCATTTGCTCAAGTTCTTCTCGTGAAGAAGGCCCTTCGGCAGAGTCGTTCAAATGGGCCGCAATGTGCGTGGCAGCGCGCTTGCCCGCGGCCAGGGCGGCAATGAGCGAACTTGGGCCTGTCACACAGTCCCCGCCGCCAAAAATGCGGGGCAGGGTGCTGACTTCGCCAGTAATTTCGTGCGCGTCGAGGGTGCGGTACTTGTTCAGAGCGCCGTCCTTGCCTTTAAGAATGACTTCCAGAGCCACTTTTTGTCCAATGGCGTACACGATGGCATCGCAGGGCAGTTCATAGTCGGCCCCTTCAACCGCGACTGGACGTCGGCGGCCTGAATCGTCGGCAGCGCCCAATTCCATTTTTTGGCAAACAAGCCCGGTAACGCGACCGTCTCTGCTTTCGATACGCAGGGGAGCGGCCAGAAAGGTAAAGAGCGTGCCTTCTTCTTTGGCTTCTTCAATCTCCACCGGGTCGGCAGGCATTTCAGCCTCTGTGCGGCGGTAAACCACGCGCACTTCCTTGAAGCCGTGGCGAAGGGCAGTGCGGGCGCAGTCCATAGCCACGTTGCCGCCGCCAACCACCACAAGGCGGGTTCCAGTCACGGCCTGCCTGCCTCGGGTGGCTTCATGAAGATAGTGGATGCCGCTGAGGTAGCCCTGCGGGCAGCTGTCTTCGCCTTCGCAGCGCATGCCCGGCGCGTGGGGCGCGCCAGCAGCGATAAATACCGCTTCAAAACCCTCTTCGTGCAACTGGTCCAAAGAAATGTCGCGTCCGATTTCAACGCCATTGCGAATTTCGCAACCAGCGGCGGCCACCACATTTACCTCGCGCACCAGAACTGCGGGCGGCAGGCGGAAATCGGGAATGCCGAACTTGGCCATGCCGCCACAGACGTCATGCCTTTCAAAAATTGTGGGTGCAGCTCCCAAAAGGGAAAGGTAGTACGCGCAGGACAAGCCTGCTGGTCCGCCGCCAATGATGGCAACCTTTTTGGCCGTCGCAGGCAGATTTTGTGGTGCAGGCGGGCTGTTGAGGGCGGCATTACGGTCAAACAAAAATCGCTTGAGGTTACGAATGGCCACTGGCACGCCTTTGAGACCGCGCTTGCAGGCGGATTCACAGGGGCGCTCGCACACGCGGCCAATGGTGCCGGGCATGGGGCAGTTGTTCATAACCAGCTCCAGGCCTTTTTCAAAACGCCTGAAGCGAATTTCTTCAATATAGTCAGGAATATTGACGTGCCCTGGACAGGCATTGACGCAAGGCGCGGTGATCAGGCTGGTGTAGTTGCCGCCTGTGGTCTTTCTGGCTTTGAGCAGGTGCGGAGCCTGTTCCAGCACATCCAGCAGCGGCTGGGGCGACGTCTGACCAATATCGCAGCGGGCGCTGGTGCGAACCATCGCAGCCAGTTCGCGCAGATAGTCCTGATCGTCCGGGCGTTCCTGCCCCTGGCAGATTTCAGCAAGGCGTGCGGCAATGCGCTTGAGGCCGCTGCGGCAAGGAAAACACTGGCCGCAGGATTCTCCTGCAGCAACGTCATAATATGCGCGCAACATGTCGAGGATGTCGACAGTGTCGTCGTTGACCGTCAGGCCGCCCCATCCCATAAAAGCTTTATGGGTTTCACTGGCCTTACTTCCTCTCCAGGTGTCCATCGTTGACATGGCTGTCTCCCGCGTTCTTCTGCCTTGATGCCGTATGCGTCCATGCTAGCACATTGACGGCTCGAGGCAAAGACGGCCCAAACGGAAAGCAGTATTCCGCTGGAGCCGCCTCAAAAATTTCATTCAGTTTTGAACCGGAGGAAACAAGCATTTTGTTGTGGTTTCCTGCGCGGCTAAATCATGCCGGGACAAGCTAGGCCTGCCCCGGCATTTCAAAAAAGACTTTTTGACTTTCAGGTTTTGAGACTTGGCATCCCAATACCTTATACCTTTAAGACATTCGCTTAACTTTGAAAAAACTCAAATGTTCTAGAACGAAGGCATGATGCCTTTGCCCACCAGTTCTTTTTCAATGTAGGCCTTGACTTCTGGCGACTGAGTGGCCTTCAGCAGGGCTTTGGCCTTGGGGCTGTCCTTGTCGGCTTCGCGCACAACGAGAATGTTGGCGTAAGGGGACTCGCTGCCTTCCAGAACCAGAGCGTCACGAGCTGGGATAAGCCCGGCCTCAGCTGCAAAGTTGGTGTTGATAACGGCGGCGGTCACGTCGTCCAGGGTGCGGGGCAACTGAGCGGCGTCCAGTTCATGAAACTTGAGGCCAAGGGGATTTTCAGTGATGTCGGCCACGGTCACGAGAGCACCGGGCTTGATCTTGATGATGCCGTTGGCTTCAAGCAGGCGCAGAGCGCGGGCTTCGTTGGTGGGGTCATTGGGAACAGAAACCGCGTTGCCCTTCTTGAGGTCAGACAGTTTCTTGATTTTTTTGGAATACACGCCCAGCGGTTCGATATGCACTTTGCCGATGGAAACAAGACCAAGGTTCTTTTCCTTGTTCATATTGTCCAGGTACGGCGCATGCTGGAAGAAGTTGGCGAAAAGCTGGCCGTTGGCAAGAGCCATGTTGGGCTGTACGTAGTCGGTAAATTCCTTGATGACCAGATTGTAGCCGTCCTTGGCCAGCAGGGGCTTGGCCACAAGCATGATGTCCTTGTGCGGGAAGGGGGTGACGCCAATGACGATGTCTTCGGCGGCGAACGAAGGAACGGCCAGAGTCAGAATCATGGCCAGGGACAGAAGCAGACGTTTCATGGTGGCTCCTTGCTTGGGTAAGACTGTGCCGGGTAAGAATCAAGTCCCGTAGAGTAACTGGCGGGACTTTATCGCAGTATCTTGTACAAAAAGTTGCAGATGCCCTGAATAAGCAGCACCAGCACGCACAGGATGATAACGGAATAGATCATTATATCAACCTGGAAGCGGTTGTAGCCGTACTTGACTGCCAGGTCGCCCAGGCCGCCGCCGCCAACAGTGCCAGCCATGGCCGAGTACCCAAGCAGGGTAATGGCAATGACAGCGATATTGAGCACAATTGAGGGCAGCGCTTCGGGAAAGAGAACGCGAAAGATGATCTGCGAATTGCTGGCCCCAAAGGATCGGGCGGCTTCGATAACACCCTTGTCCACTTCAAGAAAGCAGGTTTCGATCAGCCGTGCCACAAAGGGGGCCGCAGCAATGGTAAGGGGCACAATGGCTGCTGCGCTGCCAATGGATGTGCCTACCACAAAGCGTGTGAAGGGGATAATGGCGATCAGCAGAATGATGAAGGGAAAGGAGCGCACCAGGTTCACTACAAAGTCCACAACCCGGTAAACCGAGCGGCAAGGGCTCAGGCCAATGGGGTTGGTCACAATCATGAGTATGGCCAGGGCAAAACCGATGAGCAGCGAAAAGAAGGTGGAAAGCATCACCATCTCAAGGGTTTCCCAGGTGGCGGTGAGGATTTCCGGCATCTTGTCCTGAAGACGCTCCCACAGAGGTTCAAAGTCCTGCGCCAGTTGGGCGAGGGTGCTCAATTCACTCATTACTTGCATCCATAGCCTGCTTCACAGGGTATTCCAGTATTTCCCAGTAGAGGCGGTGTTCCTTCAGGTAGCGCAACACGGCTTCGATGTCCTGATCCTGCACATTGACAATGAGGAAGCCGAAAACGTCATCAAGGTACCGTTCAAGCTTGCCGCCTACAATGGAAAAATCTATGCCAAGGCTTCTGGCCATTTGCGTGATGACGCTCTGCTGCGAAATTTCACGCGGGAACATGAGCCTGATATTGGTGCCGCCGGGAATGAGGGTGTACTCATTCTCCACAATGGCCTGCATGTCTTTTGTGGGCGACAGAAAAAGATCTTCGGTTTTGCCCAGAGCCACAGTTTTGCCGCCGTCGAGCAACAGCAGGCTGTGGCAGAGGCGTTTGACCACTTCCATCTGATGCGTAACCATAATGATAGTCAGGTCGAGCCGCCTGTTGATGTCTTCAAGCAGGTCAAGAATGGACGATGTGGTTTTGGGGTCAAGGGCAGAGGTGGCTTCGTCGCAAAGCAGAATGCTGGGGTTCAGGGCCAGTGCGCGGGCAATGCCCACGCGTTGCTTCTGACCGCCGCTCAGGCTTTGCACGCGCTGCCGCGCCTTGTCTGCCAGACCCACCAGGTCAAGCAGTTCCATGACGCGCTTTTCGCGTTCAGACCTGTGCCAGAGTTGCAGCGGAAAGGCCACGTTATCAAAAACGTTTTTGCGGGCCATCAGATTGAAATTCTGAAAGATCATGCCCATCTTGCTTTGCAGTTGGCGCAGATCGCGGGGGTCGAGCGAAGCCACTTCAACGCCCATAACCTTGACGCTGCCTTCATCATAGGCTTCAAGCCCGTTAAGGCAGCGTAAAAGTGTAGACTTTCCGGCGCCGGAATGCCCGACAATGCCGAAAATTTCGCCCTGGCGGACATGCATGTTGATGTTCTGTAAAACAACATTGCTGCCGAAACGTTTAAGAAGATGGCTTACCTGAATCATGCGGCTGATACCTGAGTCTATTTGTTATAATCCGCAGACCATGCGATATTTGCCGCAAAAAGTAAAGGACGTTACCCGGTTCGTAGTATTGCTTCGCCAATCTGCGGGCCTGCTGCGCCTGATCCTGCGTGGGCGACATACCGAGCAAACCACCCGTGAAGGGGGTATGTGGCTTTCGACGCTTGCGATTAACGCGGCTTCCGGCAAACTTCGCGTATGCTGCAAAGCTCAGTTAAAAATGCTTGGGCTGGCGGTTGGACGGCCACAATAGTTGTCAAAGAATAAAGGGCTTACCCCATGTGGAGTAAGCCCTTGTTATGTCTTAGGCACTGCTGGCTGAACCTATGCGGCAGCCTGCTGGCAGCTGTTACACGTCAAACAGCATTTCCAGATCTTCGCGGGTAAGGGATTTCCACGTGTCCTGGCCGGGAATAATGGCCTCGGCAACGCCGCGCTTGGCTTCCTGAAGCTTGAGTATCTTTTCTTCCACTGTGTTCTGGCAGATAAGCTTGTAGGAAAACACCTGTCTGGTCTGCCCAATACGGTGAGTACGGTCAGTAGCCTGACTTTCGACAGCGGGGTTCCACCAGGGGTCATAGTGGATAACGTAGTCTGCCGAGGTAAGGTTGAGGCCCGTACCGCCTGCCTTGAGCGAGATAAGGAAAATGGGAATCTCGGGGGTGTTGTTAAAGCGGTCCACCTGATCAAAGCGGTCCTTGCTGGCCCCGTCGAGATAGCAGAAGGGCACCTGCGAGAACTCAAGCCACTGCTTGATGATTTGCAACATCTGAACAAACTGCGAGAAGACAAGCACTTTGTGCCCACCTTCCACAATTTCCATAATCATATCCTTGAAGGCGTCGAACTTGCCGGAAGGCAGGTTGTTGGAGAAACCGGGCATATCCAGCTTGAGCAACCGGGGGTGGCAGCAGATCTGGCGCAGTTTGAGCAGGGCGTCCAGAATAGACATCTGGCTCTTGGCCAAACCCTTTTGATCCACGTCGGCAAGCACCTGGGCACGCAGTTTGCGCGCCAAGGCGGCGTAAAGCTCTGCCTGAGCGTCTTCAAGCGCGCAGCAGGTGACGCTTTCCACCTTGGGCGGCAGATCCTTGGCAACTTCGGCCTTGGTACGGCGTAAAATGAACGGGCGCACGCGAGTACGCAGGTAATCAAGGGTTTCGGCGTCTCCGTCCTTGATGGGTTTGACAATGCCACGCTGGAATGCGTGCTGTGAACCCAGAAAACCGGGCATGAGAAACTCAAACAGCGACCAGAGCTCGAAAAGATTGTTTTCGATGGGCGTGCCCGACAGGCACAAGCGCATGCGGGCGTTGATGCGCCGCACGGCTCTGGCTGTGATGGTATTGGGATTTTTGATGTTCTGGGCTTCGTCCAGAATAACGGTGTTGAATTCGTACTTCTCCATCTCTTCCAGATCGCGCCGCAACAGAGCATATGTGGTGATGATGAGGTCGGAGCTGGAGATATGCTTGAACATGCCTTCGCGGCGCGTACCGTAAATGGTCAGCAGTTTGAGGCTGGGCACGAATTTTTCCGCTTCGCGTTCCCAGTTGGGCAACACTGAGGTAGGCACCACGATAAGGTTGGGGCCGCCCTGGCTGTTCTGAACCATATGCTGAATAAAGGCGAGCGTCTGAACGGTTTTACCCAAACCCATTTCGTCAGCCAGAATGCCGCCGAAGCCGTATTCAGACAAGAAGTTGAGGTAAGAGAGCCCCTGTACCTGATAGGCGCGCAGGTCTGCATTGAGCCCCTTGGGAGGTTCAATGGGGCGCACCTCACGGAAGGAACGTATTTTCTCGCGCAGGTTGTTCCAGAAAGAGTCTGTAGCCGCGCCGGGCAGGTCTTCAAGCAAGCTGTCCAGCACCGGGGCTTCAAACTGTTTGAACTTGTGCTGCGGCGGTTTGGAGGGATCGAGACCCAGGGCCGTCAGCTTGTGCGAGAGCTTTTCAAGCCAGGCTTCGGGCAAGCTCGTGTACGAGCCGTCTTTCAACTGCACATAGCGCTTGCCGCGTGTCCACGCCTTCCAGATTTTTTCAAGGGGCAGTGACTGGCCTTCGTAGTCAACCGTGATGTCCAGCGAGAACCACTTTTCCTTTTCATTACTGACCACTTCGGCGGTAATATTGGATGTGGCCGTGCGCACCTTGTAGCGTGAAAGGGCTTTTTCGCCGTAGACGCGGTAGTTTTCAACCAGCTTGGGGTAGTAGTCCAGCAGAAAGGCAATGGCTTCTTCCGGCTCAAGAAACCACAACTTGCTTGACCGGGCCTGAAAGTCCATGCCAGCGAGTTCGGTCATCAGCAGAGCTTCTTCGTCCTGATGGCGGCGCACCAGGAAGGTCTGTCCTTCATAGGCATAGCTGCCGGTCTGAAAGTCCGGGTTGGGCCCGTTGAGCGTGAACTCGCCGTGGCGGGTTTCATAGATGTTGTCGATCTCAAGGGTAAGCAGGCTGCCTTCCTCATCAAGAAAGAGCTTGGGATTATAGGTGGCCGGCTGAAATACCGGTTCCATCTGCTTGAGGAACTGCTGTGGCTCGTAAAGTTCTGAAGCGGGCAGGCGCGTCCACACCCTGTCGAGAAATTCGGATATTTCTTCGTGGGGCACCACGGGGCGCTCATAAATGAGGTTGCGCACCAGGGAAGGGTAAAGGCCCGTCTGCACCGGATAGAAATTATGCTGGTAACAGACCCACAGCGGCATTTGCCCGTGAAAGGTAATGGGCGCGTCTTCAGGGGCGGAACTTTCGTTCTGTGAGCTACGGCTTTCAGCAGCAGCGCGGCTGGCAGCGCCAGCCCGAATGGGCAGGGGCGGGCGGCCTTCACGCTTGAGCAGCACTTCGAAGCTAAAGCCGGAATCGTCCAGGATGGGCTTGAGCTTGAGGGCAAAAGGCGTGCTTTCAATGCGGCAGGGCTTGTCTGTGTCTTTCCAGAGCAGATAATATTCTTTACGCACTGACCAGAAAAACCACGAAGTCAGACCCTGGGGGATTTCAACCCTGTGTCCGTAATAATCGAGATGCTGACCAATCTGCCGGGCCACATGGGGCAGCTGCGGCGAAAATTCGCACCAGTCGGGGTTGTTGATGATCTGTTCCAGCGTTACTTCGTTGTGTACGCTGGACAGCCCGGACTTGTTCTGACGCCCGCGAAAGAAGGATACCAGAAGACGCCCCTGTTCCGGTTCAAACCGGAAGATGAGGTAGTGGCGGCCTGGCTCTGGCTCCATATCCGTTGAGAAAAAATTGCGGAAACTTTGTTTCCAGTCCGTGCTTGGCGGCGGGCTTTCTTCGGCATCGCCTTGTTCTTTGCGCAGCTCTTCCACAAGGCGCAAAGCAAGGGCCGCCACATGTCGGCAAATACCTGTGAACGCATCTGAGCAGTTGCACTGGTGTCGCGTGCTGCGGTCGGTGATGGTCAAACTCAGGCTGGGCGTATAGACCTGCAGGTCGTCACCCTGAATGACGCCTTGTACGTCCCAGGTCTCGCCTTCCTGAATATTTATTTTTTGCACCTCACCTTCGGACAGTATATAGTACGCTGCGTCGCGTATGTATTCCGGCACGCTATCGTGCAAAAAGGCTTGGCACATTTCGCGTACGACGCTTTGTTCTGATCGGCTCATGCGTTCCCCAAAATTCCCTGTCAGACTTGTTGAATTTTTTCAATGACAGGGCGCTGTTATGATGTTTGCGATAAATAGCACAGGTAGGGGGGCGAAAGCAATATGAAGCTTCACAATATGGAAAAAATAAATTTTGAGTGAGCAAACAGTATGTTGAGTGTAATTGTCAGGGCTGGAATCACGCTCTTACTGACTGTTTTTATGGGATCTTTTGGCTTTTCAATTCTTTTTGCAAATGAAGGGAATCCAAAAGAAAAAGTTTGGGACAACCCCGTTGACGGTGGGCGCATTCTTTTTGGCAGCATTGGGGAAGCATCCAATCTGATTCCCTATCTTACTGCTGATTCAGCGTCGCATGAAGTGGCCAATCTTATCTATGTGTCGCCCCTGCGTTACGACAAGGACCTCCAGGTCGAGCCCTGGGCCGCCGAAAGCTGGAGCATGGAAGACGAAGGGCGGCTCATGCGCTTCACCCTGCGCAAGGGCATCCTTTGGGAAGACGGCGTCGAGCTTACCGCCGAAGACGTGGCCTACACCTGCAAAGTTGTGGCAGATCCGGCCACAGGCAGTCCTTACGCCGAGGACTTTTCACGCATCAAAAATTTTCGCGTGATTGATCGCTATACCTTTGAAGTAGAATATGAACATTTTTTTGCTCGGTCTGTGTCCACATGGATGCAGCCCATACTGCCCCGGCATTTACTGGAAGGGCAGAACATCCGTAGCACGCCTCTTTCGCGAAAACCAGTAGGCGCTGGCCCTTACCGCCTTAAATCCTGGGAACCGGGCAGTCGTATCATTCTTGAAGCTTCCGCCAGCTATTTTGATGGCAAACCCCATATCGCCGAGGTCGTATACCGCATCATTCCCGACAACGCTACTATGTTTATGGAGACTCGCGCTGGGCGGGTTGACGTTATGGGTCTTTCACCATTGCAATACCTGCGGCAAACTTCGGGGCCGGTATGGGAGCGTGATTTCAACAAGTTTCGCTACCTGGATTCATCCTATGTTTTTCTGGGTTTCAACCTGCAGCATCCGTTTTTCAAAGACGTACGCGTGCGCAGGGCCATTTCGCAGGCCATTGACCGTGAGAGCATTATTCAGGGCGTGCTGATGGGGCAGGGGATTCCGGCTTTTGGGCCGTTCAAGCCGGGCGTATGGGCGTACCACCCAACCTTGAAACCCATGCCGCAAAACGTTGCTGCCGCCCGTGCCCTGCTGGCCGAGGCGGGCTTTACCGACAGCGACGGAGATGGCCTGCTGGATAAGGACGGCAAACCGTTTTCCTTTACCATTCTGACCAATCAGGGGAATGAGCAGCGCATTCTCACAGCCACCGTCATGCAATCGCAACTCAGGGCAGTTGGCATTGACGTGCGCATCCGCACGGTAGAATGGGCTGCCTTTATTCGCGAATTTGTCAATAAAGGACGCTTTGACGCCATAATTCTCGGTTGGACCACCCCCCAGGACCCGGATATTTATCAGGTCTGGCATTCCTCACAGGCTTTTGAGGGAGGCCTCAACTTTACCTACTACAAAAATGCCGAAGTGGATAGGCTTCTGGAAGAGGCGCGGTCAACGCCTGACCAGAAAACGCGTGCGCAGTTGTACTACCGCATGCAGGAAATACTTGATGCGGAGCAGCCCTATTGCTTTCTTTTCGTACCTTACGCCTTGCCCGTCGTGCAAAAGCGCTTTCAAGGGGTTAAGCCGACACTTGCGGGCATAATGTACAATTTTGAAAAGTGGTGGGTACCCAAAGAGTTGCAAGAATACACCCTTACGCCAGAGTAAGCCCGGTTTGTGCCGAAACGATGACAGATCAATTGTATTTGCAGCCCGGCAAGGCATCGCCTTGCCGGGCTTTTAACGGGCTTTACTGAAAATACAGGGGTTTTCACACAGCCTGTAACGTTGACAAGGCCGCGTAAGTGAGAACATAGTCAAAAACATAACAAAGATTTTACGCCCCGGATGGGACTTACGCATGATTCGTATACAGGAAATTCTCGACAAAGTTGCGGCGCATAACCCCGCCGCTGATCTGGAGCTTATCCAGAAAGCCTATGTTTTCGCCGCTACTGCTCATGTGGGGCAGACGCGCCTTTCAGGTGAGCCTTATTTGTCTCACCCTTTGGCCGTGGCCGACACCCTGGCTGAAATGGGCTTTGACGAAGCCACCGTGGCTGCCGGATTGCTGCACGATACGGTGGAGGACACCAAGGCCACCATTGAAGAACTGGACGAGAATTTTGGCGAAGATGTTGCCGACATTGTCGATGGCGTAACCAAGATCAGCATGATCCCGTTTGAAAACAAGGAAGAAGCGCAGGCTGAAAACATACGCAAGATGATTCTGGCCATGAGCCACGACATGCGTGTGCTTATGGTCAAACTGGCTGACCGTCTGCACAATATGCGCACCCTTGATTTTCAAAAAGCCCACAAGCAAAAGCGAATCGCCCAGGAAACAATGGATATTTATGCGCCTTTGGCCAACCGCCTTGGCTTGTATATCCTCAAGCGTGACCTGGAAGACCTGAGTTTCAAATATCTGCGCCCAGACATTTTTAATCAGATAGACCACTGGCTCGACAAGCATCAGGTGGTGGAAAAGCAGATTATCGCCAAGGTCGTGGAGCTCATTCAAGACCTGTTGGCCTCAAACGGCATTGAGGGCCAGGTTTACGGGCGCATCAAACACAAGCACAGCATCTATAAGAAGATGCAATCCCAATCCCTGACCCTGGACGAGATGCACGATATTATGGCTTTTCGCGTGCTGGTCAAAGATATCAAGGATTGTTACGCCGCGCTTGGCCTTGTGCATTCGCAGTGGCGGCCCGTGCACGGGCGGTTTAAAGACTATATTTCAATGCCCAAAACCAACGGCTATCAAAGTCTGCACACCACAGTCATCGGGCCAGAGGGCGAGCGTATTGAAATTCAGATTCGTACTGAAGACATGCACCGTCAGGCCGAGCACGGCGTGGCCGCTCACTGGCTGTATAAGGAAAAAGGGCGCGTCAACAGCAAAGATCTGGAGCAGTTCGGCTGGCTGCGTGAAATTTTTGAAAGGCAGAGTGAAGAGACCGACTCTCGCGAATTCATGCATTCGCTCAAGATGGATCTCTTCAAGGATGAGGTCTACGTCTACACGCCTGCAGGCGACGTGAAAGAGCTGCCCGAAGGGGCCACGCCTCTAGATTTTGCCTTTATCATCCACACCAAGGTCGGCCAGCACTGTTCCGGGGCAAAGGTTAATGGCCGTCTCATGCCCCTGAGCACGGAGCTGAAGAACGGCGACATTGTTGAAATTGTTACAGATCCCAGCCGTAACCCCAACCGGGACTGGCTCAAGATTGTCAAAACCGCCAGAGCACGCAGCCGCATTCAGCATTATTTGCGTACTGAAGAACGGTCCCACGCCGTCACCCTCGGGCGGGACATGCTGGAAAAAGAAGGCCGCAAGGTCAGTCTTAATGTTAATAAGGCCATCAAAGACGGCCACATGGCCCTTGTGGCCCAAGAGATGAATTTTGAAGGCGTGGATGATCTGATAGCCTCAGTAGGCTACGCCCATACCACGCCGCGCAAGGTGCTCAACAAGCTGTATGCTGTTTTGCATCCTGACGAGGTCGCAGCCGCGCCTGCAACGCCCACTGTCAAGGAAAGCAAGGATGCCGCCACCCGCAAAACTGAAGGGGTGGGCATTTCTGGCGTGGACGGCGTGCTCATGCGTTTTGCCAAGTGCTGCAATCCTGTGCCCGGCGACCCCATTATTGGCTATATCAGCCGTGGGCTTGGCATCAGCGTGCACCGCGCAGACTGTCCCAATGTGGCCAATATGGAGCCGGAAAGGCTCATATCTGTCCATTGGGATGGCGCGGAAGAAAAGCCCTATGAAGCTGGCATCTTTATTATTTCCAAGAACGAGCACGGGGTGTTGGCTCTTGTGGCGCAGGTGCTGGCCAAGAACAATGTGAATATCACCGGGCTGAACATGGACAATCTGGTGGATGGCCGCGCCAAGCTGCGCTTTACTGTTGAGGTGCGCGACGCCACGCAGCTGTATCAGCTTATTGAGGCCATACGCGCCCTGCCGCCTATTCTTGAAGTAGTGCGTGATACTGAAGACGCACAGTAAACATTTTTATTGTCATCTTTTCACGGCCTGCGGCGTAATTGCCCCAGGCCGTGTATTCATTTGTGGCTCTTTGCCCATTTACTGTTGCCTATGGGACGAAGATATGTTGCAAGCCATTGCACCTGCTGTTGTCTATGGATGACACTATGCCACAAGCCATTGCGCCGTGAGCATATCATTTTTTACTTTAAGTCCGATTCAACTCCGGGATAAGCACGAACCTTATATGTAAGATTACGCCATTAACCTCTAATCTCACGAAAGCAGCTTGGTGTGTGACAGATGCCCGCGTAGGGGCGAGCAGATCAAGATTGTTGCGCGTAATAAAGATTGTGTGTTTTTTTCCAGGCAGTGGGGCTTGTACCCACGATATGCCGAAAATGATCCCGAAACGATCCCGCTGAACCAAACCCGGTGATGGCAGCGATTTCCTCCACCGACATTGGACTGGACTCAAGAAGTGTTTGCGCTCGCCGTATGCGCGCCCTGGTCAGCCATGTCATGGGCGGCACACCAGTTTGTTCCTGAAATTTCCTGTTCAGTGTTCTCAGGCTCATATTTCCTTGCTGGCATATCTGCTGCAATGTCATGACTCTATGCATATTTTCCTGCAACCAGAGCAGCAGGGCAGACAAGTTGCTGACAGACTGTGGTGTGGAATATTTTACAAATTGTCTTTGCCCGCCGTCTCTTTCAAGGGGCACAACAAAGTAGGTGGCAAGCTTTTCTGCCGCAGCCGCTCCCAAATCTTTTCGTACCAGGTGCAAACAGAGATCAATGCCAGAAGATAACCCGGCTGAAGTGAGAATCTGCCCATTGTCGCAAAACAGAATGTCTGGCTCAACCGCAACTTGCGGATATTTTTGAGCGAATTCTTCAACAATTGCCCAGTGTGTTGTGGCAGACAAGCCGTCCAGCAAGCCAGCAGCCGCCAATATGCAAGCGCCTGTGCAGATGGAAGCCAACCTGATGCCAGCGGTGTAAGCCGTGCGCAACGCCTCAAAAACTGCGGCATTGTGGTAAGAAAACGGTTGAATAATGCCCGGAATTATAATTGTTTCCATATCGTGAATGGCAGTCAGAGGCAGCACTTGAGTAATACTGAACTGCTCGGAAGAGACAACGTCTTTTTCTCCGATAAAACAGATTTCGTATGCCGCATGGCTGTCGCCTGGGACAGCCATTGAGAGCATTTGATACGGAATTGTGCAGTCAAAGGGAACAAAGCCCTCAAGCACCAGGATGCCTATTCTATGCGTTGCGAGATTTGGTTTCATGACAGTGCCTTGGCTGTTTACAAGTGAAGCATACTGCCTCTGTACCTCAGCGGCTGGAATAAGCCAATCTGCATCATACAAAATGGCAAGATCCCGTTGCTGATTGGCACGAGAAGAGCTTTTTCAAGGCGTATTTTATGGTATTTTCTTCAATTATTGCCTCAACAAAGGAAGTACCAATGACAAGACGAGATTTTACTGTTTCCATGCTGTCTGCCGCTGCGGCGATGTCCCTGCCGGGCAATTCTATGGCAAAAACTGACGAAAGTATGGGCACTTCTGGCTCAAAACCAGCTGCCAAGCTGCCGCACATATCTTTTGTGCTTTACGAGGGCATGACGGCGCTGGATCTGATTGGCCCGGCAGAAGTGCTCGCCGGGGCACAGTTCAGGGTTGACTATGTCTGGCGGGACAAAGAGCCTGTCCATGCTGAAAGCCAGGCTGACAAGGGCCTTGTTTTGTTGCCCACAGCAACCTTTGCGGACATCACGGATACGGACATTTTGTGTGTGCCCGGCACAAGCGACCCGTACAAACAGATCATGCAAAAAGATATGATAGAGTGGTTAGCCGCTGTGGGGCAAAAGGCCCAGTGGGTCAGCAGTGTCTGCACAGGCTCGTTTCTGCTTGGCGCAGCAGGTTTGCTGAAGGGCTATAAGGCCACAACCCACTGGACGCTTTTGGATGAGCTGGCATATTTTGGAGCTGTTCCCACGGATAATCGTGTTGTTCATGACCGTAACCGCGTTACCGGGGCAGGCGTCACATCTGGTGTGGACTTTGGCCTTGTGCTGCTTTCGCTCATTGCAGGGCAAGAAGCTGCCCAGGCAAAACAGCTTGTTCTCGAGTACGATCCCGCGCCGCCATTTACAAGCGGATCACCCAAGGTAGCGCAGCCGGAGCTTGTGACAGCGGTAAAGGCGCAGTACAAGGCGCGCATAAAAGAAAAAATGCCATATGCCCAACGTAGCCTTGAAGAGGCCGCCTTGCGGTTGGGTATTGCCCCTCAATAGCAATTGATAGCACAGAAGGGCTGGCGGGCCGCATGCTGCCTGATTACGGGCTTGGCATTCCGCCAGCTTGCCCGTGCAAAACAAATGGCCCGAAACTCAGTCGTGTTTCGGGCCATAAAAATTGCCGGATATCAATGGTTGTCGTACCATTTCACCGTTTTCGTTTTTATTTGTGTGGAGAGAATTTTTGGCGGAAATCCAAAATTTCAGCCTGGATGTTTTTATCAAGTTCATTCAGGTGTTTTTCTGGCCGGCCTAGATAAAAACCCTGCACATAGTCAAACCCCATACGTATCACGCTGGCCAGTTCGTCTGAGGTTTCCACACCTTCGGCAAGACTCAGAATTCCCTTGGCACGGCAATAGTTCAGCAGGCCAGAAAGAAGTTCTTTCTGCGATGCGGAAGTGTTGTGAATGGATTTAATAAAAAATCTGTCGATTTTAAGAATATCAGGTGAAAGGTTGATCAACCGCAGAATGTTAGAATGCCCGCAGCCAAAATCGTCCAGAGCCACCTGAGTGGACATCTCTGCGCGAAAGTCTTTGACCTGTTGGGCCAGCGAATTTTCTACCGTTGCTGTCTCCAGAATCTCGAACACCATATTTTTACATATGGCCTCGCACTGCGGGTGAATGCCGCGCAGTTCCGCCAGATTTAAAAACCGGGTGGAGATAGTGTTGAAAAAGATTTTTCTGTCAGCAAGCAGGTGCTTGTGGCTGTGAACCCATTCAAAGATGATTTCAAATGTCACCTTTTCAAGCTGGAGAAGCTTGGACTGGTTTTCAGCGAGAGCCAGAACATCCAGCGGGTTGGAAAAATCCGGCATGGTGGGGCGCATCAGCGCTTCATAGCCGATTATACGGGCATCGTGCAGGCTCACTATGGGCTGAAAGGCAAAGCGCAGCAGTTTGCCGTCGAGCAGTTCATTCAGTTTTTCCTGCCTGCCGAAAACATTGGCTTTTCTGCGATAAATTTCCGGACAGAATCGCATCAGGGTACCCCGGTTGCGGCTCTTGACCTCAAGCTGTGCGTGATAGGCGCAGTTCATGAGAATATCGCCTTCAAGAGCATCGTGCGGGTAAACTGCGGCACCGCTTGAGGCTCGAATCCACACCTCTTCGTTTCGCAGCATCACCCGCGTATTAAGCAGGGTTTTCAGGCAGCCTTGCGCAAAGCCAAAGGCGTCGGACTCATTGTTGAAACCATGCGCATACATGGCGAATTCGTTGCCTGCCAGGCGAGCGAGAAAACTGGTGCCATAGGTGCAGGCCGAAAGCACTTCCGCAACCCTGCTCAGGTATAGGTCGCCATTATCGTAGCCGTAGGCATCATTGATGTATTTGATGTTGTCCAGTTCGCAGCAGAACAGCACCCCAACCCTGTCCGGCTGCTCTTGAAGAATATCGCGAACCGAACGCACAAAGGCCTTGCGGTTGAGAAGGCCTGTTTCGGAATCATGACTTTTATCGTACTCGGCTTGATTTTTTAATGTCGCAGCCTGATTCATGACAAAATCAAGGCCATCAGAAAGCTCACCCATATAGTCTGCGGGCAACGCGGGATACCCGGCTGAGACCATGAGCATCTGGCGCGCAAGGCGTCTGAGGTTCATGTGCAGCGTAGTTAGTTCCGCTGCAAACGAATTTGAAGAAGCCGGCGGCGAAACGGAAAGATTTCCTTTTGCAAGTTCCGTTGCGTAATCTTTTGTTTCAGCAAGCGCCTTTGTTATCTGGCAAAGCTTTTCAGCCTGCGGCGAAGGACTGGACTGGCAAAATGCCTCCAGAGCCTCGTCGTACTGACCATGCAGCAGTTTATCCAGCCCACGATCTATCTGCATTCTTATCCTCAGGAACTATGCTTGCGGATTATGCGGACATTCAATCTATTCAACAAGAGTCGTGAAGGCTTCATTATCGGTGGCAGCCAAACATTGTGCTATTGCTGTGCCGATAGCAGCAATATCGCAGCGCTCCGGCAGAAGGGCAATGGCCTCTTCACACAGGTTTCCTTCTGCGTCAGGTTCGTTGCGGGCAATGATATTGGCTGCGGCAATAAGCCGCGCCTCCGTTTTGCAAGTGGGTGCCAGTTCGGGGGAGTGGTGCCAGTTTATGGGCTCTGTGAGAATAAGGGGGAGTTTCCACTGATATAAAATAACCGCCCCAATAAGCGCATGATCCATGCTCCAGTAAGCATTTTCAACTTCAAAATACTGCTGGCTGGATTCGTTACGCATGTTTTCCATCGTTTCCCACAGGTCCGGGCGGGTAGATGCAAAAAAAACCTTGCCAATGTCGTGCAGAAGACCAGCGATGTAGGCTTCGTCAGGGTCCATTATCAGACGATTTTTTTCATCGGCGGTGGGACCCCACGCTCCATTGTGGCCGCCCAGCTCTGCGGCAAGAATCTTGGCAATAGTTGCAGTTTTTAATTCATGCACCCACAGCTCTCTGACACTAAAGCCCTTTGGCAGGTTTGCCCCTTTGATGACAGCAGCCATGCCCACCATAACTACCAGGGTTCGTATGGTTTTTAAGCCCAGAATATTTATGGCTCTGTGAAGCGTGGATACTTTGAATTCCTGGCCGTATGCAGCGGAATTGGCAGTAGCCAGAACGCGAGTGGTCAGTTTTTGGCTCCGCTCAATAAGTGTTACCAGCCCCTTGGCAGGAGTTGCCGAACTGCTTTTCGTTGCGGCAAAAAGCATAGGAAGAAGGTCCGGCTCAAAGGGGAGGGCCGGAGGCTTTTGCTGAAGTTCCTGCAGGCAGGCGCGGGCGTCTTCTTGAGGGTGCATGAGTATAAATCCCGGTTTAGATTTCCGTAGTGCAGCGGAAAGGACGGCATTAGGGCTTCATCTGATAGCCGATGCCGGACAATACGCTGGGAATCTTTTTGCTTACCCATCTTCTCCATTCAGAACTGATACCAGATATTCTGCCAGCGACTGCATGGTCTGATAGGGATTGTCTTCGTGCTCAAAAGCCGAGTCCATAGCCACGGCAACACTTTTTCCCATTTTTTTCGTAAGAAGATCATCAATATTATCTAAAAATAGCATTGTATCAAGTGAATCCAGTATGCCGTCGGTACCCATTAGCGATAAGGACGGGCTGTACTTGTGGGAGACGTCTCCACCTTCCTGGGTCATGCGCAGAGCCTCGGCGAGTATTTTGTGTATTTCTTCCTGGCTTATCATAATGCTCTGTCCTTTATTATTTTTTGTAAATGGCACCAGCTTGGCAGTTAAAAAAGCTCTATTTGCTGTCGTATATTTCCTTGCTGGAAAGTGATTTTTTGCAGATGAGCAGGTACTCGTCAGGGGTGTCATGCCCTGGCATATACATGGGGCGAAATATTTCGCCGCCAGGAATTTTTTCCTTGTACAGGGCGGTGCGGCTGATTTCCCTGAAGCCTTGGGCTGCTGCAAGAAGGCGAACTTTTTTATTGCTTGCCACCACATGATTGAAAATATTTTTTATTTCAAGCGATTTCTCTGCCCATGCAAAGATGGTTTCGCAGGCTGCCGCGGCAAGGCCTTTGGGGGCATGGTCTTCAATATAAAGCCCGTCAATGCAGCATTCATGTTTTTGAAACGCAAAGTCGTTCAGAGCCACCTGCCCGTACTGATAGCCGTCGCTGAAAATAAAAAACAGAACATAATCCCGTAGTACGCTGACATAATTGTTCAAAATTTGTTGCATGGTTTGTTCAGTTATTTCAGTGCGGGTGAGAAAAGCTGCGGCGCTTGCTTCACGCCAGCGGGTGAGTGTTTCAACCAGTTTTGCGTCTTGCGTATCGGCAGCAGTTACCACCCTGAGTTCGCAGGGATGTCCTTCGTGCTCAAAAGGAATGATAAAGCCCTCTTTTTTGATTCTGGCAAAAAACTCCAATGAATCTGACTTGTATTTAAGCCAGCCCGTCAGAGGAACTTTGGCTTTGTCGCGTTCTGGCTCCTTCATGAGTTGCTGTATGGCTCTGCAAATATAGTCCACTTCCTCTTCCGTTCGATTGTGGCCGCTTGGCAGACAAATGGCTTTGGTTGAGGCGCCATAGGAGACAGGCGTTTCAGCCTGCTTGAACATGGGCATTGAAGATATGGGAAAATACACAGGTTCAGCTATGATATTGCTTGCGCGCAACTGGGTAATCATCTTGGCGCGCTGGATATTGGGATCATCGATGAAAAGAAGGTTGGTCAAAAAACTGGGTTGGCAGTGCTGCGGTTCGGCGCTCAGGCGGATACCGGGCATGCCTGAAAGACGCTTGCTGTACCACGAATGGATTTGTTTCTTTTGGGCAATAAGCTCATCCAGACGGCTAGTTTGGGCAAAGCCCAGTGCTGATTGCAGTGTAGAAATGGAGTAGTTGAAGCCGACAAAGTCATAGGCAAAAGGATTGTCCGGCGTGCGGCCTCCAGCGGCCAATCTTGCAGCGCGATCAAACAATCGGTCGTCTGATGTAAGCAGTATACCGCCTTCACCACTGACGACAGATTTGTTGCCTTTAAAGCTGAAGGTAGAAAAATGCCCGAACGAACCTGCCGGGCGGCCATTAATGCTGCTTCCGATGCCTTGGGCGGCGTCTTCAAGAACGAAGAGGCCGTTTTTGGCTGCGAGATCCAGCAGTGGCTCCATGCGGCACGGCTGCCCATAAAGGTGCACAGCTATCAACCCCTTTGTTCTGGGGGTTATTTTGCTGGCCGCATCTTCAGGCGAAAGGCACAAGGTATCAGGCTCAACATCGCAAAAAACCGGAGTTGCTCCGCAATATATCACGCACGCAGCCACAGAAAAATCTGCCAGATCGGGCACGAGCACTTCATCGCCATGCTTTAGACCAAGAGCGTTGAGGGCAATATGCATGGCTCCGGTGCAGCTTGAGAGCGCCAAAGCGTATTTATGCCCGGTGATTTGGGCCATGAGCTGTTTGAATGCGTTGGTGTAACTGCTGGCCCGCATGTTCCAGCCAGTTGCGCAGGCAGAAGTTACATGCTCAATTTCATGATGGGTTATGGAAGGACCATTCGGAATAATGGGGTCAATTATCATGGCGCGTCCTCATTGGTTTTGGGACCAGAAAACTTGCTGTGCCAGTATTCGATGCGCTTCGCCCTGGATTCCGTTTTTTCTTTTATGTAGTCGCATACAGGCAAAACAATTGTTTTATCAAGCGAAAGTATGGCCGAAGCCCACGAAAGGCCGGCCCCGAAGGAACAGAGCATGCTGTTTTTGTGCCCTGTGGCTGAGAGTTCAGAATTTTCTTTGGCATAATGAGCGCAGATAAGAACAGGTATGGACGACACGCCCATATTGCCATAGAGGCGCAAAGATTCATCCGGTACACGGTCTTTGTTGATTCCGACTCTTTTGGCAATGGAATCCACAATGATTTTGTTTGCCTGATGCAGAAAAAGCCTGTTTATGCTTTCTGCCTCAAGTTCATCAAAGGCGAGATGCTCTTTTATATGTGGAGGGACTACGGCGGTGCTGAAAGTATAGATCCCCATTGGGTCCATCCAGATGGAGCAATACCTGCCAAGGGTCCAGGGATTGCCCTTGCCGTCGGGTATGGTCTGATTGAACGGACTGTCCGCTCCCTCAGAATCCACATATGGAATACGGCTTCCGCCCCCGGGAATAATCAGGGCTTCATGCTTGCTGCCGTCTGTGCCGAAGGAAAAGCTCATGGTTGTGGGCGTTTCGCTGTGTTCAATCAAGGCTGCGGTTCCCGCATCGCCAAAAATCGGGCCTATAACCCTGTTGGCGGCAGGTTGAAAGCGCCCCGGGGTGTCGCCAGCCAGAAGAAGCACTTTTTTGCATGCCCCCGATTCAACAAGGCTTGCCGCCATCCACAGGCCATTTACAAAGCCCGCGCATCCGGCGTTCATGTCCATAGCCACACAGGTTCGGGGCAGGCCCAGCTTGTGTTGCAGAATGGCCGCGCTTGCGGGCAGCAAATAGTCCGCACTGTGGCTTACGAAGAGGATGGCGCCAATGTCATTTGTATTTGCATTGGTGTGTTGCAAAAGATTTTTTGCCGCTTGAGCGCACATGTCTGATGCCGTCACGTTATCGTCAGCCCTACGCCGTGTGTGCAGGCCGCTCACAGCCGCAAACCGCTGCGCTTGGGCGGGGTCTTCTGAAAAATACTCAAGCTCGTCTTCTATGGATATTTTATGCTCGGCCACAACCGAGCTAATGGCGGCGAGTGTCGCGTGCGTGAAGCGTGTATTGGCCATATTTTTCCCTTTACAGGCTGAAAAATCAGTCAGAAATGACGCCTGATTTGCCATTTGAAGGAATGCGCTTTTTATTCTATTTTTTAAAAGACTCTGTTTTACGACTCTGCCGATGAATACTTGTGCTCATTGATTTACATATAAACAATCATGCTTTTTAATGGCCATACTTTTTCCCAGGTAAAGAATATCGGCCTGCTGATGGTGTTTTTCATCCGGACAGTATGATTTTATACGATTAAATAGAGAGTTATTGCAAATGATGAAGGAAGACGTTTTCGATTTTATCCGTGCTGCCATTTTGCGTATTTTGGCAGAAGAAGACAACTCTGCTCCGGTGATTGAAGAAAAAACTCCCCTTATGAGCAAGGGCGGAATCCTTTCGTCATTGATGCTGGTGGAGCTGATGCTGGCCCTGGAAGAATATTGCACAGACCATAACATCCGCTTCGTATGGGTTCATGACAGTATTATGTCAGAAAAAAACAGCCCTTACCACACTGTGGGCACCCTGG
Organism: Pseudomonadota bacterium; assembly: GCA_023386035.1. Taxonomy (GTDB): domain Bacteria; phylum Desulfobacterota; class Desulfovibrionia; order Desulfovibrionales; family Desulfovibrionaceae; genus Desulfovibrio. The sequence goes on from JAEWKM010000041.1 coordinate 98,834, forward strand.
TAGAATATATTTGTTCTCTGCCAGCTCTTGGGCAAGGGGAGTAGCATGGCTGATCGGCATGTTGTTATAACTGGTATCAGTGGCGGCCTGGGCAGGCATCTGGCTATGCGCGCCATGCGGGAAGGGTATGGCGTGACAGGACTTTGCCGTACGCCCCCTGCTGATATTCCGTGCGAAGTACTCTCCTGCGATGTTACCGTTGCAGAGCAGGTGGCCGATTGCTTTGCCAGGCTGCGGCACGTCCCCTTGTGGGGCGTCATCAATGCCGCGGGCATTGCATCAATGAACCTTACTGTAACAACGCCGCCAGAGACCATGCGCCGCATTGTGGAAGTCAACCTGCTCGGGACCATGTACAGCTCTGCTCAGGCGGGGCGTTTGCTGGCACGCCGTAAAGGGGGCAGGATAATAAATTTTTCGTCCATTGCCGTAGCTCTTGGACTTGAGGGCGAAAGTGCCTATGTGGCCGCCAAGGCTGGCGTGGAAGGATTCACGCGGGCATTCTCGCGTGAGATGTCTTCCTGGGGAGTAACGGTCAATGCTGTGGCTCCCGGCCCCATTCCCACACAACTCATTGCGGGGGTGCCGCAGCACAAACTTGATGCCCTGGTCGAAAGACAGGTTGTTCGCCGTCAGGGAACACTTGAAGACGTCTGGCAAACGGTTCATTGGCTGCTGGATGATGCGAGCGGCATGATCTCCGGCCAGTGTCTTCATGTGGGGGGCGTGTGAGTCTTTATCGTGACCTTTGCCTGCGCAGCGCAGATCCCGAGCACCCCTTTCTGCTCGGGCAGGGGCTGAGTCTCAGCCTTGCTGACATCGCACAAGCGCCTGACTTGTGTGCGGGCATTGCGCCCGGCGATGTAGTGGCGCTTGTGGGGGATTTTGATGCTCCCGGCATACGTGCCTTGCTGGCGCTTGTGGATGCAAAGGCCATCGTCATGCCGTTGACATCGGCAAACTACGCTCAGCATGAATATTGTTTCGCAGCAGGGCATGCCGATGTCGTCATTGCAGATGGCAAAGTTACCCGAAGGCAGAAAAAACAGAACAAACAGTCACTGCTTGATCAGTTGCGTTCTCTGGGCCACGCCGGGCTGCTTCTTTTTTCATCAGGAAGTACAGGCAGCCCAAAGGCTATTTTACACGATTTTGAAAAATTCCTTGCACGCTATGCCACCCCGCGGCCAGCCTGGACGACATTGGGTTTTTTGCTGTTCGACCATATTGGAGGCCTGAACACCCTGTTCCATACCCTGTTTAACAATGGCCGTGTGGTGCGCCCGACAGCCCGCACCGTGACCGCTGTATTTGAAGATATTCGCGATTATGGCGTTCAACTGTTGCCCACAACGCCGACATTTTTACGGATGCTGGCCCACAGTGGTCTTCTTGACGAGAAAATTTTGCCGTCTTTGCGGCTTATCACCTATGGAACCGAACAAATGGACCAGAATACCCTGTCGGCCATTGCTGACCTTCTGCCACAGGTGGATATCCGGCAGACTTACGGCATGTCTGAGTTGGGTATTCTGCGGGTGCGCACACGAAAGCGCGATGAACTCTGGATACAGATCGGCGGTGAAGGCGTGGAAAGCCGCATTCAAGATGATGAGCTGTACATCAGGGCCGAGAATAGGATGTTGGGTTACTTGAATGCCCCTTCGCCCTTTGATGCAGAAGGTTGGTTCAACACCAGAGATATGGTGGAAGCTGACGGGCCGTGGTTGCGTATTGTGGGCCGGGCAGACAGCGTGATTAATGTGGGGGGCCTTAAAGTGCTGCCCGCTGAAGTTGAAAATGCCGCACTTTCTTTTTCTGGCGTAAGTTTGGCTAAGGCTGAAGGCGTGCCCAATCCGCTGACTGGCATGCATGTTGAATTGTTGTGCCAGGTTGAGGAGGGCGTGGAAATAGCTGTTGAGGCTTTGCGAAAGCATCTGAAGGGCCAGCTGCCGCCACACGCGCGCCCTCTGCGGATTAGAATTGGAAAAGTCCCCCTGGGGCATAGGTTCAAACGGTTATAGGCAAATAAAAAGCTAAATAATTTTTTATTTATTTTTATATACAAAGCTTCAGTTTGTAATAATGATTATCACTATGAAATTGCTGCAATGTTTCTGGGTGATATCTGTTTGCATATTTTTTTATTATTATTTCTGATGGTTAAAATTGTGGTGAACGTGGTTTAATTTGATACTTACGTGTTGACAGATGCTATTTCAGTATTTAGTTTCGGATCAACCGGGTAGTATACACACGATTACCTGCGTATGAAGCGTGAACTTTTATGTGTTCGCCTTCCCATAGTTTAATCAGTCAGCTGGTTATTTTACATAACGAGCTGATTGGGGAGCATTCTTGCCTCCCCGGATACTCGGTGATCACTTCCGGGTCTCCCCTATAATATCCCCTTTTTTCTGTGTAACCCAGGCATAACTCTTTTCAGGCGTACAGTCTGAGAGGGCTGCCGTGTGTTACTTGACTCAAGCACCATGACCAGGTTCAGGGGGCATCATGAGCAATATACTCCTTACACGTCCAGCTGTCGGACAGCAGAGCGTGGTTCATTCAACAGAACAAGCTACATTTATTGCAGATTTTTCCGCAAACCAGATAACTCTGGAAAAGGATGATACTAGCCTTGTCTTTCGGTTTGAAGACGGAGGCAGCATCAAGCTGGCGGATTTTTATACTGAATATACAAAGGATAATACACCCGATTTTGAAGTGGACGGGCAACGCATCAGCGGCGCCGATTTCTTCAGCGCTTTTGGGCCTGATCTCGCACCCGCAGCAGGGCCCTCTGCCGCAGAGCGCTCCGCCCGCTACAATGAATTTTCTGGTAGCGAACTTGCTGGCGGAGTAGAGCACCTTGACGGTATGGCCTACGCCCCCGGAGCTGAAAACGCTTTCAGTGATCCAGGCATGCAAAGTTCACTGCTTGCCGCTGTGGCGGGGCAGCCCACTGGCACAATCAGCTCCGGTGGGGGAAACACTGGTGGCGGCGGAACGCAACCTCCACTGCATTATTCACTCACATATTCGAACGTGGCGCTTCTTGGCGCTGACGGACAGGATAATCCCGAAGTTCACCTTGAACTGGGACGCCTTGCCAGCGGCGGTGAGGCAGGCAATATGCTCGCCATCACCAATTTTGACGGCAGCATAAGCTACGCTGGCGCTGCCAACGCCGACGGCACCTGGACATTCAATCTTGACGGGTATCAGGCCGTGTATGACCCGGTAAAGGGCGAACTTGTTTTTACCCTTACGAATCCGGCTGGCGGCGCGGCAGCTTCAGAAAATTACACCTTAGTATTCACTGGCAGCAGCGGGCAGCAGTCCAGCCACGGAGTGCGGGTTGCCTCTACCGCCGACCACAATGACATGACTTCCATTGTCTGGAAGGCTCCTGAAGATACTACCATGCTGGTGACCGATCAGACCTGGGCTGGCGAGGTAGCTCACGGCGCGCATCTTACAAACGCCAGCACGGCGGATATTGCAGCAGCCATCAAGTTGCCGCGTCCTCCGGCGGGCGAAAGCGCGTACGACGCGGGCGGGGGCCGAGAGATGCACTATCAGCTCACGGAGACGTCGCTTACGGCTGATGGCGGGCAGAGCAGATTTGAGATTGACCTGAAGTCTGGCACAAGCTCTTTGCGCATCAGCAATAATGACAATACCGCAGTTTTGCAGGGAGTGGAGCATCATGAACCTTTGCCTGAATTTGCCGATAACAACCCTTTCGGGCCGGGCTATGGTGGTGAAGCCACCACTAACTATACGGCAAATGTGACGGCTACCGTGGCTGCTCAGGGAACTGCAGCCCAGAATGAAGTTCGGGTGACTGGCGGCGATTTGAGCATCCAGACCGTAAGTGACCAGCCCAGTTTTTCAGCTGACGGCGCAGCCTATGTCAGCGGCGCTTACGCCACAGGCGGAGGCAGTGTTTCTCTGGAGGCGCAGGGAGTTTCCGTTGGAGTAGCTTCAGTTGCGGCCGGATCTGCTGCTCAAAGTGCCGTCATCACTGGGGTGCACGCTGCCGGGGGCGTACTGGAAAATGCGGGCACTCCTGGAGGCTCGGGCAGTTATAATATTGGCAGAGAATTTGATAATTCAGAGGTTAATCTCACCGCTACTACAGGTGATGTAAAGGTCAGTGCTGATCTTAACGGTGCGGCTGGCGTCAACACTACGGTTGCCGGAGTGGCCGCCACTGATAACGGGCACGTAAACATAGCCGCTGTTGATGGCAATGTTGATATCACCGTTAACAACAGGACCGAGAGCGGATCGCTGGATCAGTCTTCCAGTATTTTTGGCGTATTTTCCGGTGTTGGCCTGGGAGCTAATGATCTGCCCTCTTTAGGGGACTTTTCCTCAGGATATGAACAGTATCAACAACACTACTATACTTCAGGGCTTTATTACCAGTACCTGGCAGACAAGTTTGAACCTGACGCATCTGGGTACGATCAGGACCTTACCTCCAGTCGTGGCCAGCAAACTATTGTGGATATCAAGGCAGAAAAAAATGTGAACGTAAGCCTGAATCTGGGCGTGCAGGACGGCAGCTACGAAGCCGCCGGCGTCAATGCCCAGTTTGGTGATGTAAACATCACTTCCAAGCGTGGCGACATCAATGTGGACGTGGCCATGCAAGGCAAGCATTTGTCCACAGGGGCAGGGCAGGAATGGGTTTCTGCCCTTGAGATAAGCAACGGCACGGCTTCGTTGAATGCAGAACAGGGGGATGTGAACCTTTCAGTAAGCGCCAACGGTCAAAATATCGCCGTGGTACACTACAATGGGGCAACGGCTTTCCCTGCTGGTGGCTTCGAGTATATTCCTAACGCCGCAGTGAAAGCGTCTTCTTCCATTGCAGGAAAAAATATCAACTTGACTGGTACTGTGGGAGCTGACGGCAGCTCAGCTATAAATCATATCATTGGTATTAATGCTACGCATACACACAAAAAGGAAAGTTTCGTCATCAGTGCTGATGAGCGATTTACGCTGAACGTTACCGCTGTGGACAATGGCGGAGCTACATCCGCCACGGGCGTATACGTAGGTTATGCTCTTTATCCGAACGATGATGGAGGTTATTTTTACAATAACAGTCCCGCCTACGCATTGGCTCTCGGAGCCAAGGAAGCAGAAATCAGCGCAAGGGTCGAAGCAGGGGCCGGACTGTCGGCAAACAGCCGTAGTGTAGGTATTGAAACCAGCGGACATCATCTCGTCGTTTTTTCCGACGCTGAAGAAAATTTACAAGATACGACTTCGCTGGGCTACGGAGGAAGCATTCGTAACGAGTATGCTCCCACAGGGCACCTCACGGTTTCGGCTGCGGGCGCGACAAACAATACGGGCATCTTGTCTTCCGATGCTGAGATTCCGACAATCGGCGCTCAACAATATGTACCTTCGGTAATGGATATCCGGGCAGATTCATTGACCGTTAAAGCTACGGGCAATCCCGAGGCAGGAAGCACGTCAAGCAGTGTAGGTGTTGCCGCCACCGGGCAAAGTTCGGTGCAGATCATTTCCAATAACGTTACTATCGAAGCCACTGATGCGCATCACAGCGTGGGCATTCAATCCGACGGAAGCAGCAATTATACTCCCGGGGTCACGATCTCCAACGCCATCCAAAACGGTACTTCAGACTCGGCCCTGACAGTCATCATTTCTGCCAAGGTGGGCACAGACCTTGAAAGCATGACCAATGGTATTGCCATTGAAGCCATCAACGGCGGCCATGTGCAGATTGTTTCTCGTGGTGACAGTGGCGACTATGTTGAAATCAGTGGCGGTATTGTTACCGACGGCACCGGGCGAGTCACTATCCAGACGGGTGGCGGCGATGACGTGGTGAAGCTGAACGGAGCCGTGGATATTGGTTCCACTGGTGGTCTCAATATTGACGGCGGTGACGGATACAATCTGTTGATTCTTTCCGCCCCTGACCACGATACCTTCATGCAGTACTATGGAAATTGGTTTGCAAATGGAGCTATTGATAACAATATCAATAATTTTCATGAAATCATCCTGCAAGGCGTTGATATGGGGTCAGACGCCTACAACTTGATCATGAACAGTGTTGGCAGTCATGATATTGCCGTACGGGTCATTGATGAAGGAACCAATCTGGATATGGTGGTCAATGCCTATGAGCATGATTTCAGCTCCCATGACGACCTGACAGGAGACAGTGACTTGCTCTTTGTTCGGTTCAATGGCGCAGAGAACCCCAATCAGGAAGAATTTGACCAGACCTTGCACAATATCGGCAAGGTCGGCGACGGATATGAAAGTGTGCTGCTTGATTTCGTGGGCTCGGGCGACGAACCTATGTTTGGAGAAAGCAACAGCCTCGACAGCCTGTTCAACCTGAAGAACAGCGACAATGAAAATACTGATATCTTCGTTCGCGCCACATCCGATGATGCCATTTTGAATTCTGGCTGGACTGCCAGTGATGAAACCAAGGTACTGAATGGCGAAACCTACACCGAATACAACGATGCCAGCGGTAATACCATGTATGTGCAGCTGACTACCGAAAGTGGCGGCTAGGATTCAGCTATGCAAAACATAACGGCCCGGGGCAATCCCGGGCCGTATTTTGTGTGGCCGCTCTAGGGGCTGTTTCTAAATAATTCTTTTGTCCAACTGGCTGTGTCTAAAGGCCCTTTTTTACTCCAGTCATGTGCCGTAAGAGTACACTCCTTTCGTAAAAAAGGCCTTTTTCCTTGCCCTTGGCGCAAAATCATTTATTTAGAGACAACCCCTAGCGGCCATACTGCTTTATGAAACCTTTCGCCCAGCTTTAAAATACGCTATCGTACGAGATTAACAGCAAAAATAACTTGAAGGTGGCGCTGCATGGGTAATTATGTGCTGGACAATGTGGAGCTTGCAGGCTGCTCCGTTGTGCTGGGGGAAAACACGCTGCGCCTCGAAGACGAACCGCAGCACTGGGGCAATGACCGCACGCAGCTGGCGCGCTTGCAAAAGCGGCTGGGCATGAATGCACGGCAGGTTGCCGCACCCGAAACCACAACCAGTGATCTGTGCCGTCAGGCAGCAGCTTCTCTCATGCAGGCAATGGATATTGCCCCTCAGGATGTCACGGCCATTGTCTCAGTAACCCAGACTCCAGACTATCTCATGCCGGGGAACGCCTATGTTCTTCATACCGCCCTTGGTCTTTCCAAGGAAACGGTAGCTCTTGACGTTTGTCAGGGCTGCGCCGGATTTGTCTATGGTTTGTGGCTGGCTGGCATGATGGCTCAGGCGGCAGGCGGCGGCGGAGTATTGCTTTGCGCCGGGGATACGCTCTCGCGTGTTGCCAACAAAAATGACCACACTACAGCGCCGATTTTTGGCGATGCTGGCAGCGCTGCCTGGATTCGGTTTTGCCCTGATGCGGAAAAAATGTATTTTGTTCTGCGCGCAGATGGCCACGAACTGGAAAAACTGTACATTCCGGCGGGCGGCGCACGTATGCCAGCATCTCCATTAACAGCAGCAGAGCAGGTTTCGGAAGACGGAAGTGGCCGTTCGCTTGATGATCTTCATATGGACGGTGTGGGTATTTTTTCCTTCACCATGTCCGAACAGCCCCGGTTATTGCATGATATCCTGCAACGCTCCGGCTATAGTGCGGAGCAGATAGACTACTTCATCATGCATCAGGCTAATCGGTATATTGTTGAAACCGTGGCTAAAAAGACGGGCATTCCAGCGCAAAAAGCGCCTATGGCAACATTTTCGCGTTATGGAAATTTGAATTCTGCGTCAATTCCTGGCGTGCTTTGCGGCGAGCTGGCTTCCTCTGCCCGAGAAAAAAACTTGAATGTTGTTTTGCAAGGGTTTGGTGTGGGGCTTTCCTGGGGGGCGTGCCAGACCCGGTTGCGGCATGTCCATTGCCTTGCCCCACAGCTATACAGCCCCGTCAGCTGATGCTGTAATTTTTGAGCAGCTTCCCACTGAAATACTTCATATTTTCAAATGCCATTCTGCAGGAGATGCAATTTCGTCACAACCAACACCGCGTTGCGGCGTGCTGCATTTTTTGGTGGGGCGATGGAATGTAACCTTCTTCAAAATTAAAATTCTCTAGTATACTGAAAAGAATGTTAAAAGGGCGTGTTCGCAGCTTTACTGCAAACACGCCCTCATTCTGTTTGAACTCTGCGTCAATTCCCGGCGGACCTCGTGGTCGCGCAATCCCGGTGTAATGCCGGCAGCTTTTGATAAATTTGCGCAGAAGCCGCAATGCAAAGATTGAAACAGGGTAAGTGGGCTGCTGGCAACTTCTGAGAGAAAAAGGCTATTCCTTATATTTCAAAGTCGTCATTCTGCCCAGAAATGCGATGTTCAGCAGAATGCATGCCGCGCTGCGGCGCGCCGCACTCTTGTGCAGCGTTAGAGCATTTAAACTTTTTCAAAGTCAGAATGCTCCAACCTGCTTCGCAGAATGCTGACGGGGTGCTGGCAGGGGGTGCCGCTACCGTGCTCAATTTGCACCCGGCATGTGCCGCATTCAGAAGCGGTAAGTGCCGCGCCGCTTTCCAGAATTGTGGAAAAGAGCGCAGACCCGACCTGCTGAGCAATTTCATACTTTTCTGTTTTAAAACCATAACTGCCTGAAATACCACAGCATCCTGCGTGTGCGTTACTAACGCTGACTCCTGGCAACCGCCGCAACAGTTCAAGGCTGGGCAGGCCGTTGCCCTGAGCGCGCAAGTGGCAGGGCGCATGATACATGATTTTCATGTCTGGCTGTTTTTTTGCTGATGTTGGTACAAGATCCAGTTCGCCGGAGTCAGCACAGGCCAGCAGAAAATCCTGCGCATCTTCCAGTCGGCAAGCGCCGTACTTCTCTCCCAGATCAGGAAAATACTCCGGTAAATCAACGCGAAACATCAAAGCGCAGCTCGGGCAGCCGGTAACCACTGGCAAACCCTGATCGCGCCATTGGGCCAGTGAGCGAAGGTTATGCTCTGCATTGCTTCTGGCGTGTTGCCAAAAACCATTGGCAACCATTGGCAGGCCGCAACAAACAAGGTCTTGCGGCACAATAACCTTGTAACCTGCGCGGTTCATTGCCCATATCATGTCCAGGCCCGTCTGCGGGTCGTACACATCAACATAGCAGCCGGGGTAAAACACCACGCTTCGTCCGGTTTCAGGCTGTTTTACCTGTCGGGCAAGATAGCGAAAATTGCGGCCTGCAAAGGCGGGCAGCGGGGCTCGCTTGTGAATGCCAAGTTTATGCAACACCTGCCGCGTAAGCGGGTTGAGCATGCCGAAGTTTTTCAGGCCCGCAGGTATAAGGTGCAGCCATTTGGCCATAAGTTCGCCGTGTCCCAGAATCCAGTCGCGGAGGCCAGGGGGCGTTTTTTGGCACTGGTCGGCCCGAGCCATCATATTCAGGCTGGACACAGGCACGCCGTGCGGGCAAGTGATGTCGCAGTTCTTGCAGTTGGAGCAATAGTGCAAGGAAGGATCTTCGTTCAGCCCTAAAAGACGAAAGCGTTCGTAAGCAGGGCCAATCATGCGCGGGCCAAGAAAGTTGGGTGTGGCGTCGGCCACCGGGCAATGCACCACGCATGTGGTGCAGGCGATGCAGTTATCTGGGCTTATGTGTACGCTCATTTTTCTTCCTCCGAAGCCGCGGCGGCCATACGCCCCGCCTGCCAGCCCGTTGCCACGGCAACGCCGTGACCACTTTTTTCAGCTGCGTAGTCGTAGCCGCCCAAGCTGCGCCCTGCAAAAAAGACATTGGACCAGCGCGCAGCGGATTGTGAGTCCACAGGGCGCATTGTGTTGTCAACGCAAACGCCAGCACTGGCAAAGAAGTGTTTGCCAAACAGGTCAGGAGACGCCCACTGCTCAACATCAGCAGGGGCAGCTATATCCAGCCCCATGACATTTTCGCGTATTTTTCCGGGAGCAAGCTCCAGCCCGCCACCAAGAATGCCGCCTGTGGCAAGTACAAAGGTTCTGGCTTCGTGGCGGCGTTCCTGCCCGGAGGCTTCAGCCACTAGGGCGGTACAGACCTTATCGCTGGTTTCGGCCCGCAGAACTTTGGCGTTTTCAACCATTTCAAAGTCGTAATCGCGCAGCGCACGCAACAGGGCGTCGCGCAGCCGCAACCCGCCCACACCCGGTGGGATGGACAGCATTTCCACAACGGTACAACCCGCAGCGTTCTCTATGGCCTGCCAGTTTTCCGGCTGTGCCTTGCTGCCGCAAAGAGGGGGCAACAGCACCAGGTCACAGGAGCCTGCATGCGCGGCGAGAGCTTCAATAAGCCACTGACGGCTTTGGGGCCTGTCGATCAAACGGGCAAGGTCAAGAGCGCTTGCGCTGCGGTGCGCTTCTCCAAGGGGCGAGGGGACCGTCAACTGCAAAAACTCTCTGTCGGCCCATGCCTTATAGCGACGCAACTGGCTTACAACCAGGGCCGGGCGACAATCGCGCAGACCTTCCACGCTGAGTACAAGCACGCGGCGTGCCGATGTTAAAGCGTCGGCATTTACTTTTTCCGGCAGAAGGTATGTGGGTTTGAGCGTGCCCATAATAGTCGGCGTATGAACGTTGCGGGCCTGCCCGTCCGTACTGGCAGCTGGCTGCATGCCCCATTGTTGGGAAGCCATATGCTGCTGAAAAAAATTCAGGGCCGCGCGCACGTTTTCCAGACCCATAAGTCTGTATGGATGCCTGGCTGGCAGCAGAGCCATGCCCGCCCAGGGATCGGACACATACTTGCCGTCAACATAGCCCAGCAAATCGATATTACCGCCGCTTATGGCAAGAGAACCCATGCCTGTCGTGAGCATGCGCACCTTTTTACCCTGGCTGGCCGCAGTCAGGGCAGCCACAAGCCCGGCCATGCCGGACCCGACTACAAGAACGTCAATAATCCTGCTCATGCTCGGCTCCGTCAAGATTAAGGGTGGAGGCGTATATGGCCCGGCTCAGTTCCATTTCACGGGCTTGCATGCCCCAGAGGGCAAAACGCAGTCCGCCCCAGCGCTCCTGAAGAAAACGCCGTACATTGTCCGTGGGCGTCAGCTCAAGCTGAACGCCATGCTCGGTCAAAGCGCCAACCGTGCGCAGAGAACAGAAGGCCCCTTGGCAGGTTCCCATGCCCAAACGTGTGCGCAGGCGTATATCCGTAAGGGAAAAAATGGCTGGCTGGCGGGCCACATATTCAATTTCAGCCATACTCACCATTTCGCATTCGCAAAGCAGGGGGTTGTTTGGCTGTTTTTCGGCAAGTTCCAGCACGCCCGGCAGGTCATCTCCAAGGCGGTCGGCCATGAGGTGCAGCCCCTGCATGGGGAAGAATCGGGCGGCGCGTTTGAGCGTGGCTTCGTCCACGTCATGCACAAGGGGTTCATCTGCTGTTTTGCACGGGACGCACTGCCCCAGTTTTGCGCAAACCCTGTCGGCAACACGTTCGGCCATAAGGCGATAAGTGGTCAGCTTGCCACCAAAAATACTGACCATGCCCTCCAGCCCCTCGTCCGCATGGTCGACTATGTGGAAGTTGCGGCTGGCCTTGCGGCCAGAAGTTCCGCCGGGAGTGTAGAGGGGCCGTGTTCCGGCAAAGGCGCGTAAAATACGGTATTGATGCACTTGCGGGAAAAGAGGTTCGCCGATGTCGAGCAGGCGCAGAACTTCTTCGGTGGTTGGAGTTGTATCGTCAGGCTTGTTGGTGGCTGCGGATGTGGTGCCCAGAATGGTAATGGAACCGTGGGGCACAAAAATATCGCCATCGCCGCTCGGATGCAGGCGATTGATTACCCTGGAGGTGAATCGGTGGTTGAAGACGATCAGGGTGCCTCTGTCGGGCGAAAGGGAAACATCAAGACCCGCCATGCCCGCAATATGTCCCGACCACGATCCAGCAGCGTTGACGACGCACTGACAGGCTATTTCAACCGTTTCTCCGGTATGGCGATTGACTGCCGTTACACCGCAGACCTGTCCATTGCGCAGGGTGATGCCTGTGGCTTCATGATAGGTGAACATACGCCCACCATACCTTTGAGCAGACATGGCGTTGTGCAGGACCAGACGGAAGCCGTCAACGCACGAATCCGGCACTCGAAACACGCGCCGTACTTCGGGCGAGAGATGCGGCTCCAGCCGCAGCGCTTCTGCAACTTCAATTTCCTGTGCGTCAATACCCGCTGTGCGGCACCCATCAATGAATTTTTCCACATAGGAAGGATCATCTTGGGGCGTAAGCGCAAAAAGCCCTTCTGTTTGCTCCACGCACTGTCTGCCGATGCGGCGCACGATCATGTTTTCTTCAATGCATTCGCGAGCAGATTCGTTGTCGTTAACAACATAACGCGCCCCGCTGTGCAGCAGACCGTGAAAGCGTGAACTGGTGCCGTGCGCAATGCCTCCCTGTTCGAGGAGGATGGCGGGTATGCCGCGCATACTGAGGTCGCGCAACGTTCCTATGCCCGTAGCGCCGCCCCCGATAATTACAACGGTGGTTTCCAGCATGTAATACCCTGCTGTATGTCTAGGTTATTGGAAGCATATCGTATTTTGTGATGAAGCTGGCCGCCATTTCATGTCGCACGGCTTGGGCCTCAAGCGCGATGCCTGCTGGTAAAAACCGCAGGAAAGCGCTTCAGCCCGCACAATATGCTGTTTTTCGCTACTCGGTCTGACTTGCCCTGGGGGCTCCCGTAGAAGAACGCGCAATGAGTCTGTGGCTTATTTCAACCCGGGTAATGTTGCGGTTTGAAAGTTGCCCGCTGACTCTCGCGTGAAGCAGGTCCAGAGCGTTATGCCCTTTGTCCTGAATATAGTGCTCAACGGTGGTCAAGGCCACCTTGCCGAAATTTGAGGGCAAAAGATTGTCAAACCCGCAAACGCTGTAATCGCCGGGAATGCTGAACCCGGCATCAAGCACGGCATCCATGACGCCATAGGCGACCATGTCGTTTACAGCGATGAAAGCGGTAATCTTTTTGTCTTCAAAACAACTGCTGGCAAGCTCATGCCCTACAGTATGCTCGATGAGCAGATTGTTCAGTTCAACTTCAGGCGCGATGTTTCGGCTCTTTACCAGCAGACTGCCCTCGGGGCAGAGCCGGCTGATGGTGGATTGAAGTCCTTTAAGCCGCTGCACGCGTATGGAGTTGCTGGCATCCAGCGTTGTGGAGATATAGGCCATGTGCTTGTGCCCCAGCTCGCACATATGCTGGGCAATAAGGCTACCTGCATCATAGTTGTTAAGTTCAACCGTATCCACGTTGAGGTCAACGCGCCTGTCGCCCATAACGACCACAGGCATTTTGCGCCCTACGCGGGAGAGGACTTCATCAGGGTGAGCCAGCATGGTGAAGATAATGCCCGCCATGCCAGTAGACTGCGCAAGCTGCACAGCCGCCAGCTCACTTTCAAGGCTACGATACGTTGTGCATATACAGGAAGTATAGTTTTTTTCCGCAGCTGCCTGCTGTATGGCTTGAATAATGGTGGCATAATACGGATTGGTGACGTTGGGCACGACTATCAATATGACAGGCCCGCCGCCCATTGCCGCCTTGCCGCGCCGCCCCTGACCATAGTTGAGTTTGGCAGCGGCAGCCATAACCCCTTTAATGGTTTCTTCAGCAAAAGAAACGCCTTCGCGCCCGTTAAGAATCATTGAAACAGTAGCGGGGGATACGCCCGCCATGCGGGCCACATCCGTCAGCGTTGCTTTTTTTGCGGTTCCCCGGTTTTCACCGTCAACTGTCATCTCTTCTTCCTTTATGCCCACTCTCGTGTATTTTCCGGCTTTGGCCGAAGATTATACTCCACCAGTATGGGCGGGCATGAGGCCAATATGAGTTATGAGCAACTTCTCATGCTCATAACTTCCCATGTACTTTTCTATGAGTCAATAAAATAAATTGAAAAATTTAATAAAGTTTCAATTGACATAAAAATCTGCAGCGTGCTAATGCCAGTGAAAAATGCCTATTTGTAGGCTATTTTTTCTGGCTTGAACTAAATAGAAAATTTTATTTAGCTCAAAATTTTAATTGTTCTCATTTGTTGTTGAAAAAATATTAAAAATTTTAATGGCAGCTGCAGGGGGCACCCCTGTCAAAGCCGCGGAGGGGAACATGCCAAACGCAGGAAAGGGAAAACCTACTACCAGCAAAAAAGAAATGCGCAAGGTGGTTATTGCCAGTTTGCTTGGCGCCACCATTGAATGGTACGACTTTTTCCTCTACGGGGTCGTGGCTGGCATTGTGTTCAACAAGCTTTATTTCCCCACCACAGATCCATTCATCGGAACCATTCTGGCCTACAGCACCTTTGCTATTGGCTATCTGGCGCGTCCTCTGGGCGGGTTCATTTTTGGGCATTACGGCGACAAGCTGGGCCGCAAGCGCATGCTTATCCTTACCATGCTCATCATGGGCATAGCCACTGTTGGCATTGGTTTGGTGCCTACCTACGCATCCATTGGCATTGCTGCTCCCATTCTGCTGCAAACGCTGCGGTTGTGTCAGGGGCTGGGCCTTGGCGGCGAATGGGGCGGAGCAGTGCTCATGACCTATGAATACGCCGATGAACGTGAAAAAGCTTTTTACGCCAGTATTCCGCAGATGGGCTTGGCCACGGGCCTTTGCCTTGCTTCTGGTGTGGTAGCCCTGCTTTCGTGGCTGCTGACCAATGAAGAATTTATGCTGTGGGGCTGGCGCGCTGCCTTTATTTTCAGTGTCGTGCTGATTGGCATTGCCCTTTATGTGCGTACCCACATTCTTGAAACGCCTGAATTCCGCAAGGTTCAGGAAGAAGGCCATACTGAGAAAAAGGCTCTGCCTATTGTCACCGTTTGCAAAAACTATCCCGGCAATATTGCTCTTGGTGTGGGCGCACGCTGGATTGACGGCGTGTTCTTTAACGTTCTTGCTGTGTTTTCCATCAGCTACCTCGTGCAGTACATTAACGTTACCCGCACAGAAGCGCTTACAGCCGTTATGATTGCGGCTTTGTTGATGTGCCCCTTTATTCTTATTGCAGGCCGTCTTGCTGACCGTTTTGGGCGCGGACGTATTTACGGTCTTGCCAGCCTGGCATGCGGCCTGACGATCTTCCCGGCTTTCTGGCTTATGCAGAGCAGTGGCGGCAACATGTTCCTTATTGGGCTTGCCATCGCCATTCCCCTCAGCATTTGTTATGCTGGTGTGTTTGGACCTGAAGCCGCGCTTTTTTCGGATCTTTTTCCCGCCGAAGTGCGCTACACAGGCATATCAATTGTTTACCAGTTCCCGGGTTTTCTTGTGGCTGGCATCGTGCCGGGCGTGTGCACAGTGCTCATGCAGTGGAATGACGGCAACCCGTTCTACATTTGCATCTTTGTGCTCGTAGCTGCTGCAACCAGTGCATTCTCGGCTTTTACCATTCAACGTCGACACAATAGAGCCGAGCGCCTGGCGCATGAGCGTAACATCATGCAGGCCGAGGCAAATCCGCAAGTCTAGGGGTACGTTATGCGTATTTTGCAATTATCCGATACACACCTGCGCGGTGATAACAAGCTGTCGTTCAGGGTTGTAGACACGAAGCGCTGTCTTGATGCTACCGTGGCATACCTGAAAGCGATGGCCCAAAAGCCGGATCTTATCGTTCTTAGCGGCGACCTGGCTGACAGTGGCGACCTGAATGCCTACCACCTTCTTTTTGAGGCATTTAGCGCTCTGAATATTCCTGTCTATGCCTTGCCTGGGAACCACGACAGGCGTGACAGAATGCAGACCGTATTGCAGGACTGGTGCCCGTCGGATCCCAAGGTAGCGCCACATATCTGCTACACCGTTGAAAGAGATGATCTGCGACTGATCGTGCTGGACAGCATGCATCCTGGTTCACACTCCGGCCATTTTTTTCCGGCAGTGGAGTCTTGGCTCGTGGATGAGCTGGGTAAAAGGCCTGATGTTCAGACGCTGCTTTTCATGCACCATCCGCCGTTCAGTACGGGCCTGGGTGTTATGGATGAACCTTTTGAAAATCAGCAAAGGTTTGCGGACGTTGTTGCGGCCAATCCGCAGGTGCGCCTGTGCTTCGGGCACATGCACCGGCCAATAATAACCCAGTGGCAAGGACGTTTGTGTGTAACCGCGCCTTCGGCGGCCATGCAGATAGACCTGGATCTTTCACCCGAAGGTGGCGACACCTTCCGTATGGAAGCGCCTGGATATCTTTTGCACCATTGGGAAAACCAGACATTAAACACGCACGTCTGCCAGATTCCTACGGACGTGACGTTTGCGGGACCATATCCCTTTGCGGGTTCTGTTAATCCCGTCGGGCCTTCTGCGTAACAGCGGTGATGGGGCTGGCAGAAAGAGCATACACGATAGATGTTTTGTCCTGTCAGCCCTTGCAAAAAGGATGAAAAGTAGCTTTGAAAAAAATTGTAAAGAGTTAACGAATTCAGTTTCTCAGTGTTCCCATCCGTATACTTTTCTCTTAGGCCAACAGGCCACAAAAAAACCGACCCATGGGTCGGTTTTTTTGTGGTGCGGATAAAGCTGCGCTAATTGGGCTGCGTTTTCTGTGAAAGCTGCTGAGAAAAATGTTTCACTGATGTTTGCCACAGGTCAAACACTTCATCCAGATTCTTCTTGCTCATGCCATAGCGCATGAAGATGTCCATTTCCAGAATAAGGTCAGAATCACGGTCAATATACGCCCTGGTATACATTTTTTGTGCATTCCAGGTGTTGATTTGCTCAAGCGAGAAATCCTTACTTTTCCATATGCAAATAAACTGCAAGGCGCTGCAGTTTTTGCCGTCAGTACAGCCCGAGAACCAAATGGCGTACTTGGTGCCGTCCATGCGGCCCTTGATAATGGGCGAGCCCTTGGCCGTCTGGCTCAGTTCTGCGCTGCCAAAACCCTTGGCGATTTCAAGTATTGCTTCATGGTCTGAAGCGGTAACAATATCGCTATTGGCCATAGCGCTGCCTGAGAAGACGCATGTCAGCCATAGGCCCAGCGCAATGGTTAATACCTTGTTCACGTAAATCTCCTGTACGTTTTCAACACGTTTTCGTGTCCAATACTGATAAATGCAGAAAGCCTGCCTTGTTTGGGCAGGTCAGTTCGCAATCCTTCAGCACCAACTATACATCAGATTTATGCTTTATCAAAGCAATTTGTAATTATCGTGTATGTGATTTTAAGTTTGTATCAAGGTGGAAGGGGATAATATACAGGTATAGTCCAATATTATGCATATTTACGCGCTTAAGTGATGCGTTAATGTGCGTACTATGTATACTCATAGAGCTTTTTGGGCATGATTTTAAACTAGATGTGCTTTTTTACCCTGTAATTACAGTGGTATTTTTGTTGTTCAGAAGAACTGTGGTTTTTGCTGTTTTTCAACATAAAATGGTAATGGAAAACCATAAATTTTGTTCAAAACAAATCCTATGTGAAGAAAATGTCACAAAAAACAACATAGAAAAAAAATATGTAAAAAAATCATAGCCCCAGGTATTGAGCCTGGAGCTTTTTTCATCTGATATCTTGACGATTTCCTTGGAACAGATCATAACAAAAAATAACAAATTTGACTAAAAAATAACATAAAAATGTCACGAAACGAGTTTTGCCATGCTGCCTGTTGAACGTCGAAAAAAGATGGCCCGCCTGATTAAGAACAGGGGCGCTCTTAATAGCCGTGAGCTAGCGGAAACATTGGGTATTTCCGTTATGACAGTGCGTCGTGACCTCAAGGTGTTGGAAGAACAGAATCAGCTTGAAATCACCTGGGGCGGCGCAGTTCCTGTTGGGTTTGAAGCGCATGACATCCCCCGGTCCCACAAAGCTGCCAGTATGCAAGAGGCAAAGGTCGCCATAGCGCACGCCGCATGCGATTTTATTGTGGAGGGTGACTTCATTGGCCTGGACGCGGGCACTACGACCCTTGAGCTGGCGCGGCTGTTGCCCACATTGCCTTTCAAGCATCTTTCGGTTGTTACTCCCGATCTGGAAATTGCCATGCTCCTTTCAGGCAACGCCCATATAGAGGTGTTTCTTGCCGGGGGGAGGGTAGATCCCATCAGCCGGGCCTGCAATGATACTGACTCTGTGGCTTACTTGCGTCGTGTTCGCACGACAGTGGCATTTGTAGGCATAAATGTGTGGGGTGAGCAGCACGGAGTAACCACCAGTTCTTCGGAAAAGATGAACCGGAAGATCCAGCTTATGGACAGCGCTGACAAGAGCATTCTTCTGGTTGATTCATCTAAATACGGAAAGTTCAGCCCTTGGCGAGTGGCCGGGGTTGAGCAATTTTATCGTATTATTACAGATACCGGGCTCAGTGAAGATGCCCGCAAAAATCTGGAAGCCAACGGCGCTCGGTTGCTTTATGCCGGAATTGAATAAAGGCAGTCATTTTACGAACCTTTGTCAGGCCTGGCCAAAAGGCCAATAGGTCAAAAGAGTTTGCCATGAATATAGCTGTAATTGCTGACGATTTTACAGGTGCTAACGCCAACGGGGCGCTGCTCACGGCCAAGGGTTTTTCAAGCGCAACTTGCCTTGGACTGGATAAATGGGACCCCCAGTACTTTGAGGCGTTCACCGCGGTTTCGCTGAATGCCGAAAGCCGTTTGCTTTCACGCCAAAAGGCATGGGACGCCGTTTACGCGGCGGTAAAAATGTTCTGTGCCGAAAAGCCGGCCCTGATTTCCAAGCGAGTGGACTCCACCTTGCGCGGTAATGTTGGGGCGGAAATAGAGGCTGCCATCAAGGCTATGGACGATAGCTATGGTCATGAGGAGTCCTTGGCCGTACTGGTGCCGTCCTATCCGTCTTCTGGGCGTATTTGCGTGGGTGGGTATCAGATCGTGCATGGCGTGCCTCTGGAGCGTTCACCTATTGCCCAGGATGCGGCCACGCCCGTCAAGGACACTTCAGTACTCAAGATTTTTGCCGAACAAAGCACAATGAAGTGCGGTTTTGTTCCTCTTGAAAAAATCCTTGGCGGACCCGCCGCTGTGCGCCAGGCCATTGAAGACCTGCGTGCCGAAGGCTGCCGCGTGGTAGTTTGCGACGCTGTGGCCGATGAAGATATTACAACCATCGCGCAATCTTTGGCCGACGCTCCGTACCCTCTGGTATCTGTTGACCCCGGCCCCTTCACAGCCGAACTGGCTGCCGTTCGCGTGCAGGCTCCCCGGTCACAGTTCGAAAACAGGGTATTCCTTGCCGTTGGCAGCACCAGCGAGCTTACCCGCGTGCAAATGGAGTCTCTGCGCCTGGCGCACCCCTGCCACCTTGTGCCAATGAATGTCAGCAAGATTCTGGCTGGAAAAGATGAGGCTGCCAGCGAGTGCGCCCGGGTGCTTGATGTCGTATGCGCTCCCCCGGCAGGCACCACAGTGCTTGGCGTTTGCACTGCTGCCAACAAGGAAGACGTTTTTTCTCTGGATGAAATGTCGAAAAAGATGAACCTCACCCATTCAGAGATTTCGCAACGCATCAATGAGGCCATCGCAAACGTGACTGATGAGGCGTTGCGCCGAGAAGCTTTGCGCATTGGCGGCCTGTATACGTCGGGCGGCGAGGTTACGGTATCCGTTATCCGCACCTTGAAGGCGGGAGGATTCACAGTGCGCGACCAAGTGTTACCCCTGGCTGTGTATGGTCATATTATTGGTGGCGTTCAGGCCGATCTGCCAATGATTACCAAGGGTGGTTTTGTGGGCGACAAGAGCAGCCTGGTGGAATGTGTGGAGTATCTCTTCACCAAGATCTCCACTCGTAAGCGCCCGTCCTAGAGCAGACTAGCTTTGAAATGTTTCGCATTTCAAAAAGTACTGTCTGAACTGTAAAAAACGAGGATACATATATGAAACCGTTGATTTGCGCTCCTATGGGCGATCCGGCTGGAGTTGGCCCGGAAATTCTGGCAGCGTCCCTGGTGGACCCTGTTGTCACTGATATGGCCCGCGTGCTTGTGGTGGGCAACACAGAAATCATGAAGCGCGCGTCTGCCATCATGAATGTCAGCCCCGACTTCAATGAAGTTGATGAAAACCTTGAAGGTTGGCGCGAAGGCGCAGCCAACATTCTTAACATGGACAATGTGGATCTGGCCGGGTTTGAGTACGGCAAGGTGCAGGGCCATTGCGGCAAAGCAGCTTTTGAGTACATCAAAAAGTCTGTGGAAATCACGATGGCTGGCAAAGCCGATGCTTTGGCCACCACGCCCATTAACAAAGAATCCCTCAAGGCTGGCGGGGTGCCCTACATCGGGCATACTGAAATTCTTGGCGATCTCACGGGCACGAAAGACCCGCTTACCATGTTTCAGGTGCACAGCCTGCGCGTGTTCTTTCTCACCCGGCACCTCTCGCTCATGGACGCCTGCCGGGCTGTGAAAAAAGATCGCGTGCTGGATTACATTGCCCGCTGTTCTGAAGCCATGCGCCTGCTGGGCATTGAAAATCCCAGTATTGTCGTAGCCGGGCTGAACCCCCACTGTGGCGAGCACGGCCTTTTCGGCAATGAGGAAGACGTTGAGATCGTTCCGGCCATTGAAGAAGCCAAAAAGCGCGGCTTCAATGTTCACGGGCCAAACCCGGCGGACTCAGTGTTCCACTTTGCTCTTAAAGGCGCGTGGGATGCTGTGCTTTCGCTGTATCACGACCAGGGGCACATCGCCACCAAGATGGTGGACTTTGAGCGTACCATTTCGCTTACCCTTGGTATGCCCATATTGCGCACCTCAGTTGACCACGGCACTGCCTTTGATATCGCCGGAAAGGGCAAGGCCAGTCCTGTGAGCATGGTTGAGGCTATTCGCCTGGCGGCGCTTTATGCATTCAATTTCAAAAAGGCCAATGGCTAAGGAATACTTTCCCTGAAAGAGCAGCCGCCGGAGGGTCGGCCGCTCTTTCAGGAATATTGGGAGCCGGCTGCTACCGGCTTTGCACTGTAACTAGCTGTCTGGAGAGTGATGATGGGAACCGTCCAAGCCTTTGGTATTGGCTATTCAATGACAATGCTTGCCATTGCCATTGCCATAGTCATCGTGCTGTGTATTTGCTTCAAAATTCACGCGTTTGTTTCACTTACAACTGCAAGCCTGTTCCTGGCGCTGACGCACAATATGGAACTGGCCAAAATTGTTGTGGCTTTTGAAGGCGGCCTTGGCAAAACTCTGGGCTTCCTCGCGCCAATTCTTGCGCTTGGCGCAATATTGGGAAAACTTATGGAAGTTTCTGGCGCGGCTGAAAGGCTGGCCCGAACGCTTATTCGCATTCTGGGGCAGTCCAGAGCGCACTGGGCCATGATGATTGTTGGTTATGTATGCGGTATCCCAGTGTTCCTTCAGGTCGGTATCATCCTGCTGACGCCTCTTATGTTCTCCATTGTCAAGGAATCCAAGTTGCCTCTCATTCAGGTGGGTATGGCGCTTGTGGTGGCCCTGACCACTGTTCACTGCATCGTGCCGCCCCATCCTGCGGCTATGGCCGTCACCGATCTGCTCAAGGCCGATGTGGGCAAGGTTATTTT
The DNA here is from genome assembly GCA_023386035.1 of Pseudomonadota bacterium. Taxonomy (GTDB): domain Bacteria; phylum Desulfobacterota; class Desulfovibrionia; order Desulfovibrionales; family Desulfovibrionaceae; genus Desulfovibrio. The sequence goes on from JAEWKM010000041.1 coordinate 120,422, forward strand.
CTTTGGTCTGATCGTGGGCCTGCCCGCCGCCTGCATTGCAGGACCCATCTATGGCAAGTTTATTGCCAAGCGTTTGCCCCCCGTTCCCCTGACTGGCGCCTATGCGGATACTGAACCCCGCAAGGAATCGGAACTGCCCCCCTTCGGCAGAACGCTGTTTGTCATTTTGTTGCCCCTGCTGCTCATGATCGCCAAGACAGTTGTGGAACTGAACATAGACAAGCATAATCCGCCTTCCTATATGACCTATGTGAACTTCATTGGCACGCCGATGATCGCCCTGTTCATCTCCGCAGTAGTAGCCTACTTTGTGCTGGGACTTGGGCGTGGCTTCAACTGGGACCAGCTTGGACGATTCAGTGAAGCCGGTATGGCTCCTCTGGCTTCCATCATGCTTGTTATCGGCGCGGCTGGCGCTCTTAACCAGATTATCACGGACAGCGGCGTGGGCCTTGTGCTCAAGCAGGTGCTGACCAGCATTCAGATCAGCCCCCTGATCCTGGCCTGGGTTATCGCCATTACTTTGCGCTTTGCCCTGGGCAGCGCCACTGTGGCAATGATGACTGCGGCGGGGCTTATTCTGCCGGTGCTTGGCGCTAACCCCCAGATTGATCCGGCTCTTATGGCCATCGTTATCGGCGCTGGAGCCATCGGCGCTTCGCAGGTGACGGACTCCGGCTTCTGGTTCGTCAAGGAGTCGCTTGGCATTCCTATGGGTTCGATGTACGCGACCTATACTGCGGGTACGACCATCGCGGCTGTTCTTGGCCTCGGCGGCACACTCCTGCTGCAGATGTTCCTCTAAGCCTTTCTCAAGTATTTTGGGCCGGGGGGCTTGTCTTCCCGGCCCAGAGCCGATACCCCAACTTTACACCATCCTGTCATATAGTATCTTGGCCAGAACGCCAGTGTCATCCAAAAGGAGCATTTCATGAAAATTGTCATTGCGCCGGACTCGTACAAGGAATGTCTGTCGGCCTTACAGGTAGCCACGTTCATTGAGTCGGGCTTTCGAGAAGTGTTTCCTGATGCTGTCTACGTCAAGGTTCCCGTAGCTGACGGCGGCGAGGGAACAGTTGAGGCGATGGTGGAAGCTACTGGTGGCCAGCGCATATCTGTAACGGTCAAAGGCCCCCTGGGTGAGCCAGTGGAAGCTTTTTACGGCCTTACGGGTGACGGCAGTACGGCTGTGATCGAAATGGCCACTGCCAGCGGCTTGGGGCTTGTGCCGCCTGAAAAGCGCAATCCTCTGCGCACCACAAGCTACGGCACTGGGCAATTGATTCGTTCTGCCCTTGATGCCGGAGCCCGTAAATTCATCCTCGGCATTGGCGGCAGCGCCACCAACGAAGGCGGAGCGGGCATGCTTCAGGCCCTTGGCGTGCGGCTGCTTGATGCTGACGGTCAGGAAATCGAACCCACCGGACTTGGGCTTGGCAAACTGGCCAGCATTGATATGTCTACCTTTGACGTTCGCTTGAAAGAGTGCGTCATTGACGTTGCCTGCGATGTGGACAACCCCCTGTGCGGCCCGCGTGGCGCATCGGCCATTTTTGGTCCTCAGAAAGGGGCTACCCCAGAATTGGTGCAGCAGCTTGACGGCTACCTTAAAAATTTTGCCGAGATTACGCTTCGCGATCTTGGCGTGGATATGTCCGAAATACCCGGTGCTGGCGCAGCTGGCGGTATGGGTGGGGGCATGTATGCCTTCCTGGGCGGGCGACTGCGCCCTGGAAGCGAAATCGTTACTGAGGCCGTGGGGCTGGACGCCGTGGTCAAGGACGCTGACCTTGTGATTACCGGAGAAGGCCGCATTGACGGCCAAACTGCCTTTGGCAAAGCTCCTGTCGGTGTCGCCCGCGTAGCGAAACTTTACGGCAAGCCTGTTATCGGCATAGGCGGTTCACTGCGCCACGACGCCGATGTTGTGCATAATCACGGTATTGACGCTGTATTCAGCATCCTTTCCAGCCCCTGCACCATCGCAGAAGCTCTGGAAGCGGGGGAAAGCAACCTTCGCACGGCGGCCCGCAATATTGCCGCAAGCATCGCCATTGGGAGCAAGCTTGGCTCCGTGGCGGCCACGGGAAAATAAATGATTGCAGCTTATCTGGAGAGCTGGCGTAACCAGCCCCGTTTTAATGTGCTTTTCCTTTGTGCGATGGTTCTGGCCTGGTGCATCTACGCATTGATCTGGCTGACGGGCATCGCATGGGGATCGCAGGAGGCCAATATTCTGGTTTTTGTTGTTGCCGCCATCTGCTTTATTTTTATTTTTGTTTTGCCGAAATATTCGTTCCGCATTGTGGCCGTGCACTATTTCATTATGGTTGCGACCCTTGTTCCTTCACTTGCCAATGGGCAGGAGCTTATGCGCCAAAGCGGTTATTTTAGCTGACGCAACATGCAGAAATACCATAAAAAGCGGGGCAGATGCTCCGCTTTTTTTATGCTTGCAGCAATTATTTGGAAGTATTGTACAGACGGTTGGATACGCAAACAAGTATAATAATTGTTATCGCTATTCATGCCTGTTATGGTATATTGGGCTCGGGCAATCAGAAAACTACTGGTTTAAATCTATATATTTCAAGCCATGAGAGCAGGTTATGAATGAAGTGAGCGCTTCCGCGCATTCTGATATGGATATTCCTGTGGTGGAGCGTGCTTCCGCTACTGAAGAATTTTTGCCGCCTTTGACACGCAGTTCCTTGAGTTTTCTCTGTGACAGCGGGGGCATTTCGCCCACGGCATGGTCCAAGGCGCTTGATTTTTGCGGGTTCAGACCCGACGGCAGTGCATGGCTGGCTTATTGGCGTCAGGTCTCCATACTTGGCGGCGTGCTTTTTTTCCTGGCAGGGCTCATCTGTTTCATTGCCTGGAACTGGGGCGATATGCGTCCTTTCGAACGCATGGCTCTTGTAGGTCTGGTTGTTGCGGGTGGAGGTATCGGGGCCGTCGTTCGGGGGTTGGATACTCGTCTTGGGCAGGCCTTGCTGCTGACCTGCGGGGTTGCAATGGGGCCGATGCTGGCCGTGTTCGGTCAGACCTATCAGACAGGAGCAGAACTTTGGGAACTGTTCAGGGTATGGACAGTCTTGCTGGTTCTGCTCGCCATTGCAGGCAAACAGGCCGGATTATGGTTTGCCTCCTGGCTTTCAGGCAATGTTTTTGTAGCTCTTTGGCTTGGGCGCAGTCTTTCGTCGCCTTTTGATGCCTTTAGCCAGTTTTTTGTCCTCCCTGAATGGCTGCTTGTCATCGCCTGCGCTGTTGCACTTTGGGAATGGGCCGCGCGCAGGGCAGGACAAAAGGAATCCCGCGCATGGTTGCGGTCGCGCTGGCTGCCCAGACTTCTCTTTTTTGATCTGATTGTCAGAACTACCTCCTATCTGATTATCGCTATCTTTGATGCGTATTATGTGGCGGATAGTTTGGTATTATGGCTGCCCCATCAATTTGTTGTCCTTTTTGCGGTGATCATCGCGGGCCTTTCAGGGTGGTGGTATAGAAAAAAAGAACCTGATCTTTTTATGCTTGCGTCATTGCTTGGAGCGGGCACAGTTATTTTGATCGCTGTGCTGGCCAAGAGTGAGCTGTTTTTTGATGCAGGCGTGGTCACTGCTTTTTTGCTGTGGGGCCTGCTTATTGCCGGCATCACTGCGGGATTGGCAAAAATTCTGCTGCATTTGCAGCGGAGTATGGCTGTCGAGCAAAAGAGCGAAGCCGCAACAGGTTTTTCAAATTCGTCAGGCTTTGCAGTTTTTGGCCGTGCCCGGCCTGATGTTTCGTGGCAGGCATTATGGAAAAATCTGCAGGCCCAAGGCGCGGTTCATGCGGATGATCCCTTGCCAAGGCTGGAAGAACCCATATCCCCGTGGTATATACGCCTGCTGTTATCATTGGGGGGCTGGCTGGCGGCGCTTCTATTTGTCTGTTTTTTGGGCTTTTTGCTGTTTGCAACACTGGGAATCGATTCATATGAATGGTTGAGCATTCTTGTTGTCTCAGTGCCAATACTGTTTGTGGGCCGTATGCTGGTAGCCGGGAATCAAATATTTTCGCGGCATTTTGGCTTTGCCTTGTCCATCACAGGTTCTGTTGGAATTGCCATTTCCCTCTTTTTGATATTCGGCAAACCCATGCTGGCCTGCTTTGCGTTGGCAGTGCTGCTCGTTGGCATCAGCCTTTTCATGCGTGCCGCCGCCTATACTTTTTTGGCATCTGCATCCATTTGCGGTTGTGTGGCAATTGGAATTTCATTCCTGCTCTATGAGGGATTGGGAGACGGGCTTTCTGCTCATCTGGTAAGTATTGCCGTCAATCTTTCCACGCTATGGTGGATACTGGTAGGCTTGGGTTTGGCGTACTTCTGCATGCGCGAGGAAAAATGGCGTGGCAGCTTGCGAGGACCCATCGCTGACGCGTGGTTCTTTGGGGCTTATGCGGGGATGCTGCTATTCCAGATAGTCGCTCTTGGCCTGCCCTATGGCCTTAACCATTTTTTGAGTATTCCGGTTATCGGTGCGGTGGGTATTGGCCTGGGGGCTGCTGTAGGAACGGCGTGCGTAGCTTTCTTTCTGACCCGGAAGCGAAGTTGGCAAGTACGGGCGGCAGTCATGATTGGCATGGTTATATTTATAGTTCTTTCCCGGTACCAACCAGGAGCGGCTTTGGCTGTTTTTGGTCTTGTTCTGGTAAGGCAGTTGGGTAACGCGGTCATGCAGGGCTTTGTATTGGCGTACCTGCTGGCCTACATGATTTTCTACTACTACAACCTTGCAGTGCCGTTTTCGATGAAATCCGCCTATCTGACCATAACTGGTGTGCTGCTGCTATTGCTTGCCCTGATTTTGCATATCTGGAAGCATTGCTGTCCGGCTAAGGGTTAAGAAAAAAGTCCAAAATCTCAGTGCGATGTGGTATAAAGAGTTTGCGAAAAACTTTGCCACACAAGGAGATTTTGGACATGAGTCACCATAATACACTTTTC
>JAEWKM010000042.1:0-37974 GCA_023386035.1 Pseudomonadota bacterium
CTTGTTTTAATTGTTGACGCGGCCCACCCTGGGGGGGCCCGCTTCATTGCATATCTATCGGGACAGTGGCGTCATTCTCAAACGCTGCACAACTTAAAGCGGCTCTGCTCCCAATAAATTTCCGGCAGAGCACACGCCCATCACGTGTACCAGAACAAATTAACTTTAAAATACTCTAGCACCGCGCCGCAACCTCATGCATCCTTAGAGCAACTAAACTTTTTCAAAACTACCGTACTCTAAAACTCTTACAACACAGAACTGACAAGACATGCCTTCCGACGATTACCCAAGCTCACCCCTGCGGATCAAAGCCAACACATTGGTGGCATTGCGCGGTGCGGAGGGAGATCACCGAGCGAAGCGAGGAAGCTCCCGCAGCAAAAGCCGCGCAGCCCTCGTCAGGTGACGGAATATGGAAAGCACAAGGGGGTGGTCCGGGGGGAGTGCAGAGGGGGCCTCGGAGGGGCGCAGCCCCTAACAGGCCCCTTCTGCCGCCCGCCGCGCAGGCGGCCCAATAAAGATAATTACAGCTGCTTAGAGTAAATCAACTCCAAGCCACTTCACTGTTCAACGTTGCCATGCTACCCAAAATAAACTTGGCAAAGCATGCACCCGTCACACCGCGTCACGCCATACCAGCACCGCGCCGCAACCTCATGCAGCCTTAGAGCAAGCAAACCACCTTCGGCTCTACCCTAAAACTACATACACTTCACATATACTTCACATCTGCCCGACAGGTCAGAAACGGCCCGTCAAGCATACTCATTGCGTCCAGCAACAAGGCGCGGAAGCTGCCCGTGCCGCCACCAGCATGGGCCATATTTTCAGCAGCAATCTCACCAGCAACGCCCATACTGCTCACTGCGCACAAACAGGCCTGAGGAGCTTCTGCGGGCAGCACACCAAGACAGCAACCGATGATTGCGGCAGACATGCAGCCGGAACCGGTGATGCGCGCCATGAGCGGATGCCCGTTGCGCACTGTCCATACGCCGTCAGCATGCGCCACAATATCAATGGCTCCGCTAACCACGACAACGGCTCCCGTACTTTCACTCAGCCGCCGGGCCATACTGGCCGCCTCTTTCAGATTGCCCTCGGTCACAAGAGAAGCACCTTCAGCATCTACGCCTCTGGCTTTGGCGTCTTCGCCAGCCAGAAAACCTATCTCCGAAATATTGCCCTTGATGGCCGTAAACCGCACTTCTTGCAACAGACGCTGCAAGGTGTCGTTGCGCAAGGCCGAAGCCCCCGCGCCCACGGGGTCAAGCACCACTGGCCGCCCCAGGCTGTTAGCGCGTCTGCCTGCGGCAAGCATAGCTTCAACTGTGCGGCTGTTGAGCGTGCCGATGTTGATGACCAGGGCTTGAGACAGGGCCACAATATCTTCCACTTCCGCCACATCGTCGGCCATTATGGGCGACCCGCCAGCTGCCAGAATTATATTGGCGCAGTCGTTGACCGTGACGTAGTTCGTAATGCAGTGCACCACGGGACCACAGCGCCGTACGGTATCCAAAATATCTGCAAAAACTTTCATGCTCTTCTCCTTCCGGCCATAGCCGAAAGTTCGCCAGTGGCGGCTTTCGCATGGACGAAAAACATTACAAACTGCATACCGCACGGCCTGCCGGCAGCAGACAGCACACACACGCCCCAACGGGCAATAATAGATCTGTCCAGAACTAAAACGGCCCCTGCCGGGGCCGATATGTATCAGGGCTTTATGTAGGCAAAGCCTTCGCGTTGCAGGCGCACGATCTCCACAAGACCAGCAGGCACTACGTCGCAGCCGGGCCAGATGTCGTCGTGCGTCATATTGCTGTTGGCCAGAGCATTGGCGCAAATCGCTATGCGCAGCCCTTGTTCCTGAAGGGGGGCGGCAATTACGCGAAATTCTTCATTGCTTTTGTGAAACTGGGCAGCGGAAGGGCCGTTAGCCACAACAACAAGTTGAAAACGTTCGCCGGGCAGTGCCTTGATGTAGTTGGCCGCATTCATCAGAACCAATTTTAAAATGGCTGGTTCCTTGCTGTCTATGTGCAGGCAGAGATCGTAGTTCATATCCATTCTCCTAAAGGTGCAGCCGAAAAGTGCTTAACGGCGGCGCGCTCAGGCAACGCCGTGCACGTCTCAGTAGTAGCAGGGGCGTGTGATTTTGCCAAGCGGCAGGCGGCCAAGGCAGCCGTAGCTAGCCAGCATTGCTGATAAAACAGATTATGATATGCGAATGTTTCTTGCTAAGAATCTCCAAGCGGCGTATTGTGCCGTATGCGCAGTGTATTCAGCACAAAATTCCCGCGGTCTGCCCGAACCCGCCATGCCGGAAGCCCTTCCGGCGGGCACGCAGGCCCGTGGTTTGCCCCGCTGCGCTGTCTTCTCGCGCTGCTGTTACTGCTGCAACTTTCCGGCTGCGGTCTGCTGTCTGCAAAAGTTGAAAATCCCCACGAGCAGCAGGAACATGAATCCCTTGAAGCCGCATGGCGCGGCGATCCGGTTCCTTACACCCTGCGCATCAAGGTCAAGGACGGCCCGTCTTCTCTTGAAGGCAGAATGAAGTCTGTAAGCCAGCTGGAGCAACTCGCCAACGAGCCGCCCGACAGCATACTTGCTCTGGAGCGCCGTGCCCGTGCCGACGTGGATACCGCCGTCAAACTTCTGCACTCCCAATGCTATTATGAGGGCACTGCGGGTTTCAGCCTTGATGAAGAAGCCAAACCCGTTCGCGTGACCCTCACCCTCACAGCCGGGCCGCGTTATACGCTGGGCCGCGCTGATGTGAGTTATGAACCACCGCCCGACGTTCCCGGCTATTTCAAAACGCGCGAGCGTGAAGTGGGCTTTTGGGGGCTGGAAACCAAAACCATGCCGCCGCCGTCCTTTCCCGCAAGCGTGCCGGGAGTCACAGTGGGGCAACCCGTTGTGGCCGATACGCTGCTGAACGCGGTTGCAGCGCTGCCCGAAAAACTGCGCACCCAGGGCTACCCTCTGGCTGAAGTTGCCCAATCCCGCTATACCCTTGACCCCGAAAAGCGTCAGGTCAATGCCGATATTGTCGTAAAAACCGGACCGCCTGCCCTTATGGGCAGCGTGGACGTAAAGGGCAACCAGGGCGTCAATTCTTCGTACCTGCAAAGGCTCGCCCCCTGGGTTCCCGGTGAGGAACCCTGGGACGATGAACTGATGGACGACTACGCCAACCACCTGCGCGGGCTGGGGCTTTTTCGCTCTGTAGAAATACGCCCGCAGGAAGAGGCACTGGCCCAAAAGAACGCCGCCGCCATAAACGGCGCTCCCACCAAGAGCAAGGACGGCGTGCCCGTGCTGCCGCTGGAAGTCACGGTGGCAGAACTGCCCTTCCGGTCCGTGGGCGGCAGCGCCCGCTATGACACGGATACAGGCCTTGGCGTGGAAGGTTTTTGGGAGCACCGCAATCTTTTTGACAATGGCGAAAAGCTCGTTGTCAGCGCGCCCATTGCCACGCAGGTGCAGGGTATCAAGGCTGCCTTTGAAAAACCGGCCTTCCTTGTGCGTGAGCAACGCCTTTTGGCGTCGGCCTCAGCCCTGCGCGAAAATACAGAAGCTTACAAAAGCACGTCAGGCAGTGCCTCCGCCGCGCTTGAACGGCGTGTTTCACGCTTGTGGTGGGCCAGCATCGGAGCCGGGGGCCAAAGCGGTTCCATCAAGGAAAACGACAAGGACGAACAATTTTACGGCTACGCGGGCCCCAAGGCCAGCGTGCGGCGCGACAGCCGAAACAATATCCTCAATCCCACAAGCGGCTCGGAAATTATCCTCAAGGCCAACCCCTATTCCGGGTTTTATGGCGAAAGCTTCACGGTCATGGCCGGGTCGCTGGAAGCCAGCGGCTATTACGCGCCTTTTCGCAAAGACGGGCGGCCTGACGACAAACTTGTTCTGGCGGGCAGGGTTGAAGCCGGGGCCATGTCGGGCGCGGCTTTGCGCAATATTCCCGGCAGCCTGCGCTACTACGCGGGCGGCGCTGGCTCTGTGCGCGGCTATCCCTACCAATCCGTCGGGCCGGAAGACAAAAATGGCGATCCGCTTGGCGGACGATCTTTTCAGGAAATCAGCCTTGAAGCGCGCTATAAAATTACTGACGATATAGGTCTGGTGCCCTTCCTTGACGGCGGTATGGTCTACAGGGACGAAGTGCCCCGCATCATCGGCGATATGAACTGGGGTACGGGCATAGGCCTGCGCTACTATACCCCCATTGGCCCGCTGCGGCTGGACATCGGCACCCCCTTGCAACCGCGCGACGGCGATCCCCCCATACAAATCTATGTGAGCATAGGGCAGTCTTTCTGATGACAAGCGCTTCAACAAAGCCTGGGCAAACTGATCTTACTGCGGGCGGCTTTAAGGCCGAGGCCGCAGATTCAGCTTCGGCCACGCCTGAAGCTTCAGCTTCCGGCGCTGGTGCGGCGTCTGCATCCAATGGGGGCGGCAAGTGGCCGGGCAAGGGCCAAAAAACACGGGGACGCGCCGCCCGCATCTGGTCTGTGCTGTGGCGGGGTCTGGCCTTGCTGCTGCTTGTGTTGCTGCTTTTTCTGGCTGGCGTGCTGCTGGCCCTGCGCAGTGAAAGCGTACAGGCATGGCTCAAGGACGAAATCAACGCAACTCTGGCAGCCTCGGCGGCAGAAAGCGGGCTGCACATACGCCTGACCAAACTTTCCGGTTCATTGCCGTTCACGGCTGAGGTGGGGCTTGAATTGTCCGACCCTCAAGGCCTGTGGCTCGAAGCGCCGCAGAATATCTTTATATGGGATTGGGCCGCCCTGCCGGGGCGTTTGCGCATTGCCGAGCTGACCAGCCGTGAACCACGCCTGCTGCGCCTGCCGGATCTCCCCCCATCGCCTCCTGCGCCGCCATCTCCGCCAATGACGGAAGCCTCTTTGCGTGCAGTTCTGGGGCAGACCGTGCGAACCGTCAATGGTCTGCCCGGCTGGCTGCCTGATGTGCAACTGGACCGTCTGGCGGTTGTGGACGCGCAGCTTCCCGAATTTCTGCTTGGCGGCGTAGCACCAGCTGGCGCTGCAAAAAACGCAGACGAAAACAAATCTGCTGACGGCGAAGAGGCGAAGAAAGACAACACTCCTGACGCTGAAAGCACCGCCCTCAAGGCAGAGGCTCCGGGTGCGCCCGTAGAGGCAGCCGATGCCACGGATACGGCGAACAGCAGTTCTTCAGCTTCTTCTCCTCTGCCAGCAGACAGCTATTTTCTGGCGAATTTTGACGCCAGCCTCAAAGCCGGAAGCGCGGGCGGCAGCCTCAAGGCAGTACTGGCAGCTTCTGGCCTGGATAACGCGCCCCTGCCGCTGCCCGGCGCACAAAGCGACGGCATTGAAACACGCCTTGAAGTAACTTTCGCGCCCCGGCGCAACAGTTCGGCTACGCCGCCTGCCGTAGGGCTGACCATAGCCAGCACGCTTGAAGCCAACGTGCTGCCCGCTGGTTCTGCAGAAAATTTGGCCCGTCCCGACCAGCCCGGCGATGCGCCACAGCCCGTCAACACGGCCACCGCAGAGGCGTCCACCACTCCCCTGCCGCCAACCCAAACAGCTGCCGCTTCTGCTCCCGCCACCGAAGCGGCCACGCCCGGCAAGGCTAAGGCAACAAAAACGCCCTCCGGCCCTCTGGCAACGCTGATCGCCAACGGAGCACGAATTTCTCTGGCCTTCGGAGCTGAAGTGGAGGCCTTGGAAAAATCCGGCGCGCCGGATTCTTCGGAAGGTATGGCCACGGCCGCCCGCGTGGGCCTGAACAAATTTGACGTTCAGGCAGGCCCGTTGTCCACGGTCGGGCATGCTTTTTGGCAAAGCCTGCCCGGCACGCCTGCCGCTGACGCTACGCAGTCGAAATCTTCACCGCAGGTTGCCCCCGGAGCAACCGCTGGAGCAAAACCCTTGCAGACATCCTGGCTTTCCGGCCCGCTGGATGTCGACCTACAGATCAAGCTTGCCGCCAGCAAAAATGTGCCTCCGCCAAGCGGACAAAGCGCAGCTTCAGAAGAAAGCGCCAATCCGCTGGACATGCTGGCCGCTCCAGCCTCGGTGCTCCTTACCGCTACCGGGCCGCTGGAGGCTCCAGACATCAACTTGAGGGCAGAATGCGCCGACCTGCGCATCGGCGCGCACAAACTTGAGCAGCTTATGCTGAACCTTGGCGCAACACCGCTGAATTGGGGTGAAGTGCTGCTTGTGGTTGAAGACCACGAAAATAACTCTGCGCCAGCCAGCAGCGCTCCTACTGTAGCTGCAAGCGCCACCGGGGCGGAATCTTCCAGTGCCACACAGGTTGAAGACGCTGCGCCTCAAAAAGATGCCCCGGCAAAAAAAACGCAACTTACAGCCCAGCTGGACGTGAGCGGCAAGTGGGACAATCAGCCCCTGAGCCTTGAAAGCCAGATTTTCGCGGACCGCGGCGAAGACAATATTTTACAGGCAGGCCTGCGTAAACTGCGCCTCAACGCACTTGGGCTTGAGGCTGCGGGGCAACTGGCTGCAAGTCTGCCCCCCGGCTCCATGCCCGCCTGCGACGGCAAACTTGATGTGCGTGTGGCCAACTGGGCGGCTCTTTCTACCTTGGTGCCGGGCGCGCGCCTCGACGGTGAAGCTGCCCTGAGCCTTGAGCTGAAAGCCGACCGTGTGGCCGTTACGGTAAAAGAAGCCAGTGCAGCTGCGCAAAGTGACCAGAACGGACAAAATACGACCGCATCGGCCACACAGGCGGAGAGTGAAAACGCGACTGCCACGCCTGTATCCTCCAATGCCGAAGCGACCGCTTCTGCCGATGCAGCGGCAAAGCCCGCGCAACGCTACAGCCAGAAAGCCGAACTGCGGTGGAACGTGCCGCGCCTGAGCTACAGCACGGGTTCCGGTGCTCCCCTGACGTTGCATGGACTTGCGGGAGAAGTAACGCTCAAGGATATTTTTGGCACGGGCAATCTGACCGCACGCCTTGACCTTGCCAGCGTGCGCCAGGGCGACCTGAACCTTGGGGCCAGGGTGCGTGCAAACGGCGCTCTTAACGGGCCGATTGACGCCAGTGTGGAAACAAGCGGCTCTGTGGCAGCGCATGTCAACGCCCGCTGGCAGCCAGGCCTGGTGCAGGTGCAAAGGCTTGAGGCCCATTTGAGTGGCCGCGACCTTGGATTCAAAGCAACACCGGGAGCAACCCTGCGCTACGCAGATTCCGGCCTTGATCTGGCCGGGCTGGACATTCGCCTTGTGCCCGGCGGCAGACTGCGTGCGCAGGCGGCCCTTGGGCAAGACAAACTTGACGTTCGCCTGGACCTTGAAGGGCTCGCCCTTACCCCTTGGAAAAAATTTGTGCCCGCCCTGCCGGAAGGCTCGGTGGAGGCACACGCCCGCCTTACAGGCACTCCTTCACGGCCCGGTGGCGATTTTCGCCTTGGCGTGCGCCAGTTGCGCATACCCGGCAGCCCCCTGAAGCCCCTGAATCTGGGGCTGGCGGGCCGCATTGAAGCCAGCGGCGGCTCCAGTGGCAGCCTTGTGGCACGGCTTGAGATGGACAAGGAAAGCATTCAGGCGCTGGGCGGCAGCGAAGCACGGCTTGAAGTACGGCTGCCCCTGCTTTTCGGCAAAGACGGCCTGCCACAGCCCAACATGCAGGGCCCCCTGCGCGGGCAGGTACGCTGGAAGGGAGCCGCAGGGCCTCTCTGGACGCTGCTGCCTGTGGCCGATCAGCGCTTTGCGGGCAATGTGGACGTGGCCGTGGATTTGGGTGGAACCCTGACAGCTCCGTCTGCCAAGGGTTCTGTGGTGGTAGACAAGGGCAAGTATGAAAATTTGCTGCAAGGCGTACTGCTGACCAATATCAACCTGCGCCTCAATCTTGAAGAAGGCCGCACAGGCAATTCCGGCAAAAAGCAGGGCGGCCTGCCCGGCATTGCCCGGCTGGAACTGGACGCCTCCGGCGGGCTTGGCGGCAAGCTGCGGGTGGCGGGGTTCGCCAATCTTGACGGCAGCAAGCTGGACATCAAAACCACCATAGACCATCTGCGCCCCCTGAGCCGCCGCGATATTCGCATCGAACTTTCAGGAGAAGCGGGAGTGACCGGCAGCGCCGCTGCCCCGCACGTCAACGGAAAAATCATCGTCAATCAGGGGCTTATACAGCTCAACAAGCTGGCTGTGGGCGGCAGCGTCACTACCCTGCCCATCAGTGAAGCCCCTGCCGTTTCACAAACGTCGCAGGTTGCCGCGCCTGAAAAACCCGTTGCACAGGGCAGCCTGAACCTGAACATTGTGATTCCGGGCCGCTTTATCGTTGAAGGGCACGGGCTTTCCAGCGAATGGAAGGCCGACATTCTGATCTCCGGCACGCCGGAAGATCCGCAGGTCACGGGGCAGGTCACGGCAGTCAAAGGCAGCTTTGACTTTTTGACCAAGATATTCAGGCTTTCACGCGGCACCATTACCTTTGCCGGGGGCGCGCTGAGTAATCCTCTGCTGGACATCAAACTTGCCAACGAACCCCCCAACCTCACTTCTTATGTGACCATATCGGGCACAGTGCGCAAAATGAAACTGTCCCTGAGCAGTGAACCGGAACTGCCCAGAGACGAAATTTTGGCTCAGATTCTTTTTGGCAAAAGCACCAGCGAACTGGGGCGGCTGGAAAACCTGCGACTTGCCGGAGCAGTGGCCCAGTTGGCTGGCTTCGGGTCCAGCGAGGGCGGTATTTTTGATATGACCCGCAAGGCCTTGGGCGTTGACGTGCTCCGCCTGAATTCTCCGACAGGACAAAGCTCCGGAGGCCAGTCCGACGAAGAAGGAATGGGAGCGGGCACCTCGGTAGAAATGGGCAAGTACATTACAGACATTATCTACGTCGGCGTGCAGCAAGGCATGAAACAAGGCAGCACAGCCTTTATCATCCAGCTTGAAATCACGCCCCGCACCAGCCTTGAGTTGCGCTCGGAACAGCAGAACACCTGGGGCGGCATACGCTGGAAGTACAACTACTAGAGCCTCCAATACTCCATCACCACGCGCTACTTGCGCCTGATACGTCAACTAGCCTGCGCTTCCACCAGCTACCCTTGGCCCGAAACCTGGTTGGAGCCCTGCGATGTTGAAAAAATTTACAGGCCAGCGCGGCACAGGAATTCCGCGCGCCGCAACTCGGCATGGATTCTGCCGAAAATCGCATTCTTCGTCAGAATGACAACTTTGAAATGTAATGCATTTCAAAGTTAATCTGTTCTAAGAGCAACATACCAATTTTACTCTATTTTCAAGCAGACGAACATGAAATCACACGACCATACATCCACACCCGCAGGCGCAACCCTGCACTTACGCCGCGCCCTGGCAACAGACCATGCAGCCCTTGCCGATCTTTGGAAGCGTAGCGTGCTGGCAACACACCACTTTCTCACGCCCCTGGCAGTGGATGAGCTTTATACCGCCCTGCTGCAAGAATATTTGCCGGGAGTGGAAGAATTGTGGCTGGCAGAATACGGGCAGTCCACCGCAGAAATGGCCGACGCCCCCACGCCGGAAAAAGACAGTGTGAAAGCCGGAAAAGACGCAGAGCCGTCAGCTGAGTTTCCCCGGCCAGTGGGCTTTATGGGTTTCAACTGGCCGCAGATAGAAATGCTCTTTGTGGAACCGGAATTTTTCGGCCACGGTATCGGCAAGACGCTTCTTGCCCTCACGCAAAAGCGGGCCATTGCAGAAGGCGCAACGCTGACACTTGATGTCAATGAGCAAAACCCTGCCGCCTTGGCCTTTTACGAACGCATGGGCTTTGCGGTGACAGGCCGCTCCCCTGTGGACGGACAGGGCCGCCCGTACCCTCTCTTGCATATGGCATGGCAGCAGCCGTAGCGCTTTCAGAGCGAAAGATTTACCCTGTTGCAGTTTTACGGCGACTGAACCTTAGGCCAGATTACCTTTGAACTGTATTATATTTCAAAGGAGTCATTCTGCCGCAAAACCAATTTCCCATTGAATCTACGCCGCGTTGCTGTGCGCTGTATTCTTCTACGGCGGTGGAGCATGTAAACTTTTTGAAAGGTAATCTGCTCCAGGGGTTGTTTCTAGAGCAGATTACCTTTGAAAATATGTATTTTCAAAGTTTAATACACGTTCGTTACGGCGTTTAATCGCGCAAATAAATAGCGGTGCTGTCTTCATTCGTAGCTTCCTGCGTCGCAACGACTGAAGCTGCACTTACGCCTCCACGGCGGGCGTCTGCTCACGCAGCCACCAGAGCATTTCAAAATTGAAATGCTCTAAATAAATGATTTTGCGCCAAGGGCAAGGAAAAAGGCTTTTTTACGAGGGGAGTGTACTTTTTCGGTACATGACGTGAGTAAAAAAGCCTTTTGACGCAGCCAATTGGACAAAAGAATTATTTAGCAACAGCCCCTAGATCGGCAGGCGCATAACGCACAGCACGTCATTGGCGTAGCGCCCGTCACGCTTGTACTCCCGATAGCCGCGCGAACAGGCGCAACCCACGGCATACAGCACGCCATCAACAGATTCCAGATGTGAGGCACACTCACCCTGCCCCAACGCCAGCCACTCGGCGGGCAGTCGGCAGCTTTCGCCCGGCGTCATGTCAGGCGTGCTGGAAGCCACAACAACGCCCCCCGCCTCAACAAAAAATCCCGCTGCCCCAGTCAGCACCGCGCCCGCGCAATCTCTGGGCAGCGTGTCGTCCAGCATGCCCTCGAACTGGGGCAAGGAATCAAAAACAATACCAATGCCGCCAACAGCTGCCCCGCCTTCGGGCGGGAGCACTGGCGCGCTGTATATGTAGGAAGGACGCGCCTCGCCGTCCGGCTGGTAAAGCTCTGTAACGCGGAAAGGCGAAACCGCGAAATCGTTGGAATCCGTCAGCGCCAGTGTGCGGCGCACATAATCTTCGCTTATCTGCTCCCCATAGCGGCCTCGCTCCGAAGGCCGGGAGCAGGCCACAATAACACCGTGCGCATTGTACAAAAAAAGATTGGAATACACTGTATAGTAACTGTTGATGTATTCCAACACGCTCTCAAGTCGTGCCAGATCCCCCCTGCTGACAGACGGCTGCGCCAGAATCTTGCGAAAATCGGGCGCCAGTGCCCACCAGCGGCAGTCATTGGCGCGCTCGTAGAGGTTGCGGTCCATAATTTCAACGGTAATGGAGGCTAGAAACGCGGCGTCGTTGAGGCGCGAGGCTGTCACAGTGTTCAGCAGGCCGTTGGTGAAGCGGTGGAATTCACGCTCCATTTGCACACACATTTTCCGCACTGCGTCCAGAATGGGAGGCAGGGCCTGGGCGGCGTGCCGTTCGTCCTCTCTGGCGTTACCGCTCTGACGGGCGGCCATGATCTGCCCGTTGAGCGCCGCCAAGGTCAAATCACCCATAACATCGCTGGCCTGTTCTTCAATGCTGGTCAGCTGCGCGGAAAAATCCGCCTCGCGGCGCACCAGTTCCGCATCCAGACCATCTGTAGGCCTGTCCGCAAAGGCGCTTTGCGCACTGCGGAGCACCTGCGCGCGCCACGGCTGCCCCGTATACCCCTGATAGCCCTCTGACGGGCGCGAAACAGCCAAAGAGGTTTTGCCGCCAAACCCGGTTATGGAAAAGCTTGTGGCGCTGTCGCAGTCGTACACGCGGCCCACAGGCGCTGCTATGGCGTTGCTGCTGGCAAAGGCTTCTCCGCGCTCGTCAAGCAGCAGCACGGCCATGTCATTGGCAAAACGGGCCATACCAGAAAAAAGGTCGGCGGCTTCCCCCTCCATATCAAAAACAAGGCACAGCACTCCCAACGGAGCCGCTGCGCCTTCAGTGCGGATCGCGTGCGAATAGACAAGTGCCGCATTTCCGTCTGGCGAAAGGTCTGTGGGCCGGAACGTCTCCACAAAATCCTGCGAAGCCAGCGTTTGCCCTATAAGCGGATCGTGCGAGGCGCTTACAGGTCTGGCGGCGTCCAGCTGCACCCGCACACGCCCCTGCGGATCAAGCACAAGAATATCGCGATACACGCTATACTTGGCGCGGTAGGCTTGCAGCCGGGCGCGCATGCCGGGCACATCGCCAGCCCCTTCCTGAAGGAAGCGTATAATCTCCCCGTCTGTAGCCAGAAAGCTGACGTCCGCCGTGCGCTCGTAAAGATTGCGTTTGATGATGTCCATAACCACCTGGGCCACGGGCGACATCTCGCGCACGGCTTTTTCAAGCAGTTTTTCCGCCAGCATGCCAGTGAGATCGTGACGCAGAAGCCCAAAGGTGTCGCGCGTTTTGAAAATGAAGTCGAACAGTGTGGAAGCTATGGCATTGCAGTTGATTTTTCCCGTAAGGGCTATCCAGGTCCATTGCCGCTCAAGCTGCGCAAACACCGTACGGCAGCGCCCGATTTCAGGCATGAAAGGAATCAGCTTTTCAACGGCGGATTTTGTATGGGAATCCAGATCACACAGCATGCGGTACCTCGCTCACACCCGGAGCACAATAGCAGAGTTACGTTGCGAGAGCGTATCTACAACAAAAAGCGGCAACCCGCGGGAGGCGTTTATAGCCACCGCACGGATTGCCGCACCAATACCGTTATTGCTGTTTTTCGCCCGCGGGGGGGGGCGGGCTGCTTAAAACCAGATCAAATGCACAGTGAAAATATTTATCAGCTCGAGGCAAAAATCAACCACAAAATTGACAATGCTTCGGCCTCAAATCAAGACAAACACTTGCCGTGCTAGCTTCCCTTGCGCTTGCCTGCAGTCTGATACCGCTTTTGAGCAGAAAGTTCAGACTTGCGCAGACGGATGGAAAGAGGGGTCACTTCCACCACTTCGTCTTCGCGCACAAAGTGCAGGGCATGCTCCAGGGTCATTTTTCTCACAGGCGTCAGGGTGACGTTTTCGTCCTTGCCTGAAGCGCGAAGGTTGGTGAGCTTCTTTTCCTTGGTGGGATTGACGTCAATGTCGTTGTCACGATTGTGTTCACCCACGATCATGCCTTCGTACACAGGGTCGCCCGGTTCCACAAAAAGCACGCCGCGGGGCTCAAGGTTATACAGGGCGTAAGCCACGCCGCTGCCTGCCCTGTCAGCCACAATGGAGCCGGAATAACGCGTGGGAAAATCGCCGCGCCATTCTTCGTAGCCGTCAAGGTAGGAGTTCATGATGCCTGTGCCCTTGGTATCCGTAAGAAACTCGTCGCGGTAGCCAATAAGGCCACGCGCGGGCACGCTGAATTCCAGGCGCACACGGCCAGTGCCGTTGTTGATGCAGTTGACCATACGGCCTTTGCGCTGGGCCAGCTTTTCAGTAACCACGCCCATAAAGTTTTCATCGCAGTCCACATACAGACGTTCGATGGGCTCAAGGGTTTTGCCGTTTTCATCCTTTTGCAAGATGACTTCGGGGCGGCCCACAGAAAGCTCGAAGCCTTCGCGGCGCATTGTTTCGATAAGAATGGCCATCTGAAATTCGCCACGGCCCTTGACCAGAAACGCGTCGCGGTCTGCGGTGTCTTCAACACGCACGGCCACGTTACGCAGGGTTTCCTTGACCAGACGGTCGTGGATGGCGCGGCTCTGAACCAGCTTGCCTTCACGGCCCGACAGGGGCGAGGTGTTGATGCCAAAGCGCATGGCCACAGTGGGTTCGTCCACGTGGATGCGCGGCAGGGCACGCGGATTGTCGCGGGTGCAGATGGTGTCACCAATGGTGACATCTTCAATACCCGCCAGCACGACGATATCGCCGGGCTGGGCCGTTTCCACTTCAGCCAGTTGCAGACCGTCGTACACCTGAAGCTTGGTGGCGCGCAGGGGGCGGGGCTGCCCGTCTTCGCCAATGCAGGCAAGAGAGTCTTTGCTCTGCACCTGGCCGTGCATGATGCGGCCCACAGCCAAACGACCCAGATAGTCGGAATAATCAAGGTCAGCCACCAGCATCTGGAAAGGCTGCTCGGGATCATGCACCGGGCCGTTAATGTGCTTCAAAATGGCTTCAAACAGCGGCGACAGGTCTTTTTGCTCGTCGTCGATATTGTTCATGGCCACGCCCTGACGCCCAATGGCGTAAAGAACCGGAAATTCCAGCTGCGCTTCGCTGGCGTCGAGGTCGATGAACAGGTCATAGACTTCGTTGAGCACTTCCTGGGGGCGGGCGTCCTTGCGGTCGATCTTGTTGATGACCACAACCACGGGCAGGCCAGCTTCAAGGGTTTTGCGCAGCACAAAGCGGGTCTGGGGCAATGGCCCTTCAGAAGCGTCCACCAGCAGAATGGCGCCAGTGGTCATAGAGAGCGAGCGCTCCACTTCACCGCCAAAGTCGGCATGGCCGGGCGTGTCAATAATGTTGATCTTGACGCCGTTCCACGAGACCGCGCAGTTCTTGGCGGCGATGGTGATGCCGCGTTCGCGTTCCAGGTCCATATTATCCATGACGCGGTCATCAAGTTGCTGACCAGCGCGAAGAACGCCGCCCTGTTTGAAGAGAGCGTCCACAAGAGTGGTCTTGCCGTGGTCAACGTGTGCTATAATGGCGACATTGCGAAGTGAGTCATTGTGCTGCATGGGGCGATTGCCTTTTGGTAGAAAAAAATAGTGTCCGGGCAGCGCTTGTACGCATTTTTCAAAGTTTTGTCACCATTGCCCGTATGAGCCGACCCAGATTTTTGCCCGCCTGAGCAGCAACAAGAATGATTTCTTCCAAGGGAGCCGGGGTCATACAGTCTGGTAAATTTTTATTGGACAAACAGGAAAGACCAAGCACGCGCATGCCCAAATGACGTGCGGCAATAACTTCAAGCACAGTGCTCATGCCTACGGCGTCTGCGCCCCACTGCCGGTACATACGCGTCTCTGCCGGGGTTTCCATTTCCGGCCCGCGCACGCCAATATACACGCCGCGCTCAAGCCGCAGGCCCATTTTGGCGGCGGTTTCCATAGCCAAAGACCGCAGATCCGCATCAAAGGGCATGCTCATGTCAGGAAAACGCTGTCCCCACGGGTCGCAGTTGCAACCAATCAGGGGCGAATGCCCCGTGTGGTTGATAAAGTCTGTCATGCACATGACGGACCCGGCGTCAAAGGTGGGGTTGAGAGCTCCGGCAGCATTGGTGATGATAAGCGTTTTTACGCCCATCGCCGCCATAACGCGCACGCCCATGCACACCTCAGCCGGGGTGCGCCCCTCGTACAGATGACATCGCCCCTGCTGGATAAGCACGGGCCGCCCCTGCGCGTCGTCGTCTTCACCACAGGAAGTAGGAAAGCGCCCCCAAACAAACGCGCCCACATGCGAATCCACGCTGGATTCGGGAAAACCGGGCAGTTCTGCGTAAGGAATGGCCACACGCTCTGCAAGCTTGTCAGCCAGCCCCGAAAGGCCGGTGCCCAATATAAGACCAATGGGCGAGGCGTTATTTTCTACCGCGCCAGTGGCACTACAGGATATTTTGCGCATTCCCGCAGGCTGCGAAAATGTGCAGGCAGATGCCGTCAGAGCCTTGCGCAGGGCCGCTGCCACGGACTGGACTTCCTGCGGATTTTGCATATTATCCCTCCTGTTTTGGTCGTGCAAACGGCCGCAATGCAATAGCCACGGCGGGTGCGCGATTTTTTTCACCTGCACTGCAACAGTGCGTGTGGATTTTCACACGAAAAGTGCGTATACTTATTTGATACACACTCTGTATATCCCGCCCGGCCCTGTCCTACAAGGACAAACCAGCGGTTTGACCTGAACCCGGCTGTTCGCGGCCCCCGCAACAGCACCGGAACGAACAGACAACAACTATTTGCGCCTTTGAAGCGCCGCATATGGAGACAGGCTTGGACAAAGCTCAGGAAATCATTCCACTGCAAAAGCATAAAATTCTGGTAGCCAACCGCGGCGAAATCGCCATGCGCATCATGAAGGCCTGCCGCAAGCTTGGCGTGGCCTTTACTGCCATATTCACGGCTGAAGACGCCGCTTCGGGCCATGTGCGCCTGGCGCGGGAAGAAGGAGGCGAAAAAAGCCTCTTTCGCGTTTCTTCATACCACGATGCCAACGAACTCATGTCCGTGGCTGATGAGGCGGGCTGCACAGCCGTACATCCCGGCTACGGCTTCTTTGCTGAAGACTACCGCTTCGCCCGCCGCGTGGCCAAACGCGACCGCAAACTCATCTTCATAGGCCCCTCGTGGAAAATCATTCGCGAGCTTGGTGACAAAATCAACACCAAACGCCTCGCGCGCAGCCTTGGCGTGCCCACTGTGCCGGGTTCCGACCGTCCTATCTATGACGAAATGGAAGCCGAGCGCATTGCCAAAAGCATTTTTGAATTCCAGGCGCAGCAAGGCATCAGCAGGCCCCTGGTGCTGGTCAAGGCTTCGGCTGGCGGCGGCGGCATGGGCATTGAAGAAGTGTACGATCCTGACCAGTTCCGTTCTGTTTACCGCCGCATTCGCAGCTACGCGCTGCGGCAGTTCAAGGACGAGGGCGTGCTTATCGAGCAGCGCATTACCGACTTCAACCACCTTGAAGTTCAGGTAGTTTCCGACCGCACAGGAACAAATCCCGTGCACTTCGGCACCCGTAACTGCTCCATCCAGTCCACTGGCTTGCAGAAGCGTATTGAAGTCGCCCCCGGCTTTGTGCCCGACGAACTGGAATACACCTTTGACGCGGGCAAGGTTCTCAAGGATATCGTTCACTATTCCCTGACGATGGCCCGCAAGGTCGGCTACGACAACGTGGGCACCTGGGAATGGATTGTGACCCGCAAGGGCGAGCCCTTCCTGATGGAAGTCAACACCCGTATCCAGGTTGAAAACGGCGTTTCTGCCCGCATTTCCAAGGTCAAAGGCCAGGGAGATGTGGACATTATTGCTGAGCAGATACGGATCGGCCTGGGCGAAAATCTTGGCTATAATCAAGAAGACATAACCTTTCACGGTGTTGGCATAGAGTACCGCCTTATCGCTGAAGATCCCGACACCAACTTCACCCCCTGGGTGGGCCGCATCGAAAGCTTCCAATGGAAGGCCCAGCCCTGGCTGACCATGCTCACGCATGTTCCCACTGACGAACCGTATGAAATTCCCACGGAATTTGACCCGAACCTGGCGCTTGCCATTATTTGGGGCAAAGACCTGGAAGAAGCCAAGGCCCGCGGCCTTGAGTTTTTAAATGACCTGCGTCTTGAAGGGCACAATGGTGCGGGCGAAGGCTTAAAATCCAACGTTAATTTTTTGGCGGCCAATACCGGGCGAATTCTTCGCTTTTGACCGAAAGGAAATGAACATGGGTACACCCTTGGGCCAAAATCATGAGTAACGCCGGCGTTGAGCTGAACATCCTGCCGGGCCTGTGCGTAGCACAGAACAGCCTTGCCATGCGCAATCTTGAAGGCCCCGCCACTATGCTGGCCGTAAAAGACCGCATGCTCGGCAGCAAGCCCTTGGCTGCCCTGCACTCGTCCTACTCAAACTTTCTTAAAAAACCCGTTTAGCGGCATACGCGAGTTATGGATAATAACATAGAAAAACGCATCCAGAGCCTGCGCGACAGGCTTAGCTATCTGGTGGATATTTTTGCAGGCAAGCATAAAGACAATGCACAATTGCTGGAAGAAAAGCTCACCTCTTTTGCGACGCGCGTTCGTGCTGGGGAAGTTGAAGATCCCTATGCCGAACTGGCCACGGTAGAAGACCTTTTCAGCTATGTGGAACGCCGCCTTGAAGGCAGCATCACTCCCATGGACAAGGTGCGTATTGTACGCCATCCGCAGCGCGTTTGCCTGCGCGATATTCTGGAAAACGTCTACGACAACTTTACCGAGGTCGGCGGGCAGGACGAGCACAGCCTTGACCCCAGCATGCTTATTGCCCGGGCTGTCATTACCAGACGGCGCGGCAAAAAAACCTACACCCAGTCTGTCATGGTCATCGGGCAGGAAAAGGGCCACGGCGCGGAATTCCGCAACGGCGGCTCGGTCAAACCCTGGGGCAACGCCAAGGCGCAGCAGTATATGCGCGTGGCCGAAACCGAGGGCATTCCAATTCATGCCTATATCTTCACGCCCGGTTCGTATCCCATTGAGGACTACCCCGGCGCGGCCCAGCAGATCGCCCGCAATATCTACAGCATGGCTGGCCTGCGGGTTCCCGTCATTGCCGTGATCTCCGAAGGCGGTTCGGGCGGCGCCGAGGCTATTGGCCTCGCCGACAAGAGGCTCATGCTTTCGCACGGCTACTATTCGGTTATTTCTCCCGAAGGTGCCGCCGCCATTGAAGGCCGCCTCAAATCCGGGGAACGTGCCGCGCCCGAACTTATCGAGCACTGCGCCCAGAATCTCAAGATCACCGCGCAGGACAACTTCAAGTTCGGCTACATTGACCGCATTGTGCAGGAACCCCCGTTGGGCGCGCGCCCCTGGCACTTTGATTTCTTCCGCAGCCTGCGTCAGGAAGTCATTCGCGCAACCGACGAAGTGGTGGTCTCTACCCGCAAGATGCCCATCTTCAAGGGATTGGCCCTGTCGCGCCTGCGCAAGCCCGACGCCAATCTGGACGAAATGCACACCCGCTGGGGGCTTTCATCCAAGGCCAAGGACTGCCTGCGTGAAAAACGCCAGCAGAAGTTCCTGCGCCTTTCGCGTCAGGCCGCCCGCGACCGCAGGCCCTTCATCACCAAGCTGGCCGGCGCTACCTGGGACTGGATTTCCAAACCCTGGGTGAGCTTCAAGTACGATTTCTATCGTAAGCACCAGATGCGCATCCGCACCTTTATGGAAGAAATGGACAACGAATGGGAAGTGTTCAAGGGCCGCCTGCTGGCTCCCTGGCACAAACTCACCCACAAGCTGCCCAGCAAACAAGACAGCAAGGCCAAGGAACTCATGGCCCTTTCTACCTGGGCCGACGATTCGCGCCGTCTCAAGTGGAACTATATCTCCCCGCGTTACAAAACAGACCGTGCGGTCACCTGCCCCAACAGCGCTTCTTACGGCTGCCTTGACTTGTGGGGACCGGACCTTTTTGCGGAGTTTGCGGGCGTGTGCAGCCATTGCGGCTACCACTTTCCTATGGAGCCGGAATGGTACGTTAAAAACGTCTTTGATCCCGGTTCTGTTTTTGAGTTCAACAGCGAAATTGAAGCGGGCAATCCTCTGGACTTCCCCGATTTCAACGACCGCATCAGCGCAGCGCAAAAAAAGACCGGGGCCAAGAGCGGCTGCATGACCTTTGAGGCCCGCATAGACAATACCAAGATGGTGGTGGCCATGCTTATGGGCACCTTCCGCGGTGGTTCCGTCGGCGCTGCCGAGGGCTACAAGTTTGTAGAAGCCGCCCAGCGCGCAGCCAAGAAGCGGTATCCATTCCTTGCCTATGTGCACGGCACGGCTGGCATTCGTATTCAGGAAGGAACCCACGGCGTCATACAGATGCCGCGTTGCACGGTGGCAGTGCGCCGCTATATCGAATCCGGCGGGCTGTACATGGTGCTCTACGACACCAACTCCTTCGCCGGACCAGTGGCCAGTTTTCTCGGCTGCTCGCCCTACCAGTTCGCCGTGCGCTCGTCCAATATCGGCTTTGCCGGACCCGGCGTTATCAAAGAAACCACGGGTATGGACATCCCGCCCAAGTACCATCGCTCCTACCGCGCCTTGTCACGCGGGCATATTCAGGGCATATGGGACAGAAGGCAGGTACGGGCCAACCTGAAGCAAGCTCTGCTCACCATCGGTGGCAGAAACCTGTACTATCGGTAGGCTGTGCTGTAGTGATACTGATGCGTAACCAATCACTGTCGCCATCTCTAAGGCCCTGCGGGCCCAAGACCTGCCGCGCTCTGCTCACCATCGGTGGCAGAAACCTGTACTATCGGTAGGACGGCGGCGAACTCTGGATACGGCATGGTTCCCTGCCGCTTGCAGCAGAGAATCCAGCGGGCGCTTTTTCAGCCTGCTGCAGACAGATTATGCAAATATGTCAGTACACAACATAGCGTGCGCCCTGTGGGGCAGACATTAAAGAACCCAAACGCCCGTGCCGCTCCGGCGGCACACGCGCCAAGCATATTACGGACCAAGCATGATTAATATATCTTCGTTGCTGGACGAAATTAAAGCCTCTCCCTACCGCGAAATCGTTATCCGTACTCCGCATACGGGGCAGGTTACTTTTGCGGGGCTCAAGCAGGGCGACAAAACATTTGGCCCCCAGGGCCAGTGGAAGGAAAAGCCCGGCACTCTTATTGCCACGCTGGAGCGCGAGCGCAATCCCAAGTCTATTTGCGCCTCTGAAAAGGGTGAGGTAAGCACGATACACAGTGAGCTTGAAGGCCAGTTTGTCGAGGCCGGAACCCCGCTTGCCGTGCTGCGCCATATGCTGACAAAGGATGAGGTGCAGAGCATCATTCTGCAAAAGACCCTGCACCTGTTCTGTGCGCCTGAACGCGCCAAGTACTACTTCACGCCTGAAGTGGACAAGAAGATCCGCGCGGCTGACGCTCAGTCAGTAGCCGTGCGCGACGGCATGGAACTGCTCATCATGTCCCGCATGAAGCGCGAAGTGCCTCTCAACTACTCCGGGCCTGACGGCGTTATTTATGCTGTCTACTTCAAGATCAATGACAACATGGACGCCGGGGCTCCGCTTCTGGGCGTGTGCCCCAAAGACCAGCTGCCTGCCATTCAGGACGTCATCATGCGTGTGCAGACGGAGTGGACGGAAAAGGAATAGAAAAGCCCCCATTCGACCAGTCAACCAACGTGGAGAACCATTATGGGCAACGCCTTGCAGATACGTGTCACTGCTGTGACCTGGAATGAAGACCTGCTCGAAAAACTGTGGCCCAAGTTGACGGAACTGGCCTTCAGCGTTCCCATCAAGCATGAGAAGCACGGTGTTCTTGAGATGGTGCGCGCCCTGAGTGACGGCCTGCAGTTTCTGCCCTGGTCCGAGGTCAGGCGCAAGGCGATGGGGCCGGGCATTGAAGAGGCAGCCCGCATCAAGCAGGCGCTGGAAAACGCGCTGGCAGACTGGCAACCCCGTGAGGCCAACATTTTAAGTGACAAACTTGAAGACGTGCTGGATAATCTGGAAAAGGCGTTTGTGGCCTGACAGATCCGGAACACAGCAGTATATCATCGGAGAGCATTCGAATGCTGAATAAAGTTATGATTATTGGCCGCCTGGGCCGTGACCCCGAGTTGCGTTACACTCAGAGCGGTTCGCCCGTGGCCAGCCTCAATATCGCTACAGACGAATCCTATACCGACCGTGACGGCAACAAGGTTGACCGCACCGAATGGCACCGTGTGTCTGTATTTCAGCGCCAGGCAGAAAACTGCGCCAACTACCTTACCAAGGGCAGCTTGGTTTTTGTGGAAGGCAGCCTGCAAACCCGCAAGTGGCAGGACCAGCAGGGACAGGACCGCTACACCACTGAAATCAAGGCGCAGCGTGTGCAGTTTCTGGAACGCAAGGGCGACGCCCCCCGCGAAGGTGGAGGCCGCAGCTTTGACGAAGACTATGGCGCACCTTCTGCCGCCCCCCGTGGCAACGCCCCGCGTGGCGGCCAGGGTGGAGCCCCGCGCCAGCAGGCGCAGGGTGGCCGCCGTGGAATGGATGAAGACCTCGGTCCCGCCTTCCCTTCTGAAGCGTCCAATATGGACGAAGTGCCCTTCTAGACCTTTCGATCACGGGTTCGGGCGTGACCGAGGCGGCTTGTTGCCGCCCAGAACAGCCTGACCTGCTTTGTTTGGCCGGAACCACACAGGTTCCGGCCTTTTTTTGTCAAACGCTGTACACCGCATGTGTCTCTTCCCGCCCCTTGCACACCGTTTTGGACCGCCCCTGCGCCCCTCATTGCCCTGCTTCCCAGTGCTCCCTCCTCGCCTGCGCTCCGCCCCGCTCTGCGCCGCGTCAGTTTTGCGCGACCCCGGTCATATCCAAAGCCGCCCATCCGCCTGATCATTGCAAAGTGAAAGTGCTCTGGAGCAGATTAACTTTAAAATGCATTACATTTCAAAGTTGTCATTCTGCCGAAAAATGCGATTTTCGGCAGAATCCACGGCGCGTTGCGGCGCGCTGCACACTTGTGCAGCGTTAGAGCATTTTAACTTTGAAAGGTTTAAATGCTCTAGCCTCTGCGCTTTTGCGCAATGCAGGCTCATGCGTACCTGACTGTTCAAGGTTCAGATATCAGCAGGTCTGGCTTTGCGCCTTGCCTGCCCAAACGGGAGATTGCGAAAAAAAGCGCCATCGCTAAAAATGCAACATGCAACACCTCCAAGTGCGCGCCTGCTTTCAATTCTCTGGCAGGCTATCAACACCCGTCTGCAATGTGAATTTTATGTTACAATTTTAGCATGTTACTAAAACATTCCCTACCAATCAGCAGGTAAGGTTCAAAAAAATTGCAAGTATATCAAAGCGTCACGCATGCGGATACCTAGGCGTCTGCAAAGGAGATTTGCGCGTTTTTTCCAGCGAGGGGGCTTCTCTTTTTTAAAAACATGCCGTATGATGGTATTTAGGTTTTTTGGCGGGGTGCAACGTCTTTTCGTATATTTTTGCTGACGTTGTCAGGAAAATTTGCAAGAGGTAGTTGACTTTTTGTTAGATTATTCACAAGATGTTTTTTGAAAGAAGCCCTCCCTATTCCGGTCAACGTGATGCCACGGTGGGAGGCTGTCATAACCAAAACACGGAGGATTTCGCGATGTCCAAATTGGTAGCTCCTCACGGCGGTAAGGGTCTGGTCTGTTGCCTGCTTGAAGGTAAGGCCCTGGAAGACGAAAAGAAAAAGGCTGCAGGCCTCAAGCAGATCGAGATTTCTTCCCGCGCTAAGGGCGACCTTATCATGATGGGCATTGGCGGCTTTTCGCCTCTGAACGGTTTCATGAACAAGGCCAACTGGAAGAGCGTTTGCGAGAAGATGACTCTCACCGACGGCACCTTCTGGCCCGTGCCTGTGACCCTGGACATCTCCGCTGACGAAGCCAAGACCATCAAGGCTGGCGAAGAAGTGGCTCTGGTCCGTAAGGGCGAAATCATGGCCACCATGAAGGTCGAAGAAGTCTATGAAATGACTGAAGCCGACAAAAAAATGGAATGCGAACTGGTCTTCAAAGGCGAAGGCCCCGACTCTGAAAAGTTCTGGGAAGTGGCCCCCGAAGACCATCCCGGCGTGAAAATGGTTCTGGCTCAGAAAGAATTCAACATTGCTGGCCCCGTCAAAGTGCTTTCGCAGGGTGAATTCCCCGAAAAGTTCCCCGGCGTGTACATGACCCCCGCCCAGCTGCGCGCCAAGATGGACGAACGCGGCTGGCAGAAGGTTGCCGCCCTGCAGCTGCGCAACCCCATGCACCGCTCGCACGAATACCTTGCCAAGATCGGCGTGGAAGTGTGCGACGGCGTGGTCATCCACTCCCTGGTGGGCTCCCTGAAGCCCGGCGACATTCCTGCTGAAGTGCGCGTGCGCTGCATCGACACCCTGGTTGACAAGTACTTCGTGAAAGACTTCGTCATCCAGGCCGGCTACCCCCTGGACATGCGTTACGCTGGTCCTCGTGAAGCCCTGCTGCACGCCACCTTCCGCCAGAACTACGGCATCAACAACCTGCTGGTTGGCCGTGACCACGCTGGCGTGGGCGACTTCTACGGCATGTTTGAAGCTCAGGAAATCTTCCGCAAGATTCCTGTGTCCGAAGACGCCGGCAAACGCCTGCTTTGCGATCCCCTGAATATCGACTGGACCTTCTACTGCAAAAAGTGCGACGGCATGGCCAGCATGCGCACCTGCCCGCACGGCAAAGAAGATCGCGTCATCCTGTCTGGCACCAAACTCCGCAAGATGCTTTCCGAAGGCGCGGAAGTGCCGGATCACTTCGGCCGCGAAGAAGTGCTTACCATCCTGCGTGAGTACTACTCCAGCCTGACCGAAAAAGTCGAAGTCAAGATGCAGCGTGCCGCCTCTGGTTCCACCATGTAAGGACGCCGCAGTCACAACGCGAAAGGACGCCCGCAAGGGCGTCCTTTTGTTTTGGCAGGCCGCCTACCAGTCTCAAGTTCAGACAGCCCGACGGCAGCCCGTTATAGGCAAAGGTACGCGCAACCAATTCTACCTTCGCGCAGGGCGGGTTTTGCTTTCCCCATAGCGGCAACATGATTTTTCCTCAAAGAACGCTCAGGCCCAGCATGCCTGAAGTTGTTACATATGCGGGGGCCTGATCCACCCGTGACGTGTTCACACTTTACCTGAAGTAAAAAAAAGCCTATAACCAAATGATACATTTTGGGCATAGAAGTCGTCGTGCGACTGCCGCAAACGTGCGGTCCCGAGTGTACCGGCAGGCGGCTCATCGTTGGCGCGCGCCCTGTGCGTGCCCCGAAGGTACCCGCTCAAACCCATCTACAGGTGGTCCATGAACCGATCCCACGAAGTCGTTACCGGCGCCCTGTGCCTTGCTCTGCTGGCCGCAGCATTCTGCGCATGGAGCGCCCTTGGCAACGAGGTCAACCTGTGCGTAACGGCTGGCTGTTCTTTATACCAAGACTCCTCCGTTGCGGGCATTTCACTGTGGTGGCTCGGAGCTGGCGTTTTCGCGGCCCTGTGCTTTCTGGCTTTGTTGGGGGCCACCCATTGGGGCCGAATACTGGCAGCCCTGGCTCTCACGGGCGACGTGCTGCTGCTTGTGGTAATGGCCCTTACCGCCCCCTGTGTCAGCTGCCTTATCGTGGCTGTCTTCTTTGCCCTTATCTATTTGAGCTTTCGCCACGCGGCAGCCGCGCGCACTCGCGCCAGCAAACCGGGACGCTCTGCCCTGGTGCTGGTATGGGGAATACTCTTCATCGTCAACCTTGGCGCAGTGGTCAAATCACAGGCCAACGTCTGGGCCATTACCGATAATGGTCAAGAAGCCTCGGTACATATGTACTTTTCGCCCTCCTGCTCCAGTTGCCGTGAAGGCGTTGGCATTCTGTCCGGCCATGTGGATGTCGCTTTCTACCCTCTCGCTGAAAACGGCGCGGACGTGTACCGCGTTGCGCACATGATGCGCCGCCTTGATCAGGGTGACAGCATGGCAGAAGCCCTGGCCCGTTCTCAGGAAGTAAGCGCTCCCAGTGGTTTTGCCGCTTGGAGCCCAGATATGATCTGGCTGCGCTTCCGCATGCTGCGCAACAAATCCCATGTATTTATGGCTGGCGCTCAGACCGTGCCTTTCTTCGAATACCACGGCTTGCCCTCAATGCTGGTCAAGCAGGCTCAAGCCGCAGGCCAGCGAAGCGCCACCGGAACGGGGGCTGCCGCAACAGGCTCCAGCACTCCAGCCGCAGGCATGCCGGGCGGAGCGGGCGCAGCCTATCCGCAAGGTCAACATGGCGGCGCAAGTGATGCCCTGCCACTGGAGCCGCAGATCGCGGGCCAGTGCGGCGGACCGGCTCCCTGCCCGGAATAGGCAGAACACTTTGAGCGGACTGCCTTTGAAATGGGCCTCTTTCAAAGATTACAGGCCCGTTTATTGTTGAAGCCAATGGCTGGTGCTTGCAGCGTAGGACGGGTTGTGCCTGACAAAATGGGCCAAGCGAAATGCGGCAGTAGTACGGCAAGTCGGTGCATAAGCCCTGTTTCTTGAGATTCAAGACGATCTGCTGTACCCGCTTCTTCAGCGCCGGAGCGATGGGGATCAGTTTACAGCAAGAGAGCCAGCGTGAGCTGACAACGATAACTGCGCCCTGAAATCGGCACGGGCAACCATTCCGATACAAGGGTGCAGCGGCACGCTGATATTGTGCAAAAAATAACGTAAGTAGTGCAGGAAAGCGCTAAATGGGCTTGACGCCCTTTGCGCTTCCACTTTATATGAAACAGCCTTACCCGTAAGGCATGAGGGCGGCATGAAAGCACAGGATTTGTTCAGAAAGCGCAAAAGTGAGATTGTTCGCCTTTGGGCTGAAGAGGTGTTTAACACCTACCCTTTTGAAACGACAGGTTTTTTGCGTACCCGTGAGGATCCTTTCAGCAACCCTGTCGCCCACATGACCAAGGAAGCGGCCGACGCTCTGTACGACGCAATGGCTGGTGAGCACGTTAACCCCGGGCACACCAAGATGGCCCTGGAACGTTTCATCAAATTGCGCGCGGTGCAGAAGTTTGCTCCTAGCCAGGGGCTGGGCGTGTTTTTTCTCATGAAGCCCATTCTGCGCGAACATCTGCTGCCCGAGTTTATGACTCTGGGCGATGTTGCGTCTTATATGGAAGCCGAATCGCGTTTGGACAGCCTTACCCTGCTGGCCTTCGACATGTACACCGAAGCCCGCGAGGTTCTGGCCAACCTGCGCATCACAGAAATTCGCAATCAGCACGCCCAACTGGCGCGCTGGGCGCAAAAGCTGGAAGGCGGATCTTCGCATCCGTCGGACGAACGCTGACATCCACGCGCTTATGCCCGGCATCTTGCCCTTGCCGGGCTTTTCAGGCGTGCGGTCAAGGCATTTCTCAATATCCCGTGGTGGGCTTTTGAGGCAACTTTAGTGGAAGTGAGGTAGGGAATGTTCAATTCATTACTGCTGGTGCTGCTCTTAGGAGCCATCGCCTGGGCGGGAGCGGCCATAGGGCTTGCGCCTCTGTTCGGCGTTGTGCTGCCATATGTAGCAGTCGTCGTATTCATCGCCGGTGTTATCTGGCGCATGGTATACTGGGCCAAATCGCCCGTGCCTTTCTGCATCCCCACCACGGGCGGGCAGGAAGTGTCGCTTGATTTCATCAAGCCCAACCGGCTCGACTGCCCCAGCAACACCTGGGACGTTGTGCGGCGCATGTTTCTGGAAGTGTTTTTCTTCCGTTCGCTGTTCCGCAACACTGTAGCCGATGTGCGTGAAAATGACCCCATCAGCAAGGGTCCGCGCACCATTTATTTTTCTTCCAAGTGGCTGTGGGTTTTTGCCCTGCTGTTCCACTACTGCTTCCTGCTGGTCTTCATCCGCCACTTCCGCTTTTTCATGGAGCCCATCCCGTCCTGTATCAAGTTTCTGGAAACCATCGACGGCATCATGCAGGTGGGTTCGCCCCGCTTTTTCATGACCGGTGGTCTGGTGCTGGTGGGTGTGCTCTTTCTTCTTGGCCGCCGCATCTATGACAAGCGCCTGCGTTACATCTCGCTATTCAACGACTATTTTCCGCTGTGGCTCATCATTGGCATCATCAGCACCGGCTTGTGCCTTCGCTATTTCGATAAGACCGAAATAGCCCAGGTCAAGATTTTCGTTATGGGCCTTACCCACTTTGCGCCCGTGACCACCGCCGGCATCAACGCGCTCTTCTTCACCCACCTTACTCTGGTGTGCGTACTGCTGATTTACTTCCCCTTCTCCAAGCTCATGCATATGCCGGGCGTGTTCTTCAGCCCCACGCGCAACCTGGCCAACAATTCCCGCCGGGTTCGCCATATCAACCCCTGGAATCCGCCCAAGCAGTACTTCACCTATGCCGAGTACGAGGATACCTATCGCGGCGCCATGGCTGAAGCCGGGCTGCCTCTGGATAAGCAACCCGAAAAGGCCGCCGAGTAAGGAGTCTTCATCATGGCAAAATTACCTACGCCGCAAATGCTTGTCGCCAGCCGTCCGGATTTTCCGGCCGAAGATTGGCTCGACGTCAAGCCGGAATTTACGCCGGGCAGCTTCTGCTATCCGGCCAAGAAAGACACTATGGAACTGTTGCACATGCCCAATCCCCACGAGTGGGATCCGTCCGCCGAGGACTGGAACCTGCCCGAAGACTGGGAACAAATCCTGTGTGACGCCTTTGCCGACAGACTTGAGAAGCACCGCTCGCTCAAGCTGTTCATGGATATCTGTGTGCGTTGCGGCGCCTGTGCCGACAAGTGCCACTTCTTCCTTGGCACCAACGATCCCAAGAACATGCCTGTACTGCGCGCCGAACTGCTTCGTTCGCTCTATCGCCGCGACTACACAATGCTGGGCAAAATTCTTGGCAAAAAGGTCGGCGCTCGTGGCTGGGACGTGGCAGTAGTTAAAGAACTGTTCTACTACGCCTACCAGTGCACTGAATGCCGCCGTTGTTCGCTCTTCTGCCCCTACGGCATCGACACCGCCGAAATCACCGCTATCGTGCGCGAACTGCTGCATGAAGTGGGCCTCGGCACCCACTGGATCATGGATCCTGTGAAAAACTGCAGCTTCACGGGCAACCACTTGGGCATCCAGCCCCACTCCTTCGTGGAAATTGTGGAAATGCTGGCCGATGACTGCGAAACCATCACTGGCATCCGTCCCAAGACGCCCTTCAACGAAAAGGGCCACGAAATCCTGTTCATCACGCCCTCAGGTGACGTGTTTGCCGACCCCGGCATCTACACCTTCATGGGCTACCTCATGCTCTTCCACGAGCTTGATCTTGACTACACCTTCTCGACCTATGCTTCTGAAGGCGGCAACTTCGGTTCCTTCACCTCCTTCAACATGGCCAAGAAGCTCAACGCCAAAATGTACGCCGAAGCCGAACGCCTGGGTTCCAAATGGATCCTCGGCGGCGAATGCGGTCACATGTGGCGCGTGATCAACCAGTACATGGACACTTACAACGGCCCCACCCCGGCCAATATGGAAGTTCCCGTGTCGCCCATTACGGGTACGGTGTTCAAAAACGCCGCCTCCACAAAAATGGTGCACATTGCGGAATTTACGGCTGACCTCATTCATCACAACAAGCTGAATCTGGATCCCAGCCGTAACGACCATATCATCACCACCTTCCACGACAGCTGCAACCCGGCTCGTGGCATGGGCCTGCTTGACGAGCCCCGCTACGTTCTGAATGCCGTGTGCAACAACTTCCACGAAATGCCCGAAAACACCATCCGCGAGCAGACTTTCTGCTGCGGCGCGGGTTCAGGCCTTAACACGGAAGAAATCATGGAACTGCGCATGCGCGCCGGTATGCCGCGCGGCAATGCCCTGCGCTTTGTGCAGGAAAAGTACGATGTCAACCACATGGCCTGCGTTTGCGCCATTGACCGTGCCACACTGCCCCCGCTTGCCAACTATTGGGCTCCGGGCGTCAATGTGAGCGGTCTGCACGAACTGGTGGGCAACGCCCTGGTCATGAAGGGCGAATGCAAGCGCACCATGGACCTGCGTCAGGAAGACCTGCCCAATGTGGTGGACGACGAGGACGCGCCCGAAGCACAGGGGGAGGGCCAATAAATGTATAACGCCAAAGCAGTTATCGTTGGGATCATAGTATTTGTGGCCCTGTTCACCGCCCCTTTCTGGCTGAGCATGATGGGCAAGGACTACAAGAGCACCGGCATTGAGCTGCCCAAGGGTGAAAAGGAATGCATCGAGGACGTGCAGTTCATGCGCGACCAGCATATGCGCCTGCTCAATGAATGGCGCGATGAGGCCCTGCGCAAGGAAAACCGCGTCTACGTGGCCACCAGCGGCAAAAAGTGGAACATCAGCCTTCAGAATACCTGCATGAAGTGCCACAATGACTACGAGGGATTCTGTCAGAAGTGCCATCAGGCTAACGGCGTTGATCCCTATTGCTGGACTTGCCACATCATTCCCCAGGGGAGCAAGTAATGAACAAGAGCAGAAGAAGCTTTCTGAAAGTGGCGGGCTTTTCGGCCTTCGCCCTTACCAGCGGCATGGCTGCCCTGTCTGGCGTTGCCCAGGCGCAGATTGCCCCCGGCAAGTATGAGCGCGCGGCCAATGCCCTGCATGCCAAGCGTTGGGCCATGGTTATCGACACACGCCAGTTCACTGGCCCCGAAGACTACAAGCCCCTTATCGACGCGTGCCACAGCTTCCACAACGTGCCGCAGATTCCTGGCAACCAGGATATCAAGTGGTTCTGGCTGGACAGCTACGCCCATGTTTTCCCTGATGACATGAACGCGCATCTGAACAAGCATTCCCGAGAGTCTATGTACCCGCTGCTGTGCAACCAGTGCACCAATCCGCCCTGCGTACGCGTGTGCCCCACACAGGCCACCTACAAGATGGAAGACGGCATTGTGGCTATGGACTACCACCGCTGCATCGGCTGCCGCTTCTGCATGGCTGGCTGTCCCTACGGCGCGCGCTCGTTCAACTTCAAAGACCCGCGCAAGTTCCTGGCCAACCCTGTGCCCAACCCCGAGTACCCCACGCGCATGATCGGCGTGGTGGAAAAGTGCACATTCTGCGCCGAGCGCCTTGCCGTGGGCAAGTTGCCCGCTTGCGTTGAAGCAGCCAATGGCAAGATACTTTTCGGCGACCTGGAAGACCCCAATTCAACGGTGCGCCAGGCTTTGGCCGCCAACTACAGTATTCGCCGCAAGCCCAGCCTGGGCACCCAGCCCGGCGTCTACTACCTTATCTAGGGAGAACAGGCCATGCTTGAAAAATTGCTCGACGGTCCGAAGACCTTCTACATGTGGCTGATCTTCCTGCTGGTTCTTATCGCGGGTTGCGGCCTTGTGTATCTGGATCAGTTGCAGAACGGTCTCTCTGTCACCGGCCTCAGCCGTGACGTTTCGTGGGGACTGTATATTTCGCAATTCACCTATTTCGTGGGCGTGGCGGCCTCGGCCGTCATGCTGGTGCTGCCCACCTACTTCCATCACTACAAAAAGTTCAAACGCATGATCATCTTCGGTGAATTCATGGCCGTTGCGGCCGTGGTCATGTGCGCGCTCTTCATCGTGGTGGACTTGGGCCAGCCCCAGCGCATGCTCAACGTTATGCTTCACCCCTCGCCCAACTCCGTCATGTTCTACGACATGATGGTGCTCATCGGCTACCTGGGTCTGAACATCATCATTGGCTGGGTTACGCTCGAGGCCGAAAGACACGAGATTGATCCGCCCAAATGGATCAAGCCCCTTATCTACATCTCCATTCTGTGGGCTTTCTCCATCCATACGGTCACGGCCTTCCTGTACGCGGGCATTCCTGGCCGCCATTACTGGCTCACCGCCATTATGGCCGCCCGCTTCCTGTCCTCGGCTTTCTGCTCCGGTCCTGCCATCCTGCTCTTGCTGATGATGGTACTGCGCCGCCTGACGGGCTTCGAGCCCGGCAAGGAAGCCGTGAAAACCCTGACCACCATTATCGTGTATGCCATGTGCATCAACGTCTTCTTCTACCTGCTGGAAATCTTCACCGCTTTCTACAGCGGCATTCCCGGCCATGAGGAACCCATCCACTTCCTCTTCTTCGGGCACGAAGGTCATCTGCCCTGGGTGAGCTACTGGATGTGGGGCGCTGTTATTATGGCTTTTGCCTCTCTGGCTCTGCTTATTCCGCCCAAGCTGCGCGAAAACCCCTGCCTGCTGCCCATCGCCCTCATCATGCTGGTGCTGGCTTCCTGGATCGACAAGGGTCTTGGCCTGCTGGTGGCTGGTTTCACGCCCAACATGTTTGAAGCCTTCACGCCTTATATGCCCAGCGCCAAGGAAATTGCCGTGGCTCTTGGTGTGTACGGTGTTGGCGCTCTGGTGCTCTCCCTGCTGTGGCGGATCGCCCTTGGCGTCAAGATGGAAGTGAACCACATGCACGACTAGGTTGACCCCAGGGTCAGCCATACGGTGAAAACCGTTACCAAAGCCCCCGTGTTCGCACGGGGGCTTTCCTGTGGGCCCCAGTTGTGATAAAATTCTCTTATTGAACAGATCATATTTGACCGAAAGCAGCGCAGCGCTGGTAAACGCCCAAAGGCGTAAACAGTTCAGAGGCAGCTGATATTTATCACTTTTACAAGCACAACAAGGCGACATGCTTGACTTTCATTGCCCCCAAAAGGCATAGTACAGGCCATTGCCGCCATTATTTGCAAGGAGATTACGATGCAACAAGCGCTCAAAGACGCCATAACCATTTGCAAAACATTTTTGCGCAACGGCTATGACGCGCATGTCATCAATGCCCCCTTGCAGGAACATCTGCTCCAGAAGGTTGACCATCTGGCCGTAGACATTGCCTGCGAGCCGGACATGGACACGCTGTTCAAGCTTTTTCCCAAAGCCACTGCCGCCCCCGAAAAGCGCGCACTGGCCATTATGGAAGAAAACGGCGTCACATATCGCTTTTATCCTCTTGAAGTGGCCGCAGCCGGGCATCCCGAGCTTTCGCTGGTCAAGATCACTCCCACAATGATTGATCTTATGAGCCCTGAAGAGCGCCTCAAGCTGCGCCTCACGGGTTTCAATACGCCTGAAGCCAGCGGCGACGTGTACGACGGTTTTGAAGACATCAAGGGCGGAGCCATCTGCCTCACCGGCCTGCCGGACGAAACCCTGCGCCACAACTACTTGCTGGCCATTCGTGCACTGCGTTTTGCGGCCAACTTTGACCTGCCCATCGAACCCAATACCTGGCTGGCCATCATTCGCGCCTCAAGCCGCGTGCTGGACTATGTGCCCGCCACGGATATTATGGACGAATGGCGCAAGGTTGCCGCAGAAAACATGCACCAGTTCGTGCGCCTGCTCTTTGAAGCCCACATTCTTCAGGGCCTCATCCCCGAAGTGGCGTCCCTCTCTTGCCTGACGCAGATGCGCAACAAGGAAGGCGACACTGAAAACGTTTTCGAGCACACACTTGAGTGCATGAAGTGCTATCCCGAAGAGGATTTTCACTACGACTGGCTGGGCACTATGGCCATGCTCTTTCACGATGTGGGCAAGCTCTACACCGGGGAATATTTTGACGGCCTGTGGACCTACTACCAGCACCACCGCGTGGGGGCCAAGGTAACGCGCAAGATTCTGCGCCGCCTGCACTTCACACAGGAAGACATCGACCTGCTGTGCAATTTGGTGCGCAACCACATGCGCTTCCACTTCATGATGACAGACAGGGGCATCCGCCGCTTCAAGGCGCTGGACGACTACCCCCGCCTTATTGC
Source organism: Pseudomonadota bacterium (assembly GCA_023386035.1). Taxonomy (GTDB): domain Bacteria; phylum Desulfobacterota; class Desulfovibrionia; order Desulfovibrionales; family Desulfovibrionaceae; genus Desulfovibrio. The sequence goes on from JAEWKM010000042.1 coordinate 32,919, forward strand.
TATGGCGCGGGCAGACCTCAAGGCGCGCGACGGCATTCCCACCTCGTTCAACCACAATATGAAGTACCTGGACCGTGCGGAAACGCCGGAACAGATGCTGGAACCCCTGCTCAACGGCAATGAGATCATGAGCGAAACCAAGCTCTCGCCCGGCCCGCAGGTGGGCGTGATTCGTGATGCGCTGCTCAAGGCGCAGATTGCCGGGGAAGTTACGGATCTGGATTCAGCCGTACACTTTGTGCGGGAGTATGCGAGGAAGTCTGTAGGTTAACAGGTGAGCATAGCTCACAGTTAGTTCAGGCAGAGTTACTATTGAGGCCGTCTCTGAAATATGGGGCGGCCTTTTAATTTGGGGTTCAGCAGGTACTATACAACTTTGATTTCATATTTCGCGATATAGCTGGCATCCCTGTTCGTCAAAATGCAATTCATCTGATCATATACATAAACGTCGCTATCTATCTTGTTTTTTGGGTCAACTATGGCTTCTATCATATGCTTCAGAGCAGCTTTGTGGCTTTGCATATTCCCTTTATGAAACAAGCATGCATACCTGCCCTTTTTTATTTCTTTTATGACCATGCCGCGCCCTATTGATGCCTTTGAAAACAGAAATGTTGTGCTGAAGTCATTATTCTCGGCATGCTCCCTGGGAATGATCATCCCTATGGGAGGGTATACTGTGTTTCCATGTGCCAAATCGTACATCAGGCATGCAGAATAACACTCGACGCTATCCTCTCTGGTCAGCATTTTTTCTGGATTTACAGGATAATACCTTACCTTTTCAGCATCGCGATTCTCAAAATAGACCTTATCAAACTCTACCGTCAGAGCCTGCTCCGTAATTGTTGTGAGATCCGTCAGCATATGCATGCGGTGAAGAATCCTGAGGTGCTCCGTATAGAGCACTTCAATGCGTTTTTTAATAAAACCAATATATTCAAGCGTATTGTAATTATTCTGGTTTTCCTTGATTTCCTCAAGGCTGCTTCCCGTTTCTTTAAGCAGAGAAATCATATCAAAATCAAAAAACTGCTCCATACTGTAAAATCGGTACCCATTCGCCGAGATATAGCGCGGCTGTAAAAGCCCCTTTCTGTCATAATGGAGAAGCGTTTCTTTTGTCGTATGGCAAAGACGGGCAAATTCGCCAACCTTCAAAAGCTTTTTCGTTTCCATAAAACTTCTCCTTGACCCTTGTGTTACCCAGTAGTTTATACTTGGAAAATTCTCAACAAATTCTTCCCTCCCAAAAGCAGGAAAAGAAGAAATTTATCGGAGTTACAAGGAAACATTTACCATGAAGTGGTCTGAATTTACCATCGCCCGTGCGGCATGCGCCTATTTTTTCATTTGCCCCGGCCTCGCCTATGGCCTTCTCACCTCCAGGCTTCCTGCCCTGAAAAATCAAACCGGCTCAGATGAAGCACAAATTGGCCTTATTTTGCTCAGTCTTGGCTTATCAAGTGTTGTGGCGCTGTCGTGCAGTGGTTGGCTTATCGCCCGCTTTGGAAGCGCACTGATTTTACGGATCGGCTCACTTGTGCTTGTTCTTGCCACTATTTTTTGTAGCCTGGCAGCCGACCCAGTTCAGTTAGGGTTAACGTGCATACTGGTCGGCTTGGGCATGGGGCTGGCGGATGTTTCGATGAATACTCAAGGCATACAGATTGAGCGGCGTTACGCCTCGCCCTGCATGTCACTTATGCATGCGTCGTACAGCCTTGGCGGCGTATTGGGGGCACTTACAGGGGCGGTGTTTGCCAGTTTGGGCTTAAGCCCTTTTATTAACGTTGCCGGGGTTCTTGGATTTTACACCTGCCCTCGATTTTTGGCCGCGCCACGGCTTATGGAAGATTCAGTCCCTGACAGCAAAATCCAGTCCCCCACGGGCAAGCACAGCTTACCGCTGTTTGTCTTTCTGTGCGGTTTATTATCGATGATAGCGTATGCTGTTGAAGGATCCGTTGCGGAATGGGGCAGCCTGTTGCTGCACATGGTAAAGGGCGCCACAGAACAAACAGCAGCCCTTGTTTTTGCCGCCTTTTCAACGACCACGGTCTTATGCCGTATTTTTGGAGACAGATTGCGTAGCTATTGGGGGGATTTTATCCTTGCACTTGGAGGCGCTGTTCTTGCTCTTTGCGGCATGGCTGCAGTTTTGTTTTTTGATAATCCCGCAGCGTGCCTCGTGGGCTATGCCTTCATGGGCGCAGGTTTGTCGCCCATTGTTCCCATTTTGTTTAGCCGGGCTGGCAGCTACCCAGGCGTAAGCGCGGGAAAAGCCAGCGCCACTGTGTCGCTGTTATCCTACAGCGGCCTGCTGTTTTTCCCACCGTTACTTGGCTTTGTCGCCCATCGGAAAGGGCTTTCTGATGCCCTGCTGATCGTTCTTGCCGCATGCGTCATTCTTGCCTCGGGAACCTTTCTTTTGAGGAAAAAGACTAAATGATATCGCAGGTGAAGGTATGATTCGACAGATCAAACCATGCATCATCGCCATAATACAGTAAACTTTCATGGGGTTATCAGTTAAGTATATTGCTAGTTGGGTATCTCTTCCACCTTAAGAATCTCACTCAGTTTACTACGAATGCGCTGCTCCTCAGAGCTTCCATTGGTGGCTAAACGAAGTATGGGAATGTTGTAGCTCTTTAGTATTTCATCTTTCATTCTATCTCTATCATACTGGATACTCCCTTCTTTATGATAAGATGTTCCATCAATTTCGATTACTAATGTTGGCATTTTATCCATTTTGTTAAAAATGATAAAATCGACATGAGTTGCTGGATGCAATGCGTATTTGCGTTGCCTTTCCAGAAGCCTGTCCGTATTGTGTAATAATTTACTGAGAGGGTAATGGCAGGCAAAATCCAATTTTGAGAAAGATTTTTCTACTAGCACCTTCTCTATAAGAGCGTTTGCCAGATTTTCTGAATCATATTCAGAAATACGTTTGTACTTTTTTAACAGTTCACGCCTTTTTGGCGCATATTGTTTATACAAAAGATCAAAGATTGAACTTATTTCGCTCTGCACAACTTCGAAGTTATGCCGCCGGATATATTTTATTAAATCTCCAGTATTAGTGTTTTCGTTAGCTGCGTCAGGCGAAACGACAACGCGCAATCGCCTGATTGCTCTTGACACTGCAACGTTCAAAAGATTTGGGTTATCAGCAAACTCGCCAATTTTATCATCAACAGTACTGATAATAATATTTTCTTTTTCGCGGCCTTGATACTTGTGAACCGTATCTGATTCAAGTTCAGATGTTTGCTCTTGATTGCTTAGAGCGTTGGCTTGAGCACGATAAGGTGTAATTATTCCAGTCGAGTCATCTGGTGCTGCCAACTCCGGAAGAATTTCCCTTTTAATTACAACTAATTGTCTTTGATTAAGGTGCTTTCGAGCATGATTTCCAGGCAGCGTATAGTAAAGCTTCAGCACATCCTGCTCAGAGCAGTCTTTTGTCATAATAACTAGCTGATTATTATAAAATTTCTTGTTACAAAACCCAATTATTTGCGGATGACAACGGTAATGTTCTCTCAGTAATGTTCTAGGAATTTTTTGCCATACAGAAGACGCAGATGAGAGCAAGCTATGCCGGGTATACCTGTATTCATTTTCTATATTATATTTATCTTCTATTTTTAGTGAACGCTGCATATCCTGCGGAGTTACAACATTAGGCAACTGCATCAGATCGCCAACGACAATCGCATTTTTAGCATTTGCGAACGATAACGCACCAGTAAGAATATCAACCTGCGATGCTTCATCAATGATTATGTAATCAAACATACATTTTTTTGAGAGACTATTTCTAATAGAGTGAGTTGTACTAAGCACTACTGGATACTCTTTTAAAAAATTTTCTGGCCTTCTATACAACTCATCCTTCTTAAATAAAGTCCGAGGCATATCAATTCTATAACACGCTGAAATATAACCTTTGAATAAACGGATAGACTTAAGTTTTATCTCCTGCATCTTATCTTCGAAGTGGTACCCACTTAATTTTTTTTCAAGATAAATCCGTTTATCATCCAATTCTTTTTTATAAATCTCATAAAACAAACTCTGAAGTGTGGGGATCACCTGCTCTGCTGGCTGATTTAAAAAGCTAAAACTGTCCCACCCATAAAAGAATACTTTCTTGATACGAAACCATAAGCCTTGGATACGAGATTTTCCAGCAAAGTTCTCATATTCTATCCAAAGATTCAGTATGTCTTCATGAGTTCCTTTCAGTTTGGGCTTTTGCAGTGACGATTGAGCTTTTTTCATCCCTAGATAGCTAACAAAGTATTTCTGTTCTTGCTCTAACTCAGAACTTTCCTGGCGTACTTGGGCAATTTGATTTTGCACCTCAAGCATCTCATCAAGTTCAGTTGTCAAGATAGCTATTGCGGCCTTGAGATTAGCCAACGCTTCCGCTGACATTCTCCAGGAAGAAATATCAGGATAACTTTCAGACTGATTGGTGATGAACTTTTCTTTATTCTTTCCACTGCCCAAGGGGGCACAGAAGAAATCAAAATTATTCTTAGCCAATTTTTCTAGGATGTTGTCCGTCGCAGAGTTGTTGCTTGCGGCAATAGCAACTGTTTTGCCCTGCAGGACAAGGTTGGCAATAATATTGAGGATAGTTTGCGTTTTACCGGTTCCTGGCGGCCCTTCAATAATGCTTATTCTTGAACTTAAAGCGCAAGAAACGGCTTTTTTTTGACTTTTATTTAACCCAAAAGGGAAAATTATTGGGCTTGGAAGTGGCGTTTTGCCTAGACCGTCCCGGCGAGAAAGATAAAAACCCATGACACTGTTTGTACCAATGAAATCAATATCCCTGTAATACTTCGAAAGTATTGACATTCCATCATCACATGGCGGACCAATTTCTTCTGCTAATTCTTTAAGATCATTGCTGTCCGGCTAAGGGTTAAGAAAAAAGTCCAAAATCTCAGTGCGATGTGGTATAAAGAGTTTGCGAAAAACTTTGCCACACAAGGAGATTTTGGACATGAGTCACCATAATACACTTTTC
>JAEWKM010000040.1:0-11100 GCA_023386035.1 Pseudomonadota bacterium
AGCTCATTTGCTTGAATCTGTTCGGCAAGGATTCTCTGGAAGAACTTCTGAATCCGCGAAGACGAAAAACTATAAACACCTATAGTTATAGCCTGTTAGCTATGGGTGCTTAACCGGACAACATTGCTTTAAGATAATAAAATTTTTCAGCAACATGCCTGATCTGTAGACAATTTTCTTCAATATGAAATTTTTCATCTGTGATTATGCGGCGCTGGCCATTTTTGAAAAACATCTTTTTAAGTTTACCATAATCATGAATCTCTAATACGTTTTCTTGCAGTGCATCATTCACAAACACGCGTGAACTAGCGCAATCTATTTTTTCCTTAAGGCATACGATTTCAACTCTGCTTTCGCCGTATGAATACACCTTATCACTTGAATTAAATACAATGTCATATCCGTTAGTTGTCTTCGTCCATTGCTTTACAGAATCAGTTTTGTCGCAACCATCAACTGTTATGACATAGTCTTTAAATAACACAGCTACTCCAACATTCTTTATTTATTAATATTTTCTGTGTTTATAAATAATATATACCTATTACAGCTAACAATATTTATGCGTAAAATTTAAACGCTAACATTTCTAACTAGTTAGCACAATTACACCCATGACATAATTCCACAAAGCACTTCTGGTATAGTGCACAAGAAGTAAAACGCCAATTTAATGAAAATTATGCATAAAATCATGGATTCTGCAGCTACAAATGAATCACAGCGCGACACGACCTAAATCATGTGCAAGCTACAAAATCGACATATTAAATATGATAAATATATTAAAACATATGACTATATTGTGAACGGGTCAAGGGTCCTTAATTATTAGAGTATAAATGTTTTCCATTTAAATATCCTCTACACAACATTGGCATTGCGTCCCTAGTTTGGGTGTTACATTTGGCTCAAAGAAAAGCGCAACTTTTTGCGAACAGATAAAAGCCGACATGTCAGGCAGCAAAGAAGTCTACATTGTAGTCACCCTCCAGATCGCAAAATCCCTTCAACAAATCCCCTTGTGCTCTCCTCTTCCTCCCGGTAAACAAAAGGCGGGCCTTTACGCACAGGGCGAGGCCGAAACCACAACACGCAGCCAGGACGCCACCGCCCGGCAGGACATAATGATCAATCTTCTCAATCTCACCCTTCCCGAACTGGAAGCCTGGACGCAGGCAGAACTGGGCGAGCCCAAGTTCCGCGCCATGCAGATATGGCAATGGATATGGCAGCGCATGGCCCGCGATTTCGACACAATGACCAACATTTCCCGGCCTTGCCGCGAACGCATGGCCGCCAAAGCTTGCATCGTCTGGCCGGAAGTGACCGCCGTGGAAGAAAGCCAGGACGGCACCACCAAATTTTTGCTGCGCCTTGCAGACGGCGCGCAGGTAGAGACGGTTCTTATCCCTTCAGACTCCCGCGAGGGCGTGCGCCGCTGGACCCAGTGCCTCTCCTGCCAAGTGGGCTGCGCAATGGGCTGTACCTTCTGCTCCACTGGCGAAATGGGCTTTGAACGCAACATGACCATGGCTGAAATTCTCGGCCAGATTCTGGTAGCCCGCGAGCACCTGGGCGACACGCGCCTGCACTGGCCCATGCTGCGCAACATCGTTTTTATGGGCATGGGCGAACCCCTGCTGAATTTTAACGACGTCATGCGCTCATTGCAGAGCCTTAACAGCGACAAAGGATTAAATTTTTCACCGCGCCGCATCACGGTTTCCACCTGCGGCATTGAAAAAAATCTGAAAGAACTGGGCGAATGCGGCCTGGCGTTTCTGGCAGTGTCGCTGCACGCGCCCAATCAAGAACTGCGCGCCCGCATCATGCCCAAGGCCGCACGCTGGCCTTTGGACCGCCTGATGTCCACGCTCCAGTCATACTCGCTCAACACGCGCGAACGCATCACGTTTGAGTACCTGCTTCTTGGCGGCGTCAATGACGGCCTGGAGCACGCCAGAGAGCTGGTTCCCCTTGTCAATTCGGTCAAGGGCAAGCTGAACCTCATTGTGTACAACCCCGCTGAAGGTTCACCCTATGCCGCCCCCAGCCACGAGCGCGTGCTGGCCTTTGAAAAATATCTTTGGGACAGGGGCGTCACTGCCATTCTGCGCAAGAGCAAGGGACAGGACATCAAGGCTGCCTGCGGGCAGCTCAAGGCCGCCAGACAAAAAGAGCAGCTTGAAGAGATCAAGGCTACTGCCCCTGAACATGACGGACAGGAAACTTCTGCTTAGAGCATTCACATTTGAAATGCCCGCACGGATTTAACTGTAAATCATGCATTAAGCTGACGCAGACCGGATTTTCCGCCACCGGGTTTTTCAAACGATGACGGCTCAAGGGGCTGACCACACAAAGTTTCTTTTACGATTTGCCAGTTACTCGCATAAAAAAGGCGGTCCGACTTTCACAGCCGGACCGCCTTTATCATTTGTAATGGAAAAAACGGACGCTATCAGCCCTTAAGGGCGGTCTTACCGAGTTCCAGAGCCTTCAGGTTCACTTCCTGAAGTTTGGCGGGCAAGAATTTTTTGATGGCCGCTTCCAGAGCGTCAACGCCAAAGGGCAGCACGCCCGAGGCGCAAACGGCGCTCAAAAGCACGGTGTTGCCGCTCTGCACAGAGCCAGCCTGTATTCCCAATTCGCGGCAAGGAATAAAATGGCACACCCCCGCCACTTCACATACGCTGGCCTTGATCTTGCTCATGGCAGGATACTCAGCCTTGCCCAGCGACACGCTTACGGGAGGCATAGGATCACTGCTGGAAAATACCGCGCCGCCCTTTTTCAGATACGGCAGGCCGCGCAGGGTTTCCAAGGGTTCAAAGCCAAGCATGACGTCGGCCTCGCCCAAATCCAGCTTGGGTGAACGCCAGCCGCCAAGCAGCATAACGGATTCCACCACGCCGCCTCGCTGGGCCATGCCGTGCACCTCGCCCGCCACAACTTCCAGCCCGGCTTCAAGGGCCGTGCGGGCCAGCAGGGTCGTGGCGGTCAGGGTGCCCTGACCGCCCACACCTGTAAAATAAACGCGCATGCGCTTCTGGTTGTTCTGCATAGTCATTGTTCTCACCTATCCCTGACGCTTGCGCGCCTTGAAGGCCCCAGGGGCCACCTGCAAGCATACCATGCAGCCCGTGCAAAGGGTCGCGTCCACAGCCAGATTGTCGCCATCGCGGTAAAAGGCGGGGCAGGCAAGCTGCTCGAGGCAACGCAGGGCTTCTTCGCCCTGTTGCGCAACCTCCGCCACCTGGGGCGAAGTCTTCTTGAGCTGGCGGCGGGCATACAGTACGCAGGGCTCTTCAGTGATGAGCACACGCACGCCGGGCTTGCTCTTCATTTCTTCCAGAGTCTTGGTCAGCGTCTTGATGTTGAAGGCGCGCACCTTGGCAACATCGGTCACGCCCATACCGCGCACAATGGTTTCAATATCCATGTGGCTGCTCATGCCGCCAAGCATGTCTTGCACCATACCGGGGTTGGGCTGATGGCCCGTCATGGCCGTGGTGCCGTTATCCAGAATGATCATGAGCACGTTGTGCTGGTTAAAAACCGCGTTGGCGAGCCCGGTCATACCGGAATGGAAGAACGTGGAGTCGCCGATAAAGGCGATAACAGGCTTTTCAGAGGCGCGGGCAAACCCGCTGCCCGCCGAGATGGACGAACCCATGCAGACCAGAAAATCCGCAGTGCGCAGGGGCGGCAGAAGGCCCAGAGTATAGCAGCCGATGTCGCTGGAATAGTAGGCGTCGTCGCCAAAAACCTGACGTACCGTGTAGTACACGGCCCTGTGCGAACAGCCGGGGCAAAGGTTGGGCGGACGGCCCGGCAGGTCGGGCTCTGCACAGCGCGGTTCCTGCACGCTACAGGAAACTTGCAGCCATTGCGCAAGACGGCGCGTAACCAGGGTGGTGGAATACTCGCCCTGATGCGTGAGAATATCGTTCTTGCCGTCGATGACCACAGACAGGCCGCGCTTCTGCACCAGAGCACGAATATCCTGCTCCAGCAGGTCTTCGCCTTCTTCCAGCACCAGCACGCGCTTGCACTGATTCAGGAAGCTGCTGACTTTTTCTTCAGGCAGCGGCCAGGTCATGCCCAGTTCCAGCACGCGCACACGGTCTGCCCAGTCATTGGCGGAAAGTGCGTCGGCCAGATAGTTGCGCGAAACACCGCTGACGATGATGCCCAGATCAGTGGGGGCAGCGGGCTCGGTAACGGTGTTGAAGGGGCTATTTTCCGCAATATGACGGGCGCGGGCTACGATTTCGTCCAGCACAACATGGCGTCTGCGGGCCACAGCGGGCACGGGTACAAAGCGCGAAGGCTCACGGCGGAACTCCACCTTGGGCTGCGGCGCGGGCAGGTCGTCAAAATCAACGGGACCACGCATATGGCTGATGCGCGTAGTGGTGCGCAGCAACACGGGCTGTTCAAGCTGGCGGGCCAGACTGAAAGCTTCGCGGGTCATGTCCTTGGCTTCCTGAGCCGAGGCAGGCTCAAAACAGGGCAACATGGCAAAACGCGCGTAATAGCGGTTGTCCTGCTCATTCTGGCTGGAGTGGCAGCCGGGGTCGTCAGCAGAAAGTACCACCAGCCCGCCGGGCAGCCCCGTATACACGGCTGTAAACAGCGGGTCGGCGGCCACGTTGAGCCCAACGTGCTTCATGGTCACAAGGCTCATTGCGCCGCCCAGGGCAGCGCCGGCGGCCACTTCCATAGCGACCTTTTCGTTGACGGAATATTCCAGCCGGTAACGCCCTTCGCCGCCTATGCGATGAAAGGTGTCCGGCACTTCGGATGAAGGCGTACCCGGATAACAGGTCACTATATGCACGCCCGCTTCGAGGGCGCCGCGCACGATGGCCTCGTTGCCCAACAACAAATGACGCTCACCTTGAGCGCCGTGCAACAGGGGATTGTTGCTCATGCTTCCTCCCGGCCCCGGCGCGTGGCACGCGGGCCGCTAGTGCTACTGAATGCAAGATGCGCCCGTTGGCGCACCCTTATTACGCAACAACCCGCAGCGCTGAACATGCTGCGGGTTGCTGTCTGAAATCGTTACGGCTTTGTCTGCTCGGGCTGCGCGGCCTTTTGACCGCCTTTGTCAGCATCTGGCGTGACGCCCGTGGCCGAAGCCTTGGGCGCTGCTTCTGCAGCGGCCAGTTTGGGATCAAGCTCGGCGGCGCGGGCACGCAAATAGCTGCTGTTGACGCCCTGAGTTTCGCGGGCCAGAGCCAGATAGGTGCGGGCGGCCAGTTCATTCTGCCCTGCGGCAATGGCGGCTTCAGCCATCATCTGCCGCAACTGCGGTGCGTTGGCTGCGCCAGGCAGGGAATTTTGCAGGCCCTGCAACAGGGTCAGAGCTTCGGCGCTTTTTCCGGCCTTGAGCAGTGCTCCGGCTTCGCCAAGAGCGGCAGACAGGCCAAAAGCGCCGTCAGTGCTTTTGGCGGCCTTGCCGTAAGCCTGGGCCGCTGTGGCGTAATCGCCGTTTTGCATGGCGCTGTTAGCCAGGGCCATGTAGGCGGCAAAACGCGTAGACGAGGGCGCGCCCTCTGCCAGTTGAGAAAGAGCCTTGACCTGATCCGCGCCCTGGTTTTGTATAATGGTGCGAGCCAGAGCATCGCGGGCTTCTTCCGCCCGGGAGTCGCCGTGCCAGTTATAGATGCCCGTGCCCACGAGCACCAGCAGAAAAAGTACCAGCACACCGGCAATAAGCCCGGCGTGACGCAGCATGAACTGCAGAAGAGGCGCACTCTCCTGACTAACTTCCAGTTGCAGGTCACGCAACAGGGGCGCGTCGGCCGCGCCTTGATTCTTTTGCGGATTCATGTATCAAAAACTCCTTAGGGGCGAAATCGCCGCCGTTTCCGTCGTGCATGCAGAGCGCGCACGTTAGGACGGACTCAGGACGGAAGTCTTCTTCATAGGCCACAAACAGTCCTTCTGTCAAAACAAATATCCCTTGGCCAAGGCCGCAAACGCGCGCCCGTGGCCGCTGCCACAAGGAGCTTGCATGACGCCAGCTGAAAAAATGACGCGCCTTGGCGCGCAGGCAAAAAACGCGGCGCGTGCCATGACCAGGGCTACGCCCGAAGCCAAAAACCGGGCTCTTCTGGGACTGGCCGAACTTTTGCGCGAACGCGAGGCTGCCATTCTGGCCGCCAACGCCAGCGACGTTGAAGCCGCAAGGGCTGCCGGGCAGGATTCCGCCCGCCTTGACCGCCTCACGCTCACTCCCGCCATTATGGAAGAAATGCGCGCCGCCTGCGCTCACGTCGCCAACCTGCCCGACCCGGTGGGCGCTACCGAAAGTCAGTGGCAGCGCCCCAACGGTTTGCTGGTAGGCAAAATGCGCATTCCACTTGGCGTTATCGCTATGATTTACGAGGCCCGCCCCAATGTCACCATTGACGCGGCCATTTTGTGCATCAAGGCTGGCAACGCCGTTATCCTGCGCGGCGGCAGCGAAGCCCTGCACTCCAACACCGCTCTGGCGCAAGCGCTTCAGGACGCTATGGTTCAGGCGGGCCTGCCCGCAGAAGCAGCACAGCTTGTGACCGTGCCGGGCCATGAGGCCGTCAACGCGCTGTGCAAGCTCGACCAGTACATAGATGTCATCATTCCCCGTGGGGGCGAAGGCCTTGTGCGCGCCGTTACCGAAGCCGCCACCATGCCCGTGCTCAAACATTTCAAGGGAGTGTGCCACGCTTACATCGAGCCTGACGCCGACCTCGACAAGGCTCTGGACATCGTTTTCAACGGCAAGGTGCAGCGCCCCGGCGTGTGCAACGCGCTGGAATGCCTGCTGGTCCACAAGGACGTGGCCGCGCGCTTTCTGCCTATGGTGGCGGAAAAGCTCGGCGCTGCCGATGTGGAATTTCGTGCCGACGCTGCCGCCCTGCCGCTTATGAACAAGGCTCCTGCGGGAAGCGTTGTGCCTCAGAAGCCCGAAGACCTCGGGCAGGAATTCCACAATCTCACCCTCGCCGTGCGCGTGGTTGCAGATATGGACGAAGCTCTGGACCACATCGCCCGCTACGGCTCCAACCATACGGAAATCATCTGCACCAACGACCACGCCAAGGCCATGCGCTTTCTGCGCGAGGCCGACGCCTCGATGGTGGCGGTCAATGCGTCCAGCCGCTTCAACGATGGCGGCCAGCTTGGCCTTGGTGCGGAAATCGGCATCTCCACCTCCAAGCTGCATGCCTACGGGGCTATGGGCGTGGAAGAGCTGACCACCACCAAGTTTGTGGTACTGGGGCAAGGGCAGGTACGGCAGTAGTGACGGAAAACTTCGGCGCACAAAAGGCAACAGGCGGGCAGACTGCCAGCCAGACGACAAGGCCAGGAACAGGCCGGGCCATTCTGGGCGGCAGCTTTAATCCCCCGCATGTGGGACATTTGCGTCTGGCCATTGAGGCCGCCGAAGCTCTGGCCCCTCTGGTGAGCGGCGTGGATATGGTACCCTGCGCCGTGCCACCGCACAAAACCATGACAGGCATGCTGCCTTTTGATCTGCGCGCCAGCATGGTGGAAGCCAGCATTGCTGATCTGCCCTTCCTGCGCTGCAACAGGCTTGAGGGGCACCGCCAGGGGCCGTCCTACACATGGGACACGCTGCTGGCTTACCGCGAGGCCGAGCCGCAAACAGAGCTTTACTTCATACTGGGCAGTCCCGATTTTGCCCTGCTGCCCACGTGGCACAGGGGACTGGAGCTGCCGAGCCTGTGCAACTTTGTTGTAGTGCCGCGTGACGGACAGGCAGGCAGGGATATGGTGGCCACGGCGCAACGGCTGTGGCCCGATGCCAGCGAGCGCGAACCCCTCATCGGTGACGGCCCGTGCATGGCCCTGCCCGGCGGCGGATTGGCGCATTTTTTACCCCTGCCCTGGCTGGACGTGAGCGCGTCGCGCCTGCGTAATTTGTGGCTTGCAGGCCGAAGAGTGGATTTTCTGCTGCCTCGGGCGGCCTTTGACATTCTGAAGCAGAGCGAAAAAACCGTGCAGGCACACTGGCGGCAGACGGAGAACACATGCTGACAACTGCCCCCAAGGACATACGCGAAAATGTGGCCCGCGCCGTAGGCTACCTGCGTAGAGACGAGGTGGAGCGTTCGCTTCAGGTCATGAGTGAGGCTCTGCGCCGCATGGCCGAGGTCAAAATGCTGCGCTCCGCTCGGGCAGAGCTGGACATCCAGATCAGTGAATTTCTGTCTTCTCTCATCCACCACTCAAGCATGCAACCGCTGTTGGACCCGGCGCACACGGGCAATCCCAAAAGCATCCCCTTTCAACAGGGCAAGGAAGCGGCCTTGGCCACAGTGTTGGACGGCCTTGCCAGGATTATGCAAAAAGAAGCCGAGCACAGCGTGCAGGCCGAGGCCCAGGCGCGTATGGAAAGGAAAAAGCACCTTATAGATACGGGCCTGCAGTTTATTCGCGAGGGTCAGACCGCCAAGGGCCGCGCCTTTTTAAAGCGCGTGATTGAGGAATTTAGCCAGGAAGAAGGCATTCGCGTTCAGGTAGCCCAAATTTTTGCCGCCGCCGCCCTGCATCAGGAAGCCGCCGAAACGTATGAAGAGGCCATTGCCAAGCAGCCGCGTGACCCCGCTGCCTATACTGGCGCGGTAGCCGCCTGGATGGAGCTGCACGAATACGAGAAGGCCGAGAGCGTCTACAAGGCCGTGCTGCGAACCTTTGGCGGGCACCCTTCCACCTATGGCAAGATGGCGCAACTGTATCTTATCTGGCACAAACGCCAGCTGGCGGAGGATATGGCCTTGCGCGCGCTGCACGATGACCCGGAACAGACCGACGCGCTGGAAGTGATGGCCGCGCTGGAACGCAGATAGGCCGCTGCAACACCTGGGCATTGCCATTCAAAAAAAGATACGATATAGACAGCCTTCGGTTACGGGCTCAACGCCCCTGACCTGCGGAGAGGTAGCGAAGCTGGCCGTAACGCGCTCGACTCGAAATCGAGTTGTCCCTTAACCGGGGCACGTGGGTTCGAATCCCACCCTCTCCGCCATTTTTATGTTTTTTACAGCCCAATAAAGTCCGGAAAGCAAGCAATAAAGCGGCTTTCCGGACTTTCTCTTTCCAGCGACGTCCACCTCGAACTTGCAAAAACCTACACATTTGTGTATTAAAATGGGTAAGAATCCGATTCTTACAAATTCGTGATACACAACCTTGTTAAATGTACGGGGGTTCGAAGGATGCAAAAAATTTCCCACACTTTTCTCTTGAATTTAAAAGGGATAGGCGAAGTGCAACGAATCCCGGTTGGGGATTCGCTTTTCCTCCGAGTTTCCCCCAAAGGCAAAAAAACTTGGTACCTCAGATATGATACTCTCTCGCCCGAGGGGACAAGAAAACAGAACCTTATCACTCTGGGAGAATTCCCCGCCCTAGGCTTGAAAGAGGCCAGAGCCGAGGCTGATGCCAGAAAGGCTCAAGCCAAAGAGGAAAACGTCAATTTGACGCAGTTGCGCAAGCAGGAGCGCATCCGCTTGGCACAGCCCAAGGTCGTCCACACTTTCCAAAGCGTGGCCGATGCATGGCTCGATTTAAAAATGATGGAATGGGAAGAACGCTCCGGCAAGCAAAACCGGGGACGACTCGTCGCCAACGTCTATCCTGCCATAGGAGACGTTCCCATTGATGAGCTGACAGTCAATGATATCGAGCGGGCACTGAAGCATATTATCGCGCGTGGCTCGCTGGAGGTTGCCCGGCGCGTGCATACCTTGATTGTCAGCATCTTCAAATACGCTCTGGCAAAAGACTTGATCCAACAGCCGGACATTGTTGTCAGACTGAGCTGGTACAAGGACCAAATGCCCAAGCGCCGGAGGCAGAGCCTTTACTCCGAAGAGCTCGGTCCAGAGGATGTTGGCAAACTGCTGCGAAGCATAGATGAACACAAAAACCGCTGGACGGTTCCCGTCTCCATGGCCCTGCAACTGGCCCCCTACTGCGCAGTGCGTCCCTCCGAACTTCTGGAAGCAAAATGGACCGAATTTAACCTTGATGCGGCGGAATGGATAATTCCGTCAGAACGCATGAAAGTGGGCCGTCCACATCTCGTGCCACTACCGCGCCAAGCGGTTGAGCTTTTCAAAAAAATGTACGCTTTCTCCCGCACAAAGGAATGGGTGTTCCCATCTACTTCTTCCATAGGCGCGGGAAAACCTGTCAGCTCCATGGCTCTGATTCAGGCTTTTCGAAAAATGGGTTACACTGCGGAAAACGGGAACAGATTTGTAACGCACGCGTTTCGTGGCTTGTTTTCCACCACGGCCTATAACATTCTTGGTGCGTCATCGCTGGCTGTGGAACTGCAACTCGCCCACGTAGAACAAAACAAAGTCAAAGCCGCTTACCACAAGACAAGCCTGCGCACCGCCTTGGCAGAGCGCCGGGCTCTGCTCCAGCAGTATGCGGATTATCTGGATGAGTTGAGGAGTGGTGTGAGATTTAGCGCGTAGCGCAAAATAGGGGGACTGCCTTGTAGTGGCAGGGCAGAAGTGTCGCGCTGCAAAAAATGTGACGCCCAAACTTCGGTTACAAAAAGAGCTATGAATTCAGATCTTCGCGCGTATTTTTTTGTTTTTTCTGTTCTTCGTAGAAATCGCGTTGAGAGCGATTAAATCGCTCTTGTATAGGGTCGCATAATTTTCCAAAATCTTTGTATATTTTAAAAAGCTCTTTGTTTCTTTGCGATATATTATATCTATAGGCGAGAGTGTCTAATGAAATAAACCAAAGCCCAACCAAGTCACCCCATATCCGCGTGTAATGGGCACACTGCAGTATTTTAAGCTCTTCAGAATCCCGCAAAATTCTATCCTGCATTAAATCTAAAGCACAATCATCTGCATGTATAAGATGACTAGCCGTGTCATACCCAAACAGAAAGCAAGAGATAAATTTCATCGGAAATGAGGGGGCATTGCTGTCCGGCTAAGGGTTAAGAAAAAAGTCCAAAATCTCAGTGCGATGTGGTATAAAGAGTTTGCGAAAAACTTTGCCACACAAGGAGATTTTGGACATGAGTCACCATAATACACTTTTCTC
>JAEWKM010000025.1:0-23642 GCA_023386035.1 Pseudomonadota bacterium
AGATGTCTTCGGCAGACTTGGCCACTTCGCCGAAGAGTGTGCCGCCCAGACCCTGCACCTCTTCTGCCAGACCGGCTTCCAGCACGGCTGTGTTATCTGTATGTTGCGCCAGCGGGGACACCTTGTATAATTGCCAGCGGAAATCCATGCGGGCGCGGACATAGTCCGGCCCTACGATGGAATTGCGGATAATTTCGCCCCACTGATGATGCTTTTCTATCCAGCCCTGCACATTCTGATCATAGCCTGTCAGAAAGGCCTCTTTTTCTTTCTGAAAATCGTTGCGTATATTGCAAAGCTCTTGCACGATTTCACCGGCTTTTTCTTCGGGAATGGCCCAGCCAGACATGAAGCGTACTCCGTGCCGGTCCAGATAGTTGAAGGCGCGGGCCTTGAGCGTACCGAATACTTTGAGGTTTTCCGGGTCAGCAATGCGCTTTGATCCCAGAGATGCCAGGTCTTCAGGGGGCAGTTCTGCTCCGCCCAGGTCTTCCTGGCTCATCTTGCGCCGGGCTGACCACAGGCTGACATTGAGGTTGAGGGCCAGTAAATTGTCGAGAATACGAATGTCAGAAATAATCGATGTCATAACAGCCTCCTAAAATAAGCTTTTTGTGATGTTTAGGACGTAGCCTTCGGTGAGTTTTTTGGCTGCACGCGTTTCGAGCTCCAGCACGGAATTGTTGCCCGCACAATTTTCAGCGGCGATAACGTGTTGTTGCCCAACGGTGTCCGGCTTGCCCCAATGGAGCATGAGGCCTTCGGGCCGGGCCTCGCCGATCCAGAATTTACCGTTCTGTTTCTTGCCGGAAAGGGTATGAACTACCTCCAGATGGACACGGGGCTTCGCTACCGTGGGAGTGTTCCTCAAATGGCTGCGCATGAAGCGCAGGGCTTGTTCACCTTGCAAGTTTTCTGTTTCAGTCGTTTTGGTTTTAAGGGCTTCAGCTTCCACCTGTTGCGGGAACATGCGTTGGGCCAGTTCGTGCAGCATGGCGCGGGTTTCGCGGCTGGCGCGGTATGCCAGAGCACGATCAAGGGCGTAGGTGACAGGCTGGATGCCCTGATGGGCCAGAGGCTGGAAACGCACGGTCAGATCCCCCCAGCGCAGCAAGCTGCGCGTGGAGAAGGTAACTTCAATGGTATTGGTGAGATTGTTGGTGGAAGCTTCGCCCATGAACAGTTTGCGAATTTCATTGGCATACTCCACCATAGTGGCACAGAGCGCTTCGGGCAGAGAGGGGAAGCGCTGGGACAGCAGCTTTTTCTCTACAGCTGCATCGGGGTAGCCCACTTCGCAGATAGTGAAGCGGTCCAGCCACGCGAGGTTTTGCCTTTGCGTACCTTGGTACAGGCCCGTGTCGTCGCCAGCGCCATTGGTATTGGCTGTAGCCACGAAACGGAACATGGGGTGTGGCTGAATAATCTCGCCGCCATTTTCCGCTACGCACAGGGGGGAGCCATCCAAGACGCTGTTCAGCCCGGCGGCGATCTCAGGTGAGGTTAAGTCGATCTCATTAAGCAGAAGAATTGCTCCGTGGCGCATGGCCAGTGCCAGCGGGCCGTACTCAAAGACCATGTTGCCGTCCTTGACCGCCAGATGCCCCACCAGATCGGCGAACTCCAGGCGACCATGGCCTGTTACCTCAAAGACGGGGTAATTGAGCCTGGCCGCCAGTTGCTTGATGCAACTGGTTTTGCCGCAGCCTGTGGGGCCAAAGACGTACAGCGGTTCCTGCAGCCCCTGCGGATTGCGGTAGCCGTTAGCGGCTTTACCGCTTACGGATAGCGACAGTGGTTGCGTTGATGAATTACCGTGTAACCAATTGCTGTCTTCATCCGTACGGCTCGCAGACTCACCTACGGCTGAAGCGAGAAACCAGACCACAACATCCCGGCTGGACTCGTGGAATATGTAACCGAGGTCTATGGCCGGGGTATATGCAGATGCTGCGGCGTAGCCTCTGACGGTGGTGCCGGATGATTTACCGCTGAAAACCTGCCCGGCGTCGAGGTCGGTGGGCTGGAGAGAATCAAGGTCAGAAGTAAGATTGGTGTGCATCACTTCTCCTGTGTGTTCTATTGACACGTTTAACTTGAATGTACACAATAAAGACATAGGAGGTTCCCATGTCTACAGTCACAGCACGATTGGATTCGGATACGCAGGCGCAGCTTGAAAAACTTGCCGCTGCTACCTCGCGCTCTCGTTCATGGTTGGTGGCAGAGGCGGTGAGGCAATATGTGGCTGAACAGTCCTGGCAGGTTGAAGCTATTCAGGAAGGAATTCGTCAGGCAGATGAGGGGAAATTTGCTTCAGATCATCAGGTGACGGAAGCCTTTGCTCATTGGGGAGTCCATGCAAAGTAGGGCTGTGCGCTGGCTCACCCTGGCCCTTGAAGATTTGCATGACATTGCGACATATCTGACTGAAAAGGACTTGGAGGCAGGGAAACAAGTAGCCCAATGCCTATGGAATGCGGGACAAAGTCTCGCCTCACTCTCTTCGCGTGGAAGGGCTGGCAGAGTCGCAGGGACTCGTGAGCTTGTATTGACAGATTTTCCGTATTTTATTGCATACCGGGTTGTTAAATCCGAGGTTCAGATTCTTCGTGTTCTGCATACCGCGCGGCGGTATCCGCAATAGTTATCCAGCCGCAATTACATACGTTAACGCCATGCTTATTCTTATTGGTTTCAGCTGATTGGCGAAATGGTTAGGCGTTCGGAAGGCGCACCCGTACGCTCGCAGCGTGCTAGCAAGGCATCTACGTCAATTCCACCTACCCCTTCAAAGCGGAAGATGTCGGTCAGTTCTTCATGCAGGGCTTCGCGATTAAGCGTGCTGCGTCCTGCTGCCACTGACATGCGAAAGCGGTGCTTCCCCGCATCTACCCAATCTCGTGTGCCAGACTGCCGATGAGCCAGCTTAAGTACCGTCTCCATTTCTTTGATTTCATTATCCAAAGCCGTGCGTTGCTCTTTAAGGGTAGTCAATTTTTCAAGAGCCGGTTCCCATTGTGGCATCTGCACTCCCTGCGGGAATTTAGGGCAGTCGCCGTTGTATTCACAGTAGGAACAGATAGGATAAAATCCCTGAGCGCAATTCACCTGCGCCAGAGTTAATTGCCCAGCCCGGAATGCAGTCAACTCGCCCCAAAGCTGAGTTGCATGGTCAAGGGCCGTATCAAGCATCGCCAGATTGAAGCCATAGGGACCGAACGCCTTTACCTCCTTCATAGAAAGGTAGAGCAACCATGCTTCCATACTTGCTTCGGCAGCAGTTGTGGGCAACTGAAGGCCAAGCTGGGCATGGCAAAGTTGTGGGAAGGTTGTTTTGTCATGCAGAAGCGTACCGTCCTCAGCACGAATGCTGAAGACAGGCTTGCTCCATGCTTTTGCCAGAAGACCGATTTGGCCATGCAGTTGCAGAAGATGAGAATCATGCGGCGAAGCAGGCAGTTTGTCTGTGCTTTTGACTTCCAGAATCCGTATGGCGTTGACGGGCGCACCCCAGACCAGCACAAAGTCAAGATGGGCTTTGATGGGCACGCCCTGATATTGCCAGTTGATCTCAAGCTGGGGCAGTACATACAGGCCCAGCGATGCCAGAGCCTGCCCCACGCCGGATTCAAACCAGTGGCCCCGTTGCAAGATCAAAAGGCGCTCCAGGCTGTTTGTGGTGGGCAGCACCTTACGGGCGAGAGCGGCACGAGGACATTCCCAGCGCTGGCCAATGTCGCTCATGCCAACATAGGTGGACCTATCGCCTAGATGTGCGATGGTACTTTGCTGAGAGACGGCTTGCAGCCCCTGACGAATTAATGCCCGCAAGCCTCCCGTGCGATTGGTGTTCATCATGATTTCATCCCCACAAAAGTAAGAGAGCTGCCATCAGGCAGCCCTCTTACTCGGTATTTTGATTTTCATTATGCGGCATCGACATATTTCCACCACAATTTTCTCTGCGGATTCCAGCGGAAGCCCGCGCCTGTAAGTATTTCCTTTTTGGCCTGCGTGTTGCCGGTGGCAATGATGCAGGGCCGTCCGTCCTGGGCTGTCACCTGCTGATAAGAAATACCCTCCAGCGGAGGAAGGTTTTCAAGTGCTGCTGACGAGCGATTTGAGGTGGCTGAATTGGTTCCGGGTAAATGCGCTTTTTCCATTTCAGGGCTGTTTACGGGCAGTTTCGGGCGTGAGGGCGTTTTCTGGCCAGTTCTTGCCCCTTCGCCGTCATCATCTTCTGTCACCATGCCCAGCATAGCGGTCAGCGCATATCTTCTTGCGTAGGTCATGGCCGATCCCATTCCCTGCGGATCGGCCTTAGGTAACGGCACCACCGCAAGAGAACTTTGCCACTGCCCTGACTCTGCATGCGTTAGTTTAGTGACTAGTCCAATGGAATTGGGCTGCTCCACGGGAACAGGGTACTGGCACAGCCAGATGCCATTTTCGATAAGCGCGTTACGGCTGGCGTCCATGACGCTGTTGAGGCTGGCGTACCAACTCTTGGTGAAGGAATTTTCAGCATCCTTGATGATAGGCTGCACAATTCGCTGCACATTCAACAGAGCTTTGGCCAGTTCGATGATGTTTTCTGATTGATATGGGGTCATGAAGTGCCTCCAGAAATGAGAAGGCCCTGTCCAACGATGCGCTGGACAGGGCCTTCAGAGGTATTTTGAAAATTAGCTTCTGCCTTCTTACTGGAGTAATATATCTATTAAAATTATTGAAATACAAAATATTCATGTCAGCATAAGCATAAGCATAAGCCCGAAGCCGCCATGGACCTTTCCTCGCGGGATTGCCGACTTCGTGCCCATTCTAAGCGAAACCGGACAAAGCGCTAATTCGGTTTCCCAGCCAAGTGTGGAGTTCCGCTCCTTGAAACACCCAACATTTTACCAATATTCACGCTTCCTAGTTTAGGCCAGAAGCTTTGCTAAGGGCGTAACGAGCTGCTGGCGCAGGCATAGCGATCCACTTGAGATTCTTATCTTTCAGTTTTCCTTGAAGTTCAGGCACCCATGTCTGAATTCCATCGTCAAAAGCAAAATCAGTGTGGGAATGCTTTAAATTTCTCAATACGCCCAAACATGGAAACTGGCTGAATATGACCTAGATCGAACTCAATGTTCTAGTCAGAACTTTCTGTATATATTTCGTTTTTGTTGCATCATGTTTCTTCTTTTATCTACAAGTAGGCCACCCCAGTGCCGAAACCAAACAACTCTGGTATCACAATAATACCATATCACACTTCAATATTTGAATTTTTGGCAAGGCTATTCGCCTAAAACACAAATTATTCCTCATTGACAATAAACTATAATACTCATCAATATTATATAATAAAAATTTATAATAACATAAAAAAGCTATAATGAATAATATTATTATGCAATTAATTAACAGTAGTAAATAATTAACTACATTTAAAACAATACAATTGTGATTTTTTTTACAACTGTTCATAAATAACTATTTTACAATTCCATACTGCTTTTGTTTAGAAAGTACTATATTGATCAATCATTCAATAAAAATGTATTGTAACAAAACAACAATCATGTAAATATATAGATCATAATCATAATGACAAGCATAACTATCTCTAATGCTTCATAATTTATTATCATGAAGCACAAGGAGCCCATCAACTCTATCTTAGCAGGAGGTTGACGGATGAAGCGGTCTTTTTTTCTGGCAATGGTTATGGCAATGCTTGCAATTATTGCGGCTCAAGATGTCTTTGCCGCAACTCAGCTAGGCATCAAGCTGCCGGAAGACCCTACAAAAGCATACATCACACTGGGTATCCTTTTTATTGCGGCTGTTATGTTTTTTACTGAAGTTGTGCCGCTGCCCATAACGGCCATTCTTGTACCTGTGGCCCTATCTCTTACAAACGTCATATCTTCCAAAGTCGCTTTCAGTTACTTCGGCGATCCCACAGTGGTTCTGTTTATGGCCATGTTCATTGTGGGCGAGGCCACATTCATCACCGGCTTTGCCGACAAGGTGGGGGGGCTGGCTGTCAAACTTTCTAAAGGCAGCCCCATCAAACTTCTTGTGTACGCTATGGCCGCCGTAGGTCTGCTTTCTACTGTCCTTTCCAACACTGGTACCACAGTAGTGGCTGTGCCAATGATTCTCGGCATGTGCATGAAGGCCAAACTGGCCCCCGGCAAAGTGCTCATGCCCGTGGCTTTTGCCGCATCCCTCGGTGGCACGGTAACGCTGGTGGGTACACCGCCCAACGGTATCATCAACTCAATGCTTTCACAGACCGGGCAAAGCCCTTTTGGTTTTTTCGAGTTCGGGTTGATCGGCGTCCCATTGCTGGTAGCGGGACTTCTTTACTATGGGCTTATTGGTCACCGTCTCCTACCTGAAGGACGTCAAATCGATGATGCGGTTTTGTCGGAGGAATCCCAGCCGCGCCGCGAGAATAAAATGTGGCATGCAATGATAGTTTTTGCCTTCGTGGTTTTCATGATGGCCAGCGAGCTTGTTCCTCTGACCACAGCAGCCATGTTTGGTGCCTGCATGATGGTTATCACCGGCTGTATGACAATGCGGGAGGCGTTTCGCAGCGTTGACTGGACAACCATCTTCCTGTTCGCGGGCATGCTGTCGATGTCGGCGGCTATGGACAAATCCGGCGCGGCGGCCATTGTAGCCAACGCAGTAGTCAGCACGGTCAGCGATCCCTGGCTGCTCATGCTTGTTTGCTGCGCACTCACGGCTGTCATCACCAACTTCATGTCCAACACAGCCACTGCTGCCCTTATGGCTCCTTTGGCCCTGCCCATTGCGATGGGCAGCGGCATTTCTCCTCTGCCCATCGCAATGGGCATAGCCATGTCAGCCTCAGCCTGTTTTCTTACGCCCATAGCCACGCCGCCCAACACTATCGTGCTTGGCCCCGGCAGATATAAGTTTCTTGATTATGTCAAGGCTGGATGGCCCTTGCAGATTATTACGCTCATTATGTGCTGGCTACTCATTCCCCTGATCTGGCCTTTCCACTAAGGGACGCTGGAATACATCTGTTCATGGCTGCGTGAACAGGCATCCGCACCAAATGCACACAGTCTGCGCAAAGCAGTGAAATGTGCGTGTGCTGCGGATATATCCACAACAGGTACAGATGACAAAGAACGGAATGGTGAGGATATGAAGGAAATCCATTTTGACGATATTGCGCAAACAGTGGCGGCGCTCGCGATAGATGCCTGCTACCGCCTGCCGAGCGACATGACAACGGCCATACGAGCGGCACGAATGCGAGAACTTTCACCAGTGGGGTGCAATATTCTGGAGCAGCTGCTGGAAAACGCAGAAATCGCAGCCAAAGGTAGCCTACCATTGTGTCAAGACACTGGCATTACTGTTGTTTTTGCCGAAGTAGGACAGGATGTACGCATTGTGGGCGGCGCATTCGAAGATGCCGTCAACGAGGGGATACGTAGAGGATACACTGACGGCTATTTGCGCAAATCCTGTGTGGGCGAACCGCTCTTTGAACGCAAGAATACCGGGGACAACACTCCGGCGGTCATCCATACCCGCCTTGTTCCCGGTGACAGGCTGCACTTGCGCCTGGCCCCCAAGGGAGCCGGGTCGGAAAATAAAAGCGTACTCAAGATGCTTGTTCCAGCTGATGGTATTGACGGAGTTCGCAGGGTGGTTCTGGACGCGGTGCTGGCCGCTGGCCCCAACTCATGCCCGCCGCTCGTCGTTGGCGTAGGTATTGGCGGAACGATGGAAATGGCTGCCATTTGCGCCAAGCGTGCAGCTGCCCGTGACCTCGAAAGCCATAATCCCGATCCGCGTTACGCGACTTTCGAGGGTGAACTGCTGGAAATGGTCAATATGACTGGCGTGGGGCCCCAAGGCTTGGGCGGCATCACTACCGCCCTCAAGGTACATGTGGAGTGGGCGCCGACCCATATCGCGTCCCTGCCAGTTGCCGTGAACATCAACTGCCACGCGGCACGCCACGCCGAAGGCGTGCTGTAGGGGGAGCCCTATGTCTGACGAAACCAGAAAAATCCGTGCCCCCTTTGACGATGCCACAGCCCGCTCATTGTGCGCAGGTGACAGGGTACTTATTTCCGGCACCATCCTGGCCGCGCGAGATGCCGCCCACAAGCGGCTTGTGGAGACCCTGGACAGGGGCGAACCCTTGCCAGTGGATCTGAAAGGAGCAGTGGTCTATTACGTTGGGCCAAGCCCGGCACGACCAGGACAGCCCATAGGTGCAGCCGGGCCTACCACCTCCGGCCGTATGGACGCCTATACCCCGCGCCTGATGGATCAGGGACTCAAAGGCATGATCGGTAAGGGCTACCGAACTCCAGAAGTAGTGGAAGCCATGAAACAACACGGTATACCGTACATGGCAGCCGTGGGCGGCGCTGGCGCCCTTATTGCCCGCGCTATTAAAAAATATACGGTACTGGCCTACGAAGACTTGGGGCCTGAAGCCGTTGCCGCCATGGAGGTCGAGGACTTTCCGGCCATCGTCGTCATAGACAGCACAGGCGGCAATTTTTACGAAATGGGGCAAGCACCGTACAGACGCATATGAAGGAACCTCTGGTGTTCCAGAACGGCATCGGTCCAGAATATTTGTATAAGGAGTTGACATGGCTTTAGACAGAACCCCTATGGAAGCAAGAACCCGCCTGGATTTCTGGCAGGCTGCCTCCGGCGCGGTGTTGGCCCTGTTCGTATGTGTACATCTGACACTGGAAGGCACAGTTGTGCTTAGTCCCGCGCTGACTAACGGCATAGCTTGGTTTCTGGAAGCCACATGGCTGGCCCAGATAGCCGCGCCACTTATCATCCTGCTGATTGTATTCCATTTTTATATCGCAGCACGGAAGATGCCTTTCCGCGCCAATGAACTCGGCATCTTCGTTCGGCACAGCAAATACCTCAAGGACTTCGACACATGGCTGTGGCTTGTGCAGGTCTTTACGGCCATTGTCATTCTTGTGGGCGCTTTTTACCATGTCTATACGGTCATGACAGACCTGCCCATCAATGTTGCCGGTAGCGCCAAACGCCTGCACAGTGGCTGGCTGGCCTTCTATGTGTTCTTTCTGCCCTGCGTCATTCTACACACGGGTATTGGCGTATATCGTCTGGCCGTAAAGTACGGCGTCTGTACCAAGAGTACAAAATCCTCGTGGCGCAAATGGGTTTGGATTGTGATGGGCTGTTATCTTTTGCTTGGAACGCTGGCTCTGACCCGCGTCTGGTTACTGGGATAGGGGGTGCCGTATGCGTATTTTTGAATGTGACGTTTTGTGCATCGGCGCTGGTCTTGCCGGGGAACGTGTGGCGGTTGAGGCGGCTCAGGCAGGCTTCAGGGTTATCTGTCTTTCCGTTGTGCCGCCCAAGCGTTCGCACTCATCCGCTGCAATGGGCGGTATGCAGGCAGCGCTGGGCAATTCCATCATGGGTGAAGGCGACTGCCCTGAAGTGCATTTTAACGATACGGTCAAAGGCTCGGACTGGGGCTGTGACCAGGAAGTTGCACGGCTTTTTGCTGAAACCGGCCCCATAGCCATGCGTGAAATGGCCTGGATGGGCGTTCCCTGGAGTCGTGTCGTGCCCGGTGAGCATACCTACTACAAGGGCGGCAAACCCTTTCAAGCCACGGAAAAAAAGGAAAATGAGGGACTGATCCATTCCCGGGCCTTCGGTGGCACGGCCAAGTGGCGCACCTGTTATACCTCGGATGGCACAGGACACGCAGTGCTGTTCACACTTGATAACCGTTTGCTGCAACTTGGCGTGGACGTACACGACCGCACCCAGGCCGAAGTCCTGGTACACGATAGCCAGCGCTGTATGGGCTGTGTGGCCCGTGATCTGCGCACTGGCGAACTGGTAGGCTACTTCGCCAAGGCGACCCTTATTGCCACTGGCGGCTATGGCCGGATTTACCGTGCCACCACCAACGCCATCATCTGTGACGGCGGTGGCCAAATCGCGGCACTGGAAACAGGTATAGTACCGTTGGGTAATATGGAGGCCGTGCAGTTTCACCCCACAGGCACAGTGCCCACTGATATTTTAGTTACCGAGGGCTGCCGAGGCGATGGCGGCACCTTGCTGGATGTGAACGAATACCGCTTCATGCCCGACTATGAGCCGGAAAAGGCGGAGTTGGCTTCGCGGGACGTGGTTTCGCGCCGCATGACCGAGCACATGCGCAAGGGCTTTGGCGTTAAAAGTCCATACGGCGACCACCTCTGGCTGGACATTCGTCACCTGGGTGAAAAACACATCACCACCAATTTACGTGAAGTGTACGATATATCAACGCATTTTCTTGGCGTAAACCCAATACACCAGCTTATTCCGGTGCGCCCCACTCACCATTACAGCATGGGCGGCGTGCGCATCAATAAGGATGGACAGGCTTACGGCCTTGAGGGGCTGTTCTCAGCAGGGGAAGCAGCCTGCTGGGATATGCACGGCTTCAACCGCTTGGGCGGTAACTCACTGGCCGAAACCATCGTTTCCGGACGTATCGTGGGCCAGAAGCTTGTGGAATTCCTCAGGGGCTACGAAACCGTGTTCTCCACTGCGGAAATGAAGGCAGCCGCCACAAAGGTGCAGGACCGCATAGCCGCCCTCCTGCGAGGCACAGGCGATGACTGCTACACCCTGCGCAATGAGATGCAGGACACCATGATGGAATACGTGGGTATCTTCCGCAATGGCAAAGATCTGCAGGCAGGCGTGGACAAGTTGCAAAACCTGCTGGAGCGTTGCGGCAACATGCGCTTGGCAAGCGGGAATATACCCGGCCCCAATGCAGAGCTTTCTATGGCCCTGCGGGTTCCCGGCATGCTCAAGCTGGCCCTGTGCACGGCTTACGGGGCGCTTATGCGCACTGAAAGCCGAGGCGCTCACGCCCGCGAAGACTATCCTGAGCGCAACGACAAAGATTGGCTCAACCGCACCCTGGCCTACTGGAAAGAAGGCGACAGCCTACCCACACTCAAATACGAACCGGCTACGCCGTTCTATATCCTGCCTCCCGGCGACCGTGGCTATGGCGGCGGCAAGATCATCTCCAGCGACATCAGCGAAGACCAGATCGTCTCTTACGATCAAAAGAACTAAGGGAGGCACTATGGGACGCAACCTCACATTTGAAATCTTTCGCTACAACCCGCTGGATCCCGGTTCATACCCACATATGCAGACGTTTCAGCTTGAAGAGCATCCCAGCATGACCCTCTTTATCGCGCTGAACCTCATACGGGAAAAACACGACGCTTCCCTGCAGTTCGATTTTTGCTGCCGCGCAGGCATCTGTGGTTCCTGCGGCATGGTTATCAACGGGCGGCCCGGTCTGGCATGCCACACGCAAACCAGCGATCTGCCAGACCGTATAACCCTGCACCCTCTGCCGGTCTTCAAGCTCCTTGGCGACCTTTCTGTGGACACGGGCACGTGGTTTCGCCATGTGGGCAAAAAAATCGAATCATGGATACATACCAACAAGGAGTTCGACCCCGCCGCTCAGGAAGAACGTATGAGCAACGACCTGGCCACGGAAATCTTTGAGCTGGACAGGTGCATCGAGTGCGGTTGCTGTGTGGCCGCATGCGGCACAGCCCGCATGCGTGAAGAATTCATTGGAGCCACGGCCATCAACCGTATGGCGCGCTTTTACATTGACCCGCGTGACAACCGCACCCCTGCGGACTATTATGAACTTATTGGCGATGACAGCGGTGTATTCGGCTGCATGGGCCTGCTGGCCTGCGACAGCGTATGCCCCAAGCAACTTCCCTTGCAAGACCAACTCGGCATCATGCGGCGCATGGTCAGTCTGGAGTCGGTACGGGGTATTTTGCCTGAAGCTCTGCGCAAAAAATTGCAGGGCTGTGGTTGCAGCTGCGCCAAGAGCTGACCCGCTGGCACTACGCGCCCGGCCAGAAGCCCGTAGCTTCGGGGCCGCGTCGCATACGTCCTGAATTCTCTGTCTGGCGGGGAGAAAGCCTCCCCGCCGAAAGGAAGGATGCCATGCTTATATTAGATTGGATGAAGCCCAACGTAATTACCGTCATGCCTGACACCTCCTTGCTGCAATGCAAAAAACTTCTGAAGGACAACCGCATCAACTACCTGCCCGTGGTGGACAGGGACAAGATCGTTGTGGGTCTCATTTCTTCCTCGGACCTGAAAACTTTCGCCCCGCAGCACGCCACCGGATATGAAATCCTTGAAGCCTTGGACATGATGGCCGAAACAAAGGTCAAGGACGTTATGGTGGTTGCCCCTGTGGTCATCAACTACAACAATACTGTAGAGCAGGCGGCCAAAGTCATGTTTGACCGGCATGTGGCCTGCCTGCCTGTTATCGACGATGAAGACAAGCTTGTAGGCATTATTACGGGATGGGATGTCTTTCACGCCTTGCTCAATATGAGTGGCGCGGAACAGGGCGGAGAAGAGGCGGGCTTTTTGCTTCCCAACCAGCCTGGAACCATCCGCGAAATTCTGGACACCCTCAAAACCAACGGCATGAGTGTTATTTCCGTGCTTTCGGCCGCCGCTGACAACGGCATGCGTCAGGTAAAAATTCGCTTTCGCGCCCAAGACGCCTCAGCTCTGGATGACACCTTTGAAATATTACAAAAACACAATGGCCTGAGGTACTGGGTAAGAGACGGCAAAGTTCATATGAAAGGCTAAATTTTCTAGGGCGTATCGTCACAAGATGAATTTCCTAGTTCTATAAAAGAGAACAAGTCTTTTGTACAGGGGATATACTCTTACAGTACTCGACCCCAATAACAGGTCGAGTTCGCTGCAGAAATGCCTGAAAAGGCTCTCATGGCGATATAGTCTAGCATTCGGTGTGCTTTCAACCTGCCGAATGCAATCAAGTAAAAAATTCTCGCATATGCCTGGATTGGCTAGGTGACATAGTGACAACGAATTTTGTATAGCCACACGCTGCCGCTTCCGTCTGCCAGCTCGAACAGGGGTGCACCTTCTTTGTTTTGCGACACCTCGCCCGGAAGTGCAGCATATCAGACAAGGAGTGTACCATGTCTCGTATCAAGAATCTGCGCGATGAAGCCCTGGCCATGCACAAGGAATATCAGGGCAAGATTGAAGTGCGTGTGAAGGCGCCCGTACGTGATGCAGACGATCTTACCTTGGCCTATTCGCCAGGCGTAGCCGAACCTTGCATGGAGATTCATCGCCAGCCTGAAACGCTCGACGTTTACACGAATCATTCGAACTTTGTCTGCGTGGTTTCCAACGGCACAGCAGTTTTGGGATTAGGCGACATCGGCCCCGCCGCCGCAATGCCCGTTATGGAAGGCAAGTCTTTGCTGTTCAAAACCTTTGGCGATGTGGACGCTTTTCCCATTTGCGTGAATACCAAGGACACTGCAAAAATAGTAGAGATGGTGGAGCTTATGGCGCCCACCTTTGGTGGCGTCAACCTTGAAGACATCAAGGCTCCAGAATGCTTTATCATCGAAGACAGTTTGAAAAAAAATGGCATTTTCAGAGGCCCGATTTTTCATGACGACCAGCACGGCACAGCGGTTGTCACTCTGGCCGGGCTTATCAACGCCCTCAAGCTTGTAAACAAAAAACTGAACGACATTACTGTTGTTACCAGTGGTGCAGGGGCCGCCGGCATTGCCATCATCAAGCTGCTCATGGCCCTTGGCCTGAAAAATGTCATCATGTGCGATTCGCGGGGGGCTATCTGGCAAGGACGCACTGAGGGCATGAATCCCTATAAAGAAGACATCGCCCGCCGCACCAATCCGCAGAAGATCAAAGGAGGGCTGGCCGAGGCCATCAGGGGCGCCGATGTTTTCATCGGCGTTTCCGCGCCGGACACCCTCAATGAAGACATGATTGGTAGCATGGCCAGAGATTCCATAGTGTTTGCCCAAGCCAACCCCGTTCCTGAAATATGGCCCATTCAACGCGCCACTGAAGCAGGTGCCAAGGTTGTGGCAACGGGACGTTCTGACTGCCCTAACCAGATCAACAATGTGCTGGCCTTCCCCGGTATTTTTCGTGGTGCTCTGGACGTTGCGGCCACAGACATCAATGACGCAATGAAGATAGCTGCAGCCTATGCCATTGCTGATCTGGTTAAACCTGAAGAACTTCGTGCCGATTACATCATCCCCTCAACCCTTGATGACGAAGTAGCCCCTCGAGTGGCAGCAGCCACGGCTAAAGCGGCGATCGAGAGCGGCATCGCCCGCAAGCCCCTGAACCCGGAAACCGTCGCTGAAAGCTTGAAAAAAAGGCTGAGCAAACGCCAATTGACCGCGACCTGCCGTTAGCACACACTATCTGACTTCGGAGAGGCGCTAAGCGCCAATCAAAAAGCCCTGCGAGCCAACAGGCTACGGACTTAAATCAGACATGGCCGCAGCTGGGCAAAAAGCTCGCATCTTCACAACACCAAGCAGTAAAAGCCCTTTGCGCGAGTAGCAGCGAAGGGCTTTTTGAAAGATGTTGACAGCGCCCCACTTTCCCACATGGCGTGTCCGTAGACAACGCAGAAGCCCTGACTGCCGTACCCTGCTCGCACTGCGGAGCGGGAAGAAAACGAATTCAGCGATTCGCGTGCCCGATGGGTTTGGCCCATTTACCAGAAGATGGGAACATGTATCGGTATGGAGCGCTACCATTTGAAACGGCAACCGCTTGATAGCCCCAATAGCGTGAAAGTGAGTTCCTGAACCCGTTTAATCTCTGACTTGGAACTGCCACCGTTGCGATGGTTTTATCCCAGACCAGATTAACTTTGAAGCGTTTCATATTTCAAAGTTGTCCATTGGAGCATTCACCCTTTTTCAAAGTTAAAATGCTCTATGCCCTGCCATATGTGGATTGCATACAGGCGTAAAGGAACTTTTGGCGTCGTGCCCAGCAGGACACCTTGGAGCTGCTTGAAGACATCGGCAGTGACCCGTCTACAAGTGCGACTTGAAGGTTGTCTGCTTCGACTAAAGCGAAAAGAGTACAACGTCATTTGGGGGTTCGTTACTCATTTCTATTGTCGTTGCCATGCTATGCCAGAAGAATTGTTACGACTTTTCTGCCAGCGGCCCTAGAAGAAAAAACTGCTCGACATCAATGCAGAATGCTATGCCGATGCCAGGTTCATTGAGGCATGAAGTCTGGCGTATGGCATCCAAAATGGTTCTCGCCTGCTTTTTTTCCACAATGACAAGAAGCGTTTCTTTTTCTGGAACAATCGAAATACCAAAAAATTTTACATCCTCTTCCCGCCCTGTTCCACGTGCGTTGAGAACGGTTCCCCCTTTGGCCCCAGCTTTGCGCGCCGCACTCATAACGTCTTCAGCATAGCCGACGTTGACAATGACGCAAATCATCTCATGGGTCGCTTGTGCACTCATGCCGGATACCTCTTCTACATCTTCTATGGGAAAAAATGGAAGTTCACAAACAGTTGAAAGAGTATGCCGCAAAATTCCAGGTACTTGAATAACAAAACCCACACCGGAAGCCTTTTTTTTCAAATACGCATCTTCACGCAAGGCGGTAACGACCGTAGGGATAGCATCATCCTGAACAAGCGTAAGCACCAAGTCTTTTTCCGTCTGCGCAAGATAAAGCATGCGTAAAATGGCATTATCGGCCGTGCCCTTGGCCATCAAAATCGTACCGCCACGCGCTCCGGCTTTTTTTGTAACAGCTACAATGGCTTCGCCCTGGTTTCTGTTTACAATGCTCACCAAAAGCTTGCCCGGAGTGTATGTTGTTGCCATTGAAGTCATAACTGAACATCCATCTTTTGCACTTTAACCTCTTACACACCTTTTTGATGAGTTAATACTGTTTTGGCATGTCGAGGTCGTATTTATTACTTATGGCGTAGCTTCACTGCACGTTCCCGGCGATCAAAAAAAATCCCAAGGAGTTGGATGGCTATCAGCGGCGTCATGGCTATCATGGCAATGACGCCAAAAGCATCGGCAATAGGATTGCCGCCCAAGCTATGCGACGCTCCAAGCGTGAAGGCAAGAATAAAGGTGGAGGCCATCGGCCCGGATGCCACCCCACCGGAATCAAAGGCAATAGCCGTGAACATTCGAGGACAAAAGCGCATAAGCCCCAGAGCCAGTACATACCCAGGGATCAGGAACCACCAGATGCTCAACCCCGTGATAACCCGAACCATGGCAAGCCCCACGGCGGTCGCCACGCCAAGAGACAGAGATATCAACATCACGCTCTTTTTGATATGCCCGCCTGAAACTTCTTCCACCTGGGCATTCAGCACCCACACGGCTGGCTCGGCACAAACGGCGAGGGCTCCCATGGCTACGCCCACGATCAGCAGAAGATAACGAAAATCATGTAGAGCCAGCAATGCTCCCATTTCTCGCCCGGCCGGAATAAAACCTCCCTGAACTCCTACAAAAAAACAAACCAATCCAACG
This sequence comes from Pseudomonadota bacterium, assembly GCA_023386035.1. Lineage (GTDB taxonomy): Bacteria > Desulfobacterota > Desulfovibrionia > Desulfovibrionales > Desulfovibrionaceae > Desulfovibrio. Next base: position 16,497 of record JAEWKM010000025.1, read on the forward strand.
AAAGAATAGCCAAGCCCCATAATCATTTTGACGGTTTGATAGCGCGTCAGTCGCAATAAAAAAATACGGAACACGCCAAAAAGTAGAATCAGGGGGCCCAAGGCCATGCCGACCTCGTGGATCACCTGTGGCGTCAAAGCCAAGAAATGGGCCCCGACACTCTCGGCTTGCGCAGAAGCCGTGTCCGATATTTTTTCAGAGCCTCCCGGGAAAAACATTCCGAGAAAAAGCACTGAAAGCACCGGGCCTATGGAGGCCAACCCCACGAGGCCAAAACTGTCGTCCTTGCCTTTGTCGCCTCGTACTGCAGCCACGCCTACCCCCAAGGCCATGATAAAGGGCACCGTCATGGGGCCAGTAGTAGCCCCCCCCGCATCAAAAGCTACGCCCAGAAAGGCGGGATCCGTCACAAAAGCACAGGCAAATACCAAAGTATAAAAAAAGATCAGCATGACCTTGAGAGGGATTTGCAACACGATCCTTCCTAAGGCTATAGCCACAAAAATTCCCACACCTACAGCAATCATGCCCACAAGCAGAGGTCGTGACAAAGATGGGGAAACGGCAGCAACCTGCGCTGCCAATACATGAACATCAGGCTCGGCGACAGTGATAAAAAAACCGATAATAAAGCCAGCACTCAGGAGTAAAGCCAAGCTACGGCGGGATGTCAGCGTGGCGCCAACTCTTTGTCCTACCGGCAAAATACCAATATCCGCTCCTAATAGAAAAATACTCAATCCCAGGATGAGCAGCACACCTCCCACAAGAAATTTCAACACTGTGGCGCCCAGAGGCGCCACAGTGAAGTGAAGGGCTAGCACCAATAACATCACCGGAATTACAGAAATTGAGCTTTCTTTTATTTTTTCCAATAAAATCACGATATATTATTGCCTCATGCTTTTTTGAAGCTTTATCGCCCCATGCCGTAATCTTTTTGGAAGAGCCCGCCTTACATCGCACATTCTGATGCAAGGCGGGCTGAGTACTAAAAGAAGATCCATGTAAGCAAAAGGAATAGAGGGATGAGTATGCCAACGGACCATGCCATATAACCGAAAAAACTCGGCATTCGCACGCCTTGGTTTTCCGCAATGGCCCGGACCATAAAATTGGGCGCATTACCGATATAGGTGTTGGCCCCCATAAAAACAGCGCCAGCCGATATGGCAGCAAGGGTCGCGGGAATATCGTACATAAGGTGGGCTGGGTTTCCCCCTGCAGTATTAAAAAAGACTACATAGGTGGGAGCGTTATCCAAAAAGCTTGAAAGTAAGCCCGTAAGCCAGAAATACATGGCGTTGTTTGGCTGTCCGTCAGTGGACACGAGTTGAATGAGCCCGGAAAGAGCCCCGTCAGCCCCGGCTTTCAGAATAGCAATGGCCGGAATCATGCTGATGAAAATCCCCAGAAAGAGCTTGGCAACTTCTTTAATAGGATCCCAGGAAAACCCATTGAGTTTTCGACAGTTGTGGTCGGTATAACGCCAGGAAAGTCCGGCGACACATAGCAAGAGAATGTCCCGCAGCAGGTTTTGCCCTTCAACAGGCACACCGTAAATTTCCACAAGAACACCGAGTGGGCAAAGGCCGGAGGCCAGCACTATCAGCACTACGCCAAGCAAAAAAAGCAGATTAATCTTTCCGTCGAGGCCGAATTTTTCTGTAGCCTTATCGTCTTCAGACAGAAGAACTGGCTTTCCCTCCTTGGCAAAAAGTACTGAATCAAGCAGCAAATAGATAAGCAGAAGGGCCACTGAAAGCAGAAGCGTTTTGCAAAAAAGATTAGCTGTTGTCCAAAAAAAGCTGATGCCTTTCAAAAAGCCTAAAAAAAGTGGAGGATCTCCTAAAGGCGTGAGTGAACCGCCAATATTGGCCACCAGAAAAATAAAAAAAACAACGCTATGTACCTTGTAGCGCCGATGGGCATTGGCTCGCAAAAGAGGTCGGATGAGCAGCATTGCTGCCCCCGTGGTACCCATCCAACTCGCAAGCACTGTGCCTACAGCCAGCAAACCCGTATTCACCAGAGGGGTTCCAGTGAGAGAGCCTTTGAGTCGCACTCCGCCAGCCACTGTAAAGAGAGCGAAAAGAAGAATAATAAAAGGAATATAGTCCAGCAGGATAATGTGCAACAACTCATATAAAGCAACAGGAAAGCCAAAGACTATGGCACAGGGTATTGCGAAGGCCAGAGCCCAAAATATGGAAATCTTGCCGAAATGATGTTCCCAAAAGTGCGGTGCCAGTAATGGCATTATGGCAATAGAAAGCAGCATACAGGCAAAAGGAATCACCCAGTAAGCAGTTAGTTCCGCTCCCGGAACCGTGGGGTGTCCTGCAGCCAAGACGGTGACGGGGCGGCATAGTGAAAAGGCAAATACAATCAGACAAGTCAGTAATCTTGACATAGATACTCCAAAAGCTCGAACACGCGGTTGTGTTCAGTCTGCATCGAATACAATCAATTATCCGTGATCATATGTTTTTTGTTTACCAAAAGCACAGGCATTGAAGCATTTCGTAAAACGTCATGACTAACACTCCCGATGACAATGCTTTTTAGTTCACTTTTTCCTCGTGTGCCCATTATAATCATTGTACAACCAAGTTCTGAGGCTGTACGAACAATGCTTTCTGCAATAGATCCGTACTTAACATATGTTTTTATGGTGATATTAATTTCATCAAAAAGAGAACTAACATCGGAAAAAATTTTCATGCCTTCTTCCTCATGCTTTTGCATGAGCATCGCGCGTTGCTCACCTCCAATCAGGCTGGGGATAGATTCCACACAATACAGCAAATGTATGGTTTCTTTCCCGGGTATGGCGCCGGTAAGCTGTGCGGCAACCTGACAGGCGGATTTCGCATCTTCCGAACCATCCACTGGGACGAGAATATTGGAATAATCCATATTTTCTCCGTGAGTTAAACTGTTTTTACAAGCCACGTCAGGCCTATTGAGGACCACTTATCGAAGAGGGCCTATTTTGATTTTCATAATAAATTAATAACAGTTTGATATATAAACGTTTTACTTGGTTGTTTACATGTCTTTTTAAGATATACCTCATAAAACATATCAGACAATCAGTTGGTGGCAAAGACTTCTTTGGCGCCACAACTTGAGTAATCGTTCCCGCAAGATACTGAATAAAATTATTTTAGCTAACAAAACAAGATAGATACCCAGTATAATTATTTGTTGACGTGATTCCATAAATAAATATTTTATAATCAAAAAGATACATGAAAAACACAATTTAACTTTTCGTATTGTCAAAAATTTATCACACCAGCAAGCGCAAAATTAATTGGCATCACTTATTTTCTACTAAAAAGAAAAATTTTCCATACAAAAAAATATAAACTTTCGTCACAATGTAATATATGCGGCGCATTATTTTTGCTTCAGCCACTGCTTTGCCAGCTAATACGTCCAAGTTTTTTTGGCATTGACCGTTTGACACCAATAATAAAATATGCAACTTTAAATTAACAACTGCTCATTTCACCTTCGAAAGCCCCGGCCTTGCCGGGGCTTTCGACTTTATTGATCCCCACAATACAGAGCAGGCAACCAACAGGCATAATTTCTGGCATGCTATCGACCAACTTTCACAAAACTATTGTTTTTTATTCAGGATGAAGATATCTGTAGAAATCTTAACTTCGAGAAATAGTACTCATATTCATTGGGATGTATGGATATAAGCACTACATTCTCTGAATAAACCTTAAGCCAAGGGAGCAGTTGTCATGACAAAATATGAATTTTTTATTCAACATGTGTTCATGCCCCAATATCAAGAACCGCTTTTTTGACATTGATACTCCTAACACACCAGAATTTATTCACCATTTGAGTTATGTAACTGAGCACGATTACCCTACCTTCCATCGTCACAAGTGCCGAGATTTGTATAGCGAAATACTTTGTGATTGGAACAGTACTCTTCAGTTCTGCTCTGTCCCTATTTCATAGGGTTTGTGGAAGGTTAATGCACACTATGAGCCATGCCTGGATGCGTAGGCGTGCAGGCTGATAAAGGAGTTGCCATGTCTATTGGAGTATTGGCGTTGTTGGCCGTCATACCAATTCTTATTGCCCTGATTTTGATGGTCGGCCTGCGCTGGCCCGCCACCCGGGCCATGCCACTGGCGTGGCTTGTCTGTGCCATTAGTGGTGTGATCGGCTGGAAGCTGGATATCCTATATCTTGCCGCTCTCTCGCTGCAAGGCGTTGTTGTGGCCATTGGCGTATTAATCATAGTTTTCGGTGCCATCCTTATCCTTTATACACTGGAGGAAAGCGGCGGCATGGAAACCATTCAGTGCGGTATGCAGGGTGTAAGCCGTGATCGGCGCATCCAAGCCATTATCATTGGCTTCATGTTTGCGGCCTTTATTGAGGGCGCGGCTGGTTTTGGCACCCCCGCAGCCTTGGCAGCACCCTTGCTGTTGGCTCTTGGCTTTCCAGCCATGGCCGCCGCCGTTGTTTGTCTTGTCTTCAACTCTGTGCCTGTGACCTTTGGTGCGGTGGGCACCCCCGTTATTGTGGGTTTCGGCTTTCTGAAAGGCAGCGTGGCCGAGGCGGTGGCTGCCAATCCCAACCTCCCTTTCCAAAGTTACGACGGGTTCTGCAAAGCTGTAGGTGAGTGGGCCACCATTATGCACGCCCCTATGGCCATAATTATTACCATCTTTATGCTTGGCTTTCTCACCCGCTTCTTTGGCGCGGAAAAATCTTGGGGCATTGGTTTTAGGGCATGGAAGTTCTGCGTGTTCGCTTCTGTGTGCTTTCTCGTGCCCTACCTTGTTTGCGCGTGGCTGTTGGGGCCCGAATTCCCCTCACTTCTGGGAGGACTGCTCGGCCTTGGCGTGGTGGTGTGGGGCACCAAGAAAGGCTTCTGTGTTCCTAAAGATTCGTGGGACTTCGCTCCTTCCAGCCAATGGGACAAAGCTTGGACAGGCACCGTACCTGCCAGCACGAAGACTGAATTTCATGCCAATATGAGCCAGTTCAGCGCGTGGCTCCCATATGTGATAATTTGCATACTGCTTGTTATCTCACGCGTTCCTTCGCTTGGCCTTAAGGGGTGGCTAACCAACCAGAAAATCAGCTTTACAAACATTCTGGGATTCAATGGCGTCAACGCGAGTATTGATTACTTGTATCTGCCGGGCACATTTTTTATTGTAGTTTCTTTGCTGACCATTCTGCTGCACAAAATGTCTGGGCAAGCCGTTTCCCGGGCATGGAAGGAAAGTATCCGAAAAATGAAGGCACCGACCATTGCCTTGATTTTTGCTGTGGCAATGGTGTCCATTTTCCGTGGTTCCGCTACCAACTCTGCAGGACTTCCTTCCATGCCTTTGGCCTTGGCCGAAGCTGTGGGAGCTTTCGCGGGGGGCGTGTGGCCCATGCTGGCGGCCTTTGTGGGCGGTTTGGGAGCTTTTATTACGGGTTCTAACACCGTTTCCGATCTTATGTTCGCAGAATTCCAGTGGAATATGGCCGGGACATTAGAACTTCCGCGCCAAATTATCGTGGCTGCCCAAGCTGTGGGCGGCGCCATGGGCAACATGATTTGCGTACATAATATCGTTGCCGCCTGCGCTGTAGTGGGGCTCTCCGGACGCGAAGGAGAAGTGCTTCGCCGCACATTCTGGCCTTTCCTGCTGTATGGTATTGTCGTTGGCATAATCTGCTGGGTACTGGTTGTTGCCAACCCCACCGTGTTTTAGTTTTAATGTATTTCTCTTGAACTGATAATAATAAGGTGGCCCAATGGCCGCCTTATTATTGTAAATCAAAACTACCCGTATAAAGAAAAGCCCAGCCTGGTCATGCCAGGCTGGGCTTACTACTTTTTAAGCTTTTTCCATTTTTCGCAAAAATTGCACCAATTGCGTTGTATATTGATGGACGAAGGCTCTCTGCTCTTCTGAAAGTGGACGCAATAAGTTCGCGAGAGATTCGGCGCAAGCGCCAGCAGATGACTCTGGCGCTAAGAACAGATCAACAACACGGCACTGCAGCGCATCGGCAAATAACTGCAAGCGTTCAAACTTGGGTGCAATTTTTCCTTGTTCCATGCGTGAAAGCGATTGCTGCCCAATACCGACTTTTTCTGCAAGTTCTTCCTGAGACATCGCCAAGGCTTTCCGGCGTAGACAAATGGCTTGCCCCACTGTTTGCGTCAAGGAGTTGGACCGTTCTTTCACCGCACCCTCCAGAAGAAATTCTGGAATTGAGTTTAAACGGTAGGAACTGCATTGACATACACTTAAAAGCGTGTTTTAAGGCGTAAAAGACGTAAGCATTAGAATATCAGACTGCAATCCCGCGCTACGCATAAACCCATAAGAGGGGGTTAAATGGTGAATAATCAGCTAGGGGCTTTAATCAAGCTTGTTGGCGTATTCGTTGTAAGCTTTTTTTTGTTGGCGTGTGGATCAAGCGGGAACAACCTGGAAAAACTTCATGGCAAATGGTCAGTAGACAGGAAAGAAACCGTTGATTTGAGTAAAGAATACGGGAAGATGTCAAAAGAAATGAAGTCTGAATTGATAAGTAGAATGGGCAGGCCCTCATTAAATTTTGATGTTCTCGGGAAGACCGTTGAAATTTATTACACTGAAGATCAAAAGGATGGTTTTATACTTCCTTTTGAAGTTAAAAAAGATAAAAGTAATATGCTTATAATAACATTAAATCGTGGTGCACCGGTTGAAATAGTTTTTGATTCTGAAAGAAAAATAATAATGCGTTCTAAAGTGTTTTTGCAACAGACAGGTTTTGCTGAAATTGTATTAACCAAAACAAAATAATGTTGGGGAGGACTATTCATGTCTGATGTGAATGGAGAAATACAGAAGCCATTTTCGCAGAATCCAATGAAAATCGCCCACATAATTATTGCCGTCATAATGGCATGCCTTATAGTTGGAAGTCTGAAAGAATCCTATAATTACGGTCTGTTTACTAAAATCATCGCCTTCATCGTAGGTGTGACCTGCCCCCAAAAAACTGGCCCACCTAAAAAGTTAGTGTATGGTGTGGGCACGGAGGGCTTGCAATGGGTCGCAAAAACTTCACAGCAGAGCAGATTATCTTCAAGCTACGCGAGGTCGAGGT
>JAEWKM010000009.1:0-30374 GCA_023386035.1 Pseudomonadota bacterium
TAATCGACAAAGACGCCAGGCAGCACTTGGCTATCTCTCACCGGCGGCGTTTGTCAGAAGCGGGATGATGAAACCAAAGCTGCCGATTGCCGCTTAATATGGCGTACGAATTTGACGACCTACCTCACTTGGCATTAAACGTCGTATGCTATGGTCAATAACAGTACAAATAAATTATATTTCGGTTTTGAACTTTTAGGCGGAGTGTGGGGGATTAGACTTGGAGATTAGTGGATCGTGATTTGGCATTATCAGCGGAAATTATTTATCTTGGTGTTGCAAACAAGGCTCTTTCTACCGAACAATTTTACAATTGGCTCTGACAGACTACGTTTTTTCCGACAATTAAGTGTGATAAGTAAGTGGGTTACCAAGTCCTATACATCGAGCCTTCTAATGATCATTTTTCTGCTCGCTGTTTGCGTTGCTGAAGATGTCAGTTTCTCTCACTTTTGAAAGGGGGAACAATTAAGCGATGGCATTTTTTAAGATGATGGTAGATGAATATCGAGTTTTTTGAATAAAATGCTGATCTAAAAGGTGAAAAAGGTCGCAGTTATTCTTTGCTTTTGTCCGTTGTCAGCAACAAAACTGCTCCAAGAACAAGTGCACTGCCTATCCAGCCGAGGGTGGTAAAATTTTCGTCCCAAAGCAGCCAAACCCACAGAGTGCCAAGCACGGGTTCCAGGTGGCAAGTTACAGCGGCACGTACAAGGCTGATTCGTTTCAAGCCCATGCCATAACAAAAATAGGCTACATAACAAGTCAAAAAGCCAATAATTACAAGCCAAAACCAAACATCAGGCTCATGATTGAGGTGAATGGGTTCAAAAAGTCCCAAGGCAACACAGCCACCAATGAGCATATAGCCATAAATGGCGGCTGTTGAGTAGCGCGTCTGCCACCAGCGGTAGAAAGGGTAGTGAGTTGCATAGCAAAAGCCCGCGAGCAAACCACAGATTATACCCATCGTGGATGTTTCACCTGGGATGCTACCCCCTGTAAAACAAACCAGCGTAGTGCCGCCAAGAGCTATACCAATAGCCAAAGCCTTACGCTTGGTAATATGTTCATGAAAGAGCACTCGGGAGAAAAAGGCCACCCAAACTGGTGCGGTGTACAAAAGTACTACTGCTGTTGCCCCGCCGCTGAGTTTGATGGAAATTTGCATGGTAGCGAAGAAAATCGCTGTTCCCCAAAGTCCGAAAAGCATAAAAATCAGCGCATCGCGAGGTTTAACCCTTAATGAACCGGTCAGCGCAGCATGAACCATGAAGCATATGCAACCGATACCCGCTCGCCAGAAGGCTGTTTCAAGAGGTTGGACTCCGCCAGCGATGCAAAACTTTGATGCAACGCCCAGCAGAGACCAAAAAAAAGCCGCGAGCAAAATCCAGAGATAGCCGCTTCTCTCTGTGCTTTCTTGAATCACGGATTTTCGTCCATACTTGTGTTATACACAATTAGCTCTTTTTAAGTAGATGTTGGGTTATCCAGTCCCAAACCTTGCAGCACGATACTTGCTATTTCAGTCTGATTGGCAGGCATCGGCAAGCTTTCCCAAGCTGGGCCAAAAAGCCAAAACGGAACACGGCGGATGATTTCGGTATTATCGTTGTGGCAGTGGTCTTCATCCATGCCGTGATCACTGGTCACAAGAACTGAATACCCCTGCTCTTGCCACAGGGGCAGCCAGCGGGCCAGCAAGCCATCAACGCAACGTGCAGCATTGCGATAATTTTGGCTGTGAACGCCATGGCAGTGCCCGGCGTAGTCAATGCCCATTGTGTGAATCATTAGAAGGTCAGGCTCAAAACTCTGACAAAGCGCTGCAGCATCATTAAAAAGCTCATTATCTGGATAGCCATCGTTGCTATAAAACAAGCCGTGTTCAATTGGCATGCCGGGGACATTCGTCAAACGATGATATACCGGATCAAAAGGAGTTGTATTGCACAGTTCGCTCATCCAGTAGTATGCGGCGGCGGCAGTCACAAGGCCAGCTTTCTGTGCTCTGGTAAATATGGTGGGCGCGGGGCAGGCTCTTTTATCATCATTGTGCAGAATGCCGCTTTTTGCAGGGGGCAAGCCGCAGAGCAACGTCGCATAGGTGGGGCGAGAAAGCGGGGGAAGAAAGCAATCAAGTTCGATGTAACGAGCCTGGCCAGCCTCTTCAAGCGCCTGGGGATAAGAAAGGCACCGTCGAGCAGTAGAGGCGGTAAGGCCATCAAGCAGTATGAACAATATGCGATTCATTACCAGTCCCCAGCACCCTCAGGACGCAGCCCAAAGTTTAAAGAAGGAGCCATTGCCCGCAACTGGGCAGCCGTAACCCCTTTGACATCATAATTCTCACGCAGCCAACTGAGGTAGGTGTAAATTTTTTTGTATAAAGCATCCGCTGCTGCTTTATCAGGAATATTGGGGGATCCGCCAGGCAACATTTCAGAAGAATGCCAGAAAAGACTAAGCACCTTTCCACCATGGCGGATTAGCATGTTGGTAGCGGCGCGCATAATGGCCTGGCTATGCCATACTGGATTGGGACTTAAAGCGCCCCAAAAGTGGAAAGAGTCTGCCATTGGTTTTTTGTAAGTCAGTTGATACCAAGTGCGTGCTAGAAGTGGGTGCAAGGGCAACTGGGTGACTGGAGATTCCAGAAGTCCCGGTGCATCTTTGAGCCAGTAGGGGGTGGTTGGAGCCAGAAAATGATCGGGCCCACCCCGGAAGATCCGCAAGGGGCAGACGGAACTGTCAAATGTAATGCCCTCCTCCGCCAATAAAGGGCGCACGCTGGACTTCAAGTCCCAGCGGCCCATACGAAAACTGGTCAAGGGCGCACCCTGAAAATCATGACCAATATCCAGCAAAGTTCTTAGTCGCTGCCGCAGAAGTTCACGGGGCAGTTGATCCGTGCGGGTAGGTGCCCCATCCGTCTGGACCGGGTCTTCTTCACACGAAAGTAGTGGAGGAGTGCTCCAATGATGAAGGTGGGCAGCAATTTCAGCCTGGCAATTGTCACGCATCCAGGCCAGGTGCGGCCTAGCCTCACTGCTGGCAAAAACTGTGTGGGCGCAAAACAGCGTCAACGGGAAGCCCAGATCATGTGTTAGAGGCGCAAGTTGGGGGAGTAGAGCCACGTTGCGTACTCCGCAATCCGAGGCAGCATACTTTCCGGAAAAGAGTCCCTCTTCTTCCACATCCAGACTGACAATGACGTAAATCGGCTGGCTGAACGCCTGCTCTGTGGTGGGTGTTTGAGTCATGTGCATATTGTATGCTCAACTTTCATGTATGGCAACGCAACGGCGCGTCAACAAAAGGGGATAGTTATCTGCCACATGAGCAGAGCCTCACTTGCAAATAGCGCGGGAATACATGAATATGGGCGCAATCGTTCGTCAAGACAGGCGTGACCTGTCTTCAACTGATGTTTATATGTAAAAGCCCCGGAGGCTTTTATCCCCTATAAGGAGAATCATGCCCTCTTCACCTTTGCGCGTTCTTTTTCTGATGGAAGATCTTTTTTATGGCGGTACGCAGCGTCAAACTCTTGAATTGGCGAGACGTCTCGACAGACAAAAATTCACCCCGGTAATGCTCACACTTACAGGTCCGACAGATTTGGATGCAGCTGTCAAAGACGCAGATATTGAATTGCACCATCTCGGGGCGGGACGACATGTGCCGCCAATGTTCTTTTTACAACTTGCAACACGCCTGAATTTGCTTGCTCCTGATATCATTATGCCATGCACCGCGTTACCCAATATCTGGGGCCGTATCTGGCCGTGCATCCAGCGCTTTTGGAAGGGGGGGAGCAAAAGCCCCCGGATAGTAGGCACATGCCGTGGCGGCGGGGCACCCGCGCGGCAGCATGAACGGTTTCTCTGGCGGTTGGCTGATCATATGATATGCAATTCAGAAGCGTTACAGAAAATACTACTGAATTTTGGAGTTCCTCAGCAGCGGCTCAGTTATATTCCCAACGGCGTTGATACTGATTTTTTTGCTCCCTCAGAACCTACGCCCTCGCTTCGGGATCCGCTCATACTATGTGTAGCCCGGTTGGCAGGCGACAAAGATCATATGACACTACTGCAAGCCTTTGATATGGTGTTGAAAACTCACCCGTCCGCCCGTTTACGCCTTGTGGGAGACGGCCCTGAAGAGGCTGTGCTCAAGAGCTGGGCTACGGAAAGTCCGGCAGGATCCAGAGTTGATTTTGTTCCTGGTGGATTGGATATGCGCACTCATTATGCCGCAGCAAGAGTTTTCGCCCTGTCTTCTGCTCGTGAAGGACAACCTAATGTCATCCTTGAGGCGATGGCTTGTGGTTTACCGGTGTGCGCGACTTCGGTAGGGGGGATTCCCCGCCTGGTTGAGCAGGAAGGAAGTGGGCTACTTTCGCCAGCAAGTGATGCAGCCGCCTTGGCTAGTCACTGCTGCAGATTGTTAGACGATGATGCCCTGTGTGATTCCATGGGGCTTGCCGGAAGGCAGCGGGTTGTTAGAGATTTTTCTTTCACAGCCATGGTAAACGCTCATGAAGACGTTTTCAGCCGACTGAAATGAAATGTTTGCATTTGCGTATGGGAGAGTGCTTTATGGAAAAAATTAATGTAAAACTTGAAGTCTTCAGCCGTTTAGATGTGAAGGCAGTTGACTATAGATCGGTTGGTGGCGTTTTGGGGCTGTGCCCTTCGCGGCGCAACGTCTTCAGGGGGGACACTAAAACTCCTTTGAACCAGCATATCTGCGCGCTGATATGCTATACCGTGCTGGTCTGCGTCCTTGTGTTCAGCCAAGAGGCTTTTTCAAAAGGCTCTTCCCAAGAGGAACTGGCCTCTGTTGGGGCCGTTCCCACTAAAGCAACGGGCGAGGTTGCCTCTACTTCATCCAGTGGCGAAGTTAGTGGTTTGCCGTCAGAACCTCAGGGTCGTCCAGTAGAGGTGCGGGAACTTTGGACAGGCTCTCTTTATTCCTCAACCTACAAGGTGGGCGTGTGCTTCTCTGCCGATGGAAATGTGCGTGGAGTCGTACAGTTACGCCTGTACAATGGGCAAGTTGACGTGTACCACATTGTGGGAAGCGTTCAAAATAATGAAATTCAGGCACGCCATTCTTCAGGCCATACATTCAAGGGGCGTCTGGTTTCCGGAGACAAGGTCGAGGGAACCATTAAGCTGAAAAATGGCATGAAAGTGCAGCTTGAGGGAAAGCGCACCTACGATGTTCCCCTTGCCCCTGAAAATTGCGCTCCTCTGCCAGAATAGGCAGTAGTGCAATTGTGGTGACACTGCCTTCTGTCTCAGTTTCTTTTAAGGAGTAGTTATGTTCTGGCTCTGGTTCGTGCTGGCGGCTTTTAAATGCGTATTGCTTTATGTTTTGGCAAAAACTGGCCAATCCTTGCCACGCCGTGCCCGGCTTGATGATGCTGCCAACCGTGCTTTGCCAGAAAACCGTTGGCCTTCTGTAGGAATGATTGTGCCTATGGCCGGAACGGACAGACGCATGTCCGCTGCCGTGAGAAGCCTTCTCATTCAGAACTATCCGAAATATATTCCAGTTCTAGTTACGGCTGAAAATGAAGAGCCAGCAGCAGATCTTGTTCGGCGCATTCAGAAAGACTACCCGCATGTTCGCCATGTGGTGGCGGGGCCGGCACATAACTGTGGGCAGAAAAATCACAACAGCCTTCGCGGCGTAGCTGCAGTGAAGAATGAAGTTGACGTGTTTGTTTTTTGTGACAGTACACATATGGCCAAGCCTGACTTCTTGCGCCATCTTGTTGGGCCACTTGCAGCGGGTGAAGCTGAATTTTCAACTGGCTATCATGTGGTGATTCCGAATGACCACCGCCCAGTAACTCTGGCCTATGCCATGTGTGTTTTGCTTATGCGCCTTTTGCAGGCGGTGTCCTCGTTTACCCAGTTGTGGGGAGGGGCGATGGCAATGACGCGCGAAGCTTTCGGCAGATATGCTGTCGAGGAGTTGTGGGCGTGCAACGTTGTTGATGATTGCTCGCTTTCTGCCCGCCTTCAAAACTTGCGAGTGTCTGTACGTTTGTGCCCGGGGGCTCTTTTGCACACTGAGGCCTCAAAGCATGAACGTCATGTGTGGCGAGCCTGGATGGACAGGCAGGTGCTTTTTCTTAAATTTTGCATGCCCTTGCAATGGGGCCTGTTGGGTTTCATGTGTATAGCGATGGCTGTGCCGCCATTGATGGGCATACTCATCCTGCTGGGCGGGCTTTTCAACGTAAGCAGCGCCTTGGCTGTATTGCTTGTTGTGCTATGGGTGATCCTGCTGGCCAAAGTTCTGCACCTGTGGAGAGGGCTTTTGCGGCACTCCATTTCATTTAGCAGATGGTTTTTAAGCTTTCTGGACGCTGTAGTTATGTTTGTATTGGTTTATGTCCATAGTCTGACTGCCAAAAGCATCATCTGGCATGGACAGCGCTATGTGGTTGGACGATGTGGCAGGGTTATTCGGGTAGAGCGCAAGTTTTAAAGTGTGTGTAAGAGTATTTTTTTGCCATTGGCGGAATGAGTTTGGTGCTCAAGCTTTTTCGGCCAGCATCGCAAGGTAGATAATCTTTGACATATGCTTCTTCTGACTTATATAGTCATTAGCCATTTTTGAGTAAAAAAAGAGCTTTCCGGTAAAATATCCGGAATAGATTGAGAAATGACATCTGTGGCGACGTATCGCATGCTGTGTGCAGCATTGGCGTGTATTGTCTGTTCAAGGATATTTTTACAGTGGTTTTGCCATGATTGCCATGTCCGACCTTTTTCGCGTCAGCCTACGTCAGGTTGTACGCCAGCGCGGCTTCGGGGTGATATTGTCCATCGCCCTGGGCATTACAGCCTTTATCGTATTGGCTGTGCTTGGGCGCGAAATTCGCTATAAAGTCGGGCAAGATATGGTGCTGATGGGGGGCGTCAACGTTATTCGTGTTTATATGGATGACGCCCAGTACCCAGGTCAACCCATGCGCGGATTTTATCCCGACGCAGTTGAGGCTCTGCGCCGCTTGCCCGGCGTGTCCATGGTGAGCCAGAATATTCGTGATGGTAGAAGTTTTGTTCTTCGCGGTGAGGGAGAGCGCACCCTCAATGTTGGGTTTATCGGTATAGACCAGTATTTTTCTGATGTTTTTTCTCTGACACTGGTCGCCGGGCGCATCATGGACACTGAAGATGTGACTTCACATAAGCGTGTGTGCATGTTGGGCCGTGAAGCTGCGCAGGATCTCTATGGCGATCCTGCCAATGCCGTCGGAAAACTGTTGTTTTTGCAGCAGGATGTCTTTGAGGTGGTGGGAGTCGTCAGCGGGGTAATGCTCGGCAGCTGGTCTCAAGGCGGTTTTTTGCCCTATACCACTATGATTGACAGAAATTGGGCCGGTGACAAGGTTACACGGCTCTTTGTGCGTGCCATTGGCTGGCAAGACGTGCCACCTTTGGTCAAGGAAATTCCTGTTGTCGTAAAGGATTACCAAAGCGCGCCTTACTTGGTGGTACACACACAGGAAGATCAGCTGGCCCGTATTCAAGACACGTTTTTATGGGTAGAAGTTCTACTTTGGCTTGGTATTGCCGCTTCTCTTATGCTGGGCGGCTTTGGTATTTGGTATGGTACTTTTGCAGCCGTGCGAGCCCGTACCCGAGAAGTGGGGCTCAAAAAGGCCATGGGTGGTTCTGACACAGATATTTTGGCCCAGTTTTTGGCTGAAGCCCTGTGTAAATCCGTGGCTGGCGGCGTGCTAGGTATTGCAGTGGGCGTTGCTTTAGTTCAAGTAGGCGCCTTATCTCTGGGGACTGGAATTTCCTATCCTCTACTGCTGGTCAGTAGTCTTGGCAGTATTGTTTTCTCCGCCGTTATTGGTGTAGCTGGTGGCCTGTATCCGGCTGTTCAGGCAAGCCGAATGGATGTGGTCACGGCTCTGCGTTTCGAGTAAAAATATTTCGGTTCTGCCCAATTTTTGTGGTGGGGCCGTTTATGGACAGGGTGATTCATGGCTCCCGTTATTGTCGCCAAAGATCTCTACAAATGCTATGCTGGCTTTGCTCCGGTATTGCGCGGCGTAAATATTGAAGTAGAGCCCGGGGAAATGGTCGCCATTATGGGGCCATCTGGCTGCGGTAAATCTACCATGCTGCATGTGCTTGGCATGCTACACGCGCCTGACGCTGGCTTTCTTGAAATCCTCGGCGAAAATGTTTTGAATCTTGACAGAGAGCAGACTGCCGCCTTCAGGCGTGGCACTATGGGCTTTGTCATGCAGTCCAGTAATCTTTTCGATCACTCTACTGTTTTTGAAAATGTAGAATTTCCCCTTATCTATGAAAAAGTACCTCCGCAGGAGCGGTGGGAAAGGGTAATCCGCGCTTTGGAACTGGTACGCCTTTCAGCGCGCGTACATTACCGCAGCAATCGCCTTTCAGGTGGTGAGCAGCAGCGAGTGGCTATCGCGCGTGCGATGGTCAACAATCCTCGTATTCTCCTCGCTGACGAACCCACGGGCGCTTTGGACGCCAAAACCAGTCGTCTCATCATGGATAACTTTCGCAGCCTCTGTCACACTGGTGGTGTGGCAATGGTTGTGGTGACCCATGACCCCAAGATGGCCGAGTTTTGTGACAGTGTGTATACGCTTGAAGACGGTATTTTGCATTGTCGCAAGCGTGAAGTGCCGCGTATTGACGCTCAGGAAAAGTATAATCTTCTGTCTGGCCCCAAGCCTGTAGTTCGAGGAGCTCTGGTAGCTGAACGTTTTCCTGAAGCTTCGGGGCAGTGTCTCATGAACGAGGCACATCATCTGCATGCTGGTGGCCTGCTTTCGCGTATCTATGCAATCCGGGATAATGGTTTTTTAAGTAGCCCTGAGGGGTACGCTTTACCTCTCGCTGTGCGACGTATTGGTACTTGGCGCATGTTTGGGGCCTACATGGACATGTTCCGTCATATGCGGGGGTCTTCTGCCAACTTGTGGGGTCTTTGGCGTACCTTGCCTGGGCGTGGGCGTTGGGGACACTGGCTGTGGGATCATTTGCGTTCTTTTGGCTCCGGGGCTTTGTTGGCTCGCTGGGGTGTGGAAGAAAATATCGAGATGTTTTATGCCGCTGGAGCGCACGGGCCAGCCACGGCTTCTTGGGTGGCCTCGCGCTTGCTTGAGGTTCCGTATGCTTTTGCCGTGCGATCACATGATCTTGCCAGCCCAGGTTTGAATTGGGAATCAAAAGTAAGGGATGCGGTGTTTGTTCGCTGTGATACAAACGCCACGCGGCAGGCCATGTGCGAACTGCTGCCAAGTGTGCCAGAAAGCAAGTTTGTTGTGCTGCGCGACCCCTTAACGTTGACGCCCCCAGAAGAAGATACTGATCCTGTTGCATCAACCCACAATCCAGCAAATGAATTGAATATCCTGGCTGTCGGCACTATTTGTCAACGCAAGGGATATGACGTGCTTTTGCGGGCATGCGCAATTCTTAAGAATAAGGGCTTGGACTTCAAGCTCAAGCTTGTGGGAAGTGGACCTGATCGGTTGCGTTTACGCTTATTGGCCTGGAGACTCGGCCTGCAAAGTAAAGTGCAGTTTATGGGGCAGGTGCCTCACGAAAACATCTCGGATCTTTATAATAAGGCGGATGTTTTTGTGGCTCCTGGCCGCAAAACACGGCAGGGCGATATGGATGGATTGCCTTCTGCACTTGTGGAAGCCTTAGCCTTTGGGGTAGCTGTGGTGATTAGCGATCTTCCTGGTCAGAAGGAAGCCGTAACCAATGGGCAAAACGGGCGAGTCTTTTCCCAAAATGATGTGATCGAGCTGGCCGCTATTCTTGAGGATCTGGCTGCAAATCCTCATGAACGCCGCCGGCTGGGTGATGCAGCCCGCCGTGCTTTACCTGCTTTTCTTGATGAAGAAGGTGTTGAAGCACGCATGAGCGCTTTTTTCAAAGAAGCCTGTCACAAGCTGTGAGACTGTACTATTGCGTCCACAGACAGAAACGGAATTGCCATGAATTTTGACAATGTACGTGTACTGGTTGTGGGCGATGTCATGCTGGATCGCTACATAGCAGGCAAGGTTGGACGCATTTCTCCAGAAGCTCCTGTGCCCGTGCTTGGCGTAAATAAACGATGGTTTGCACCTGGCGGGGCTGCCAACGTGGCGCGCAATCTGACTCATCTTGGGGCAAAGGCGGTGCTGGTCGGTCTTGTTGGTGCCGATGCGGCATCAACTGATCTTTGCCAAAGCCTTGAACATGCTGATATTGAATCTCACCTCGTATCCTCAACAACACGCACCACGACCTGCAAGACGCGGGTTCTCGCTCAGGGGCAGCAGCTGCTACGCTTGGACGAAGAAGAGTGCCGCAGTCCCACAGCTCTGGAATTTGACTCCATGTGGCAGGCTGCGCGCGATTTGCTGCCTTCTTGTGATGTAGTTGTCCTTTCTGATTATGGTAAGGGCGTGCTGCTGGAAAATGATCAGGGAACAAGCTTGTGTAGCCCAGTTATACAAGAAGCGCACCGTCTTGGCATTCAGGTACTGGTTGATCCCAAGGGACTGCGGTGGCAGCGTTATGAGGGGGCAGATTGTGTGACCCCCAATCGGCTTGAGTTTGATGCTGTTTGTGGTAGAGACCCAGACATTCCACTCAACCGTGAAACGCGTGAAACGCTTGCATCCCAAATGCGAGCCAACTATTCCATTAAGCGGGTTCTTATAACCCGTGGCCCTAAGGGGATGGCTCTTTTTGCACCGGATATCCCGCCACGGTATACTCGCGCGGTGGTGCGGGAGGTGTCGGATGTATCCGGCGCAGGCGATACAGTTATTGCCACTCTGGCTGCCTGTGTTGGCAAGAAGCTGCCTTGGGAAGAGAGTATGGATGTGGCCAACGCTGCTGCTGGTGTGGCTGTAAGCAAAATGGGCACCGCACCTGTCAGCATAACTGAGTTGAGACAGGCTCTGCGTCAGGGAGCAGATAATCCCAAGCTTTACACGCTGGCAGATCTTACTGAAAAAGTTGAAGATTGGCGAAAAAAAGGTGAAAGTATTGTTTTTACCAATGGGTGCTTTGATCTACTGCATCCAGGCCATATTTTTCTTATCCGGCAAAGTGCCGCTCAAGGAACTCACCTTGTTGTCGGACTGAATTCTGACGCTTCCGTACGCCGCCTCAAGGGACCAAGTCGTCCGGTACAGAACGAGCAGAGCCGCGCTATGTTGCTGGCTGCCCTCAATGGTGTAGACGCCGTAGTGCTTTTTGATGAAGATACGCCGCTGAACCTTATTACGGTGTTGCAGCCGGATGTGCTGGTCAAAGGACGCGACTATACAGTGGAAACTGTAGTAGGAGCGGATATCGTGCAGGCGGCTGGCGGGCGAGTCTATCTGGCTGACCTGGTTGACGGGTGCAGCACCACCAACATCGTGTCCAAAATCGACGCTTCAAGCGGAAGTGAACTCCCTCGTTAAGAGGAATCTGTCATGCAGAGAATCCTCGTAGCCGATGTAGGCGGCACCAACTGTCGATTCGGCAGCTTCATCCTTGAGAACAATACGCTGGCTCTAGAGTTCTCAACCAGAATCAGTTCCAACTCTTTGAGCAACGGCCAAGCACTATTTACAGCTCTTTCTGAAAAATTGTCCCTGCCAATTGAAAACGCCGCCGCCATTGTTGTCGGACTGGCTGGTCCAGTAGATGGGCAAAGAGGGCGACTCACCAACGGAAGTTTGGATGTAGACCTTGCAGAAGTGTCAGCCCTACGCCAGATTGAACATTGCCTGCTTCTTAATGACTTTACCCTTCAAGCTTATGCCACGTTGACGCCACCAGGGACTCATGCTCTGAGTGTTGCTGATTCACCAATTGCCTCCGCGCTTGAACCAGCAGGTACTCCAAAGCTTGCAGGAGCAGTGGAGCGTGGCTCTTTAACAGAGAGCTGTGGAAGGACTCGTGCCATCATTGGGGCTGGCACAGGACTTGGAGCGGCCAGCCTTTTACCTGTTACTGGAAAGGGGTGGACACCTGTTCCCAGCGAGGCTGGTCACGCCGCTTTTGCTTTTTTGGGCGAAGAGGAGCAGGAATACAGGCGTTTTTTATGTAGAGAACTGGGGCGGCCTTTTGTCAGTGCAGAGAATGTTCTTTGTGGCGATGGCCTTGCCATATTGCATTATTATCTGACTGGTCAACTTCTTAAGCCTGCACAGGTCGGTGCGCAGTCTCTAGAAGGGGAGACCCCAACGCTGCGATGGTACTCGCGTTTTTTGGGCCGATTTTGCAGAGGCTGGATGTTGTCCACTCTTTGTACTGGCGGGTTGTGGATAGCTGGGGGAATCGCTGCTGCAAACCCGCATTGTGTCACCAGTGCTGTGTTCTCTGAAGCTTTGCGCGCGGATACTGGCGCTATTGCACCACTTTTGAAGGATACTCCTGTATATCTTGTAACAGATACCGATAGTGGCCTCTGGGGGGCAGCTTTTGCAGGTCAGGCAATGTTACAAGAGAAAAGGGCAGATATATTCAAATGTACAGCTGTAGCTTCAGCTGTAGTGCAATTTATGGCGCTGATATGGCACAATGCCTCAAGTTTTGTTATATAAAATTTCCAAATAATACGATTCATTGCCTGTAAACCTGCGAATACAACAGCTTATATTATGCTTCTTGCTTGACCTCCTGTTGGAAGTTTTATAACTTACCAAACTCCTTTGATTCGTAAGAAGCAGTAGAAGTGCAGGGTGCGGCAGCAATGCCGTATTTTGTGGCTTGTATTTGGCGTTTTAATGCAGGCAGCAGTGTCTTGATAACATGCTGTTACTTCACAATTGTGTTTATTTACAGTTATGTTAGGTAAGCTAACAAACACAAATGAATGCAAGGCTCTGACCTCGCACATGTCATGAAAAAGCGGTTTCTTACAAATTGTGGGAGGCTTTTTGTGACGCATGCAATCAAGGCAAGCGATATCGTCAGAGCTTGCTTCGCGCATAGATGAGATGTCTATGCTGCTTGAAGCTTTAGCGTTTTTTAGTTTCGGCGGGAGTCGATGGTTTATGGGGGAGCCGGGACCTGTACGGCATACACGGTCCTGGCTAAAGTGCTTCTCCTGCCGAAGTAAAGTCACTGTGGATATGCGACCAATAAGCATTGTGACAGAATAACTGCGCTAAAATTATTCTGTCGGCCAGTAAATATAGTATGTAATACTTTTCTATCTGGCGGCACTGCCTGGGTCGTATTGTTAGTGTCGAAGGTTATGCTTACACCTACGTTGCTGCTGTAAGCAATATGAAGTTTCCGCATGTAATTATATGTCCATTATGCGGCTAACATCACTAGCAGTTTTCGTATCTATTAGCTTACTAGCTATTCGGCTTGTAAAGCTTGGACAGCAAAAAGCTTGCGTGTTTTTTGCTGAGATGGGGCTTGACAGTAACCCTCGATAACAGTAATTTTTACTATCATATGGAGAGTAATATGGCTCAAGTTCAAACAAGAATGACTCGCCAGCGTGCGGTAATTTTGGAAGAGTTGCGCAAAACAAAAACACATCCAACAGCAGATGAGCTCTACAGTATTGTACGAGAACGTCTACCGAGAATCAGCCTTGGGACAGTTTATCGCAACCTGGATTTTTTGGCAGACAGCGGTGAAATTCGTCGTCTTGAGGCAGCAGGCTCCACAAAGCGATTTGATGGCGACATTTCGCGTCATCAGCATGTGCGTTGTGTACATTGCGGCCGTATTGGCGATGTGATGACTCCCCGTGAGGCTCCTTCCGTGGATGGTATGGATGTGGAAGGATTTGCTTCCGTGCTTAATTCACGCATCGAGTATGACGGCATTTGCCAAGATTGCGCTGGGCGTGTGCGGAGCACCAGCCATTAGGCCTATTTCTGCCTGTTGTTGCATTTGAGGGCCAGATGAACCTGCTCTAGGCTGCATTGTCGGCAACTTTTATGATGCACCAGCAGTTTTTAGGCCTCAGAAATTGCGCACATAGTTTTCTCTAATTTATTCCGCTCCTTTGTTCGGTATTTCCAACGGCGACCTGCTTGTATGTTCTTTCGAATCGGTTTATGAATGAGACATGCCTGATTATAACACCAAGGAGTTTCGGAATGGCAGAAAATAGAGAAAACCGTAAGGCCAAGGTGATTGAAGTTCTTAACAAGGCTCGCGCCATGGAGTTGCACGCTATACACCAGTACATGAACCAGCACTACAGCTTGGATGACATGGACTATGGTGAACTGGCTGCAAACATGAAACTTATCGCCATTGACGAAATGCGCCACGCTGAAAATTTTGCAGAACGGATTAAGGAACTTGGCGGCGAACCAACTTCTCAAAAAGAAGGCAAAGTCGTCACTGGACAGGATGTGCCCGCTATCTACGAAAGCGATGCCAACCAGGAAGACGCCACCATTGAAGCGTACAGCCAATTCCTTAACACCTGTAAAGAGCAGGGCGATATTGTCACAGCTCGTCTTTTTGAGCGCATTATTGAAGAAGAGCAGGCCCATCTGACCTATTATGAAAATATTGGTGGGCATATTAACAAATTGGGCGATACTTATCTGGCCAAAATTGCCGGCACCCCCTCATCTACCGGGACCGCCAGCAAGGGCTTTGTTACTGCTACCGCAGCTGCTGAATAGTTGCCATAAACCAAGGGAGGCACCGTGGCTGATCCCCAAGATATGTGGCGTTGTCAAATGGTGAACTGTGGCTACGTTTATGACCCCGATCGCGGAGATAAACGTCACAAAGTTCCCGCTGGAACCAAATTTGAAGATTTACCCGAAGACTGGCATTGCCCTGTTTGCGGAGCTGGTAAAAAAAGTTTTCGTAGATTAAGCGACGAAAGCTAATAGAGTACTTGCCATTTTGCTAATGCGAAGTGGCCAAGAATAAAGTAAAGGCCCCACGGATTTCCGTGGGGCCTTTACTTTTTAGTGTCGAATAAATTTTTCAAGCCGTGCGCCGCAAGCGATTGGTATCTGAATGAACTTTAAGTTGATCGCCAGGTTTTTTAGGATTCGCAAATATTCAAATCCAATACGTTGAAGAGCAGATGATTTTTGTGACTCTAGCTGTTCAACACAGAAAAGGCCCAGTACCAGGCTGTGACAGGTAGGGCTATCGCCAAAGCTCCAGCTAGTAGCTGCGGCAGCGCGGGCCAGTTTTTACGCAAGCGCCAAGCTTCCCATGTGCCAAGCACCATACCACTAAACAAACCAGCAATATGAGCAGCATAATCTGTGTTTTCGCCTTCAGTGCCGAGCATGGCTAAAATGGCGATACCTGCTGCTATTGGTAAAACAGCCTTGCGTCTTTGGCTGTGATGCATGGCCATAAATCCGGCCAATGCCCCCACGCATGCGAAGAGAGCAGTGGAAAATCCCATACTTGTGACAAGTTTGGGCCGCAAAAGTACGGTTAGCCCATTGCCAATAATGCCCCCGGCTATCGTAAGCCATAATGCGCGGCCGATACCTGTGAGGCGGGCAAGCAAAGAAAGGAATAGGGAACCAAAAGCCAGGTTGCCGCACAAATGAGTAAGCCCGACATGCAGGGTTAGCGCTGTGGCCAGCCGATACCATTGGCCATAGATATACACGAGTATGTTATCGAGCACCCCCGCGTCGGCCCAAGTGCCCGGAGGGGGCAAAAAAGACGGTGCGGGCCACCAGCACACTCTCCAGCCATGCCAGACAAGCAGGGGCAATAGAAAAAGGGCTGCAACTGCATAATGCCGATGCATGTGCATTGGAGTCGAAACAGGTTCTGATCTGCTACTTTCTTCAGAGAATGCATCAAGCTCCGCTAGGGCGATGCCTTCCATAAGCGGAGGAACATAGATCTGTTCCCTACCGGACAGAGAGACCGTTCTGTGTGGGATGTTGCAGGCGTTGAGCACCAGCAGCGAGTCGCGAAAGCGCACATAGCTGTCTGCTCCGCTGGCTTGGCTGATATTGCGCCAATACCGCGGCAGACTGTTGGGCCGTCGGCGAATAAGCCAGCGCCCGCTAAGGGAAGGCTTTAAAAAGCGATTAAAGGTGCTCATATAGCAAAAAAGGCCCCGACAGAAGACTGACGGGGCCTCAGATGCAAAAAAACGTGTTAACCCTGCTTGCGCACCAGGGGTTTGGAAACCACACCGGAGCGGATGCAGCGAGTGCAAACCGTGAGGGTCCTCACGCTGCCGTCGGCAAACTGATGCCGAACGCGCTGCAGGTTGGGGTTAAAGCGACGCTTTGTCTTGATATTGGAATGGCTGACAAGATTGCCAACTTGGGGCTTTTTGCCGCAGAAAATGCATTCCTTGCTCATACTATCCTCCGTATATGCAAAAAAGTTGTTCACTTCACATGCGGCAAAAACAAGGCCCATCGCCGGAAGATGATCAGCGTATGAGAGGGCATAACCGCGCGAAGAAGTGCTATAGCTGATGCAGCATCAAAAGGCAAGAATTTTTCTCAAAACTGACATGAAACACCGTGCAGGAACACTTTAGAAGGCAGTCCCTACGGGAGGAAGTCATGTCCTCGCTGCCACAGCACCTTGCTTGTTTTCACCAGCCGGGACCATCGTGGCGGCCTTGGATGTGGCCATAATGTATATCTCGTGCGGATCCAGAATCAGGATCACAGAGCCATCGCCCATAATTGTGGCTCCTGAAATGCCTTTAAGATCGCCGAGATAGGCACCAAGGGGTTTAATAACTATTTCTTGTCGTTCAAGCAACCTGTCGACTACCAGCCCAAGCCGACGGTCGTTGTCGTGAATGACCACGACGGAAAGTACTTCTGGCAAAGGGTCATCAGTGCGAGGAAGGCCAAGCATTTCAGACATTTCAACGATGCCCAGCACCTCTCCGCGCAATGTGACGGCTTTGCGGCCCTTTACGTCCGTAAGGCGCTGCGCTTCGATTTTTGTTGTCTCAGATACCGCATCCAGAGGTATGGCATACATCTGACCGGAAACATTAACCATAAGAGCGTCAATAATAGCCAGGGTCAGCGGTAGGCTAAGGGTAAAGCGTGTGCCCTTGCCAACTTCAGAGTGGGTGCTGACACTGCCTTTGAGGTTCTTGATATTGGTGCGCACAACGTCCATCCCTACGCCTCGGCCAGAAATGTCAGTGATCTGGTCAGCCGAAGAGAAGCCAGGCGCGAAGATAAGTTCCACAGCTTCGCGATCATCAAGTTGAGCTGCTTCTTCTGCCGTAATTACGCCTTTGCGCACGGCAATTTCACGCATCTTGACCGGGTCAATTCCCTTGCCATCGTCTTCAATTTCAATGGCCACAGAATTGCCTTTGTGGAAGGCGCGCAAGGTCACTTTGCCCTTGGCTGGCTTGCCCGCAGCAAGCCGGACGTCCTCGGGCTCTATACCGTGATCGACAGAATTACGAATGAGGTGGACCAAGGGGTCGCCAATAACTTCAACCACACTTTTATCCAGCTCTGTTTCTTCACCTTCCATAATCAGGTCCACTTCCTTGCCACTTTTGCGCGACAGGTCGCGCACAAGCCTGGGGAAGCGTGAAAAAACTGAAGACACCGGCACCATACGCACTTTCATAATGGTATCTTGCAGGTCGTCAGAAATACGAGCCATGGCGTACGTTGTTTCAGAAAGGCTTTGCGCCACATGCGAGATGTCTACATTTTCACTGCTGTCTTCAAGAGAGCGGGCAATAAGAGTGTATCGATTGCGGTTGATAATCAGCTCGCCAATAAGGTTCATGAGATGGTCAAGCCGTTCATGATCCACCCGTATTGTAGAAGAGCTTTTGTGGTTTTCAGCCGCGGGCGCAGCGTTTTTGGCTTGCAGAGCTGGTGTGCGCGCCGATTGAGCCGTAGTTGCTGGCTGTGAGGCAGGCGCCGCAACCTTACTCTGTGTGGCAGAGGCAGGGGCGGGTTGTGCCGTCACCGGCGCAGTTACAACTTTGGATTCTGCCTGTTCAGCATCTGCCGCAGGAGTCTGTGCCAAAGGACGATCAACGATTGCTTCAGGTGCATGATTTTGAGGAGCATCAGTGCTTACTGGCTCAACTGAATCGTCCTCTTCGGTGGTCTCAGTATTTTTCCCAGAGGTCGAACAGGCGTCCGCCGCAACTCTGCCTTCAGCCAAAGCCTGGTGGATCATATCCTCAATAATGCTTACTTCCTGACTCAGCAGGTCAACCATGAGACCAAAATCTATGTCGCTGCTCCGTCCCTGGTCAACAATGCCAGCCGTGCGCTCAGCATAGGATTTGATATCTGCAAGCCCCACAAAGGCGCAGGCATTTTTTATTGCCACAAGACAGCGGAACAGGGCATCAATGGAGTCTTTGTGGCTGCCGTCTTTTTTAAGCGTTTCCAGGGCAGCATGGATGATTTCGATCTGTTGCTGCACTGTGACCCGAAAAGCTTCTGTATCGTCATCTTCGGAGCCAACAGGAATGATCGTTGGGGTAACGACTTCAACAGGGGAAGCTTTTGATTCCGTTTCCACCAAAGATTGCGGCATCTCACCGGCAGCAGGTTCGCGTCCTTGTGCTGTCAGCAGCTCCGCGGGCAAAGCAATCGGGCCACCCGCCAGGGCAGCCTGAAGTTGCCTGATGACCGTGTCAGTTTCAAAAGGAGTCGCCTGACCAGAGGTGATGTCAATATTATGCACCAAGGCTTCCATCACATCCACGACCAACAGAAGCAGGTCGATAAGCTCGTGCGTTGGCGTGATGTTACCCTGACGTACATTATTGAGGAGCGTTTCTGCCTCATGAGTAAGCGCATTAAGGTCATTATAACCAATAATGCCGCTGTTGCCCTTCATGTTATGGAAAAAACGGAAGAGGTCGTTAACAAGCTCATTCTGGCCTGTGGGATTTTCTTCAAGTTCCAGAAGACCATTGGTAAGATTTTCAATGATCTCAAAAGATTCATCAATGAAATCTTTAAGATGCCCTTCGCCGAAAGCGGTAAGAGCGTAGGCCGGGCGAGTCGGTAACGTACTCACCCATTCTTTGCCGCTCATGCCGCTATCACTATCCGATCTCAAGGAAAGATCGTCCTGCTGTTCCTGTTTTAATTCCGGCGTGAAGGAGTCAGCAGAATCATTAGCGGGCAAGGACTCTGTTTGGAGGGGAATTTCAGGCGCTTCATCGGCATTGTCAGCTGGCGCAGAAAAAATTTCTCTAGCGGGAGCGGCGGCGGGCTGGCTTGGTGCGGGGCTTTCCCCAGCCATAATGGCGTCGATTTGAGCCATAATGTGACCAGCCTCAACATCGCCTTCAGAATTACTGCTCTCAAGGTTATCAATCATCTGGCGCAGGACGTCTGTGGAGGCCAAAATGACATCCATAATCTCAGGCGTCACAACCATGCTGCCTTTTCGCAGCTCATCAAGAATGTTTTCAGCCTTGTGGGCAATCTGATTGATACGGTTCAGTCCTAGAAAGCCTGAAGCGCCTTTGAGGGAGTGCATAGGACGAAAGATATCATTGAGCAGGGCCAGGTTGCCAGGAGCTTTCTCGAGCTCCAGCAGATTGGGCTCAATCGTCTCGAGGTGTTCTTTGGCTTCTGTAATGAAGTCGGCGAATAACTCTGGGTCAAAAAAATCCTGGCTCATACTCCATACCCTTGCTTGACTGAAAGCGCTGTACCCAAATGGGTAATACTGTCTTTCTTATCGGCTAACCCAAGAGCATCTTTATATTGCGAACCATTTTTTCCGGTTGGGCTGGTTTCACCATATAAAGGTTGGCTCCGAGGCTCATGCCCGTCTGTATATCTTTTTCTTGCCCTTCAGTGGAAAGCACAATGATAGGAATATCCTTATAGGCTTCCTGTGCGCGGATGGTCTTAATAAAGGTAAAACCATCCATGCGCGGCATGTTGACATCCGAAACGATCAAATCCACGGGATCAAGGCTATAAAGTTTTTCAATGGCATCAAGGCCGTCTTCAGCTGTGCTGACCTTGAAGCCTTCACCTTTTAGTACAAAGGCCACCAGATTACGGATGGTCTTGGAGTCATCGACGACCATGATGTGTTTTTTCATAATTTCTGTCCCTGTCCGTCAGATGTTGCCAGCCGGCATTCAAAAAAAGCGGCGTGACCTGTTATTCGGCTGATTGGAAAGCAGCCGCCTGCTGCCGGGAGCGCATTCAGTACCCATTTCAGTTAGGCCCCGAAAGGGAGCCTAAAACTTACCGCAGTTTAAATTATTCGAATTTGTTTTAAAAATTACAAAATGTTTAGAGGTTATTTATAGTTTTTGCAAGCAGCTGATTTTATAAATATTTCTTACCATTTATATTTCCAGAAGCTTTTCGACAATCATTTCAGGGTCAACAATGCCATGCAGGTGGTCGTCTATTTCGGCGAGTCCACAAAGCAGGTCCGCGCTGGCCCCCAGTTGCGCCTCTGCGTTCCAGTTAATTTTCGACTGATCCAGCAGATACATAGTATGAATTTTATCAACAATAAGCCCAAGCTGCATTTGTTCGCTGCCGCACACCACAATAAAACTCTGCGGAGTGTAACGATGCTGCTGATCAAGCGTCAGCAAGGCATCAAGATGAAGTAGCGGGGTTACGCGCCCGCGCAGATTCACTACGCCAGCCACAAAGGATGGAGCCATAGGTAGCCGGGTGAGAGGCATATGTCGTAAAACTTCAATAATTACAGGTACCGGCAAAAGAAAAATTTGTTCGCGCACATAGAAGGAAACCATTTGTACCGCAGGTTGCGACAACAGCTGTGTCTTCAAGGGGATAGTCGATTTTCCCTTGCTCTCGGTATGTTCAAACGTACTTTCAGCTGAAGCAAGTCCGGCAGAAGGGCTTGGCGCCGCAGCAATGACTACCTGCGGGGCCTGTACTGTCAGATTCGCAATGGCATCATCACCAAGATACTTTTGCACAAAGGCCCGCTCAGCAGCGCTGAGTGAAGGCGTTGCCTCTCTTTGGACTGGAGGGGCAAAGCACTGGTTGGAGAAATATTCTTCAGGCGTTTTTACCATAGGCATAACACTTCCTGAGCCAGGGCTTCATAACAGCGTGCCCCCCGGGAGTTCTGATTAATATCATAAATGCTGCATCCCTGAGCACTTGCCTCACGAAAATGTGTATCAATGCCGATGATCGTGCTGAACATGGCATGCTCCATTTTTCGCTGCATGAGTTCCAGAACTCTGGTGCAGGCTTTGGCGCGCTTGTCATACATGGTAGGTAGAGCCCGGTACAAAATGGGCCTGCCAAGCGCCTTGTTCAAAGTATGCAAGGTATCAAACAGAAGCTTTAAGCCATGCAAGGCCAAAAAATCAGTTTGAATGGGAATTATCAATAAATCCGCCGCAACCAGAGCATTCACTAACAGTATTCCCACATGTGGGGGGCAATCTAAAATAATAAAATCATAGTCGCTGCTCACAGCGCGTAAACTTCTGGACAGCACACTTCCCTTGCCGCTTCGATCTTTAAAATCAACCTCAAGCTCTGATAATCGGATGCAGCCAGGGGCTACGTCCATGCCGTGCAAAGCTTGAGTTCGCAGCAATAGCGGCCACAGTGTGGACCAGTTTTCTTCAGGAGCCAGGAAAAGATCGTGCAAACTGTATTGCACTTCCTCGGGGTATATCCTGGCGTGCAAGGTGGCGCAGGCATGGGGGTCAAGGTCAAGCAGCAATACCTTTTTGTCCAGGCGAGACAGCGCGCAACCCAAGTTAACAGAGGTCGTGGTTTTTCCCACTCCTCCTTTCTGATTGGCAATGGCTAGAATCTTGGCGCACATACTGTGCTCTATACCAGCTTGCGATAAACGATGGTCCCTTTGAAATGCTCAAGTTGAAACGCTCGGCTGATATTATGCAAAGACTCTGAATGTCCTATGAGGAGCGCCCCATTGACTTCAAGATTGTCATAGAATGCGTTAATAACCTTGCGCTTCATTTCATCGTCGAAATAAATGATCACGTTGCGGCAAAAAACGATTTGCGACTTTTCAACGCGCTTCAGCTGCTCTTTGTCACTGAGGTTTATCTGTCCAAAAGAAATGAGATTTTTTAATTCAGGCTTAATTTTATATATATTGTCCTCTTTGACAAAGTAGGCATCAATAATTGGTTTTGGCGTGGTACGCAGGGCATATTCACTGTATATGCCGCGCCGCGCCGCAGAAAGCACAGCTTCTGAAAGATCGTTGGCCGTTATTTTGATATCCCAGCTATTGATTTCACCCCTAAGAACTTCATGCAGGATGATGGCCAGGGTGTATGGCTCTTCACCTGTGGAACACCCAGCCGACCATATGCGCAGCTTTTTTTGTCCTTTTTGGCGACACCTGTCCAATATCTCGGGCAGCACGTTTTTTTGAAAAACTTCCAGCTGCGGCGGATTACGGAAAAAGCTGGTTTCGTTTGTGGTGACGACCTCAAAAAGTTTGCTCAATTCGGTTTTGCGGCTGGCATCAAAGCGGAGGAAGTTGTAATACTCATTGTAACTTTTGAGATTCAGATCCTTAATCCGGTTGGAAAGGCGATTCTCAACCAAGTATTTACGGTTTTCCGCGATGAATATGCCACACTGCTGATAAATGAAATCGCGCAGCTGCAAGAATTCTTCATCAGAGATCTGCAGATCTTTGCGAAAAGGCGATGCTGCCTTGGTGTTTACTGCAGCTGGCGTAGGCGCACGAAAGGCCGAACTGGGGGAAAGAGGCTGGCGTAGTGCTTCCGTTGGCTGTGAGCGAAAAAGAGAAGGCCTTGGTGGGGGCGCTCCTTGTGGCGCTGTATTGGCGCCATTTTGAAAAGCCGCCGCGCCAGCCGGTTTGAAAAGCCCTGAACCGCCTGTTGGCAAAGTTGTTCCCGGCTGTGCGCCTGCGAATGTTTTTTGTGAGGCCGCGTTCCTGTCGGCAAACGATGTGGGCGTGCTGGCTGGTGTTTGTCCCGTCTGCCGCAAAGGTGACGTCCAGGTAGATTGACCAAGATTGGGCTGCCCCAAACCAGATTGTCCAACGTAGGGCCGATTTGAACCGGGTAATCCGGTTGTCTGATTTGGCGAAAGACCAGTGGCGGGGCGCGCGGCGCTTGTGCCCAGCCCCAAAGAACTGCGCGCCGGAGGCGTTGCGGGATCAGCAGGGCGCTGAAAGCTCGTAGGCTTAGTGCCTGCCTGCTGCTGTGCCGCCTGGGCCGTGTTCAGGCCTGGACGCGTTGCTTGCCCGTCGGCTGGCCGAGTAAAGGGCGAAGGCTGTGCCGCAGCTTTGAATGCCGTTGATGACGTTGTGGAGCTGGGTGTTTCACTAGTTTCCGCGTCATTGGCGTTTTTATTCTGCGCGCCGCGGGGGAACATGGTTGGAGGCTGGGTCATGGCTACTCCTGTTCGGCCTGAATGGCTGCCACTGCTTCAGCCGTAGCGTGCTGTATTTCTGGATCTTCATTGTCCATTAAGCTCAAAAGCACACTGAAGGCCATATTGCCGCCGATCATACCCAGTGCCTCAATTATTTTGAATGATACCATTGGATTTTCGGTTTCAAACATTTGGGCAAGGTAAGGGACAGCATCGACTATTTTGTGTACACCCAGAGCTTCAATCGCCCTGATTTTTACCCAATCATTTTCATCTGCAAGGGCAGAAATAATATGCGGCATAACTGATGCTGTGCCAATTTGGCCTAGCAGGTCTACCAGAGCGATCCGCACATCTTTATCTTCGTCAAGCAATCGAGGCAGCAGGCTGGGCAGAAAATCTTCTGCCTGGGGGCCAAGGTTCTGGAACGCTTCTATGGCCACCTGCCTGACCCGCGGAGAGGAATCTTCAAGAGCTTGCGTTATCTCATCCAGGTTTTCTGTAACACTATAGCGGCCCAAGGCATAAATCGCCATCATGCGCTGCATGGGGTCTTCACTGTGTGCCCTTTGCTTAAACAGAATATTAAGCTTTGGACTATGCAGATTGATGCATGCTTCAAGGGCCATTTCCTGTACATCAACATAACGATGATCCAGCTGGGAGAATACAATATCTTCCACTTCTGGGCAGGCATGCTGATTGCCAAAAAATACAAGCGCGCTCTTCAGGACTTCCGCATCTTCAGATTCTTCCATAATGGAAAGGAAGAACGGGGTGTCAGTGCATTCACCCATTTGGGCCACTTCAGCCACTGCCGCACGGCGTAGTTCTGGGCTGACACGCCAGAAAATGTTTTTTAGTTCCTCTACTGGACTGTGATCAGTGAGCAGCCGACAGGCTGCCATCGCTACGGATATGCGCTTTTCGTCATCGCTGCGCAAGGCGTCGCGAAGCATATCATTGTAGCCAAGGGAGGAAATGGCATTAATAGCCGCTTCATAGAGCTCGGGCTGGCGTTCTGCATCCAGACCCGTGGCCAGGTTGATGATGGCCGCTGTGGCGGTTTCATTTCCGATGGCGCTCAAACCTTGCAAAGCAGCCAGCAGGATGTCTTCATCATTGTCTGTAAGGGCTTCAAGCAGGTAGACTCGCAGGCGTTCCTGCGACTTTGCGGCCAGCAATGACAAAGAGCGTACGCTCAGAATTTGTACTATGGCTTTAACTATCTTGTGCCGCAAGGGAACGCTGACATTTTCAAGTGAGCTGAAAAGAAGCGGTATGGCTTTTATATCGCCCATGCCGCCCAGCGCATCAATAATAGCAGAGCTGACCAGCGGCGATGCCTGGGGCAACAGTTTTACAAGCCCATTGGCGGCTGAGGGGTCTTTGATTTTGGCAAGAGCTTCCACCACTGCGAACTGCACCCATTCTTCATCATGCATCGCCTGACACAGGGGGGGGACGGTCTCGGGAAAAGCAAGGTTGCCCAGGCTGACGGCCGCTTGATAGCGCACATTAACTTCTGGATCTTTAAGTAGCGCCTTGGCAAGAAGCAGGGCTGCCTGATGCGTGGGGGAATAACCGAGAATGTCGGTGATGAAAATGCGCAGATCGGGATCTTCATCTTGAAGGTACGGTTGCATACTTTCAATGCTGTCCCTTCCGATCTCACGCAAAATATCCATAGCTACGTTTCGTACAGGAGCTTCTTCGCTACGTAGTAGTGGCAGCAAGGCTGTTACCACATGAGGCCCTCGGATTTTGCGCAGGGCATATTCAGCAGCTTCCTGAATGCCGATGTTGCTACTTTTGACAAGTGCGCAGAGTAGGGGGATGGCATCGTGCAAGGCCATATCGCCAGCATTGAACGCGGCACCACGAATGGTGGCGCTGTCGGTGGATTGCAGAGCTTCGATTACTTGCGGAGCCGTGTTGAGCGAATTTTCCATAATATTGCTTCCTGCTGCGCTACGGGTCAGCCTTTGACGATTGTCATGATGGCTTGGGCGATATCGTCCGCATCGAGAATCTGATTGGCCAGTTTGGCATCAATAACAGCCTTTGGCATGCCGTACACTACGCATGAAGCCTCATTCTGGGCAATGAGGCAACCGCCTTTTTCTTTTAAAATTTTTGCGCCTTCGCACCCATCTGATCCCATACCGGTCAGCATCACCCCCAGGGTGCGCCGCCCCATATTTTTCCCGGCACTTTCCATAAGCAGGTTCACAGTGGGCTTGTACAAGGCATCGCGGGGTTCGTCCGTAACGGCAACCTCGGGCAGGGGGCCACGCATGCGCACGCTTATGTGCCGTCCACCGGGGCAGACGTAGGCATGGCCATTTTTTAAGCGATCACCGTCAACTGCTTCTGTGACGCCGATGCTGCAAACGCTATCAAGCCTTTTGGCAAATGGGCCAGTAAAAGCCGCAGGCATATGCTGCGCAACAAGAATGCAGGCTGGCAGGTCAGCGGGCAATGCAGACAGTATTTTTTGCACCACCGGCGGCCCTCCTGTAGAGACTCCCACAACAACAAGGTCGCGTGGCCCGTGGCAAGGGGTCTGAACATAGTCTGTTGGTTGCGCAGGCGCGCGCGTCAGGGGAGTGGTCGGTATGGCAATATTATTGATGCGTCGGTACTTGAGCCGGATAATCGCTTTGCGCCGAGCCAGCGCTGTAACCTTGCGGCGCAGCTCCAGACCAAAAGAATCACGATCGTTGCTCATGTTCTTGGGAATAAAATCCAGAGCGCCA
This sequence comes from Pseudomonadota bacterium, assembly GCA_023386035.1. Classification (GTDB taxonomy): domain Bacteria; phylum Desulfobacterota; class Desulfovibrionia; order Desulfovibrionales; family Desulfovibrionaceae; genus Desulfovibrio. Next base: position 26,128 of record JAEWKM010000009.1, read on the forward strand.
TATTCCATTGCCTTAAGCGTGCTCTCAGCGCCACTTTCAGTTAAGGAACTGATCATGAGCACGGGCATGGGGGAGGTCTTCATAAGGCGCTGGAGGGTTTCAAGACCGCCAAGGCGCGGCATTTCCACGTCTAGCGTCATAACGTCTGCATCAAGCTCTTCAGCTTTTTGCAGCGCTTCAAGTCCATCTCTAGCTGTGCCGACAACCTTGATTTCCGGGTCCTGCTCCAAGAGAGAGGCAATGGCATTGCGCATAAATGTAGAGTCGTCCACCACGAGAACTCGGGTCATACAGATTGCTCGCTCCACTAAGAATTTGTCCTTCACGGGACAGATTTTATATTACGTCAGGCCTTTGCTTTTTACAAATAAAAAATGACTTGCCAAAATTCAACGTCTCGCATATCTTCCCTTTCTCAACGGGATGTGGCTCAGCTTGGCTAGAGCGCAGCGTTCGGGACGCTGAGGCCGCGCGTTCAAATCGCGCCATCCCGACCAGAAAAATCAAGGAGTTACAGGCAATACCTGTGGCTCCTTTTTTTATTGGGGTATAACGTCAGGGTACAAGTAGATAATTAAACAACATCTGCCTGAATCCCACCTCTGCCTATCCAGACAATTTCCCATTTTCATTTTTTCCGAAAAAGGCTCCCATCTCTGAATGGTTCTTCCTTTACCCCTCGCTCGGAAGTCCCGACCAGGGCGCCAATTCTCCGCCTCTACCACCGGGGCTCTGGGCTACGACGAAAAATCTTCGTCATCCCGATCGACCAGAGAAACGATGGAGTTACAGGTAATACCTGTGGCTCTTTTTTTATCTTGTGCGGTTATGATGAAGATGATTGCGAAATTTGAGAAGTCATTTTGGTGTACTATGTTGACAACGATGCCGTGATCTTGCATAGTCTCAACACAACTGCTTTACACATCCCACGATTGCCCCGGTGTTCCGGGGCTTTCCATTTTTGCGGTCAAGAGTGTGCTTTTGAGCCCAGCGCTTTTTGCTTTAAGCTCACTGCAATAAGCTTATGACGACCGCATGAGCACCTAACCCTGGCTAACTCTAAAATATTTCACACTTCAAAGTTGCTCTTCTGCCCAAAATGTAAATTCAATGCATCCCGCCTTGTACGTCGCGCTTTCCTCTCATAATGTTTGGGGCTTTAAAACTATTCAAAGTTAAAATACTCTAAAACACTGAGTATTGTTTTGTTCAGTTTTTAGCGCGATGGCTCGTCGAGTTTGGCTTTTGGGGCGTAGAAATAAGAAATTGTTGATGTGCTTGCTGCTATGAATTTTACGTCGCAAGGCAGGAGGGTGCTGCTTTATATCTGAAACTTATTGAAGGCAGGCTGGGTTTATTGCGAAACAGCGTTGCGGAAAAAACAGCTAGACGTACGATTCAAATGTTAAAGTAAAAACAGATGTCACATGCGCCATTTTGAAGCTGTAAGGGGCAAAAAATAAAAAAACACCAAAGGTTCAGGTGATCGCCCTTGATCCCCTGGCGGTTACACGAGTTTATCCTTTATCTCGTCAAAGCTCTCGCGCAGTTTCATAGCTTGAGGATTTTGTGGAGTATGTACTCCACAGCGCGCTACAAAGCAGAGGAATAGCAGGGCTTCTTCAGGGTCAGACATGCTATTGCAAACGATGTCATAGTATTCGCCCCTGGAGGCTTGATCGAATTTTTTTACACTTTCGGCAGCTTGATGAAAGGTTTTAATGAAAACCTCGCAAAGCTCGTGACGAAAAACCCGACGCGAAAAAGTTTGCAATAAAGGCGTCTCAATTCGTGCTCCAGAAAGCACGCTCTCTACCTCGTCCATTAATGACGCCACCGGTGAAGAATCATCCGTGTTGATTGCAGCGTTATATCCAAGGCAATCGTTGATTACCATGCGCACGTCGACAACGGTATAGCGGCGCTCGCGAGATTTTTTGAACTCATCCATCAGTAAAAGAAACATTCTTTCCCTGTGGTACAGTAAGGCATTCTTTTTTTGTTTTTGAAGCTCTTTGCGTTGTTCACGCATTTCATCGTTTTGCATTTTGATCGAAACGATAATCCCTGCAAATGCCAGACCGGAAAACAGCGTGTTCAATACACCGAAGGAATCTCCAAACGTTCCGGACTTGCTGAAGTCTGATGCAAAAAAATATAACCCCAAGGCAGAGGCAGACCAGATGCCAATTACTAGCAGCGCTGCCCTAACAAACAGCGACCACGTCACACGATCGGGAGAACTTTCTAATTCATTCAACCGCGTGGGGTGAGCGATGGCTCGCTCGGACTGAGGCTTGCTATCGCTACCCGCGACCACAGTACGCGGTGTTGTACGTGTGCTCATGATTCCTACCTTGATTCTTCCAAGTTAATGGCTCTATTGGCTCAGAATATAATCCTAACTTTGACCAACTCTGTGCCGGCATGCCGTTTTTTGCACCTTGGGTGATGCCGGAAAGAAGCATGTGATAAGGCTCGCGCAAGTATGATCTAGTATGGATATGCGTCTGTAGTTCGCGCTGACAACAAAAAGTTTAAGGAAAGGATGTTCGCATAGATTTAATGCGTTTTCTGGTATCGAGCGAGTGTGTATCAAACTTTCTGGGAGTATTGAGGAGAGAGTCGTTGTTGGTTAAACTTTTATATATGTTAATAATAGATATGAAATTTCAATAAGTTAAAAATATGCACAAATAGCTTTGTGCTTTGTAGTTTAGTGTTGAATATGCGTACTATTATAAATGTTTATTGTTGAGATTTAATGTACGCAATAAAGTTTAAATTTTTTTTACATACAACCCTTGTCCAATACATTTTCAAAAACCGCAGAAAACCATCAGCGTCTCGTCTGGCTCGACACCGCATATCTACAGTTTGAATGATTGCCATGAGTTCTTCGTTGCGCTTGGTTTCCAAGTCATACTCAGGGTAATCAGTTTCTTTCATTAATCTTGAAATGGTTAAAAAATGCAATTGGGCATAACTTTTAAACATTTCTGCCGTGGGGACCAGAAACCGATCAATATCTTTATCAGCATCACCCTTATGGTAAAAGAACGTATTTATCAGGCTTACAAGACCACGATGCTGTTCATCAATGATGGAAATGCCAGTATCAAACTCTTCTGACCAAACAATATAGAGAGGACGATCTACACTTTTCATATTTTTACAAAGCCAATGTGCTAAAATTTTAATGAATTGTTTGCCTTAAAATACAATGTATTTCTGTAGCTACCAAGTTTTATAAATCAATTTTCATTGCTTTGCAATTTTTCAACCTGTCCTTCTGTCCTTTAATTGTGGCTACATGTAAGCTTTGACCTAAAAAGCGCTATGTATAACTAGTGAAGGCTGAAATGTAGATTTTAGCAATAGAACGGCTGGTGCAAACCCTATCGCCTACATTGCGTAGAGTGGAGTGTGCTGCTGCGGCAAAAGGGTATAGGCCAATGAGCCATGCGTAGTATGACCGTGATCATTGAGGTTGCCGCTTTGCCAGAGAGCGTTTGCAAAGTGTTAAAGGGGCGAGGGCAACCAGATGTTCATTGAATAAGCGTGGCCACCGCTGTTTTGTGGCAGAAGCCGCGCTGTTGTGTCGCCGTAGCAATGCGCCCATTCACTAGGTATTGGAAAATAGGAAGTATGCCTGCATGGAGGCAGTGAGTTGCATCTTGTCTGAACTGGCGAGAGGCACAAGCCTAGTGAGCAGTGTCACAGCACTTACCCTTGGGATTTACTGCGGCTTATACTTCTACTTGTGCAGTGATTGCTATGGAGTAGGGGCATATTCTGAGCTGTTTAGGGGGATAGAGGGGTGATAGGTAGTCATCGCGCAGCACCAAGATAATGGACAGGGCGGAGGAAAAATGAAAAAAGAAGTGATGTATAATCAGATTGTCAAATTAAAGTTGTCTTGCAGCCATTTCATTTGCTACGCGTTCTTGTTTTTGATTATTACATCTAGTTGTGGTGTGTATATTTATAAGAATATACCACTAATATGTGATTACTTTATAAAGTTAACTAGCACAACTTCTGGAGTTAGCCATCTATCAATTCCCCGCATTACTGTCAGTGGAGCAATTTATAAAAACGAAAAATTTTTAACATCAATCAATGTTGTCCGGTTAAGCACCCATAGCTAACAGGCTATAACTATAGGTGTTTATAGTTTTTCGTCTTCGCGGATTCAGAAGTTCTTCCAGAGAATCCTTGCCGAACAGATTCAAGCAAATGAG
>JAEWKM010000049.1:0-95834 GCA_023386035.1 Pseudomonadota bacterium
ATTCCTTCACATAGTCCATCCATTCGGGGCACCAGTCGTCAAAACGCAGAAGGAAACCGTCTTCGTCAACTTCAAAGCTTTTACCTTTATAGGTGATCTCAGCCATGCGTGTGTCCTCCTTGGACAGGTAGTACTCAACCTCGCCGGAACAACATGCTCCTGGCGCAGCCAACCGGGGTTACCCGGCCGAATTCCTCCAATGGGGCGCGAAAGCGTAATGCAATCACAACGAATGCCTTTATGCCATAAAAAAAATTTGATGGCAAGCCCTGACGGCTTTTTTTGACATGCCCCACTATTCTAGTCGAAATTTTTTGTTAGCAATTTCAGTGAGATGATATAATCCCGATTGGTCTGCTCAACCATTCTGATGGATGCAATACAGCACTCTGCCAAGCTTTGCAACTTCTTCCATGAGGCTGTTTTCGGCACTTTTGTTTTCAAGTTCGCGCACTCGTATAAAGATGTGGCGATTTCCGTCATCGTTACTGACGGTCAATACTGACAAAAGACGTGCATTATGGGCGCGCAACAGGTCAAAGAGGGGGCGGGCAGTGCCCGGCAGATCGGGCAGTTCGATGGCGAACTGCAGCCCGCCAAGGCGAGCGCCGGTAATATCCACAAGCGCCTTGAACACGTCGTGGTCAGAAATAATACCAACCAGTTTTCCGTTTTCTTCAACCACGGGCAATCCGCCGACCTTGTTATCGAGCATCAGCAGGGCAGCCTGTTCAACCGTGTCGGACGGTTTGACGGTCAAAGGGTTAGCCGTCATAATGTTCTTGGCCTTCAATTCGGCCAGCAGGTAATGCATTTCGTACATGTCGAGCGTGGTGGCCTTGGAGGGAGAGGCGTCACGCACGTCACGGTCGGAAATAATGCCAACGACGCGTCCCTTTTCGTCAAGAACGGGCAAACGGCGGACATGATGGTCCTTCATCAGTTTGCCAACCTTGAGCAGAGACGTCTCCGGGGTGACGCTTACAACATCGGTGGTCATCCAGTTCTGAACAGGCATGCTTCCCTCCGGCTTTCGATGCGGTTTGGTGTTTGGCCGCATAATTGAACGGCCTTTTTCTGTTTATACAACAACAAACGGATGCTGCACAAGTGTGTGGCCGGGCATTCCCGGCATACGGAGCAGCGATTTGCGGGTGCGTATGGAAGTGTATCTGGATTGCGGCGGCGGCATCAGCGGGGATATGACGCTGGCGGCTTTGGCTCATTTGGGTGTGGATTTTTTTCCGTTGACGGCAGCCTTGGAAAAAGCGGGCGTGGCCTGCGAAATTGAGCTACGTGAAGAGATCAGGGCGGCTGGCCCCGGGCGGCACATTGATGTTCGCTGGCGGCAGGATGAACAACCGTTGCGCCACCCTGCGGATATAGCAGCTATTTTTAACACTGTGGATGTGCCGGGTACTGTGCGCGACCGCGCCTTGTCCGTTCTTGAGGTTTTGACCCAGGCTGAGGCGTATGCGCATCAGATCCAGCCGGAAGAAGTGCATTTTCACGAAGTGGGAGCCGTCGATACCCTGGTGGACATTTTGGGCGTGTGCTACGGCCTGGAACAGCTGGGCGTGCAGCGCATTACTGCGTCGTCTCTGCCCTGGTTTTCGGGCAGCATAGAATGCGCGCACGGCTGCATTCCCCTGCCAGCGCCTGCTACAGCGTGGCTTTTACGCAACAAGCCCGTGTACCCCACAGGCGCGCGTGAAGAGCTGATTACCCCCACCGGGGCAGCCCTGCTGCACGCCCTGGTCGACGAATTTACTGGCGCTCCCTGCGGTACGCTTACTGCTATGGGAACGGGCTATGGCTCGCGCCCTGCCGCATCCGGCCTGCGCATGTGGCTGCTGGATGCGGCCTCTCGTGTAGACCACCATCATGGCGGGCGTGAACTTGTCAGCCAGCTTGAAACTCACCTCGACCATCTCACAGGAGAGGAGCTGGGGCAGGCGCTTACTGCGCTGGCCGACATGCCTGAAGTGCTGGACGTCTTGTGGCTGCCGGGCATTGGCAAGAAAAGCCGTCCATCAGGATTGCTGCGTGTGCTGTGCCTGACAGATCATGAAGGCGTGGCAGAACAGGCGGTACTGCGCCACACGCATACTCTGGGGATACGTTGTCAGAGGCTGGAGCGGCTTGTGTCGCCCCGCAGCGCGGCAACCGCACGGGTTGCGGGACGCGACATGCCTGCCAAGCGTTATGAGATTGAAGGCCGCAGCTATGTGCGCCCCGAAGCCGATGCTGTGGGCCGGGCTGCGCAGGAAGACGGCCTGGGCGCGCCCGCGTTGCGTCTGATCTCAGCTCAGGGGGCAGCCTCCAAATAATTCTTTGGTCCCACTGGATAAGGTAAAAGGCTTTTTTACGAAATAAATACACCGTAAGTGTACACGTTTTTTTGTAAAAAAGCCTTTTGGCGTGCTCTTGGCGCAAAATCTTCGTGGTATGCCTGAACGGCGGGGTATTGGATAGTGGATAAAAATCTTCGCCAGACAGCGGTTTTTTTAAGAAATTTTAAAAAAAAGAGTAATATTTTCAATATGAAGCCGGGTAAGTTGTAAAGACCTCTTGCGTCCGGGAACGCATAGGCATATGGAAGCTCAGGGCTGTGCGCCCTTTAAGGAGGATACCATTATGACCATGCAATATCTCTGGCGGCCTTTGGGTCTGTGTACCCTTGCCGCGGCCTTGTGGATCGGTGTTCCGACCCAGGCCAATGCGGACACTTCGGACATGGGACAGGGCATGATGCTCGTGGCCCGCAATGATCAGCAGTATGGCAGAAGCCAGGGTGCTGACGCCCAGTACCACCGTGACGGCAAGGGCACCAAAGCCGCCAAGGTCAAGAACACCGGGAAGGTTGCTCCCAAAAAAGACGTCAAAGGCAACGCCAACGGCAAGCATGCTGTCAAAAAGAACAGCAAGGTCGCCAAGGCTGCCCAGCCCGGCGTCAAGGGACAGCGCGCCGACAAGATGACCAGCCCCAATGGCAAAAATGCCAAGGGCAACAAGGTCGCTCATCCCAAGGACAACCGCTCCGGCAAGCGCCCTGATGGTCAGCGCCGCGCCCCGCAGCGCTATGAAGGCGAAGTTAACAACTAAGGTCTGGTGAACTGCCCGAAAGCTATCCGGTTTAGCAGGGCAGAACTCCACGGCTGCAATCCCTGAAGTGTCCCCCCACAAAAAAGCATGGTTTGTCAGCAATAAGGCATTTTATTAATAAAAATGGTAAAATGCACGGCGGCCAGTAGACCGAGCCGCCTGCCGCATGGCGATATGGATTCTGCCAGAAATACGGTTTCCGGCAGGATGCCAATATTGAAATGCCCGACATTTCAATATTGATATGATCAAATTAAGCCCCGCAGGCATCAGCCTGCGGGGCTTTTACATATAAGAATTCTGCTAGGAATTCTACCCGTCAGCGGGCAGCAGTACGCTCATTTGCGGCTTTGTGGTACAGGATGTGGAAGCAAATCAGCGTTGAGCCAATGCCATATTGAGGAGCTGCCTCTTCAAGGCCGGGTGCTCGAGACGTTACGCCTGGCATGTGGAAAGAGGAGCAAGAATTTTTGGGAGTGGGGCGCGTGGGGAAGGGACCCTTTTGCAAAGGGTCCCTTCCCCACAACGCATTTCAGCAGAAAATACTCTAGGCAGCGGCAGCGGTTTTGACGTTGCTCCTGTGGAAGAAGAAGGCGATTATGGCTGCCATAATGTTGGAGCAGCACAAAAAGCCAAAGGCCACGTTGTAGTTTTGCACGCCGTCAGCCGCGGTGGTGATGAGCACGCCCACGATAATGGGAGCCAAAAAGCCTGCCAGCTGTCCTGCTGTGTTTACGATGCCCATAGCCCTGCCCGCAATTTCCTTGGGCACTTCCATCATGGGCAGGCTGAAGACCGAAGCCACGCAGCAGAAGCAGAAATAGCCCGCAATGATGTTGAAGATCATAAGGTTGGTCACGCTTTCAGCAGTGAACATGAGGTAGAGGAAGAGCGCCATGCACAGCTGGGTGACGATAACATAATGGAAGCGGTGCTTTTTCAGCGCGCCGTCCATAAGATAGCCGGAAACAATAGCGCCGATAAAGCCTGCGAAAAACGGCAGGGATGCGGCTATACCCATTTGCCCCATGGCCAGCCCACGGCTTTTGACAAGGTAGGTGGGCAGCCAGGACATGTAGCCCCAGGCCACTGTATTGCTGAAGAAAAGCAAAAGAAACGACTTCCAGACCACAGGCGTGGACAATACCTGCATGAAGGTCAGGTTTTTCTGCTCCACGCCGGAAGCGGAAGGTTCTTCTTCCAGTTCTCTCAGTTCTTCCGGGCTGACGCCCTTTTTTTCCTTGGGGTTGTCATAGAGCGTAAACCAGACCCAGATGCAAAGCAGGAAGCCCGGTATGCTCAGATAGTGAAATACCGCCCGCCAGCCCCAGAGGGACATTATGGCCACCACAAAAAGCGGCGCAAGGGCGGGTCCGAGCGAATTGGTGCTCATCATGATGGAGTTGGCGCGTCCGCGCTCCGAGGCGGGCGTCCAGACGGCCAGGGATTTCCATGTGGCGGCGGGTCCAATGCCTTCACCAATGCCGAAGCAGATGCGAATAAGCACAAGGCCTATCAGGCTGCTGGCGTAGCCGGTGAACAGGGTAAAGATGGACCACCAGGCAATGGCGAATACAAGAACCTTGCGCGCGCCGAAGCGGTCGCTCAGGATGCCGCCGGGAATCTGGAAGAGCGCGTAGCCGGCAAAAAATGCGCTCATGACCACGCCCATCTCACCGGCGGAAAGGTTAAAATCATCCGCAATATACGGTATGGCGGTGGACATGACCATGCGGTCTAGGTAGGAAACTAGCCAGACTACAAACACCACGGCCAGAGACGTGTGCCTGTGCTTCCAAGTGAATCCCATAAGGCATCTCCTTCAACTTGTTATGCATCAGCCGGGCCGCGCACATGCGTTGCCCGGCTGTATGTTTGCTATCCGGCTTCCTTGGCCAGCCAGTCCAGAGCAACTTGCGCGTACAGCGCCGCGCCGTAGATCAGGCTTTCGTTATCCACGTTGAACGCTGGATTATGCCAGGAGAATTTGATGCCTTTTTCCGGGTTGCCGCTGCCAAACCAAACGAAGACCCCGGGCGTTTCGGCCATATAACAGGCAAAGTCTTCGCCACCCATGCTGGGTACGCAGGGCAACACATTTTCTTCGCCGTAAACTTTCTTCATGGGGCCTTGGCGCATCCATTCCGTAAGTTCCGGCGGGTTGTTCACGTTGGGAACCAGCTTGTTATACTCAAAGTCGGCTGTGACGTTGTGCGCTGCGGCGGTATTTTCAATGACGCGCCGCAGGCGACCTTCAAGCTCGTGAAAGAGTTCAAGGTCAAAGCAGCGCACTGTGCCCTGCATGGTGACAGTATCGGGAATGACGTTGGCCACCGTGCCGCCGTGTATGCTGCCTATGGTGACCACCACTGCCTCGGTGGGCCGCATTTCGCGGCTGACTATGGTTTGCAGTGCGGAAACGATGGCGGCTGCAGCCACAACAGGATCGTGGGCCAGGTGCGGCACTGCGCCGTGACCGCCCTTGCCGTGTACTGTAATGGAAATGAAGGCCGAGCAGGCCATGATGGGACCGGGGGAGATAAGACCTTTGCCCGCCGGGTGTTCGCAGATGTTGTGCTGGCCAAAAATGAAGTCTACATGAGGATTTTCAAGCACGCCCTTTTTGACCATAAGGGCTCCGCCAGCGAAGATTTCTTCCGCAGGCTGGAAAATGAATTTTACCGTGCCTTTGAGATCATCCTTACGGTTGGACAAAAGGCGGGCTGCGCCCAGCAGGGCGGCCATGTGGCTGTCGTGCCCACAGGCGTGCATGATGCCCGGATTTTCCGAGGCAAAGGGGACGCCGCTTTTTTCATCAATGGGCAGTGCGTCGATATCGGCCCGCAGGGCCACGCATTTGCCGGGGCGGGGGCCGTGCAGCAGGCCCACAACGCCTGTTTCGCCGCCCCAGTCGACAATTTCTATACCCATACCGACCAGTTCTTTTTTCAGGTAGTCGGTGGTCCAGAATTCCTTGAAACTCAGCTCGGGGTGCCGATGCAGGGTTTCACGCCACGTCGCCAGCTGAGATTTGATCCCTTCCGCTTCTTCACGCATATGGTACATGGTTTTCTCCTTTGCTATGGAGACAGCCCACCCACAGGCAGGGACGGGCCGCCAGCAGCGTAATATCCCATGTTAAAATACTATATGCCCAACCATATACCTCGGTTTACGAGATGGCAAATGCTAATGCTATGGTTTTGTTGGTATAAATAATAGCAAGTGCCATATCGAACCTGGGAAGCACAGACTAGCTGCGAAGTATACGAAGAAATGCCGCTGGCTGTCGCCAACGGCATTTCTATACTCTGCGCTTTTGTTGAGACGGTATTTACCAGTCCAGCGTCACCTTGAAGGCGCGCGCCAGATCTTCCACATGCTCGCTGGCAATGACGCTGTCGCCAGACTTCATTGTCAGGCGCTCGTCGGTGGTGACCACGCCCACGCGCGAGCAGAGCTGCCACTGGCCAAGAGCGTCAAAGATCATAGCCAGTTCGGGCTTTACGCTGACAAGCAGACGGCTGGCGCTTTCGCTGTACAGCAGTTCTGTTTTGTTCATGCACTGCATGGTGTGTACCGCGTCCAGATCCAGCTCAGCGCCCAAACGGCCGCCGATGCACATTTCAGCCAGGGCCACAGCCAGACCACCGTCTGAGCAGTCGTGGCAGGCGGAGATGGCCCGCTGGCCCATAAGAGCGGAAACCGCGCGGTAGCGGGCCATAGCAGAGGCCGCGTCCACATGAGGCACATGGCCGCCCTTGATGCCCAGTTCGTCGCACGCTTCGCTGCCCGCCATTTCGTTCCAGGTGCCGCCCAGCAGGTAGATGTAGTCGCCAGCTTTTTTGAAGTCTGACGTCTGGGTGGCAGTGACGTTGCGGATAACGCCCAGCACGGAGAACAACACAGTGGGCGGAATGGAGATACGCTCGCCGCCGCCCGTGTAGTCGTTCTTCATCGAGTCCTTGCCGGAAATGCAAGGCACGCCGAAGGCCAGGCTGAACTGGCGCAGGGCGCGGCAGGCGCGCACAAGCTGTGCCAGCTTGTAGCGGCCATCGGGATTGGAGGGGCTGACCACAGGGTCGCACCAGCAGAAGTTATCCACCCCGGCCAGCGCGTCGGGATCAGCGCCTACGGCCACCGCGTTGCGTATGGCCTCGTCCATTGCGTTGGCCATCATCCAGTAGGTGTCGTAATCGCTGAATTTGGGGCAGATGCCGTGAGAGATCACAAGGCCCGCGTCCGATTCCAACAGGGGACGCAGCACGCCCGCGTCTGCCGGGCCATCGCGTTTGACGCCCACCAGAGGCTTGATGACGCTGCCGCCGCGCACTTCGTGGTCGTACTGGCGGATGATATATTCCTTGGAGCAGATGTTGAGGCGGCTCAGCATGCGCTTGAGAAAAGCGCCCTGGTCCGCATCGGTCACATCCACACTGATTTCTTTGATTTCAGGGGCCTTCCATTCGGCTTCCAGCTCAAGCTGGGGCACGCCTTCATGCATGAACTGCATGGGCATGGAGGCCACAATGCGGTCATTGTAGCGCACCTCAAAGTAGCCGGATTCTGTGAACGTGCCGAGGGCCGTGGCTTCCACGTCCATACGGGCGGCCAGTTCCATAAACTCGTCCAGTTTTTCGGGCGGCACGGCCAGGGTCATGCGTTCCTGCGCTTCGGAGAGCAGGATTTCCCAGGGGCGCAGGCCGTCGTACTTGAGGGGCGCTTTGGCGATATCCAGCACGCAGCCGCCAGTGTCTTCCGCCATTTCACCCACAGAAGAAGACAGGCCGCCAGCGCCGTTGTCGGTGATGGCGTTGTACAGGCCAAGGTCACGGGCGCGCATGATGAAGTCGTACATCTTGCGCTGGGTGATGGGGTCGCCGATCTGAACAGCGGTGGCAGGCGAACCTTCGTGCAGCTCTTCGGAGGAGAAGGTGGCTCCGTGGATGCCGTCCTTGCCGATGCGACCGCCAGTCATGACGATAAAGTCGCCAGTTTCGGCCTTTTTAAACCAGCCGGGACGGCCGTGGATTTCAGCCGGAATCACGCCGACAGTGCCGCAGTACACCAGCGGTTTGCCCAAAAAGCGCTCGTCAAAAACCAGCGAGCCGTTGATCGTGGGAATGCCGGACTTGTTGCCGCCGTGTTCCACGCCTTCACGCACGCCTTCCAGCACGCGGCGGGGGTGCAGCAGGCGCGGGGGCAGGGGCTTGTCGTGGAAGGGCGAGGCAAAGCAGAACACGTCTGTATTGCAGACAAGTTCCGCGCCCATGCCCGTGCCCATAGGATCGCGGTTGACGCCCACAATACCCGTAAGCGCACCGCCGTAGGGGTCCAGAGCCGAAGGGCTGTTGTGGGTTTCTACCTTGATGCAGGCATCGTAGCCGTTGATGAAGGCGATGACGCCCGCGTTGTCCTTGAACACGGACTTGCAGTAGTCATTGGGCCCCATGCGTTCACGCAAAATGGCCGTGGCGTCGCGAATGCAGGTCTTGTAAAGGTTGTCCACCACTTCGTGGCGGTTCGTATCCGCGTCAGTGTAATTGATGCGCGAGGCGAAAATTTTGTGCTTGCAGTGCTCGGACCAGGTTTGGGCCAGCACTTCCATTTCCACGTCAGTGGGGTCGCCGGGCAGGCCCATGGCCTTGCGCCGGGACACTTCGCCGGGGGCGGTGAACTGGTCGCGAATGCAGTGCATTTCCTTGAGGTTCAAGGCCCAGGTATTGGAGCGGCTGGCCTGGGTGAGGTCGTCGTCGTTCATGCCGGACAGGGTGATGGTGTCCACCGTGTCGTTGGCTTCGCCTGTGACCTGGGCGGCCTGCGCTTCAAAGCCGGGGCTGGCCTGCCATTCCTGGCGGCTCTTGATGCGGTAGCGCTGAATGAGCGTGTTGCAGAGCAGGTCGCGCGCCAGCATGTCCACCTGATCGCGGGTCAGCGGTGCAGCCGGGTCATTGACAATGCGGTGCTGCACGGCGGTGTACACGCGCAGGCTGTCGCGGGGGATGTCCAGCACCATTGCGGCGGTATCGCGGGCGGTGCGGGCTTCGTTGTCGGTCACGCCGGGACGAAAGCCCACTTCCACATACCAGTCCGGTTCGGGCTGGCCTGCGGGCAGAGGCTCAAGAGAGGCCGCCTGCAAGATGGGGTCGTGCCAGATGCCTTCGTCCAGCAGCCGCCTGACCTGAGCTTCATTGAGCCCTTCGGCCGTAAAGACCTTGATCTGACGCACGGCACCCGTGGACAGGTTGAGAGCCTTGAGCAGATGCTGGGCCGTCTTGCGACCCTGTGTATCGTCCAGTCCGGCGTGCAGGCCGGTTTCCACCCGGTAGAGCATTGGTGCTTCCTCGTGAGGTTACAGCTTATTTCTTTCTGTCGCGCACATAGTCGGCCATGTGGAACATGACCTTGCGCTCGGACTTGTCGGGCAGGCTGTTGAGGGCATGCCTTGCCGCGTCAAGAAAAGTATCGGCCTGACGGCGAACGGCGGCGTCAAAGCCTGCCTCGCGTATGCGCAGCGCAATGGCCTCGGCGTCGGCCTCGGTCATGCTCAGGCTGGTAAAGGCCGCGTCAAAATCTTTGCGGTCAGCCTCGGTCAGGCTGTCGCGGTAAAGGCGCAGGGGCGGGGTCAGCTTGCCTTCGCGCACGTCGCCGCCCGTGGGTTTGCCCGTAACGCTTTCAGGGGCAAAGTCCAGCGCGTCGTCCACCATCTGAAAGGCCATGCCCAGGTTTTCGCCATAGGCCGCGGCGGCGGCCACGGTTTTGTCGTCGGCTCCTGCTGCCAGCGCGCCCATTTCACAGGCGGCGCGGATAAGCCATGCCGTTTTGCCGCGCACCATTTCTTCATACTGGGCGGCGCTGGAACCCACACTGCCCTGGGACGCGATTTCAAGAATTTCGCCCGCCGCGGTCTGGCTTGTGGCCTCGGAAAAACAGTGCGAAAGGCGCGGGTCGCCCCTTTGGGCCACAAGGGCATTGGCGCCTGCCAGCAGGGCATCGCCAGCCAGAATGACGCTGGACACATTGTAGAGCGTGTGGGCCGCGGGTTTGCCTCGGCGGCTTACGGCGTTGTCCAGCACATCGTCGTGCAGCAGGGTGGCGGCATGCAGCATTTCAAGGGTGACGGCCAGATTCAGGATATCTTCATTGTTGTTTCCCAGCAAACGCGCCGTAAGCACGGTAAGCAAAGGACGCAGGCGTTTGCCGCCTGCCTCGAAGATGTGGCGCGTCACCGGACGTACGGGCTCAGGCAAGGTGTCCACGGCCTTGTCCAGAGCGCGGTTGATGGCGGGCAGTTCCAGGGCAAGGCGTGCTTTGAGTTGAATCATGTCGCTACTCAGATAAGGTTAAGGGCGGGCAGCACCTGCGCCAGTGAGCGCAGCGCACCAGGAAAATCTTTTTCTTCCCTGGCGCGTGGCCCTACCTTGTTGGACACGCTGCGTACTTCCACACAGGGAATGCCCTGGCGTGCGCAGGCGTATGCCACGGCAAAGCCTTCCATATTTTCCAGATCGGCCTGATAGCGGCCACGCAAGTCTGCGGCTCGGGCAAAACTGGCGCTGACGCCCGCTACCGTAAGTGAACGGCAGTGGGGCAACGCGTCTTCCGCACATTTGCCGCCAAAGGGGGCCAGGGCTTCAATACCCGGCAGCGTCAACCGGTCTCGCACGGCCTCGCCTTGCGGGGGCTGCCACTGAGGAAAGCCAAAAGCTCCGGCAGTGACGCTTTGTCCGTCGTGCAGGCCGTATTCGGGCCAGATTTCTTCCCGCACAAGGCAGTGCGAAAGCAGGGGATTGGCCTCAAGGTCAAATGCTCCGGCAAGCCCCGCGTTGAGCACTGCGCTTACTGGCGTGCCTTCTGCTTCGGCCCGGCTCAGAACATGCCCAAGAGCCAAGGCCGCATTGATGGGGCCAACGCCCGTTATGCAGCACAAGGCATTGCCTGCCTTGAGTCTTGTTGGCCAGAGCTGCATTTCGGGCCAGCTTGCGGCGGTGGACGCCGCCGGCGCATCGCTGCCGCCGGATTTTGCGCCAGTTTCCAAAGGCGGTGCAAAATCCGGCAAAAGGCCCGACAATTCCGGGCCGGTAGCGACGCAGATAAGCAGACTCACGCGGCTCACAGCCTCCAGTAATCTATGCCCGCGCCGCTCATGGCGGCAGGGTCGAAGAAGCTTTTCACGTCCAGCACCACGGCTTTGTCGGGCTGGGCAAAAAGGCTCTTGATTTTTTCGGGGGTCAGAGCCTTGTAGGCGCTGTGGCTCACGGTCAGGATAAATGCGTCCAGATCGCGCAGCTCTTCCTGCGGCAGCAGGGTCTGGCCGTATTCGTGCATGGCTTCGGCGGGATCGGCCTCGGCATCGCTTACCAGCACCTGTACGCCATAATCTTCAAGTTCGCGGATAACGTCCACCACGCGGGTATTGCGCAGGTCCGGCACATTTTCCTTGAAGGTGAAGCCGAAGATGCCCACACGAGCGCCGCTGATGACGCGACCGCTCTTGATCAGGCGTTTGACCACGCATTCGGCCACGTATTTGCCCATATTGTCGTTAATGCGGCGGCCAGCCAGAATAACTTCGGGGTGAAAGCCCAGTTCCTCGGCCTTATAGGTGAGGTAGTAGGGGTCCACGCCAATGCAGTGCCCGCCCACAAGGCCGGGACGGAAGGGCAGGAAGTTCCATTTGCTGCCAGCGGCTTCAAGCACTTCAAGAGTGTCGATGCCCAGTCGGCCAAAGATAATGGCAAGCTCGTTCATAAGGGCGATGTTGAGGTCGCGCTGGGTGTTTTCAATCACCTTGGCAGCCTCGGCCACCTTGATGCTGGAGGCCCGGTGGATGCCCGCCGTGACCACGGAACCGTAGACCTCCACCAGCAGATCGGCGGTGGGCTCGTCCGAACCGGAAACGATTTTGGTGATGGTTTCAAGGGTGTGCACCTTGTCGCCGGGATTGATGCGTTCCGGCGAGTAGCCGATGGTGAAGTCCTTGCCAAACGTAAGGCCGGACTCGCGCTCAAGGATGGGCACGCAGATTTCTTCGGTCAGGCCGGGATAGACGGTGGATTCGTACACCACCACGCAGCCCTTGCTCATATGCTGGCCAACGGTTTTGCTTGCGCCCACCACGGGGGTGAGATCAGGGGAGCGGTGGTCGTCAATGGGCGTGGGCACGGCCACGATGATGACGGCAGCTTCCTTGAGGTCGGCAGGGTCGCAGGTATAGCGCACATCAGCGGCCTGCAGCTTGACGTCGTCCACTTCGCGGGTGCGGTCGTGTCCGTCTTGCAGTTCCTTGATGCGCGGGGCGCTGATGTCAAAACCCAGCACTTTCATGTGGCGCGAAAGGGCAACGGCCAGGGGCAAACCCACATAGCCAAGGCCGACGACGGCCAGCGTTTCCTTGCCTTGTTGCAGAGCCTCGAATGTCACCATAATTTCATTCCTTTACAAAACAGGCTTTTTTCGTCACCAAAAAAGCATGGAATTTAATATTGAACTCTTTCTTCGCGCCCTGGGTCTTGCCGTAGTGCTTGAGGGGCTGTGCTGGACGCTGTTTCCTGGCGGCATGCGCCGCGCACTGCTGAGTCTTTTGCCCTTGCCTGAAAGCCGCCTGCGCATAGTCGGGCTGGCGGCACTGGCTCTGGGCTTGCTGCTCGTCTGGCTTGCTTCGCACTAAAGCATTTTGCCATTGAACGTGTAAAAATATCCGCGTGCGAATACGCTGTGCCGCTTTCGGTAACGCGGAGGGCTTTGCCGCAAGCCGCGCTATTGGCAGAGCACCAACGCGTAAACCGGGCATGCATCATGCGTGTTGCCCTGAACAAAAGCACTGCTTCAGCCATTGCATTTGCGCGGTGCTGCCTGGACATCACAAGGCTTGTAAAGCTTGTACTGGGCCTGCCCATTACGCTTTTGCGTTGGCCTTTTGTCGACGCTGCTCAAGCATTGAGGACACACGTTGCTTGTTGCCAGCAGCAAATCTGGAATACAGGGGCTGCCCGTTTTGCCGCAACCTGCCGCATTTTGCCGCTGCTGCCAATACCTGCTCACTGCCGAACCGTGGGCAAATTCCGAAAAGCCCGGCACACGCGGCGCTGAAACTATTTCGCCTTTTCCCCCACATGCAGGCATACAATGCCCGACGTGAGCTTTTGGTACCAGGCTTTGGAAAAACCAGCCTTGCGCATTTCTTTTTCCAGCTCAATGGCCGAAGGAAAAGCGCGGATTGTGTCGGCCAGATAGCCATAGGCCGCAGGATCTTTGGAAAACAAACGGCCAACGCGGGGCAGCAGAAAATTCAGGTATACGTTGTACAGCCCGCCCCAGATACGTTCGCGTCCGGAGCCAAATTCCAGAATGCAGGCCCGCCCGCCGGGACGCAACACGCGCAGCATTTCGGCAAAGGCCGCTTCGCGCGGGATGATATTGCGAATGCCGAAGGCTATGGTCAGGCAATCCACGGAGGCATCAGGCAGGGGCAGACGCTTGGCGTCAGCCGCAACTGGCAGGATGCACCGGGTGTTGTCGCCTTTGAGCTTGCGGGTGCCCTGCACCAGCATGGGCGGGCAAAAATCCAGCGCAGGCACAATGGCGGTCGGATGCTGGCGGCGTATGGCCAGGGAAACGTCCAGGGTGCCTGCGGCCAGATCCAGAACAACGCCTGTATCGCCCAGGCGCACGTTACGGGCCAGCACCTTGCGCCAGTGCTGGTCAAGACCCAGGCTGAGAACGCGGTTCAGCAAATCATAAAAGCGCACGATGCGGCCAAACATGCCAGCCACAGCCGCGTCATGGGTGGGCCGGGGAGCCGATTGCGGCGCGGCAGCCGGGGCGTGCCCGCCTTCCTGCCGGGAGTTCTGAGAAGAATCCACTTATTTTCCCTTGTTGTCCTGATCCGCGTCAACGCCAATGGCTGTGCATACCACCCGGTAGACCGAGGGGAATACCTCGGCAAAATTGCCGGGAGAAACCGTGCGCGTTTCAATAAATTTGGCGGTCAGTTCTTTGGCCACCTGCAGGGCTTCCTTGCGATCCTTGTCCATACGGTCCTCATGCTTTGTTGCTGCCGCTTCTGCCGATGTTTGCGAAAGACTCGCGGCGCTTGCCTGATGGCCGGAAATAAAACCCGCCCTTCGGGGAATGGCCTTGACCCACAGTGGGCATTGCCTGGACGGGAAATGAACGGAAACTCAAGCCCCCGCCCCTTTTTTATATTTGCGTTGGGGAACGTGTCCCTTCATTCCGCATGCGGCGGCATGCTTCCATACCCTCTGGCCTGCGTGCGAAACGCACGGCTGGCAACAGAAAACGCCATGCCGTCGTGTTTCGGCTTCAAGCTGAAACCACGTGGCATGGATCGGCGGGCTGATGGTCCCATGCGTGTGAAATCGGGCAACAGCATATGCGTTCCGCTTTCACTTGGCAAGCACGGCGGCCCTGTCTGGCAGGGGTGCGGCTTGTCGGCATGCGCCGGAATCAGCGCTTTTGCCTGTGGGGAACAGTAAAAGGTTTTGTCAGCAAAACCCCTCAATGCGATTCGCACAGGAATACTGATGAAAATGTCTCAACTGGACTGCACTGAAGCTCGTTACGGCAGCCCGCGTACACATGCCCGCAGTCAGCGCACGGCGCCGTGCCCTGCGCGGTCAGCAAAATATACCGGGCTATTCGCTTTCCAGCAGGCGGCCAATTTCTTCGCGCAGAATGCGGGCCGCTGCCGCTGCCGCTGCTTTTTCCACCCTGTCGTTGAAGCGGGGTTCCAGTTCGTCCAGCCTGTCTTCAACGGAATCCAGCCTGGCAGAAGCGCCCTTCACAGTCAGATTAACCCCGTGCATGCGTTCGTCCAGCAGGGTTTCCAGCAGGGCGGGATCTTCGTGCTCTGCCTGCGGCTTGTCCTCGGCCTGGGGCATGGCAGACTGAACAGCCTCGTCAGCTGCCTGACGCGCCGCTGTTGCGGCAGCTTCTGCGGCAGCCGTTGCGGCTGTGGCCGAAATAAGCTCCAAAAGACGCTGATGCAGGGGGTGATCTGTTGCAAAAAGGTCTTCGGGGGATGACGTGCTTTCTGGCTTGTCAGCTTGCTGTTGCGCTGCGGCACTGGCTGCTGCTTCCGCAGCGCCTTGGGCCGTGTGCAGGGCTTCGGTAGCGGTTTGCGCCACATTCTCATGCGCGGATTGCGCCGAGGCAAGGGCTTCGTCCAGCGCGGTCTGAGCCTGCTGTGCTGTAGCGCGGGCTTCATCGGCCTCGGTGCGGGCCTGTTCCGCTTCTGCCCGGGCTTCGGCTACTGCGGATTCCAGCGCCGACACACGAGCGTCTGCCTGCTGCAATTGCGCGGCATACTGGTCAAGCCGTTCCACAAGGGCTGACATGTCCTGAGCAGGAATTTGGCCTGCAGTACTGGCCGGGGCACTGTTAACGACGCTGGCTGCAGCAAGTGCAGCCGCCGCAACTGCCGCAGCGCTGTCTGTCGGATCGAGCATGTTGGCCATCTCGTCAGGCGCAAAGGCACCGTTTGCATCCAGAATGTCGTCCAGACTCAGTTCGGGCGCGGTGGGCGCGGCCTGGGGCTGGGCTTCTACGGGAGGTTCTTGATGTGCGGCGGGCACGCCTTCAACGGAGGGCTGCACAGCTTCCGCCTGGGGCTCTGCTGTGCTGGCCGGCTGCAACCCGCGCTCTTCCGCGTCAGCTGCCGCCAAAAGCGCATCAAGGTCAAATTCAAGTGTTTCGTTGCTTTTCGCCAGATCGGATGCCGCTGTCTGATCTGTATCTTTGCCCGCATCTGCGGATTCTGGTCCGTTGATGGAGGCCAGCAACATGTCCAGATCGGCGGCCAGGTCAGAGACAGGGTCTGATGCCGAATCAGCAGCAGGCGCTGCGGATTCAGGGGTACCCGGTTCAGGAACTGGCGCAGGGGTTGGCCCAGAATCTGATTCAGAAGCGGGTGCAGAAGCGGGAGTCTGTGGCGCGGCCTGCGCGTCCAAAGCATCGTAGGGCGTTGTCTGCGCTGGTTCCTGGCTGGCGGCAGGTTGGGCTTGCGTTTGGGCCGGGGAAGGGTTTGGCTGGTCGGCCATAATGGAGTGCAGCAGAGCGTCCAGATCTTCATTGAGGTCGTGCGCCGGAGCAGCCGCCTGGGGTGCCGCCGCTGGAGCCTCCTGAGCTGGTGCAGCCGCGCGCTGTTCAATGGGTCGGGGCTTGCTGGGCGCTGGTTGTGCCGTTGCCGGATTAGCCTCGCGCAGCAGGGCTTCAAGCTCGTCTGAAATAACGGGCTCCGGCATGGTTCCGGCGGCCAGAAGTTCATCAAGGCCCATTGGGTCTGCTTGAGCGCTTTGTTCTGGGTTCGGGGTAAAATCTTCCGGGGTGGGGCAGGATGCACCGCCCAGACTGCCGAGCATTTTGTCCACAGCGTCATCCGTGTCCTTGGAGGACGGCGCGGCGGCTCCCTGAGCTCTGGGCTGCGGGGGGATATCGAGCGAGTTCAAAAGGCTGTCAACATCACCCATGCCGGGCATGTGCAGTTCTTCGTGGGGATCTACGATATGGCCGTCAGGCATGCGCACAGGCGGAAAATCTGGGGACATGCCAGTAGTGGCGTCTGCCTGTGTGTCGGCGGCTTCGCTCGTGCTTTCATCGTCAGCTTCAACAGGCTGAAAGGACATTTCTGCCGTGGCGTCTTCGTCCATAGAATCCATCTGCGCAAGCAGATGGTCGATTTCCGCTTCTGCTTCAGAGTGCTGCGCCTGATCATTGAGGCTGCGCATATGGCTGTGCAGGTCGGCGTCCCCGTCAGCAGTGCGGCTTTCGACAGCCTCATCTGTTTCTGGAACGCTGCCTTTTTCGATAAGTTCGGTCAGGTCGATGATTTCTTCAGTATTTTCATGGGTGTTTTGGGCAGCCATGCGCGACCTCATGTGGTTAGGAACTTCGGCTACTGGGCCGGAGGGGGGCGGGATTGTCGCCTGTAAGCGGTATGACGGTTGTTGGCCATGCCGCAGAAGCAAAATATGTGCAAAGCCACGGTTTTTCGTATCAGGTTATGAAGAAAGACGCAAACCTCTCTGCTGTACGGCTTTACGTGTCTTGAACCGAGCCAGCAAGGGTTTTAGAACGGTCAAACTTTGAAAAAGTTTAACCGTTCTAACGCTGCACAAGCGTGCAGCGCGCCGCAATGCGGCGTGGATTCTGCCTAAAATAGCATTTCCGGCAGAATGGCAGCTTTGAAATGTACTGCATTTCAAATGCTTATATGCTCAGGAGCTTTTAAACTTTTAAATGGTAACATGCTATAAAATAAAACTATTCCAAAAAAGAACCGGCCACCCTGACGGGTGGCCGGTAGAGACGCTAAATGGCTAAAACCGAGGATACGGTATTAATCTTTTTTGTCCTTTTTGAGCCAGGACATCATGCTGCGCAGTTCCTTGCCCACTTTTTCGATCTGATGTTCAGATTCGTTGCGGCGGGTGGTGAGGAACATCGGGTACTTGGCGCGGGCTTCAAGAATGAAGTTGCGGGCAAACACGCCGCTCTGAATGTCTTTCAGCACGGCCTTCATTTCTTTTTTCACTTCATCGGTGATGAGGCGGGGTCCGGTGACGTAGTCGCCGTATTCCGCGGTGTTACTGATGGAGTAACGCATGCGCGAAAGGCCGCCCTCGTACATGAGGTCAACGATAAGCTTCATTTCGTGCAGGCATTCAAAGTAGGCCATTTCGGGCTGGTATCCGGCTTCAACCAGGGTTTCAAAGCCAGCCTTGATGAGGGCGGAAACGCCGCCGCAAAGCACGGCCTGTTCGCCGAAGAGGTCGGTTTCGGTTTCTTCACGGAAGGTGGTTTCGATCACGCCGGAGCGTGCGCCGCCGACGCCCTTGGCATACGCCAGGGCCACCTTGAGGGCATTGCCGGTGGCATCCTGATGAATGGCCACCAGGCAGGGCACGCCGCCGCCTTCGGTGTAGGTGCGGCGAACCAGATGGCCGGGACCCTTGGGGGCGATGAGGAACACGTCCACATCCTTGGGGGGCTGGATCTGGCAGAAGTGGATGTTGAAACCGTGAGCGAACAGCAGAGCCTTGCCCTTGGTGAGGTGGGGCTTGATGTCGTTTTCGTAAACACAAGCCTGCACTTCGTCAGGCAGCAGAATCATAATCAGGTCAGCCTGTTCGGCGGCTTCGGCAGCGGAAACAGGATTGAAGCCGTGCTCCTTGGCCAGTTCGTAGTTGGCGCCGCCGGGGCGCTGTCCCACCACAACCTTGACGCCGGAATCGCGCAGGTTCTGGGCGTGGGCGTGTCCCTGACTGCCGTAGCCGATGATGGCAACGGTTTTGTCTTTCAGGAGATTAAGGTCGGCATCCTGATCGTAATAGACTTTCATCTGAAATTCCTTTGAGATCACTCACGGTTAAGCAAAAATTGCATTCCTCTTCACCCGAAGAGAAAATAGGGGGCCCTGACGATGCCCCGGCGGTGCTGCTGCCTTGCGGCAGGTTACTCGGCCTGGGGCGCGGTGGACGGAACCGGGCATGCCTGCGCGCAGATGTGGCCCTTGGGGATAAAGGGAATAACCACCTGCGTCGCTTCCGCGCCGGAGAGGGCCTTGTGGGCCGTCGGATGCGAAAGCGGGCAAAGCCGGGGCTGAAGCAGCCTAATCCGTCTTTTTGGAACGGCGAATGGCTACAGAGCCTGTGCGCGCCAGTTCCTTGATACCAAACCGCTGTAAAAGGTTGATGATGGCATCAAGCTTGTCTTGATTGCCAGTGGCCTCAATGGTCATTTCATTGGGGCTCACGTCCACCACCTTGCAGCGGAATATTTCAACGGTGCGCAGAATTTCACCCCGCATGGGGCCTTCTGCCTGCACCTTCACAAACATCATTTCGCGTTCCACAGCGGGTATATCCGCAAAATCCACCACCTTGATGACAGAAACGATTTTGTGCAGCTGTTTCATTATCTGCTCCAAAATCAGGCTGTCGCCCTCAGTGGTGATGGTCATGTGTGAAACGCCTTCTTCCAGGGCCGGGGCCACATTCAGAGAGTGGATGTTGAAACCGCGGCCGCTGAACAGCCCCGCCACGCGGGAAAGCACGCCCGGTTCGTTTTCCACCAGCACGGAAAGCACATGTCTTTTGCTCATAGCCGCTCCCTTACACCAGCAACATTTCATCAAGCGCCGCACCAGCGGGCACGATGGGGTACACGTTTTCCTCACGCTCCACCACAACGTCAATAAAAGCCGGGTTGGGCGAGGCCAGGGCTTTTTCAAGCGTGGCGCGCAGGTCTTCACCCTTCTCGATACGGTAGCCTTCGGCACCGTAGGCTTCGGCCAATTTTACGAAGTCCGGCTGGGCTTCCATATTGGTGGAACTGTAGTTCTGGTTGTAAAAGAGTTCCTGCCACTGGCGAACCATGCCAAGGTGGCGGTTGTTCAGGATGACAACCTTGATGGGCAGTTTGTTGGCTACCACGGTGCCCAGTTCCTGAATGTTCATTTGCAGCGAACCGTCGCCCGCCACCGTAATGACCTTCTTGTCGGGAAAGGCGAACTGCGCGCCTATGGACGCGGGAAAGCCATAGCCCATCGTGCCGAGACCGCCGCTGGTAAGCAGGGTGCGCGGCTTGGTGAAGGTGTAGAACTGGGCCACCCACATCTGGTGCTGCCCCACTTCAGTAGCGATGATGGCGTCGCCGTTGGCAAGCTCATACAGGGTTTCAATAACTTCCTGAGGCTTGATATTGTGGTTTTTCTGGTAGCAGAGCGGTTTGCTCGTTTTCCATTCCCTCACGGCTTCAAGCCACGCGGCATGTTCACTGGCCCAGTCTTTGCCTTCAAGCTTGGCGTCACATATCTCGGCCATGCCTTCAAGGGCCAGGCGGCAGTCGCCCACCACGGGAACCTGCACTTCCACGTTTTTACGGATGGAGGTGGGGTCTATGTCGATGTGAACGATGCGGGCCTTGGGCGCAAACCCGGCCAGCTTGCCAGTGACGCGGTCGTCAAAGCGCGCGCCGACACATACGAGCACGTCGGCATTGTTGATGGCCAGGTTGGCCGCGTAGGTGCCGTGCATGCCCACCATGCCGAGCCACAGGGGATCAGTGGCAGGAAACGCCCCAAGCCCCATAAGCGAACAGGTTACGGGAATCTGCAGCTTGCGGGCAAGGCTCGTAAGCGCGTCGGCCGCATTGGACATGATAACGCCGCCGCCAGCCAGAATGACCGGGCGTTCGGCCTTGGCGAGCTCTTCCACCGAGCGCCGCAACTGATTGAGGTTGGGCTTGTAGGTGGGGTTGTAGCTGCGCATGTATACATCTTCAGGCCAGACAAATTCGGCCTTGGCCTGCATGATGTCCTTGGGCAGGTCGACGAGCACGGGCCCAGGACGGCCCGTGCGCGCCAGATAAAAGGCCTGTCGTATGGTAAGGGCCAGCTTGTTGATGTCCTTTACCAGAAAGTTATGCTTGGTGCAGGGGCGGGTGATGCCCACGATGTCCACTTCCTGAAAAGCGTCATTGCCTATCAGTTGTGTGGGCACCTGCCCCGTAATTACTACTAGCGGAATGGAGTCGGAATAGGCTGTGGCTATGCCCGTCACCGTATTGGTGGCGCCGGGGCCCGAGGTTACCAGGCATGCGCCAACCTTGCCGGAGGCGCGGGCATATCCATCAGCTGCGTGCACAGCCCCTTGCTCGTGCCGTACTAGCACGTGACGGATTTCCTGATGTCGCGGCAGTTCATCGTAAATGTCAATAACAGCGCCGCCGGGATATCCGAACAGCACGTCAACGCCCTCTCTTTTCAGGGACTCAAGGAGAATCTGCGCACCTGTACATTCCATGACCGGCTCCTTAGCAGTCAGGCTAACCCTGTTTTTTCAGACGATCCAGGATTGCCATGAGCTGGGTTTTTCCTTCAAGCTTCTGCTTTTTCAGCTGCTTCAAGGTCTGTTCTTCAGTAGGGGTGCGGAAGGCCTTGCCTTCAAGCTTATCCACCTGCTTTTCGTAGAGCACATGATCTTCCCAAAGGGATTTCAGCTCCGGATCAGTGGCCGCATACTTGTTTAGGAGTTCTAGTTCATGCTGATCCATAAGAAATCTCCATTGTTAGATGTTCGAACGCGGAATCCCGCGAGTGAAACCGGTGTTACTGCATGGTTAGGGCGTACTGGGCCAGAGAGGCAACCACAATGCGGTTGAAAAGTTCAATGGACAGCAGCACGACCACAGGCGAAAAATCCATGCCGTTTGTATAGGTAAAGGGCAACCATTTGCGTACCCGGTAGAACACTGGTTCAGTAAGGGCGCGCAAGGTGCGCACTATGGGATTGTACGGGTCAGGCCGCACCCAGGTGAGTACGGCGGCGATAATGACTATCCAGAAGTACAGGCTCAGCAGTGAACCCAGTATCATAGCAACAGCGCTCATAGTATTGGCCAGAACAATCATGCGCCCTCCAGCGTGGCGGTCTTTGTGTCAAAATACATAAAGGCCCCCGGCGGGGCCGGGCATCATTCCTGGGCGCTGTTTTGCAGCAGGGCATTGTCAAGGGCAACGCGCAGACCAGGATAGTCTGTCGCGGTTATCTGCCCCCGCAAAGAGCCGCTGTTAAATGCAGCAAAAACCACACCCGCCCCCTGGGCCGCTTCTTTATCATGTTCGCTGTCGCCAACAAAAAGCACGTTTTCCGGCAGGGTTTGCCATGCTGCGCAGATGTGCAGCGTGCCTTCTGGAGACGGTTTGGGCGCTGCCGTATCAGCCGCGACCACAGGATTAAAATAGGAGGGCAGGCCAAAAATGTCCAGAACCGTTTGTATTCCTTCAAGCCTACGGTTGGTATGCACGGCCATGCGCACCTGTTTTGCGCGCAGATAGTCAATAAAATCAACAAATCCTGGTTGCAGACGCAGCATGGGCATAATGTCGCGATGATAGTTGACCACTTCAGTAGTCACATAGCTTATCTGATTGTGCAGATGCGGCGGAACAATGTGCAACAGGGCCTGCATGGCAGTGGCCATAAAACTGAACTCTTCCTGCTCTGGCGTCATGGGCGGCAGCTTGAAGTGCTCAAGCACACGGTTATAGAAAAGGTTGTTGGATTCGCGCGAATCCACTATGACGCCGTCGCAGTCAAAGATGACCCCTGCAAGTCCATTGGCGAAAAGTTGGCTCATGACGCGGCCCTCCGCACAAGCCACAGGCGTTCTGCATCAAGGGCCTGCGAGCCCGTGGGGCGGGTGCGTCCCATTGCCCGCCATGCCGGGGCGCGGGTGCAGAGCAGCGAAGCGTCTGCCAAGGCAGCAGCATCAGCCAGCGTACTTTCAGTGGCCGGAACGAAATCCAGCGCTTCCAGCAGATCCTCTGCCATAGCGCCTTCGGCCAGAATCGGCAGGTCGGGCGGCAGAAAATACATGGCATTGGCCGTTACCATTTTCCAGGGCGGCATAAGGCCGAGATCCAGAGAAATGGGCGCTCCCAGAATGCCCGCGCCAGCGTATGCGCCGGGCGAGGTCAGTTCCTTGGCTTCTCCCGCATCGGCCTCGTCAAGGCCGAGGGAGAGAGTGAAGACGCTGGATTTCTGGGCCAGCGTTTGAGCCATATCGGCCAGTTCGCCCATGCGTTCTTCCTGCAACCAGGCCCAGATAAGAGCCTTCTGGGCCTGTTCGAGTTCGATGCGCAGCTTACGGGCGGCTTCGGCTTTGAGGGCAGCTTCGTTATCTGCGCCGCCAATTTCACGCAGAAGCGCCATTTCAGAGGCACGGCGCGCCGCGCGGGGATTGCTTGCGGCGGTTACGCCCACAGGCAGTCCCGAAAGGGCGGCATCGCCCATCTGGCGCAGGTCTTCAAGGCAGGCAGCTGCTTCACGCTGACTGAAAGGGTAATCCGCCGGGCAGTAAAGCCCTTGCTGCGGAATGTTTGGGAGGCCCGGCCACAGCAGCAGGGCCGCAGCGGGCCCGGCCTGAGGCGCAGACGCAGCTGGGGCGTCGGCTTCCTCCACGCCGGAAACAGACAGGGGGCCGCGCAAAAAAGGCAGCCGTACACAGTGGGTAGGTGCGATCATTGTACATCCTTTGGACAGGACCAGCATATCCAGAGCCGGGCCAGAGTGCAAGCCGGGTGGAGTTGCGGTTGTGATGTATTGTCAGATGTTCGCATATGACATATATAGCACCCCAGCAACGCCGCAGCGTGAGCGGTCGACTGCCAACACCTCGCCGGCGGACCCGGCTCAGAAGGAGTAGAAATATGGAACAGGGCACCATCCGCCTGAAGACAGGCCTTGCCGAAATGTTGAAAGGCGGCGTGATTATGGACGTCACCACTCCCGAGCAAGCCAAGATTGCTGAAGAAGCAGGCGCTTGCGCGGTAATGGCGCTGGAACGTGTACCCGCGGACATTCGTGCCGCCGGTGGCGTGGCCCGCATGGCCGATCCCACGATCGTCAAAAAAATCATGGAAGTGGCGACTATTCCCGTCATGGCCAAGGCACGCATCGGCCACTTCGTTGAAGCCCGTATTCTTGAGTCTATGGGTGTGGACTACATTGACGAAAGCGAAGTTCTTACCCCCGCTGACGACAAATATCATATCGACAAGCGCGACTTCACCGTGCCCTTTGTTTGCGGTTGCCGCAACCTGGGTGAAGCCCTGCGCCGCATCGCCGAAGGCGCGGCCATGATCCGCACCAAGGGCGAACCCGGCACCGGCAACGTAGTTGAAGCCGTGCGCCATTGCCGTCAGGTGATGAACGAAGTGCGTGTCCTTTGCGGCATGCCTGAAGCCGAAGTGGCCAATTTTGCCAAAGAAATCGGCGCTCCTCTTGAAGTGTGCCTGCTTGTGCGTAAAGAAGGCCGCCTGCCCGTGGTCAACTTTGCTGCTGGCGGCATTGCCACCCCGGCTGACGCTGCCCTGATGATGCATCTTGGTTGCGACGGCGTGTTCGTGGGTTCGGGCATCTTCAAGTCCGGCGACCCGGCCAAGCGTGCCAAAGCCATTGTGCAGGCCGTGACCAATTACCAGGATTTCGCCATGCTGGCTGAAATCTCCCGTGATTTGGGCGAACCTATGGTGGGTATTGAAATTTCCACCATTCCTTCGGGTGAGCGTATGCAGGAGCGGGGCTGGTAGATGGCCGCACGTTGCGTGGGCGTTCTGGCTCTTCAGGGAGCCTTTCGTGAGCATGTAGCCGCTGTGTCCAGTTTGGGCGTGGCGGCTCGCGAAGTGCGCCAGCTCAAGGATATGGACGGCATCGACGCGATGATCATTCCCGGCGGCGAAAGCACCACCATGGGCAAACTGCTCAACGAGTGGCATATGCTGGAACCCCTGCGGGAACGCATTCAGCAGGGCATGCCCGTTTACGGCAGCTGTGCGGGACTTATCCTGCTGTGCCGCACCATTGAAAACTCTGACCAGCCGCGCCTTGGCGTGCTGGACGCTACTGTGCGGCGCAATGCCTTTGGCCGCCAGGTAGACAGCTTTGAGACCGACCTCAGCATACCTGAAGTCGGCCCGGACCCCATCCCGGCAGTGTTTATTCGCGCTCCCGTGATCATCAGCGTGGGGCCGGAGGTCAAGGTGTTGGCCGAAGTAAAGGGACAGGCCGTTGCGGTTCGTCAGAACAATATTCTGGCAACGTCCTTTCATCCTGAACTGACGCCGGATACACGCTTGCACAGCTATTTTTTGAGTATGTGCGGCAAATAGCCCCCAGCCTCTGAAATAGCCTTTCTGTTTTGAAAAGGGTGGAACGTCATTGACGTTCCACCCTTTGTCGTTTTTTCCTCAATTTGCCGTCAATGTGCCGCACGATTTAACATGGCCGACACCTGCCTGCCAAACTGGGCGCGCACACTGCCTCAAGAACAACAGTTCAACCACCGGAATTTCCGGGGAGGCAGTTATGGAAACCACCCTCATGCTCCAGCGGCTTCAGGACGAACTTGCCGAAGAATTGCAGCGTATGGCCCAGCTGCGTGATGTTTTTCAAGCGCAGCACTTTGCCGACGAAGTAGATGCCGCCAGCCATATGGAAGCGGCCCATCTGGCGCAATGCAGCGCCCGCCGCAGCGCCCAGCGTATCCGTGACCTTCAGAGTCTTTTGTACCTTTTGCGCCACAACGGCCCCCGCCAGTGCGTCGATTGCGGCGACGACATTCCCCTGGAGCGCCTGGTGGCGGCTCCGGGCACTACACGTTGCCTCTACTGCCAACAGCAGATGGAGAGCATGCCCAGCCCGCTGGCATCGCCCGGCGGCGCATCCGCCCCGTGGTTTGACGTCAGCGCCATTCCCCAGGCCCAATTCTGCTGAACAAGGCAAACATCAGGAGATCCATATGCAAGGCACCACAGAACTGCTACCCTTGGCGCCAGGGCGTGAACCTTCAGGTAGAGGCGGCCCCCGCCGTTCGCCCCTGCGCCGTCTGGCCGATGATTTGAGCCGTCAGATGCGGGCTGTGGGGCGCAGCCTGAGCGGTCTTGCCCCTCTTGAAAGGGCAGCACAGCGTCTGCCGCTCTGCGATGCCGCCCACACCTGGGCAGCCGCCAGCCTGACGCAGCTTGACGTTGACGTGCATTGCCCCAGGGAGGAACTGGCCCGCATTCCTGCCGAGGGACCAGTGATTTTTTATGCCAACCATCCCACAGGCGCTCTGGATGGACTGGTCATGGCGGCCCTGTGCGGGCGGGCGCGCCCGGATTTGAAAATACTTGCCAGCTCAAAACTGCTGCGCCTGCCGCAGCTTGCGCCCCTGGCGTCCATGCTGCTGCCGCTGGACCTTTCCGGCGAGGACAGAGCCGCCAACGGGGCTTCATTGCGGCTTGCCGTCAAGCATTTGCGCAAGGGCGGCGCGCTGGGCATTTTTCCCGCAGGCCGGGTTGCCCGCTGGCGTGCCGGAGCGGGCCTTGAAGAACAGACCTGGACCACGCTTCTAAGCCGTCTTGGCGAATGGCGGCAGCGGGAGGGCAGTGAAGGGGAAGCGCCCCGCGTTCGTTACATTCCCCTGCATGTGCAGGCCAGTGCTGATCCGCTCTTTCTTTCTGCCGCCTGCCTGCATGAAGGGCTTGCCACTGCGCTGTTGCCGCGTGTTCTCTGGCGGCAGCGTGGAAGCCGCGTGCGTCTGTATGTGGGTGAAGCCCTGCGAGAACAGCATATGGATGGGCTTGACCACGAGCAGCGCACGCACTGCCTGCGGCTATACCGTGAATCCCTGGCACGCGGGCGAAAGCAAAGTGCCGCCGTCCAAGACCCGGCAAATGCGAAGCGTCAGGCCCCGTTGGCTGCTGGGGCTGATCCGCAAGATCTTATGGTGGCGCTTGCGGCCCTGCCGCAAAGCAGGGTGCTGGCCAGAGAGGGCAAGTACAGCGTGTATGTGCTGCACGGCAGTGAATGCCCCCTTTTGCTGGACGAAGTAACCCGTCGCCGCGAAGAAAGCTTTCGCGCCCTGGGTGAAGGCACGGGCAAAGCCAGAGATACCGACCGCTATGACCGCCAGTATGAGCATCTGCTGCTTGTGGACGAGGAAGCTCAATGTCTGGCTGGCGCGTACCGGGCGCGTCTGGTGCGGCCTGATGAGGCCGCCGCCTGCAGTCGAAGCAACCTCTACACTGCCTCGCTTTTTCGTTATGACCCGGAATTTTTCCGCCAGTGCGGCAATGCGCTTGAACTGGGCAGAGCCTTTGTTTGCCTTGAATACCAGCGCGAATACGCGCCCTTGATGCTGCTTTGGAAGGGCATTGCCCAATTGGCGCTTCTGCGCGGCGCTCGCGCGCTCTTCGGGCCAGCCAGCATGGGGTTGAACTACCGCCCCCAGTCCGTGGACCTTCTGTGGCGTCACCTGCGCCTGCGCCACTGGCACGCGCCACTGGCAGCGCTGGTTCAGGGCCGCAAACCCCGCGCCCTGCGCGGTGAACTGCCCTTTGCCCGCCATATGGACTATAATTGTGTGAACACGGTAGTACGCCAGATGGAAAACGGACGCGGCCTGCCCATTCTTTTCAAGCACTATCTGCAACTGGGAGGGCGCATTGCGGCCTTTCATGAAGACAGGGCCTTTGGCACTCTGGACGCCCTGCTTGTCGTGGATTTGCTCAACGCGCCAGAAAAACAGTTGCGCCGCTTTCTTGGCGAGGACGGCATGGCCGCTTTGCGCGACGGCATGTGGCACACATGCGATTGCAGCAACTACGGCGCTTGAGCGCCAAGGGGTGTTGTTGCAACACCGGCCTGGCAGCAGCCGCATAGCTGAATAGCGATTGCCATTGTGCCGTGCTGCGTCAAGGCAACGCGGAAGCTGCACCAGCTTGGCAGTAGTGCCCGTGTGATGACCAGTAGACTGGCCGTGCGCCACAATGACTTCAAAATTTCAGATCTCCACCTCTCTCACATCCCCGAGGTAAACTACAGGCTGCTCCGGCAATGGTGCCGAGGCGGCCTGTAGCGATTTGAAGCTTGTTGGCATTATACGCGTAGTTACAGGGCTGGGTTTTTGTAACTGCCATTTTTGCTTCAAGCCGTGGGTGGGAACCCATCACGCGCGCGGGTAGGTGGAGAATGAGCGCCACTCAAGCAGTTGAGGCGATGCATGCTCTGTGCTCATGCTGATCGAAAGAGGTGCACATGTGCTTCATAGCCTGTGCTGAGAAAGTATAATTGTCTATGTTGCGCAGGGGAATGATTATGATGAAAGAAGTGAGGACATGGCTTTTATTACTCCAGGAAAGCTTTTTCCGACTGTCTCAAGCGGTGAATCTTTTGAGAATAAATGCTGCTGCATCGCGGCATGAAGCGAAAGACAGCAAGTATCTTCAATCGGTCAAGCTGGGGGCGTGCACAAACTGTCCGACGGACGGAAAAGCTATGGGGCCTGATTCGGTGGATGGCAAACTTAGCTAGCCTACGGGACAAGTTTGTAAATTTGAAAAATACAGAAAGAAAGTGAAGTGATGCATTTTTAAATGTCAATAAATTCTATTGTATATTGGCTAGGATGAAGATTTGCCTTTTTTAATAAAACACCATCATGTTCAGCAGAAAATTTTCTTGCCAATGCCTCTACTTGGCTATCTACATTTAGACCAAGATAAATTGATTTTATCGCTGTATAGTCTACCTCTACTAAGCCAATTACCCCATATTCATTAAGCTTGCTAATCCCAGACTGGATAACACGCCATTCTTTTTCGTATCTCCAATTATAGCTTTTTGAAAAAAAGTTAACCATAAAATCTACAGAGTTGTTTGCCGCATACTGTTTTTGTCTTTTTCTATAATACCTAACACGCCTAACACCGAAATATTCATAATCGTCATTACATTTACTAAAAAAACTATGAGATGAATTGAAGCCAACTACAAACCCAGTATGGCTTTTTGAATAATGCGCCCACATCAATTCATTATCATAAACTTCGCTTAAACTTAGTATTCCAAGGTCAATTTTATCTTTATATGAGTTATAATATGAATTCAATTTATCAATACTACAATCATTGAATTCCATTCCCCACTCTAAAATTTCTTCATCATCATGCTTTCTTTTTCCAACTTTGTCGTTCATGAAAAACATATCATGAAAGAGATTAATTACAGACTTCTTGTCGTTAGCAAAAGCATTTGGGGCAAAGTACCCTCCATAAACAAGTTGCCCTTCGAAGGGGTCATTTAGGCTTTTGAAAGGGGCAAATCTTAAAAGTGGCTTTAGGAAAAAGGGGTGCCTCTCTGGAGGAAAGTATTTGTACAAAATTTCAGGAGGTCGTTTGGGTGTACTCATATCGATCAAGGCCACTAGCTAAAAGTCATGAAACCTTTGCCGCTCAATGGGATTTTTGATGGAAAAGTGATTTCTACAGCGCGCTACACCTTCAGGCGTCACGAAAATCATTATCTTTCACATATATAAAAGTGCTAATGGCTCTAATCGTGCTCCAGATCTTCGCTTCTAAGATAGGGAACATAGGTGGGGTCAGTGCCCATGATATGCTGCACAAGCCAGTCTTTGAGGAAGGTCAGCAGGTCCATGCTCACAGTGGCGGTGCCGGACTTGAGTTGCTCTTCAACCTCGTCCAGTTTGGCCACGAACTTTCTGTGAATTTTTACATGCTCGGCCGCGCCAAGGTAAGCTGTGGAGGTGAACAATCTCTCTTCATCCGCAAAATGCGTTGCAGTATAGTCGCGCAATTTATGCAGGATAGCTTGCAGTTCTTCTGTGGTACGGTTGTGGGCCATAGCCGTATACAGTTCATTGATGTAGTCAACCAGCAGCCTGTGCTGCTTGTCCACCATCGTCACATGCAGGTCGAGCTTGGGCGTCCACTGCACAAACTTGTCGGAAGTTGCCTGCTCGTAGTCGCCGGAAACCAGAGCATTGACTATCATGTCCAGCTCTTCCATGCCGCTCTGAAAGCTGAGCAGGGCAGCTGTGAAGGTTTCCATATTGTTGGCGGTCTGTTCAGCTATCCGGCGTATTTCATCAAGAGCGCCGTTGGTGCCCGCGCTGTTGTGCGATTGTTCTTCCGCGCCCCTGGCCACCAGTTGCAGGTGTTCGGCAGTTTCATTCATGGACTGAAGAATGCCGTGCATGAAGGTGCCTGCGCGTGAAGCCTGCGCTGCGCCGTCCACACTCAGTTGGGCGGCCTTGTCCACAGTGAGCACGTTGCGGCGTGTTTCTTCCTGAATGGCGTGCACGGCCTCTTCCACTTCCTTGGTCGCACCCATTGTTTTTTCGGCCAGTTTGCGAACCTCGTCAGCAACTACGGCAAAACCGCGCCCGGCTTCTCCAGCGCGGGCAGCTTCAATGGCGGCATTGAGCGCCAGAAGGTTGGTCTGGTCGGCGACTTCATTGATTACCGACATGACCTGTCCGATGTTGCTGGCCTTGGTGCCAAGCCCGGCCATTGCTTCCTTGAGCTGAACGATAGTGTCCTTGAGCCTTTCAATGGAAGAAAGAGCGCCTTCCACTTCCCGTTCGCCTGTGGCGGCATTGGCGCTGGAGTTCTGGGCGCTTTCCGACAGGTCATGAACTCTGACGGAGGATTCCAGCGCGGCCTGGGAAACTCTTTCCATAGCGCCGCTGGTGTCGGTGAGGTGGTCGCGCTGCACTTCAACGCCCTTGTTGACCTCGCCCACCAGTGTTGCCAGTTCACGCACTTCTGCAGACAGGTTGTTACACACGGTATGCGCCTTGTGCAAAACCATAGCCCCTCGTTCAGACTTGCTGTGCATGGCCTTCTTTTCTTCTTCAACCGTTGCAAGCCTTGTTTGCAGGCTTTCCACCTTGGCGTGCAATTCGTCAATAACAACGGCTTTTTCAGCCATGCTTTTTTCCACATCGTGCAACTGGGTAAAGCAGTATTCGGCCCGTTGCACTTCGTCGCCCTGACGTGCCGGGCTGTCTTCAGCAAAAAGGGCATCACTGCGCTCACGCAGTTTTTTGACCTTGTTCCTGTGACCCAGCCAAACGACCGCATCAGCCAGGGCGCACAGGGCTGCCACAGCCAGCAGCGCCCACTGCATGCCACGGATATCGCTTATGGCGGCAAGGCCGCCGAGGGTACACAGAATGATAATTTGCAGCAGAATGCCCATAGTTACCTGCCTTGGTTTACTTGCCTATCGGCACTATTATAATTACGCTTAACAGCAGGAAATGTAAATAAATCCACTTAGCACAAAAGAGGCTGAAATTATGGAACTTCTTGATTGCCTTGGGCTTGCGTGCCCGCAACCTGTCATCCGTTGTCGGTCTGCGGTAGACAACGGCATGAAATGTTTGGAGGTTCTGGTTGATAACGAGCCTGCCCTGGAAAATGTGCAGCGCTTTCTTCAAAGCCGGGGCTACACCCTGAGCGCAACTGCGGAAGGACCGCAGAAGTGGCGTATTCGCGCTGCTCTGGATGCTGACGCCAGCGTGGCCGCTGCGCCTGAAGAACAGAAAGGGCACGAGCAGGATTTGCGCACCCTTGTGCTGATAACCACCGAAACCCTGGGCCGCGGTGACGACACGCTGGGCACGAAGCTTATGGAAAACTTTTTGGCTACGTTGCCGGAACTGGGCAGCCGCCTGTGGCGTCTGGTGCTCGTCAATGGCGGCGTCAAGCTGACGGCCCAGCCCGGCCCGGCGCTGGAATCGCTGCAAAAGCTTGCACAGCAAGGTGTTTCCATACTTGTGTGCGGCGCTTGCCTTGGGCATTACGGCCTTCTGGAGGCCAAGGCTGTGGGTGAAACATCCAATATGCTGGATATCGTGACCAGCCTTGATCTGGCGGACAAGGTTATTCGCCCCTGACACGCGCCTGAAGCGGGCGTGTACCGCGACGGCAAAGAAAAACGGCATGAAAGAGCTTCATGCCGTTTTTCTTTATGCAATTGTATGACAGCGCGGTTATCTTTTCATGTCGCTGATAAGATCAGTCAGGCTGTGGGCCTGGGCTGCCAAGTCGGCCACGGCTCTGGAAGCTTCTTCCATCGCCTGCGCCGTTTGCTGCGACATATCATTGATCTGCGCAATGGTATGGTTGATCTCTTCGCTGGCGGCAGACTGTTCTTCACTGGCTGCCGCAATGGCGTTTACCTGATCTGCCGTTGAATCCACCGTGGACACGATAACCTCAAGGGCCGCGCCAGACTGGTTGGCAAATCCCGCAGCAAGGTCAACTTCCTTAACGGCCTTGTCTACTGATTCCATACTGGCTGTGGTGCTTTGCTGTATGGCGCTGACGACCGCTCCCACGTCGTGGGTGGAGGCCATTGTTTTTTCGGCCAGCTTGCGTACCTCATCGGCCACAACGGCAAATCCCCGCCCGGCTTCCCCGGCACGCGCCGCTTCAATGGCGGCATTGAGGGCCAGCAGGTTGGTCTGGTCGGCAATGTCGGAAATGACGCCCATGATGCGACTGATGTCCTGCGCGTGCGAACTCAGAAGAACCATGTCTTCCTTGAGGCGCAGTGAACTCTGGTGCACGTTGTTGATGCTGTCCAGCGCGCGGCTTACCACTTCAGCACCTTCCTGGGCTCTCTGCCGTGTATCGGCTGAAGCTGTTGAGGCGTGCCCGGCGTTACGGGCCACCTCCTGCACAGTGGCGTTCATCTGGTTCATGGCCGTGGCCGCTTCGGCAAGCCGCTGTGAGGTTTCCATTGTGCCGTGGTCAGACTGTTCGATTTGCGCTGAAAGCTGGGTTGAGGCAGCACTTACCACCTGTGCGACCTGCTCAAGTTTTTCAGCCGCTTGTAGCATGGCCTCGGTCTTTTCTTTGGCTTCAAGGCTGGCGGCTTCGGCTTGCTGCATGGCCTCGGTTGCCCTTTGCGATTGCTCCTGAGCATTGGCCGATTCGCGCTGTGCGTTTTCAATATGCAGCCGCAGTGCGTCAACCATAGCCACAAGCGAGGCGAATACGCCCGTTTTTGCCTTGCCGTCATCCACATTGTAGTCGCCGTCAGCCACACGTCTGGCAATGATATCCAGCTCGCCAGGGTCCTTGCCCAGCTGCCTGTTGACGGACCGGGTAAGGGTGACAACAAGAATAACGCTGATGAGCATGGCGGCCAAGGTCAGAAGAATGCTTGCCATGCGCGATGTTTCGGCAATGGTAGAGGCCTGATGGCTCGCCGCGCCGCTGCCGCTGACGTTCAGCGCCACTATTTCATCAAACAAAGCCATGAGCTTGCGGAAAAGAGGGCGGTACTCATCGTCGTAAACGGTGAGGGCCTGGGTATGATTGCGATTGACAACCATTTCAACAATTCTGCCGCGGATGGTGGATATAGTGCTCAGCGAAGAAAGTATTTCTTCAAATATTTCTTTGTCTTTGGTTGCTCTGGAGTTGTCATGAGACGTCATCAGGGCTTTATATTTCTCTCCGTTTTCTCTCAGCCCCTTGATGACTTCATCAATGCGGTCCCTGTAATACTTTATCTCTTCCGACCCATCGTGCAGCATCATGGCCAAAAGATCTGCGCGCACCGAGAACAGCTGCTGGTTCATACTCTGAATGACAATGACAGAAGGCAGCCATGATTTGTCCACGGCTTCAATATTGTCATTGATATCAGAAAGATTCTTCATGGAAACCCCGGATAGGGTAAGCATGATAAGAATAATACCACAGAAGGATAAAACCATTTTAGTGCTAAGTTTCATTCAACTATCCGCCTTCGAATACTTTTGTATCTATATTTTATGGGAACTTGAATGTTATGACAAAGAATCACATCAGGAAAAAGCATCCTCAAATGTGAATAACTATGTTTACATAAAAAAGATTTTATGCAAGATAATATTTATATAATGTTATTCTATATAATGGGGAAGCATAATTGACATCGGAACTATTTATTGCATTACTGATACAAAAAATGACTACTATAATTGATGGTTGGTTATTAATACTGATAAGGCTTTAAAATAGGTTTATTTATATTTTACCTTGCTGGAGAGTAGAGGGCGAACCACAGAAAAGCAATATGCTTGAGCAGGAAGCAGTTGCTTAATATTTTGAAATATATTGATTAAATAAATGTGAAAAAAATAACTTGGCATTGGTTTCAATGGGGGCTAGATTGAGCATGCAACCAATAGAAAAACCCGTGGCTTTATGCCAAAGGAGACTACTATGAAAGGTTTGGCCATGCTTCATCTGAATGCCGTTGGCTGGATTGAAAAGGAAGCTCCCAAGTGTGGTCCTCTGGATGCCCTGGTTCAACCTCTGGCAGTGGCCCCCTGCACATCGGACGTGCACACCGTATGGGAAGGGGCGCTGGGCGACAGGCACAATCTTATTCTCGGTCACGAAGCAGTGGGTGAGGTGGTGGAAGTCGGCTCACTGGTTCGCGATTTCAAACCCGGCGACAGGGTTATCGTGCCCGCCATCACCCCGGACTGGAACTCGCTGGAAGCTCAGGGCGGGTATTCGATGCATTCCGGTGGCATGCTGGCAGGCTGGAAGTTTTCCAATTTCAAGGACGGCGTTTTTGCCGATATTTTTCACGTCAACGACGCAGACGGCAACCTTGCCCATCTGCCTTCAGACATGGACCCCGCCGAGGCGGTCATGTTGAGTGATATGGTGCCCACAGGCATGCACGGCGCGGAATTGGCCGACGTGCAGTACGGTGATTCGGTGCTGGTGGTGGGTATTGGCCCTGTGGGCCTGATGGCCGTGGCGGCGGCCGCCTTGCGCGGCGCTGGCAGGATATACGCCGTCGGGTCGCGGGCAGTATGTGTTGAGGCCGCCCGGCGGTATGGCGCGACCGATATTATTGATTACAGACAGGGCGACATGGGTTCTCAGGTGGCGAGCCTTACCGGCGGAAAAGGGGTGGACAAGGCAATCATCGCTGGCGGCGATGTGGACACCTTTGCCGATGTTATCAAGGTTCTCAAGCCGGGCGGGCGCATCGGTAACGTCAACTACCTTGGCTCCGGGGATTATGTGAAGATTCCCCGCGTTGAATGGGGGTGTGGCATGGCCCACAAGACCATTGCCGGGGGCCTGATGCCTGGTGGCCGCCTGCGTATGCAAAAGCTGGCAAGCATGCTTTCTGTGGGACGCCTTGACGTTGCCCCCCTGCTTACCCATCGCTTCCACGGTTTTGACAAGCTGGAAGAAGCCCTGATGTTGATGAAGGACAAGCCGCGCGACCTTATCAAGCCCGTGGTGACTATTTAGGAAAACGCTGATTTATTCCGTTTGGCGGCGTTGCTTCGCTTTTTTTGAAACAGTCGAGGACAGAAGAGTCCACTCCTGCTTCAAAAAAAGATCGCGCCTTGGCAAAAGAAATAACTGCGCGTTTCCAGGAGCTCTTTAATCAGTGCTTCCTTAGAACATTTTAATTTTGAAATGCTCAGATTGTTGCGTGAGCAGCCGTCCATAGCAGAGGAGCAAGCGCAGCTTCTGCCATCGCTACACAGGGTTTTCGCCTTGTAACAGCCGTGCTCAAGCTTTGAGGTATATACCTCTACGCCAATCAAATCTAGTTTAACACGGCAGAGCCGCTCCGTAACCCCAAAGGAAAGGAGAGCGGCGTCCATACCAGCCTCTACGGCAGGTGGGCGCGCTCTCCTTTTTTACGCTGTTCGCAAGGCAGATATGAAAAGGGCTGCGCCGCAGTGCAAATGGAGCTGGCGCTTGTGGTTTATTCTGCCAATCAGGCCGGCGTGCCGTGCAGCCAGCAGGCCACTTTGTGCTGCCCGCCCAAATCAAAGAACGGCGGCATTTTTTCATGGCAAAGAGGCATGGCCTGAGGGCAGCGGGGATGAAAAGGGCAACCCGCTGGCATGGAACGCAACGAGGGGACGCTACCAGGAATTGTCGGCAGGCGGTCCAGCCCTCTGGAACGGGCGCTGGGCGCCGCGTGAAGCAGGCCTTGCGCATAGGGATGCAGCGGATGGGCGAAAAGCTCGTGAGCCGGGGCATATTCCGCCAGTCTTCCGGCGTACATGACGCCCACGGCATGGGCCATCTGGGCTGCCACGCCCAGGTCATGCGTGATGAGCAGCACGGCCATGCCACGTTCCTGGCTTCGGGCGCGTATAAGACGCAAAATCTGCCCCTGAATGGTCGCGTCCAGCGCCGTGGTAGGCTCATCAGCCAGCAGCAGATCGGGGCGGCAGGATAAAGCCATCGCTATCATTACGCGCTGCCGCATGCCGCCCGAAAGCTGGTGCGGATAGTCGTCATAGCGGCTCTCGGGCGAAGGAATGCCCACCTCGGTCAGCAGGGATATGGCTTCATTGCGGGCTTCAGTCCGGTTCATCGCCAGATGCAGGCGCAGGGGTTCGGCCACCTGTTCGCCGATCTTGAGCACCGGATTGAGAGAGGTCATGGGCTCCTGAAAGATCATGCCCACGCGGCGGCCCCGGATGTTTCTCATATCACGCTGTGTCAGGCGCAGAATATCCTGCCCGTCCAGTATGATGTTGCCGTCCAGCCGGGCGTTGTCCGGCGTGAGGCGCAATATTGCCTTGGCAGTGAGACTTTTACCGCAACCCGATTCGCCCACAAGGCAGGTGATATGCCCGTGGGGCATGTTGAAGCTCACATCCCTCACAGCGGGCAAGGGGCCATCGTCCGTCTGAAAGGTGACGGAAAGGTTGCTCAGGCGCAGCAGGGGCGTTCCGTCCTGGCGCGCGGCTTGCTGTGTTTGCTCTGTCGGGGAAGGCGCTGTGTCTGTATTCATGATGTCACACTTGCAAAAGGGCGAAGGGCTGATGCGGCCTATGCGCTCATGAAGTTCTGCCATTTTTCCAGCAGGGCGCGCAGGGCGTTGCCCCGGTGGCTGCGGGCGTTCTTTTCATCTCTGGTCAGTTCCGCTGCGCTTTTGCCGGTATGCGCGTCAAAAAATACGGGGTCATAGCCAAAACCGTTTTGACCGCGTGGCGCTGTAAGCAGGTTGCCTTCCCAGGTGCCGCGCACGACCATTTCTGCGCCGTCAGGGCGCACACAGGCCATGCTGCTCACAAAGCGGCAACCGCGCTTGCCCTCGGGCACGTTGGCAATCTCATGCATAAGTTTGCGTATGTTGCGGGCGTCGCGGCTTTCGCCGGGCAGGCTTTCCCAGTCATCCGAGTAGCGGGCCGAATACACGCCGGGTCTGCCGTCCAGGGCGTCTACTTCAAGGCCGGAGTCGTCAGCAATGCTTATGAGCCCTGTCAGGCGGGTTACTTCACGGGCCTTGATGCAGGCATTTTCTTCAAAGGTAACGCCTGTTTCTTCAATTTCACCAATGTCGGGAAAAGACTCCAGGCCCAGAACTTCCACGCCAAAAGCGGCAAGGGGATCAGCCAGTTCGCGCACCTTGCCCGCGTTATGCGTGGCCAGTACGATCCGTATGGGCTTTGTACTCATATCTGTATGCTCCTTGGCGGCGGGCCGCCTGAATTCAATGCGTCTTGTGCCGGTGGGGCATCACCACTGTAGCCACAATGATGCCGCTGATGACCAGTGCGCCGCCCAGCAACTGTGCAGGAGCCACGCTTTCACCAAGCACGAGCATGGCGGCTATGCCTGCGAATACGGGCAGGCTGTAATAGACCATGCCCGCGCGGACAGGGCCGATGCGGTCAATAGCCACAGTCCACAGCCAGAAAGACAGGGCCGAACAGCCTATGCCTGCATAAAGCACGCTTACAACCAGCGGCGTGGACAAATGGGGCCGGGGCAGCATGACGGCTTCAATAGCCGTGAAGGGCAGGGAATAGAGCAGTCCCAGAGCAAAGGTGGCCAGGCTGAAGCCTATGGGCGAAATTTCGGGGCTGCGCTGCCGGATAAACAGGGAATACAGGCCGAAGCACAAAACTCCGCCCAAAGCCCAAAGGTCGCCCTCGTTAAAGCGCAGGTGCGCCAGCCTGTCCCAGTCGCCACGGCTGACAAGAACGGCTACTCCGGCCAGCACCACAAGCACGCCCACCATGCGGCGCGGCGAGATGGGTTCGCTGTAAAGCACACGGGAAAGAATAAGAATGACCACGGGAGCCGTGGGCACCAGCAGGGCCATATTGATGCTTTCAGTGGTCTGCCCGGCCTTGTAGATAAGCGTATTGAGCAGGGTGACGCCAAGAATGGCCAGCAGTGAAAGGCCGCGCCAGTTTTTCTTGATGGCGGGCCAGTCCGTACCCCAGTGTTTTGGGGCAAAAGGCAGCAGAATGATAAGGGCGATAAACCAGCGCCAAAAATTGCACTGCCAGGGGGGGATAAGCCCGGCGACGGCTCTGGCCACCACAAAGTTGCCGGACCAGATGATGACGGCAAGAAGTGCGCAGGAATAGCCCGTTACGGTTTTTTGCATGACTGAGTCCAGAGCCGGCTGGTGAGTCCGGTAAAGATAATGGCGGCCGCAAGCCGCCGTAGCAGGCAAGTGTAAGGCATATGTGCGGCAATGGCAAAGGCGGCATTGCCCGTTACCGTCGGCAGAGGATTTTGCAGAGATGTGTATATAAAAATTTATAATTATTACAGTATGTTTTGTTCGCTTGTGCGCTGTGGCACTTTCCTTTTCCACAGCAAGGGCGTACAATAAAAACTTAAACTTCACTAGTAAGGAAATGAGCATGAAACTCACGGATATATTTGCAGTACCCACCCCTGAAACGCGCATTCCCGTCCCCTATGTTATCGCCGAAGCCGGGGTGAACCACGAAGGTAGCATGGAAATTGCCCGCAGGCTCATTGACGAAGCTGCGGAAGGCGGCGCGCAGGCCATCAAGTTTCAGACGTACAAAGCGGGCACCTTGGCGTCCAAGGATTCTCCGGCCTACTGGGACACAAGCAAGGAACCGACAAAAAGCCAGTACGAGCTGTTCAAAAAACACGACTCTTTCTGGAAAAACGAATTTGAAGCTCTTAAAAAACACTGCGATGCAGCGGGCATAGCCTTTATGTCCACGCCCTTTGACGTTGAATCGGCACATTTTCTCAACGATCTTATGGACGTGTTCAAAATCTCCTCATCGGACATCACCAACAAGCCCTTTATTCGCATTTTGTGCGATTTCGGCAAGCCCATCCTGCTTTCCACGGGCGCGGCCCACTTGCACGAAATCGCCGAGGCGGTGGAGTGGATCGAAGAAAAAGGCAACAAACTTGCCCTGCTGCACTGCGTGCTCAACTACCCCACGGCAGACGAGCATGCGGCCCTTGGCATGATTCCGGCCCTCAAGCGGCACTTCCCGCAGCACGCCATCGGGTATTCCGACCATACCTTGCCCAAGGACATGCACATCCTTGAAGCCGCCACCCTGCTTGGCGCGCGCGTGCTGGAAAAGCATTTTTCCCACGACAAGTCCTTGCCCGGCAATGACCACTATCATGCTATGGACAAGCACGATTTGCGGCACTTCTTTGAGCGCCTTGCCGGTACTCTTGCCAGCGTGGGCGATATGAGCCTGCGTGCCTTGCCGGAAGAAGAACCCGCCCGCCGCCACGCCCGCCGTTCGCTGGTTACGGCCCGTGCCGTGCCTGCCGGAACAGTGATCAGCGCTGCTGACCTGACCTGGAAGCGCCCGGCCCACGGCATTTCGCCGCGCAATTTTGACGAAGTTATCGGTATGCGCGCGCGGCATGATCTGGATGAAGACATGGTGCTGCACTGGTCTGATCTGGACTGCGGCGATAAGGTCTAATTATGAACCAGGAAAGCAGCATACTCGTTCTTGGGCGCATGCCGCGTGATGCGGAACCGGAAACGCACTGGCCTGCCGGGCCGTGGTGCTTTGTTGAGCAGGAAGAATTTTTTCCTTCCTGGGACAAGCGCTTTGTTTTTCCGCCTGAACCGCTAGCTGAAGTGCCCGCCGTGGAGCATGCCTGCAAGTGCGCGCAAGCCCTGTGTGCAGACAGCATAGCTCCTCTGGCCGCCGAGCTGTGTTCTCACAGTGAAGACCTGCCCGCTGCCTACTGGGAAACCCTGCTGGCGCCCTGGGCCATAAATATGGCCTCACAGATCGTTGACCGTTGGGGCCGCGTCAAGGCAATGGCCGAGGTGTGGGGTGATGAATCCATTCATGTGCCACTTTTGCCCCGCGACTGCCATTTTACCTTTTGGACGGAGCCGGACTTCACGCTGCACGGCGCTCTTGGGCATTCGTTCAACCATTGGCTTTTCTCCCGC
Source organism: Pseudomonadota bacterium (assembly GCA_023386035.1). Lineage (GTDB taxonomy): Bacteria > Desulfobacterota > Desulfovibrionia > Desulfovibrionales > Desulfovibrionaceae > Desulfovibrio. The sequence continues at coordinate 39,693 of JAEWKM010000049.1, forward strand.
CTTTTTGAGGCGCTCTTTCACGAGGGCTGGCCTGAAAAATGGACGTGGGAATATCTGTCGCCAGTGCGGCGCGAATACGGATCAGACCAGCGCCTCAGCGGCAAGGCCCGTTTGCGTAACATGGCTCGCAAGGCCATGCTGTGCCTGCCTTTCCCCAAGCTCAAGGGTGTGAGCTGGAAGCAAAGCCTGCGGTTTTCGCTGTCATTGCTGCACAAAAGTCAGGGGCATGATTATTCGCAATCCCTGTCTTCCTATGGCAAGGCTGCCACAGGCATAGACGTGGGGCTGCCGGAATGCCTGGACGTCATGTCCGTGTTTCTGGCGGGCATGCCCCGGTCCTTGCGCATGCTGCGCCATCCGGAAAGTCTGGGGACTGGGCTGCTGGCCCCCAGAGTGCGTGTAGCCAGTGTATTGTCCTATGAAGACGCCGAGTACAGACAAAAACTGGCTGTCTGGCGTGGGCGCGGGCACAGGCTCATGTATGTGCAGCACGGCGGTAATTACGGGCAGGTGCGTTGCGCATGTGATACGGCGATGGTGGAGTATTCGCAGCATGCCTTTGCCACCTGGGGCTGGAGTGAGCACGGCTGCAGCCGGGGCAACTTCATTCCCGTGCCTTATCCGCAACTGGCCCGCATCAAAAAGCGCTGGCACGGGCAGGACGGGTACAACCTGCTGCTGGTCGGGACGGAAATGCCTGCCTATGGCTACAGGCTGGATGCCCATCCCACGCCTCTGCAACTGGTGGATTACCGGCGCGACAAGCTGCGCTTCTTTGAAGCGATGGGGCGTACCTTGCAGAGTTGTTCGCAGTACCGTCCCTACTTTTCATTGCCGGGTTCCTTGCGCGACGCAGATTGGCTGCTGGAGCGCATGCCGCAGGTGAGGCTGTCTACCGGCCCCTTGCAGCCGCAGATCCTGTCCTGCCGCCTGTTGGTAGTGGATCACAACTGTACCACCACCCTTGAAGCTTTGGTGGCCAATGTGCCCACCATTCTGTTCTGGCGGCGAGATGTATGGCCCGTGACCCCGCAAAGTGACGCCCTGCTGGACGTGCTGACCAGGGCGGGCATACTGTTTGCCACGCCTGAAGAAGCCGCCGCCAAAGCGCTGGAAGTATGGGAAGACCCGCGCGCATGGTGGAGCCGCACTGCGGTGCAGGACGCCAGACGCGCCTTTTGTGCCCTACAGGCCTTAACGGTCAAGGGCAATGAAAATCATTATTGGATTCAAACGCTGAAGAGTCTGTAACACATGCAAATTCGTGTATCTGCCATAGTTTTATTGGTGGCCCTGTGCCTTTCGCCCCTGTTATTGCCTCAGGGCACGGCCTGTGCCGATGATGGAGACAGCCTGCGTCAAGTGCAGACCGCCTTGAACAAAAATGATTATGACGAGGCCGTGCGCCTGCTCAAACCCCTCGTGGACAGCGGCAATGCCGAGGCGCTTTATGTAATGGGCCGTCTTATTCTGGACGGCAAGGGCGTGAAGAAGAACCGCACCCGCGCGGCGGAATTTTTCCGCCTGGCAGCGGAAAAGGGCGACGTAAGCGCCATGAACTCGTGGGCCACGGCGCTGGTTTCCGGTGACGGCGTGCCCCGTAACTATCGCGAAGCTGCCCGCTGGTTCCGCAAAGCGGCGGAGCAGGGTCTTGCCATGGCCCAGTATAACCTTGGCTATCTTTATGCCTATGGTCGCGGAGTCAACAAGGACGAAAACGCCGCCATTGACTGGTACAGCCGTGCCGCCAACCAGGGGCTGGCTTCGGCGCAGTACTCCCTTGGCTGGACGTATCTGAACAGCAGCGGGGAAAACCAGAGCGACACCAAGGCCGCCCACTGGTTTGAAAAGGCTGCCGAGCAGGACCATGCCAAGGCCCAGAACAATCTGGCCTTTATGTATGCCGAGGGGCGTGGTTACGCGCAGGACCCGGCCAAGGCTCTGCAATGGTACACCCGTGCCGCCGAACAGGGGTATGCCGAGGCCCAGTATAATCTTGGTTTTATGTATGAGCAGGGCCGTGGTGTGCCCCAGGATTACAATCAGGCTGTGGACTGGTACCGCAAGGCTGCCGAGCAGAATGAACCCGCCGCCCAGTATAGCCTGGGGCTTATGTATGATCAGGGCACAGGCGTGCCGCGCAACCTGAGTGAAGCCAACCGTTGGTACAACTTGGCTGCCAGAAATGGCGATCCTGACGCCAAGGCGGTTGTGCGTGCCCAGAACAACAAGCCTCAGCCCGTTCGCAAGACTCCTGCCCCGAGCAAGCAACAGCAGAAAAAGGATAAAAAACAGCAATAGTTGTTTTTACATTCTTGCTTTGAATATTAAGAGGCCCGCATTGAAAGAGTGTGGGTCTCTTTTTGTATATAGGATTATGCGCGGCTGCTGTTGTGGTGTTGGAGTGGATGCTCGAGGGCGTCATTTTTCATATGGGACTCTGAACTGCCAGGGTATTATTAATTCCCTTTGCTTTGGCCGCCTGCGCGGCGTGCGGCAGATGGGGGCCTGTTAGGGGCTGCCGCCCCTCCGAGGCCCCCTCTGCACTCCCCCCGGACGACCCCGCTGGGTTGTCGTATCGCACCACTCCCACGGGATAGCCTTCAAGGGTTTTCCGTATTTCGACATTTTACGAGGGCTGCGCGGCTTTTGCTTCGGGAGCTTCCCTCCCTTTGGTCGGGTGATCTCCCTGCGCGCCGCGCAATGCCATCGGCAAGTGAGGCTTTGAGTATCTGTTTTGGGGTGTCTGAACGCGAAGATTCGCCAGCGACCTCTGAATAAACAGATCCTCATTGTTATCTCAATGTGTTCTTAGGCAGTGTGTGCAACTGCATAGGCAATTTGATTGGGATTGAGCAATTTCTCAGGCGAAGTGCAGGCCATTGCCGGGGGCGGCGTTATAAAGAACCGAAGCCGACACGTCGGCGAGGTTCGTGCGTAGCCGCCCCTGAAAAAGATACTTGGTGATCGGGGTGGAACAGGGGGTGCTTCGGGGGGGATGCAAGGGGGGCCGAGAAGGGGGCGAAGCCCCATAACAGGCCCCGCCTTGCCGCGCGCCGCGCAGGCGGCAGAAATAAAGAGAAGAAAAGCCGCCGTACCCGCAGGGTACAAATGGTTTCATAAAGGCGACTCCATTCTTCTGTTGCGCCTGCAGCGACCCTCCGCCTTGCCGCGCGCCGCGCAGGCGGCAGAAATAAAGAGAAGAAAAGCCGTCGTACCCGCAGGGTACAAATGGTTTCATAAAGGCGACTCCATTCTTCTATTGCGTCCGCCGCTCCCATCCATCTTGCCGCGTGCTGCCAATCTCCACTTAAAGCCATCCAAAATAGCAGGGCCGCCCATACAAAAGTATGGACGGCCCTGCTCAATGTATTGTCTTGGGCAGCTTATTTTTTGCCGCTCTTCTTATTCTTCTTGGCATTCTTGGGAGCAGGCTTTTGGGCTGCAGCGCTGGCGGCCTTGGGTGCATCCTTCGGCTTTGTTTCAGCTTTGGGTGCTTCTTCGGCCTTGGGCGTATCTTCAGCCTTGGCTGCTTCTACTGGAGCTGCATCGGCACTGGGTTCGTTGGTTGCAGCAGGGGCAGTTTCCTGAACCTTGGCTTCAACGACTGCTTCAGTGGCTGCTTCAGTTTCGGGCTTTTCCGCAGGAGTGGCCTGTTCTTCAGGCTTCACAGCGGGAGCAGCTTCCGCCTTGGCTTCCACAGCTTCGGGAGCTGCCTCTGCCTTGGTTTCCACAACTTCAGCAACAACTTCGGCAGCGGCTTCAACCTTGGGCGCTTCAGAGGGCTTTTCGGGAGCCGTGGTTTCAGCCTTGGCAGCTTCTGCAGGTTTGGCAGCAGCTTCACCGTCAGCAGGAGCCACAGCCTTCTTTTCAGGCTTGGGCATTTCCACCACGGTGCCGTCGGCCAGCACCAGCGAAAGGGCGTGGGCCGGGCAGGCTTCCATACAGGCAGTGATGCGCTTGCCGTTTTCCATACGCCATGCGCGGCACATGTCGCAACGCACGGCCACTTCGCGGCGGGCGCGCTGGGCAAGGGTTTCGCCGTCTTCACCGTCCACCGAAGGCATGCCGATGGTTTCCATCGTTATGGTGCCGTACGGGCAGGCGGCCATGCACATTTTGCAGGCCACGCAATACTGGACGCGCATGATGATGCGCCCCTGTTCGTCCTGCTGGAGCGCCCCTGTGGGGCAAACGTTGACGCAGGGGGCATGAGGGCACTGGTGGCAGCGCACTGTGGTCTTGAAGCCATCGGCCTTGACCACCTGCACGCGCGACACGAGTTCGTCGCGGTGCTTCATGGCTTCCTTGAAGCTCATGCCGTGGTGAGCAGCGATACAGGCCACTTCACAGCGGCGACAGGCGCGGCATTTGTCGGGTACGACCTGGATGTGTTCAGTCATGGTCCGTTTCCTCGGGTGCAACGTGCAGGGCCATCAGGGTTAGTCCGTGGCCCCCGTTGAAGTGGATGTTTTCGCCGCCGCAACTGGGGCAGACGAAATGCCGTTGCGTCAGGCTGAATTCATGGCTGCAATCGGTACAGCGACAGGCCAGGGGCGCTGTCTGCAAAAGCAGTTGCGCTCCCTCGGCCGGGGTGCCTTCCGCAAAGAGTTCAAAGCAGCCGATAAGGGTCTGCGCCTCCACACAGGCAATGAGGCCAAGCTGGCACTCTAGCTTGTGTATGCGCTTCACCTGATTTTCCGGGTGCGCCGCATTGTGATCCTTCAGAGCTTTCAGACAGATGTCCAGCAAACCCTGAACCAGACTCGCTTCATGCATGTTGCACCCTTCGCTGCTTTGATCCTGGCACGCAATAAACCTCTAGCGTTCCGTGCAGGAGACGCAGGGGTCAATACTGTTGGTGATCAGGGCAACGTCGGACACATTGCAGTCACGCATCATCACGCCCAGAGCTTCCCAGTTCATGTAGGAAGGCACGCGCCACTTGAGACGTGCGGGCATATCCGTTCCGTTGGTGCGAATATAGTAGAACACCTCGCCTCGCGGAGCTTCCGAGCGGGCGCAGGCTTCTGCCGTGCGTATCTGGCGCATGGGGGCGGTCACTTCGCCGTCGGGCAATTGAGTGATGCACTGCCGGATGATCTTGAAGGATTCAAAGATTTCGTGCAGGCGCACCATCGTGCGGGCGTGGATGCAGCAACCCTGTTCCACAATGGTCTTGAATTCCACATCAGGATAGGCGGCATAGGGCGAATCCTTGCGCACATCGAGGTGCAGGCCTGAACCGCGCGCCACCGGACCCACAACGCCCAGACGGATGGCGTCTTCTTTGGGGAGCAGGCCAAGCCCGCGGGTACGGGCCAGGACCATGCTGTTGGTGTCATAAATCTCGCGGATTTCGTCCACCTGGGGTTCAACCTTGTCCAGCATGTTGCGCATGTAGTCCAGCAGGTCGGCATCCACACTGTACTTGACGCCGCCAATGCAGTTGGCGGCAAGGTTCATGCGGTTGCCGTACACCGTTTCTTTCAGGTCCTGCATCATTTCGCGTACTTCCATGACGTGCATGAACAGCGATTTGAAGCCGATGATGTGGGCCTGAATGGCGGTGTTGAACAGGTGCGAAGAAATACGCTTGATTTCTTCGGCCACCACGCGCAGGTAACGCGCACGGTCGGGAATGGTAATGCCCAGCACGTTTTCAACAGCCATACTGTAAGTAAAGGAATGGCTGTTGGAGCACAGCGAACACACGCGTTCGGTGAGAGTCACGTTTTTGACCAGGTTGCGCTGGGTGGCCATTGCTTCCATGCCACGGTGCACATGGCCCGAGGTCAGGTCAACGTGACGTACGATTTCGCCGTCCACCGTCAGGTTGAAATATACCGGTTCCTCAAGGGCCACATGTACTGGCCCCAGGGGCATTGTAAAGGTACTGGTCATGACTGCTTCTCCTTATCCTGGAGGATGCGTTCCCACAGGTCAGTGGTGCAGGCCCCGTTCATCATAATGGAAAGAGGTACGGCTTCGTTGAGAATGCCTGCGTCCAGCTCTTCGTCGAGGAAGAGACGGCGCGGGTTGGGATGCCCCATGACCTGGATGCCGTAAAGCTCTATCATTTCTCTTTCGTGCCAGTCCGCATTGGCGAACAGCGGCGTAATAGAGGGCACTGTGGGCCATTCGCCATTGAGAGTAACAGTCATGTTGTAAATAACACCCTGAATCTCAAAGTGATAACAGATTTCCTGCATGGGCTCGCTGAGCTGACGGCGGTTGTAGGCCGTCACCATTGTCAGGCGGGCGTCCGCGTCGCGAAGTATCTGCGCACCCTGAGTGAGCATGCGGGGAGTGCCCAGGCGAAACCAGTGATAGGCATTGCCGAAGCTGTCAGTGCTGTGGTGTATGGCGTCGTCTTCAGTCGAGCAGAGAGCGGTAAGGCCCTCGATGACCTTGGCGTTGCCGTTGATGACTTCTTGCATATGTTCTCCGCGGCCAGGCCGCTAATCTTTTGTGGGCGCTGCCGAAGTGACGACTAGTTCAACCGGTGCCTCATCAGCTGTCGTGGGCAGCATGCAGGCATTACGCTTTGCATCTTCGATCTGTCGACACTTGGGACACATCTTGCGAGTAAACTCGGGATCAATTTCGGTATTCCAGGCATAGAGCTTGTCAGCCAGAGCTTTGGGAATGGGGCGCATAAGCGCGCCACACACCACGCAGGGTTCATACTTTATGGTATGTTGCTCAAGCCTGTTATATTTTTCGGCCTGTGTGTGGGCCGAGTGCCAGTCTGTGCTGATGCTCATGGCCCCGGTGGGGCAGTAATGACGGCATGAGGCGCACAGGCAGCAAGAGTTTTGCCATATGGTGATGGTAAAGCCTGATCCGTCGGGTTGCTGGCCAATATGAATGGCCCCCGCAGCGCAGGAGTGACGGCAGATACCGCAGCCCATGCACAGGTCAGGATCTACCACTGCCTTGCCGCGCAGGCGGGCAGGGGTAAAGGTTTCACCCAGAGGAAAAGGGTCGGTGCTGGGGCCTTCGAGCAGGTTGCGGAATAAGACTTTCAGAAAGCCCGCCATATTATTCCTCCACGCCCAGTTTTTTCAGCCAGATAGACCGGGCCAGCACAACGCCCTCAAGAATGGCCTGGGGCCGGGGCGGGCAGCCGGGCACGTTTACGTCCACGGGCAGGTAACGGTCAATGGGGCCTTCAATGGAGTATCCCTCACGGAACACACCGCCGGATATGGGGCAAATACCCACAGCCACAGTAACCTTGGGTTCGGGAATTTCGTCCCACACCCGCAGCACGCGGTCACGTACTCTGGTGGTGAGAGGACCGGTGATAAGCACGATGTCGGCGTGACGGGGGCTGCCGCAGTAGCGGCAACCCAGACGTTCAACGTCGTAGCGCGGTATACAGGCCGTGGTGGCCAATTCCACGTCACAGCCATTGCAGGAACCGGCGTTGATGCGGAACAGCCACGGCGAACGCACGGAAAGTTTTTTAAGCATGTTATCCAGCGACACGGCGGCCTCCTTACATCACCCAGACCAGTATCAGACTGCACAGCGCGAGAGCAGCTGGCACAGTTACATAGAAGCGAAACGCCTGATCAATACGGAAACGCCCGGTGGCCGACTTGACCAGGGTAAGCGAAACCAGCATGAGCGCGAGACACTTGCACAGGAACCACAACAAATTGATCGGCCACCATTCAGATATGGTGCCGGGGAAGAAAAGCGCAACCCCCAGCCCCAGAACAACGAAGGTCTTGAGGGCCGACGTGATCTGAAAAAGCGCCAGCAGCGGGCCGCCGTACTCAAGCAGCGGGCCTTCAACAATTTCGGTTTCCGCCTCGGGAATATCAAAGGGTACAACACCCATAGTGCCGGGCAGGAAGATGAGGTAGGCCAAAAAGGCCGGAATCATCGACGGGTTGAAACCAAAAGAGCCTGTCTGCTGTTGCAGGGCCACGATTTTGAAGAGCGAAAACTCCGCTCCCCACGCGCCGCCGGCCAGCGTTTTGCCCGTGAGCATGGCCACGGCCAGCAGAATCATGAGCAAGGGCATTTCGTAGGCGAACATGAGCATCATTTCGCGCGAAAAACCTACAGCGCCGTAAGGCGAACTGGAAGCCGAACCGCCGAGCATGATGGCCATGGCCGGAATGGGCAGCAGGTAGAAGATCACCAGCAGGTCGCCCATATTGAACAGACCGTTATACACACCGGCGATGGGTATGAAGGCCGCGCACACGGCCATGCCCGTGAAGCCGAAGACGGGTGCCAGCAAAAATGCCGGGCGGCAGGCCGTCCTGGGGATCAGGGTTTCCTTGGTCAGCAGTTTGGCAATGTCCAGCCAGGGCTGCACCAGCGGCGGCCCCACGCGGCGTTGCAGGCGGGCTTCCACGCGGCGGTCCAGTCCTTTGAAGAACATGGCCACCATCAGGGCAAATGCCCCGCCGGGGAAGACGCACATGTGCAGTATGGCAAGCAGGGTATCGCTCATGAGCGGTTCTCCTTGGGCGTATTCCCACCGCCAAGCAGGCGGGTGAGACCACCGTATATGCTGGAAGGCGTCATGCGGCTGGTTGCCATTTCAGGCGGTACGCCGCAGGTGTGCACATCAATTTCGCGCAGGCGGGTAAAGCGCTTCACGAACCAGTAGCCGCCCGTGAAGGCCAGGGCCATCATGACGAACATACCCGTGGCGTTCCAGGCGCCCGCGCCTGAAAGCACGCCCGATATGCCCACATTAAGCGGCATGAAGCCGTACTCGAACAACACGGAGTTGATGGGGCCAAGCGCGAGGCCGGGGAAGATGCCGGTCAGCACGCAGCCCACAGCCAGAATGCCCATGGGCACACGCATGATGCGCGGCACTTCCTTTATTTCGTCAAGGTCCTGTGCAGGCTGGCCCAGGAAGGCCGCATGCAGGAACTTGGCAATATAAGCCATTGTCAGCACGCTGCCTATGAGGGAAAGCAGTGCCAGGAAGGGCTGGCCCGCCTCCATAAGAGCATGGTAAATTAGCCACTTGGACGAGAAACCACTGGTGGGCGGCACGCCGATCACCGAAAGCCCGGCAATGGCGAACATGGCCAGGGTAAAGGGCATCTTGCGGCCAATGCCGCCAAGGTCGTCCAGAGTTTCTCTGTGGGTGGCGAACATAACCGCGCCGCACACAAGGAAGAGCAGGTCTTTGAAGAAAACGTGGTTGATGACGTGCAGCATGCCGCCCGCGTATCCAAGCGCGCCTCCCGCCGCCACTGCCAGCACCATATAGCCGAGCTGGCTTACGGTGGAGTAGATGAAGATAAGCTTGAGCCCGTTGCTGCGCAGAGCCTGAAGGGCAGCCATAATGATGGTGATGCCGCCTATCCACATAACAGGTACGCTGATGGAGCTCTGTTCAAAGCCGCCCAGTATGCCCGCAACGGCGAAACCGCCGCCCAGCAGCATAAAGAGCTTGATAAGGCCCAAGATGGCGCTCTTCAGCAGAACTGAGGAGATGTAGCCGGACACAGGCGTGGGAGCCAGCGCCGGATGCATCTGCCAGTCAATACGGAAGGGCAGTTGCGCAGCCTTCATCACAAAGCCTGCCGCCAGCAGAGCCATGCCAAGCCACGCCGCGCCAGCGGGCAGGTTGGGCACCATGCCGTCCAGCAACAGCGCCGTGAAGGGCGTGAAGGGTCCAATGACGCACAGGCCAACAAAGATGAAGCCCGCGCCGAAGACGTTGAAGATAAAGTACTTGAAGGCTTCACGCAGGGAGGCTTTGTCGCCTTCGTGAGCGATGGCCATGTAGAGCGTCCACGAGCTCATGATTTCCCAGAACAGGAAGAAGCTCAGCAGGTACTGGCTGGCCGCCATACCCACCAAACCGCCGCACATGGCAGTAAAGGCGCAGTAGAAACGCCACTGCCTGTGGCTGTGTTCCATATATCCCAGAGCGTAGCTCATATTCACCGCGCCCAGCAGGGGCACAATGAGGGCAAAGCAGAAGGAAAGCGTGTCCAGTCCGCGTCCGAACAGGATGACCAGCAGGGCCGTGGCAAGCAGTACGCCCACGCTGACCTTGCCCGCCATGATGCGGTTCTTGTGGAAGAGGGCTGGCAGCAGGGCGCCGAATACAGGCACCACCACATAAATGGGCCAGCTAACGTGCATGGCCAGCAGTACGCCTGCGTCCGTCGGATTGGGCACAAAGGCCAGAGAAGCCACCGGGGCTACAAGCTGCATGGCCAGCTGCGGCGCAAGGCCAAGCAGAACGCACAGGCCTGCCAGTACGCCCATACCAACGCGCATGGTCACCGGAGCTTCCGTAACCGTGGGCAGATAGTCGGGGCGTTCTTCAAAAATCAGGGTTTTGAGTATGCGGGTATAGTAGACAAGACCCACAAGGGAACCGCCAAGAATAAGCGCGGCCAGCCAGAGCTGTCCTGCCTCGGTGGCGGCCTGGATCATCAGGAATTTGCTGTAGAATGCGCCAAAGGGCGGCAGACCCATAATGCTCACAAGGCCGATGCCCATGCAGGCCACAGTGAAGGGCATCTGGCGGCCCAAGCCGCGCAGGTCGCTGAGCTTGCGGCTGCCGCTGCGCATGATGAGTGCGCCAGCGCCAAGGAAGAGCAGGTCCTTCATGATGGCATGGTTGAACATGTGCCACAGTGCGCCCGTGGTCGAAAGCCATGTGCCTATGCCGAGCACCAGCGCAATTTCGCCAAGCTGCCCCAGGGTGGAGTAAGCCAGCATGCGCTTGATGTCGTTCTGGCGCAGGGCCATGACCTCACCCAGAATAAGCGTGGCCGCGCCAGTAAAGACCAGGCCCGTACCAAGCCAGGAAAGGCCGAACAGGCCGGGCAGGGTGCTGACCATGGGCCGCATGAGCAAAACGGCCACAATGCCGAAGATGCCCATCTTGGTAATGATGCCCGAAAGAGGCGCCGACACCGAGGAAGGCGCAGCCGGGTGGGCATCGGGCAACCACGAATGCAGGGGCACAAGGCCGGCCTTGACGCCAAAGCCCATCAGGCAGAGCACAAAGGCTGCCTGAACCACAGGCGTGGGCACAAAACCTTCACCAAGCATAAGCAGGCCGGGCAGCATGAACAGCGCGCCGCCCGCGCACATGACATAGTATTTGAGGCCAGCGTCAAATGCGCTGCGCCGTCCTTCGTGCACTACCAGGAAGTAGGAGGCGAAGGTCATGAGTTCCCAGTACCCATAAAGACCCGAAGCGTCGGTGCTGGAAACTATGCCCGCCAGAGAGCCGAAGGTGAGCAGCAGGAAAAACCAGTATCGCCCCTGATGCCGCCCGTGGATGTAGCCCTGCGAGTATACGCAGACCACAAGGGCCACAAGGCTGATCATAACCAGGAACAGTTTGGCGGTGGCCGGAGCGTCCGCGACAAGCACGGTAACAAAGGCCAGAGCCGCGAAGGCCGTTCCTATTACGGGAGCCAGGCGCATGCGGGCAAGAAATGCTCCGCCCACTGCAAACGCACCGAGGTAGTAACACCAGTAAGCCGGGTGCACAGGCGAATGTGGCGCGTCAAACCCGTACTGGCCGCCAATGAGGGCCGTAAGCGGGCCACGGAAGAGGCCCATGAGGCCTACCGCCACAGCAAGGCCGATCACCAGGCCGGAGCCGCCACGCATGGGGCCGAAAGCAGTGGGAGCGTCTTCAGGTGCGTCTTCCAGCACTATGCGGCGTACGGCATTGACGTACAGCCAAATGAAGACTGTGGTGGCCAGAGCCATAACCAGAAGGCCCGTAAGGCCAGCGGGCATGGCATCAAGCACGGCTGCATTGATGAAGAGGCGAGCCTCGGGCAGCAGGAAGGGCGAGCCGCCCACCGAGGCCAGAAGGCCCAGGGCGAACAAAGCCGCCATCCAGGGATGGCGCTGGCCCGAACCACTCAGGTCTGCTACCTGAACAGGCCCCTGACTACAGGCTGCCCCTGTGTGGCATGCTGAAGTAAGACGGTTTAGCGCCGTCCAGGCCAGACCGCGTGTTGCGACCTGAAAAAGAATGAAGAGCCACAAACCGGTGGCGCCGATGGCGGTAGCCGCACCGAGCCCCAGGCAGATTATGCCCGCGTCGTGCAGGGCACCCCAGAGGATCAGGCGGCGAGGGGCCTTACGCTGACGTACGGCCTGGGCCGCAGCATACAGCATGAGGGCCATACCCACCAGAAGCGGCACAAGCTGGCCGCCAGCCGAGAACAATGATTCCGTCATAATTCGCCCCGTAGTTTGCGGGTCTTTCAGGCCAGCACAGTGCTTAGCCCCAGCTACGCCTCTTGCGAAGTGGTATCACACCCATACCAAATCGTGAAAAAAATAGTAAAACGAGTGTTAACAGCCTTATCGTACTTCGCTATTCAGTGCAAGTGTCGATTATTTCACTGAAAATATGGGGTTTTTGCCAATTTGCATAGAAGTGGCGCTGGTTTTGCGTGCCTAATTACAGTATGTGTAATAATTCACAGCAGTTCGACAGTAGTTGAAGCTGATGCGGTTTGTGTGTTGGGTGTTTGCTCAACCCAGTGTTCACTATAATTAGTTGATTAATCAAACAATATCTGTTTGATGTACTAGTCATAATAAAATTCGGGCAGCGAGAAAAAAATTGTCACTGTTTACTCCTTTTTTTTGCGCAACAGAAAAAAGCGCAAATAAAAAAAATCGTGTTACTAAAAAATTTTTAGCAGATTGCACGTTTTTGTATCAAAATGAGTATGTGATTTATTTATCCAACGGAATCAGAAGCTCATTTTGAGTTTGCTCAAGGTGTGCCTGCTCAAGGGGCGCGCGCCGTGAGCTAAAGAAAAGGCTGGGAAGGTGTTACGATTCTGCCGGCAATATATGCAGTTTGTCTGTCTCGTACCTTGGGTAAAAGAGGGGCGATGATCGGCGTTTTACGCTGGACGGCAGTTGCATCGCGCCCTTTACTGTTGCGGGAGTAGGCGTTTTGAACCCTGCAAAGGCTGCTCTGGCGCTTGAAGGTGCAGATGGTTTGTCCGGCGGTTCAACGCTGCCTGCATAGCTAATGATGATGTGCCCGGACTGTCGTTATAGATAAAAATCCTCGCGCGGGGCAGGGATAAATAGCAGGATTTTTCAGGGGAGGCGGTACGGCAATCAGCTTTGGGGAAAACAGCGGCCCAGAAAGCGGCGCTTCCCTTCAAGACGAACAGCTGACAGAAGAAGCAGCCACTCTGAACCGTTGGCGTTATGTCAGTATGGTTTTCATAATATTCTGAAATAAAATGAAAAAGTTTTTTTGGATTGTGGCGGTGGGTACTTTTTGGTGAAAGGGGTTTCCCCCTCTCACGAAAAGTACTTAAAAGGCAATCTGTACTAACACTGATACTGCAAGCTGGTACACTCTTACGCTGCTGACGTTTCACGGGGAAAAGCATGAAATACAGTCAACGGCTTTTGGTTTGCAGTTAGCGTCTATTCTTCGCGCAGCGTTCTGCCCATCAGATCACGTAATGCGGCCTGCGGGCTTTGGTTTTCATACAGAATACTGTATACGGCATTGGTCAGGGGCGCGTCCACACCGAGCTTTTGCGCCATGTCATATATGGCGGCTGTGGTTTTTACACCTTCTGCCACCATGCCGAGGCTTTGCGTGATGTGGTCAAGTTTTTCTCCTCGCCCAAGCCGCAGGCCCACCTGACGGTTGCGGGAGAGGTCGTCGGTGCAGGTCAGGGTCAGGTCGCCCAGCCCGGAAAGGCCCATGAAGGTATGCGCTTGCGCGCCGCGTGCCACGCCTAGGCGGCTCATTTCGGCCAGACCCCGCGTTATGAGGGCCGCGCGGCTGTTGGCGCCAAGGCCCAGCCCGTCACAGGTGCCCGCAGCAATAGCCATGACGTTTTTAAGTGCGCCGCCCATTTCTACCCCTGTGACATCGGTGCTGGAGTAGCAGCGAAAGACAGGGCCGGAAAAAATATCGCGTAAATACCGCCCCAGTTCTTCGTCGTAGGCAGCCATAACAACGGCAGTGGGCAGATCGCGAAGTACGTCAGCCGCAAAGGAAGGGCCGGACAAAACCGCGTAGCGCGGGTTCAGGTGCCCGAGTGTCTGCGAGGTCATTTCGGCGCATGTAGCCAGCGATCCGGTTTCAATGCCCTTGGCTGCGTTGACCAGCACGACTCTGGGCTGAAAGTGGCGGGCATGTTCCGTAAGCCAGCCGCGCAACTGCTGGCAGGGCACAGCCAGAACCACCAGTGAACGGTCCAGCGCTGCCGGGTCAGTGGTGGCGGTGAGCCGCTCATCCAGAGGCAGATTGGGAAGGTAGCGCGGGTTTTCGTGCTTTTCGTTAACGACCTTGGCCACGGTGGCATCTCGCATCCACAGGCAGACATGATGCCCGCCACGTGCCAGAAGATGTCCCAGGGCAGTACCCCAGCTGCCGCCGCCAGCCACACATATGGAAATTTTTTCAGACATGTTTGTTCTCAGAAACCCAGTGATGATTCCGGGCCAGGGCGGTCGGGCAACGAACCCGCGTTACGGGCCATGCGCGGCCTGTTGGGACTGTTCTGTTTGTCTTTGTCGAAATAAACCAGAAACATACCGCTGAAAAGCTGGTTCCGGTAAACTTCTACACGAAACATTTTCCCTTGTTTGTCTACAGAAAATCGCGGCATGAAGTCCTTGAGGCGCAGGTCTACGCCAGCCTCGTCAGGTTTGCCATTGTCAAAGCCTATGGCATTGACCCTGTATCCTTCTATAGGTTCGACCAGCAGCGAATCGCCAACGTATACCACCTGTCCGAAAGGTATTTGCCTGTCTTCGCCGTCCACGCGGGCGTGCACGCCACTCAGGCTGTTATCCACCTCGCGCCATTCCGGGCGGATAAGCGTCAGCATGCGGTTGCCGTAGTGTACGCAAAATTGTCCTTCGCTCCCCTTGGCGCAGGGCAGCACGGCCATAATGGGTTTGGTGGGCACGGCCTGGGCCGGACCGCCTTTGGGCAGGGGCAGATAATTGATGGCCGGACGCGCGTCTTCCAGTGGAAGAAACACGCGGTTGTCGGCAAAGGATACGGCAAGGTTGTCTTGCAGCGCGCCGCGTACGCCTTCAGGAGTAAGGGCAAAGGAACGGCTGAAATCCACCCCTGCCTGCCGTAAAAACGACTCCACCATCAGCAGATGATAATAGGCGCGCAGTTCGACGGAAAATTCTTTACTGGCCTCAAGGCCAAAAGCCGCCTTGCCCTTGCGGACAGCGTAAAAGGAAAGACTTCTTTCCATTTCGTGATCGCCATCGGCTGTCTTGGTATTGTGCACGTGCAGGCGGTGCCCTGCCTGTATGAGGGCCTCGTTGGCGGTTGCGGCAGCTTTGTCGGCTTCGGCTTCCAACGCGCCCATAAAGACTCCCGGCAGGTCGGTCTGGTCGATGATGACCGACTGTCCCCAGCGGGCGGGGTTGCGCAGCTTGTCTTCGTATTTGTGGCGATAGTAGCCGCTGCCATCGTGCAGGTTGAGTACAAGGGCAACCTGCGGATGGTCTATGAGTTCCTGAATGCGGCGCACTGTGGCAAATTCGGGATCTTTATCATCCAGACGCGCAAATTTGCGGTTCATATCGCCGTGCAGGCCGCGCGACCTTTTGATAATGCTGGGAAAATTCAGATTGGGCACTACCCACACGCTGCCGTTTTCCATCTGATAGTGGGTGCTCAGCAGCGTTGCCGCTGAAAAGCCTCCCGGCTCATCGCCCTGTATGCCCCCCACCACCAGGACGGTTCGCAGCCCTTCACCAAGGCGAATCACCGTGAAATCCAGCGGAAAAGCATCCTGCGCGTGAACAGCGCCGGCCAGCAGAAAAAGGACACAGCACAAGAACAGGCCTGAAAAGCCGTTGCGCACGGATAGATTGGCCCTGCACCGAAGGCGGTATGGAAATAACAGTTTGTATGGCTGCATGGCAGTGTGGGTTTGCCTGCGCAATGTGTTTGGAAGGCGCGTCGCAGGCGGAATACTGGCTTCCATCACTACGGCATTTGAGAACAAACGGCAAGATACAAGGGGGTTGCCGTTTGGAAAAGAACGGTCGGCGTGTATGATTTCTTGCGAAACAGCCAAGGGCTGTCTCTAAATAACTCTTTTGCCCAACGGGTTGCGTCAAAATGCCTTTTTTACTCCAGCATGTACTGAACGAGTACACTTCTTTCGTAAAAAGGGCATTTTCTTGCCCGTGGTGCAAAACCGTTTACCTAGAGGCAGCCCCTGGCGCTGTTCAAAAAGCCTGTTCCGGAATTGCTCCGGCCCATGCCAGTTTATTCGGGATCAAAGCCGATGTTGCTGATGGCCGTGCGCAGGGCTTCCATATCCACCGGGCCGTCTTCTTCGTAGCGCAGAACTTTTTCGTCCAGATCCACCAGGGGATTTTTCACGCCGGGAATCTTGGCCGCAGCTTCTTCCACTGCACCTTTGCAGTGACCACAACGCATGCCATTGACTTTCAGGTTTTTCATCGTATTCTCCTTGGGAAACAATTTTCAATTTCACTGTGACGCAAGTCTACGCGCCACTATTGCAAATGACAAGACGGAGGAAGACATGAGCGAGGATCTTGCGCAAAACGGCGCCGCTAACGGAGCATGCCCCTTGAAGTTCGACATAGGGGGTATGCACTGCGCAGCTTGCTCATCGCGAATCGAGCGCGTGGTGGGGCGTATGGAAGGCGTGGAAAAAATCAGCGTCAATCTCGCCACAGCCAAGGCAGAGGTGTGGACCAGTGCTGGCCGGGAAGAAGAAGTGCAGCAAGAGGTCATGGACCGTGTAGCCACACTGGGATTCAGCGCCACGCCATCTGCCGATGATGACGCCTCCACCGAGTTTGCGGAAAACAAGGCCAAAGCTCTCAAGGATTCGCGCAACCGTCTGGGCCGCCTTATCCCCATGGTCTGTTTTGCCGTGCCCTTGCTCATAGTGTCAATGGGCCACATGATGGGCCTCAGCATGCCGGGCTGGATGGACCCGCATGCCGCGCCGCGCACCTTTATGCTGGTGCAGCTTTTTCTGAGCCTGCCCATTGTCTGGCTTGGGCGGCATTTTTATGTGGACGGCATCCGCGCTCTGCTGCGCAAGGCCCCGGCTATGGACAGCCTGGTGGCCGTGGGCACGGGCGCTGCTCTTATTTACAGTCTGGTGAACACGGTGCTTGGGTTCATGGGGGTTAACCCCGTTGAGCGCGCTATGAACCTGTACTACGAGTCGGCGGCAGTGCTGCTGACCATGATTGAACTGGGCCAATTTCTTGAAGCCACAGCCAAGCGCAAGGCTGGCGACGCTATGGGCGCGCTCATGAGCCTCACGCCGGATACAGCCCTGCGTCTTGACCCGGCCAACGAAGCTCTGCCGCCCCAAGAGGTTGCGGTGGTGACCTTGAAAACAGGCGACCATCTGCTGCTCCGGCCCGGCGGGCGAGTGCCCGTGGACGGTGAAATCCTGACAGGCAAAAGCGCCGTAGACCTTTCGCTGCTAACGGGAGAATCCATTCCCGTCGCTGTGGGACCTGGCGACAAGCTGGTGGCGGGCAGCGTCAACGGCGAAGGATCGCTGACATTGCGTGCCGATGCCGTGGGACGCAACACGCGTCTTGCGCGCATCATCCGGCTGGTGCGTGAGGCACAGGGCAGCAAGGCTCCCATTGCCCGTCTGGCAGACCGCGTCAGCTACTATTTCGTGCCAGCTGTCATGCTTTATGCCGTGCTGGCGGCGCTGGCCTGGCTGGTGTTCAGCTCTGAACCCATAACAACGCCGCTTACCGTCTTTGTGGCCGTGCTGGTCATGGCCTGCCCGTGCGCCATGGGGCTGGCGACCCCCATGTCCATCATGGTGGGCACCGGGCGTGGAGCGCAGCTTGGCGTGCTTATCAAAAACGGGGCAGCGCTGGAACAGGCCGGACACATCAATGTTCTGGCCGTGGACAAGACAGGTACCCTCACCACGGGCAAGCCCGTGCTTACTGGCGTTACCATGCTGGACGACGCGGACGGGCTGGATGAAAACGGTTTGCTGGCCTTGGCTGCCGCCCTGGAGGCCCGCTCGGAGCATCCGCTGGCCCAGGCCCTTATCAAGGCCGGGCAGGAACGCAATTTGCCTGCTTGCCGCGTGGAAGACGTGGTGGTGGCTCCCGGCATGGGCATAGAGGGAAAGGTTTTTTGCGCTGATACGGGCCGTCATGTGGCCGTGGGCAACCGTGCCTTCATGAAGGAGCACGGGCTCGATATTTCCGAAAGTGTCGCCGCCAAATTGGCGGTGCTGGCCGAGGCTGGTCAGACTCCCTTGCTGCTGGCCCTTGGCCGTGGCGACGAAACCCGCCTTGCGGGTATTCTGGCGCTGGCTGACGCCATCCGGCCAGAATCTCCCTCTGTGGTGGCCCGCTTGCAGCAGATGGGCGTGCGTGTGGTTATGCTCACGGGCGACAATGAGCGCACCGCCAGGGCCGTAGCTGCCAAGGTGGGTGTGGATGAAGTTGCTGCGGGCCTTCTGCCTGCCGAAAAGGCAGACTATGTGCGCCGCCTGCAGGAGCAGGGGCATGTGGTCGGCATGGTGGGCGACGGCATTAACGATGCCCCGGCGTTGGCTTTGGCCAATGTGGGCATGGCAGTAGGCACGGGCGTGGACGTGAGCGCCGAAGCTGGAGATATCGTGCTCATGCGCGGCGGCATGGAGGCCGTGCTGACGGCCCTTGCGCTTTCGCGGGCCACCATGCGTAATATCCGGCAAAACCTGTTCTGGGCTTTTGGTTACAACGTGTTGGGCCTGCCCGTGGCGGCGGGGCTGCTGCACGTTTTTGGCGGCCCCATGCTCTCGCCCATGATAGCGGGTACAGCCATGGCTCTGTCCTCTGTCTCTGTGGTGACCAACGCCCTGAGATTGCGCTTTTTCAAGATTGAGAGCTGATGTTTCATTTGTAGGCAGTGTCGCCGTGGTCGTTTAACTTCGCGGTGTAACGCATTGCAAAGTTGGCCTGCTCAGGATGTGACATGACGAACAAAAACCCGCCTCTGCCATTGCAGCAGAGGCGGGTTTATTTGTACCGAAATTCGCCGGGACTACTGGGTCATAAAGGCGTGCATGGTCACGAGAGTTTCCATAACGGTGGTGCTGAAATGGCTAAGGGCGCGGCCAGTGTCCGCCCCGGCCTTGATGGCCATTTCGAGTTCCAGCGCAGCGGAGGCCAGCGCCTTGGCCCCCAGGTTGGCGGCGGCTCCCTTGGTGCTGTGCACCAGCTGCCGGGCTTCTTCCGCATTGCCGTTTTTCAAGGCTACGGCCACCCTGTCGGGAGTGTCGCGTTCCGTCTCAATGAACTTACCCAACAGATTGACGTAAAGGTCACGTTTGTTGAGCACGCGTGTCATGGCTTCTTTCCAGTCCAGTAATTCCTCGCTCATGCTTTCCTTCTTGGCGCAGGTTGATAACAGACGACAGACGGCGCTGGAACCATTGCACAGCAACGGCCCCAGTAGTCATAAACGTATAAGTCTGGCGTGGGGCAAATACTGCCAGCAAGATTTTATGATGACAATAACTTTATTGACCAGAAAGCTGGGAATTGTTGGAAATGCCTTGTCCGGCTGTCCGAAAACGGTGTTGAAAGTCCCTGATAGGGCCAAAATAGTCAGATATGGGGCGGCGGCATAAAAGAACAATATTGTTACGTCCGCTTGCATTCGCGTGGGCAGTGGCGGGATATGACGAGCAAATACAGAACAGGGGATAAAGGCAGGCACGTTACCGAGTGGACCCGGCGCAGGTTTGGAACAATGTAACTCTGAAAATGCTTAAATGCACCAATGCTGTGTAGGGGGATGGTGCGCCGTAACACGGCGTGGATTTTGCTGAAATTCGTATTCTTCGGCAGGATGACAACTTTGAAATGTACGACATTTCAAAACTTATCTGCTCCAGAGCAATTTATGAATGAGATGTGTCACTTGTTCTGCAAGGATTTGCGTGCAAACTCTTGCCACGAAATAGGTGCAGGCGGGCTTTGCTAACCGTTAGGCGGCTGTTTCAGGTGAAAACGCTCTAGTAGGTGAGCGCTTCGGGCAAAACGCAGAAGTCTGCGGGGCTTCCCGGTTCCAGGCGGCCAGCGCCACTTTGGAGCATGTTGAGGGCTTCTGCCCCGTTGATGGTCATAAGGCGTACTAAAGCTTCGGGGGGCACATCAAGATTTTCACGCAGCCACACGGCTTCTTGCCGCACATCCAGGTCACGGTTGCTGGTTAGGCCATCAGTGCCGAGGCAGAGCAGGCAGCCGCTTTCAAGCAGGTCGCGTACTGGCGGCACGCCCAACCCGAGGTTGCGGTTTGAGCGCGGGCACATGCACAGGGCCGCACCGCTGGCAGCCAGCACTTCCACTTCCTGCGCGTCCAGTTGCGTGCCGTGTACAGCCAGTGTGCCAGCATCCAGAAGCCCCAGCTTGACGGCATAAGCAAGGGGGCGCAAGCCGGGGGCCTGCCAGCCGGGGGGCAGAACCACCTGTTCGTAACACTGGCGCAGAGGGCCGTCGCCTGTGGTCAGCAGTTGTGTTTCGTCAGACGATTCCGCCAGATGAAAGCTGAAAATGCGGCCCATGCGGGCGCAGTCCTGCTTGGCTGCACGCAAAATATCCGGCCCGGTGGAGTAGAGGCCATGCCCGCCCGGCGCACAGCGCGCCGCCAGAAAAGGATCTTCTTCAAGGGCTTCGCGGCAGCGGGGCGGCCAGGGGCGCACGCCGTCGGCAAAGGGCGCGCCAAAGCCGAACCATTCGCAGAAATGGCTTACGGCAAGGCCCGCTTCACGACAAGCGGCGTCAGCCAGCAGCATGCCGCCGGGAAGGGATCCGGTGATATTGCCAGCGTATAAGGTTCCGGTTCCTGCCATATGGGCGCAGGCGTTTTCAGCGGCTTGCGGGTCCGGTGCTTCGCGGAGCAAGGGGATAAGACTTTGCAGCCATGCTGTGAAGCCTTTGCCCCAGCGGGTACGTTCTGCAAGGTGTGAAAGTTCCAGGTGGGTGTGGGCGTTGACGCAGGCGGGGGCAAGGCATACCGCGCCCAGATCCCGCACCAGCGCTCCAGCCGGGGCAGCGCTTGCGGACCAGGGCCGCACTTCATCCACCATGCCGTCCCGCACGATGAGTACGGCATTATCAATTTTTTTCAGGGGAGCGAACAGGCGTGCGCCCCTGGCCGGATCTTCCCCCGCAAGAGTAACGATGCTTTTAGCCCTGATGGCCAGCGCCTGAGACTCTGGCTTGTCAGAATCGGATTCGGGCGTGAGGGGGGCGAAGGGCGCCATACTCTGATTCTACCTGCCCCTGCGGGCGAACTGCCCGCCGGAAACGTAAAAGGTGTTTTCAACAATGAAGAGCGCGTTGCGGTCGATGCTGAAAACAAGATTTTCCAGCCGCTTGAGCGCGATATTGTTGGTAACTGTAAGCAGAATTTCGCGGTCAGAACCGGAGTATGCTCCCTTGCCACGCAGCATGGTAGCGCCAAAGCGTTCTGTTACCAGAATGGCTTCGCTGATTTCTTCGCCGTGATCGGAAATAATAAAGACCAGCTTACGCCGGTTGAACATGCCCAGCACGTACTCAAGCGCATTGGACGAGATGAACATCATGATCATTGAGGCCACTATGAGATCAAAAGGCAGGCGGTAAGCGCCCAGCAAGAAAAGCAGGCCGTTGAAAATGACGTTGAACTGGCCGATGGAAAAATTCCAGCGGTCCTTGAGTACCACGGCGATAACGTCCGTACCCCCGCCACTGCCCAGGGTGCGCAGCATCAAGCCCCCGGCGGTGCCGTGCAGAACGCCGCCCACCACAGCGGCATACAGTTCGCTTTGCAGGGGGATGGTAAAGTTGATGAAAAAGCCGAAGACCGTCGTACACAGGGTGCCGTAGGCTGTATAGAGCAGAAAACGCTTCCCCACAAAAAACCAGCCGAAAAGATAGATGGGCACGCAAATCATAGCGTACCATACAAGGGGCGTTAGCGTGCCTGTCCAGTAGTTGGTAAGCAGCGCCACACCCATAATGCCGCCAGCGAGAAAATCGTGTGGAGCCGCTACGCTCTGGATACAGACAGCGGTGAGCAAACCGCCCAGAGTCAGCAGAAAGAGGTTCCACCAGACGGATTCAGCAAGTTTGTGGTTGTAGGAATAGAGTTTCATGTTCCTATCTTGACAGCAATTACGGGTTACATCAATCCCCAGGCCATCTTGACGGCCATGATGATCAAAAAGCAGGCAAAGCCGCGCTTAAGTTTGTCGGCGGGCAGGGCGTGCGACAGCTTGACCCCAAGGGGCGCGGTAAGAAAACTGGCCGAGGCTATGCCCAGCAAAGCCCACAGGTTTACAAAACCCAGCGTCATTGAGGGAAGGTCGGGCCGTCCCCAGCCGCCCACGATAAAGCCCAAAGTTCCGGCCACTGCGATGGGAAAGCCGATGGCGGCTGAAGTACCCACGGCATGGTGCAAAGGCACGTTGCAGGAAGACATGAAGGGCACGGAAAGCGTGCCGCCGCCAATGCCCACAAAGCTTGAAATAAGGCCTATGCCCATGCCCACGCCCGATGTGCCGGCAAAACCCGGCATGTTGCGTGTGGCTGGAGGCCGATAGCCTGAAAGCATCTGGGCAGCCACCACAAACAGAAAACAGATGAAGATGATCTTGAGAGCAAGCGTGGGCATGTGTGTGGCGATAAGCCCGCCCACAAACGTGCCAAGAAGGATGCCCGGCGTAATGTTGCGAAAGATGTCCCAATGCACGGCGCCGCGTTTGTTGTGAGCGCGGGCGCTGGAAATGGAGGTAATCATAATACTGGCGAGGGACGTGCCCAAAGCCATTTGCTGCACATATTCCGCAGGCACGCCCACAGTGGGAAAAATGGCTACCATCATGGGTACAAGCACTATGCCGCCACCCACGCCCAGCAGTCCGGCCAGCACACCGGCCACAGCGCCACATGCAAGGTAGATCACAAGAGTCAAAAGCATCGGTTACATCCTCCAGAAGAGAGCCTGATGGAATACTGATGAAAAAGCCGGGTCTCGGCGACAAGCCGTGCTGCAACACTGAAACCCTGCGTATGTTGGCGGCCGTGCAGGTGCCAATCGTCAGCCGGATTGGCCTGTGCCGTCAAGAAGACGGTATTGCCCTCCTCTAACTAGACAATGGCCCAGCGGGCGTCAACAGACTTTTTGCTTTACAAAGCCCCTTTGCGCGCCTACAAATTAGGAATGATGTCTGCCGCTCCCATACTCTGCATATTCAGGGGGGCGCCCCTATCGGCGCCTTGGACGCCCGGTTTTTTTGAACTCAAATCGTTCCGGGTCAGGGCCGCAGCCATTCCCGCCGTTCCCCGTTGATAAAGTCAGCGGGGCTTTTTTTTACCTTTTACACAGCAGCGCCATGAATACTGAAAATCGTTACCACTGGCCACATAAAGACCTCCTGGACGTGACCCAGTTGAGCAGGTCCGACACCCTGCATCTTCTGGATCTGGCCGCCAGCTTTCAGGAAATAAACACCCGGCCCGTCAAGAAGGTGCCTACACTCAAGGGCAAGACCGTGGTGCTCTTTTTTGTGGAAGACAGCACCCGCACCAAGACCTCCTTTGATGTGGCGGGCAAACGTCTTTCGGCGGATACCTTCGCTCTAGGCAAAAGCGGTTCCAGCCTCAACAAGGGCGAAAGCCTCAAGGACACGGCCCTGACGTTGCAGGCCATGTCGCCAGACGTGATTGTCATTCGTCATTCCAGCAGTGGCGCGGCCCGTTATATCGCGGACCTGCTGCCCTGCGGCGTGGTGAATGGCGGCGACGGCTGGCATGCCCATCCCACCCAGGCCCTGCTGGACTGCTTCAGCCTGCGCCAGGCATGGGACAATACCTTTGAAGGCCGTACCCTGCTTATTCTTGGCGACATTGCGCACAGCAGGGTGGCGCGGTCAAATATTCACCTGCTGACCAGCCTTGGCGTGCGCGTGCGTATTTGCGCTCCACGAACACTGCTGCCCGCAGGGGTGGACCACTGGCCTGTGGAAGTGTACACAAATCTTGAGAAGGCCGTGCGCGACGTGGACGCCGCCATGTGCCTGCGCCTGCAGCTGGAACGCCAGCAGGCCGGGCTTTTGCCGGATTTGGCTGAATACTCGCGGCGCTTTTGCCTGGGCCTCGGACATATGGAATTGGCCCGGCCCGGAGCCAAGGTGCTGCACCCCGGTCCGATGAACCGCGGGTTGGAAATTTCCGATGACATGGCCGACGCTTCTGCCAGCCTGGTGCTGAACCAGGTGGCTGCGGGCGTGGCAACGCGCATGGCCGTGCTTTATCTATTGGCTACGCGCAACGATGGAGGACGCGCATGAGGCTTTGCATCAAAAACGCCCGTCACCTTGAAGCTCCTGTGGATCTTCTGGTGGACGACGACAAGATTATGACAATGACCCCGGCTGGCCATCACGCGGCTCCCGAAGGGTGTGAAATTTTTGATGCTTGTGGCCTCGTGCTTATGCCAAGCCTCATTGATGCCCATGTACACCTGCGCGAACCCGGCTTTGAATACAAGGAAGACGTGGCTTCCGGGCTTGAGGCCGCAGCGCGCGGCGGGTTTGGCGCGGTCATGTGCATGGCCAACACCAAGCCTGTAAACGATACTGCCAGCGTTACCCGGCATATGCTGGACAGGGCGCGGCAAAGCCATCCCCACGGCCCGCGCCTTCTGCCCATAGCGGCGGCCACCATCGGCCTCAAGGGCGAAACGATGGCCCCTCTGGCTGAACTCAAGGAAGCGGGCTGCGTGGCTGTGTCCAACGATGGCCGGCCTCTGGAAAATACCGAACTGGTACGCCGTATTATGGAATATGGCGCTGATCTGGGCCTGATTCTTATTGACCACTGCGAAGACCCGCACCTGGGACGCGGCTGGATCATGCACGAGGGCGACGTCAGCGGGCTTTTGGGGCTCAAGGGGCAACCGTCCGCAGGAGAGGCCCTGCAGGCAGCGCGTGACATAATGCTTGCGGAATATCTTGATATTCCTGTACATATTGCGCATGTTTCTGCGGCGTTGACTGTGGACATCATTCGTTGGGCCAAGGAACGCGGCGTTAAAGTGAGTGCTGAAACGTGCCCGCACTATCTGCTGCTGGACGAAACAGCTCTTGAGAACTATAGTACCCAATCTAAAGTGAGTCCGCCCCTGCGTACGGCGCATGACCGCGAAGCTTTGCGTGAAGCCGTAAAAACGGGCATTGTGGATATTCTTGTGACTGACCACGCCCCGCATGCCGCGCATGAAAAAGACGGTACGCTGGACGAGGCCCCTTGCGGCTTTACCGGGCTTGATCTGGCCCTGAGCCTTACCTGGGCGCTTGTGGACGAAGGTGTTTTGACCGAATCGGACGCGCACCGCCTGTGGTGCCGCCGCCCGGCGGAAATTTTTGGGTTGCCCTGGAACGGATTTGCTCCTGGCGACCCGGCAGATTTCTTTTTGTTTAACCCGGAAGAGGCATGGGTTCCTTCAAGGGGAACCATGTATTCAAAAAGTCTGAACACGCCCTTCTTGGGGCAGACCTTGCGTGGGCGCGTCAAGCACCACTGGATGGGAGGCAGAAAGCTTTTCTGATCCCCCAGCCTGCGCATAGCGGGGGCACACATGCATCGGATACTACAGGATAAGAGTCTCTTTCGTCCCCACTGCCTGATCAACGGGCAGTGGTGCGATGCGGCAGACAAAAGCGTTCTGCATGTCATCAATCCGGCTAACGGCAAACAGTTGGGCCATGTGCCCAACTGTGGTGCCGAAGAAGCCCGGCTTGCCGTTGAAGCCGCTCACACGGCTTTTTCCGCCTGGAGCGCCAAAAGCCCGCAGGAACGCGGGGCTTATCTGCACGCCTGGGAGCAGGCCATTCACGCCAATCTTGAAGATCTGGCCCGTCTGCTCACGCTCGAACAGGGTAAGCCTCTGGCTGAAGCCAGAGGGGAAATTCTTCAGGGAGCTTCCTACTTTCCCTGGTATGCCGAAGAAGCCCGCCGCGTCAGCGGCGAGGTGGTGCCCGAATTCCGGCAGGGCGTACAGGCGCTCACCCGGCATGCCCCCGTGGGCGTGGCCGCGGCCATCACTCCCTGGAACTTCCCCATGTCGATGATTCCCCGCAAGGTTGCTCCGGCACTGGCTGCGGGTTGCACGGCCATTGTCAAACCTGCCAGCGCCACGCCCTACAGTGCGCTGGCTATGGCAGAGCTGGCCATGCGGGTGGGTATTCCTGCCGGGGTTTTCAACGTCATTACGGGCAGTGCCGGAGCCATTGGCTCTGTCATCACTGAAAGCCCGCTGGTGCGCAAACTCAGCTTCACGGGCTCCACGCCTGTGGGCAGAACCCTTGCCGCCCAGTGCGGTCCCACCCTCAAACGCGTGTCTCTGGAATTGGGAGGCAACGCGCCCTTCATCGTTTTTGACGATGCCGATATTGACCTGGCGGCCCGCGTGGCTCTGGGCAACAAGTTCCGCAACGCGGGGCAAACCTGCATCTGCGCCAACCGCTTTCTTGTACACAAAGATGTGTTCGACGCCTTTGTGCGCCGCCTGCTGCAAGGCATACGTGAATTCAAGGTCGGTGACGGGCTCAAGGCCGACACCACAATGGGGCCGCTTATCAATGCCGAGGCTGTAGCCCATGTGGACGCTCTTGTGCGTGACGCCCTGCAAAACGGCGCTTGCCGCATTGCAGGCGGGCAGGCCCACAAGTTGGGCGGCAATTTTTACGAGCCGACGCTGCTGACAGGTATCAAGCCTGATATGCGGATTTTCCGCGAGGAAATATTCGGTCCCGTGGCGGCTGTTATGTCTTTTGAAGACGAAGAGGAAGCCGTGGCCCTTGCAAATGATACGGAATACGGTCTCGCGTCCTATGTATGCACGCGCGATATGGCGCGCACATGGCGGCTCTGGAAGAGCCTGCAGTACGGCATGGTAGGCGTTAACGATGCGGGGCTGGCCTCAGCCGAGACGCCTTTTGGCGGCGTCAAGGGCAGCGGCATGGGCCGTGAAGGAGGCCGTGAAGGTTTGCTGGAGTATATGGAAACCCATTATGCCTTGCTTGGAGGCATAGGATAGGCGATAATAGAAATTGTAAGTGCACGGTGCTTTGCAGGTGCAGCTTGATGTTTTGTAAGATGTGATGACTTTGCAGTCCGTAAGGATTGCGGGTCGGCGCGCGGAAGCCCGGGAAGTTTTGAAACCCGGGCAACCCCGTTGTGCGGGGTTCGCAGCGTTTATTCCAGAGTAGATTAGCTTTGCAATGGTCAACAGTTCAAGGTTGGCTTTCTGCCACAACGCGGATCGGCAGAATCCACACTGCATAGCAGTGGATGCTTCAGTCTACTCGCCGCCGGGTATGTAACATTTATATGTTAACTACCTCTAATTCGCCATATTTCGGGAGCGGCCATGAGCACACGACACCCCATAGCGGCAGGGCGTTTTTACCCTGCTGATGTTGAACAGTTGAAAAAAGAACTCCACGCATGGCTTATGACAGTGTCCAGCTCAGCGGGATCTGTGCCGGACGGGCACGCGCATGATGCTGGTTCGCGTCTGCTGGGGCTTATGCTGCCTCATGCCGGGTATGTTTATTGTGGGCGCATTATAGGGGGCACGCTGGCCAGTTCGTGGAAAAACTCCACTGCCGGAGCCAGTTTGCCGCAGCGCCTTTTTGTCCTGTGCCCCAACCATACCGGTCAGGGAAAACCGCTGGGGGTCTGGGCCGAAGGGCAATGGATGACGCCATTGGGCCCCGTGCAGGTGGATGAAGATCTGGCTCAGACCTTGATTCAAGCGCCAGGTGGTTTTTTACCAGACGAGCTTTGCCATTTGGGCGAACACTCCATAGAAGTTCTGCTGCCCTTTTTGCAAAGTCTTCCTTTGGCGGCGGGAAAGGATGGTTCTCCGGCCATGCCCCGCACCATTGTTCCTGTGTGCGTGGGCACGCGCAGGCCTGATGTTCTGCGTTCGGCGGGGTTGGCCCTGGCCCAGATTGTGGAAGACTACAGAGCCAGAGGGGAGGATGTGGGTCTCATCGTCAGTTCTGACATGAACCATTATCAGAATCAGGAGCAGACCCTGCACAAGGACGCGCAAGCTCTGGCGCAAGCGCTGGCGTGTGACCCTGAAGCCCTTTTGGCTGTAGTGGACCGGGAAGGCATCACCATGTGTGGAGCCGGGCCGCTGGCCCTGGCCTTGTTTGCCATGCGCTCCCTTGGCAATCCCTGGGCCGAGCTGTGCTTGTATGACACCTCGGCGGCGGCATCTGGCGACACCAGCCGTGTCGTGGGATATGCGGGGCTGAGGTTCGGCCTTGCCTAGGTGTACTGCCGTATTTTGAAATACTTTGTAGGGTAGGGACCCTTTTGTAAAAGGGTCTCCTCCCCCACGCCCCCACCCCCTAAAACTTTTACTCCTCCTTCAATACGCTAGGCGTCCCCGTGCCCGCAGGCACACTGGGCTTACTATGCGGCCGAAGCGTCCCGCAGGGTATTCCCCACCCCTCGGCAAAGCGAGTCCATCTCTTCCTTCACTACGCACCGCCAACCATTCCCATTCCGCCGCTCAAAATCCGCACGATATTTACTCTTCAATCTGCCCACCAAGCAAAAGTTATCCGATATATCCATTCCAGCCTGCCCACCAATGAAAAGTTACCTGATATCTTCCAACCTGCCCATCATGCAAAGCCTCATTCGCTGATGGCATTGCGCGGCGCGCAGGGAGATCACCCGATCGAAGGGAGGGAAGCTCCCGAAGCGGAAGCCGCGCAGCCCTTGGGGATTGGTGAAATATGGAAAGCCCTTGAAGGTTAACACGGGGAATGGAGGGGGATGAAAACCCAGCGGGGTTGTCCGGGGGGAGTGCAGGGGGCCTGTTAGGGGCTCCGCCCCTCCGAGGCCCCTCTGCCGCTCGCCGCGCAGGCGTCCCAAATAAAGAGAACTGAAAAGCCTCCGTACCCGCAGGGTCCCCTCACCAAAGCAACTCCACCTCTTTTTCCTCTTTCTCTACTTATCACCAGCCCTCGCCGCCTATTTGAAGTGCTTTGAGGCCCCTCTCATTCTGGCCTCAGTCTGCTTCCGGCTGCTTCTGCCTACATCTGACTGTCTCTGGCTGCTCCAGTCTGCCTACCATTTCGCCCATGCAAGAACACCTTTGAAAAATCCACACCTTCGCTTGACATTTGAGAGCTGAGGATTATGCTCGTTTGAGCAAAACAATGGCGTGGCATGGCTGCGCAAAGGAGCGGACACATGAAAATTGCCGTCTCAAGTGAAGGCCCGGGCCTGGAATCCCAGGTAGATCCGCGTTTTGGGCGCGCCGCTGGTTTCGTGATTGTGGATATGGAAAGTATGAACACGGAATATGTAGACAACGGCGCATCCCAGGTTATGGCGCAGGGCGCGGGCATTGAAACTGCCGAACGCTTGTCTGCCCTGGGCGTTGGCGCTGTGCTCAGCGGTTACGTCGGGCCCAAGGCCTTCACCGCTCTTCAGGCGGCAGGCATGCTGATATACCAAGATCTGGATGGCCGCAGCGTGGGAGATGCCGTGCGCCGCTATGCCGGGGGAACCCTTAACCCGGCTACGGCCTCCAACAAGTAGGCTGCCATGCGCATAGCATTTGCCAGCGGCAAGGGAGGCGCGGGAAAAACCACGGTGGCGGCTTCGCTGGCCGCCATATGGCCGCACCCTTGCCTGATAGTTGACGCCGATGTGGAGGCTCCGAACCTGCATCTTTTTTTACATCCCCATCTGGACGCGCCCCAATCTGTGTACTTGACCGTGCCGGAACTGGACTCGGAAAAATGCACGGCCTGCGGCGACTGCGCAGCCATGTGTTCCTACAAGGCCATTGCCAAGCTGGGCGCGGGTCTGATCATTTTTGCAGATATGTGCCACGGCTGCGGGGGCTGTTTTGAGGTTTGTCAGGCCAATGCCTTGAAAAAGGGCAAGCGTGAACTGGGTAGCCTGCAATGGGGTTCGTGGAGCCTGAAGACGCGCGAGGTCCAGAGTTCAGACCAAAACGTGAACCAAGCTTCGGGCCAAACGTCCAACCGGACCTCGAGCCAAAATTCCGGCAAAACCCTGCTTATGGGAAAAAGCCGGGTAGGGGAGGCCATGTCGCCGCCCTTATTGCGGGCTATTGATGGTGCGCTTGCCGCTATTTCCGTGGACGACGCGGGCTCTGTGCCGGACATTCTCATTGACTCGCCCCCCGGTGTGAGCTGTCCGGCCATGACCACTGCCCGCATGGCTGACGCGCTTGTGCTGGTGGCGGAACCCACCCCCTTTGGTATTTACGATTTCAAGCTGGCGCATGCAGCCTTTAAAAAGCTGAATATGCCTTTGGCAGTTGTCATGAACCGGGCTGGTATGCCGGGAAATGAAAGCGGTGATGCGGCGCTGGAAAAGTACTGCGCGGCAGAAGACCTGCCGTTGCTGGCCCGTCTGCCTTTTGATCTGCAAGCCGCAGAGGCGTATGCGCGCGGGTATCTGCCCCTTTTGGAGCAAAGCGCCAATGCCTTGATCTGGCAGAGGCGTTTCGGGCTTCTTTACGATGCCGTGCAGCGGTGGGCAGGGGGCAAGGTTTGTCGGGCTGCGGAACCTGGCAGCGCCGTAAACATTTGCGCGTCAGTCACAACAGGGGCGAAGCATGCGTGAAATAGTCGTCATCAGCGGCAAGGGCGGCACAGGAAAAACCACGATATGCGCGGCATTGGCGGCTCTGGCGAGTCGCGAGGGCCACAACCCGGTGCTCTGTGATCTGGATGTGGATGTGCCGGATCTGCACATCATCTTTGATCCCCGCGTGCAGCAGGAACATCCCTTTGTTTCGGGCAATACGGCAGTCATCAATGAGGATGTCTGCACGCAGTGTGGCCGTTGCCTGGAGTTGTGTCAGTTTGGAGCGGTGGGGCAGAACGGGAACGGGCAGTTCACGATAGATGCCCTGGACTGCGAAGGCTGCGGCGTGTGTCACAAGCTTTGCCCCACGGGAGCCATAGAGTTTCCGCAGCGGCACTGTGGCACTTGGTATCTGAGCCAGACGCGCTTTGGTTCTTTTGTTCACGCCCAGCTTGACCCCGGCCAGGAAAATTCGGGCCGTCTGGTCAGCCTTCTCAAACAGCAGGCGCGCCAGCTGGCCCCCACCGCAGAAGACAGCCTTATCCTTTGCGATGGATCACCCGGCATCGGCTGCCCCGTCATCAGTTCTCTTTCAGGGGCCACCCTGGCTGTGGCTGTGGTGGAGCCCACTCCTTCGGGACGGCATGATTTCGAGCGGGTGGCGGATCTGTGCAGGCATTTTCGTATTCCTGTCTCCGTCATCATCAACAAGGCCGACCTCAATAACGATGAGGCGCGCGCCATAGAAGAGTACGCCGCCCAGCAAGGCTACACGTTGGCAGGGCGCTTGCCTTTCAGTCCTCTTGTGACGGAGGCCATGATACGTGGCGAAGCTCTTACGGAAAGGGATTCGCCCCTGACCAGCGAGCTTGAGAAAATATGGGGGCGCATCTGCGCCGCGGCAGACAAGCCCGCCCGGCGGGCCAACATCAACTCTTTGTAAGGACATACCATCATGAGCAAGACAATTCTGGCAATTCCCTCTGAACTTCCCGGCGGCATGGATGCGGGTATGGGTATGCATTTCGGCCATTGCGCCATCTATACCATTGTTGAAGTGGAGAACGGCACTGTGTCCGCCCAGTCCACGCTGGCTTCCATTCCGCACCAGCAAGGTGGCTGCATGGCTCCCGTGCAGTATCTGGCCGAACACGGCGTTACAGCCCTGCTGGCCGGGGGCATGGGCATGCGCCCTCTTATGGGCTTTAACCAGATGCATATTGACGTCTTTTTTGCAGGCAACTATCCCACGGTGGGGCAGGCGGTTGAGGCCTTTCGCCTGGGCAAGCTGAACCGCTTCAGCACAGAACAGACTTGCGGCGGCGGCTCGCACTAGGGGCGGCCATGAAAAACAGGTCTATTCTGCTGCAAACCTGCCGGCCAGAAGCCTGGGCGGACTTTGTGGCACAGCTGCATGCCCACGGCTGCACCGTGGGCATGGCGGAAAGTTTTGAACAGTGTAAGGAAGCGGCGCAGCGTGAGCACCCGGTTTTGGCTGTGCTTGACCCGCCTTCCACGGAGCTTGCGCGGTCTTGGGTGACGGCCCTTATGATGATTGATGCCGGAATGCACACCGCTGTTGTGACGGACATGCCCGCAGAAGTCTTTCATGATGAAATGGAGGGGCTGGGCATACTAACGTCGCTTCCGCTGAAGCCAACAGCGCAAGATGCGCAAAAGATGTTTGAGCTTTTGAGGGGAGTGATGGGGAACTGGGGATAAATTCAACTGCCATCATGCATCGTTGGTATATAGAATACCAGATGTAATATGCGGAACCGGTTTTTGCCGCTGGTTCCGCTTTTTTACTTTATCTGTTTGCAGGTAATATATGCGGAAAATCGGTATGTTGCCTGTTTCTAACTGCGGTACAGCGCCGTCTTGCAGTAACTTACATCACTCTTGACGTGTGCCATTCCGTGCCGTACTTTATAATAAAATCGTATCAGTGTGAGAATATGCCAAGACCCAGTCATTGCAGGCGTGTGAGCGCCCTTCCCAAAGTCAATTATTTCAAGCCTAAAGGCATCCCCATATCAGACCTCGACGAGAGGGTTCTGCCGCTGGATGGCCTTGAGGCCTTGCGTCTGGCCGATTACGAAGGCCGAAACATGGATGAAGCCGCTGCCCGTATGGGGGTGTCACGCCATACCTTTGGCAGGCTGTTGCGAAGGGCCCGGCATTGTGTGGCCGAAGCCCTTGTGGACGGTCTGGCCCTGCGTATTGAGGGCGGCGTGTGCGCAATGGACGCCTTGACCGGCGATGTACGTCCTTCCGATTCCGATGGCGTGCTGGTGGCGGTTCCCTCGCAGGAACCTGGCGGGCTTTTGGCCGCGCCTCACGCACATTTTGGCCGATGTAGCGTCTACACCCTGGCCAGGGTAAAAGCTGGCGAAGTTGGCGAAGCTATGGTTCGGGCAAACGCGGGGCATATGCCCGGAGACTGCGCCAACCCTGTGCAGATATTGGCTCGTTTGGGCGTGACTGTGCTGCTGGCTGGCGGTATGGGGGTTCGCCCTTTGCAGGCCATGCAGGCAGCCGGAATAGCCGTCTACCACAATGCGGGATTGTCCAGTGTGGGGGCTTGCCTTGAAGCCTTTGCGCAAAACAGGTTGGCGGCTTTTGGCACTGAACACCTCTGCCGAAGTGGCTGTGCTTCAGGGGAATGAGGTTTCGCGAATCTGTAAATTTGTAAAAGCGCCCTTGCTGTTCGCCGGAGGTGCTTTTGCAGTAGATGTGCGGGTTGGCCGTGCTGCCTGAGTGTTGATAAAACAAAAACATTGGTTGAAGTAGGGTAACGCCCTTCACGACCATTATAAAAAATGCAGGGACGCTATGAGCAACGCAGTCAAAAATGACGGCAACGCCCCTGTAGCCGCCATGCCTGCCGAACAAGTGCACCCAGTGGCGGAGCAGGACAAACAAGGCCGCAATGCGGCACAAACGCGACAGCGGATACTGGTTGCCGCACGTAGTCTTTTTGCCAAAAATAACTACGAAAGTGTGGGCACGAGAGAAATTGCGGCAAAGGCCGGGGTGAACGCCACCCTTATTAACAGATACTTTGGTTCCAAGAAAAAACTGTTTGCAGCAGTAGTGAACTCCTTGACCGAGCTTGCCAAGGCTCCTGGGTCGAGTATCAGGGAGACCCTGGATCAAGCCCTGGACAGCATAGTGCTCGCCAAGGAGCATAACATATGGATAGACGAGTTTAGGATCATCCTTTTTTCCGCCCTTAATCCTGAAGTTGCAGATATTATCTCTGATTTTTTTGAGCAAAAACGCCAAACGTTCAGAGAACGCCTGGGCGGCCCAAGCATGGGGGCCAAGGCGGATGTTGCCTATTCTCTGCTTACGGGCTCGGCAGTGATTTTAACTCTCCTGCGCACGAAGAAATACAGTAAAAAAGACCGGGAAGATTTTCGTCATGGTCTTGGTTTGGTTCTGGATCAACTTCTTGCCCCAGAGGTGGCGGCGCCAGCACTTTGATGCCCGCCCAGCAAGTATGCCCATGAACCAGTATTTCAAAAAACAAGCATGTTCAAAAAGGCCGCCTGCTCATATGCAGGCGGCCTTTTGAGTGTTTGTTTCTAGGACAAATTAACTTTGAGAATACATACTCGTAAAGTTGAAATGCTCAAAGCCTTTTCACCGCGCAATGCTTGCGTAAAGGCACACGCTCCAGCACTGGCGCACATGCGGAGGCGCATCAGATTTCGCAGTGATCATTTTCTCCGGAAGCTGCCCCGCCCCTGTCTGTAGCGTGTTGCGCATCTCTTTTGCGCATAAAGGCCTTTTCGCCTTCAACAACCAAAAAGACAATAAAGCCGAGCAGTATGGGGATGGGCCAATACTGCAAGGGCAGAGGCACTGTGCCGAACACGCTGTTCATAAAGGGAATGTACGTTACTGAAAGCTGAAGAACCACAAGCAGGGCGCTGACCACAAGAACTGCCCGGTTGGAGAAGGGATTCATCTTGAAGGCAGATCCCCGGATGCTACGGCTGTTAAACAGGTGGAAGAGCTGGCACATGACGATGCTTTGCACTGTCATTGTGCGCACAAGGTCTTCGGCATAGCCCATCCGCCCAAGGCCCACGCTCATAATCAGGGTCATGCCGCCGATAAGTACGGACACAAAGGCGATGCGCCAGATAAAGTAGCCGTCCAGAATTTTTTCTCTGGCAGGCCTTGGGGGACGCCGCATGACGCCGTCTTCTTTAAGCTCAAAGGCCAGGGCAAGAGACACCGTCACCGATGTGACCATATTCACCCAAAGTATCTGTACGGGCGTCAGGGGCAACGTTGTGCCAAACAGGATGCTGGCTATGATGAGAAAACTTTCGGCCCCGTTGGTGGGCAGGATAAAGAGGATGGTCTTTCTCAGGTTGTCGTAAACCCTGCGGCCTTCTTCCACCGCTGCCACGATGGTGCTGAAATTGTCGTCCGTGAGCACGATTTCAGCCGCGTCCTTTGTGACCTCGGTTCCCTTGATACCCATAGCAATGCCCACATCAGCCGCTTTAAGGGCCGGGGCATCGTTGACGCCGTCGCCAGTCATGGCCGAAACCGCGCCGTTGGCCTGCAATGCTTTGACAAGCTTGAGTTTGTGCTCGGGGCTTGTTCTGGCAAAAATGTCGCATTTTTTTACCGCGCACTGGATCTGCTGGTCTGTCATTTCGTCCAGCTGCTGCCCGGATACGGCCATGTTGCCGTCACCGATGCCCAGTTCAAGGCCAATGGCCTTGGCTGTATCCACATGGTCGCCGGTGATCATTTTTACGGTGATTCCTGCGTCCTTGCAGGCGCGTACCGCTTCAAGCACCTCATTGCGGGGCGGGTCAACAATGCCCGCCAGGCCAAGAAAAACAAGGCCGTCCTGCAAGTCTTCGTGGGTAATGGTTCTGGTTTGCGGGGGCATGACCTTTATAGCTGCGCCAAGCAAGCGCTGGCCTTTACCCGCCGTAATGCTCATGGCGCTTTCCCAGCAACCGGGGTCAAGAGGCACGTCACCCGCTGCGGTGCGCTGCTGCGTAGACATGGCCAGCAGGCGGTCGGGCGCGCCCTTGACCAGAAGCAACGTTTGCCCGCCTTCTTCAATAAGTGTGGCCATATACTTGTACTGGGAATCAAAGGGCAGGGTGGCTATTCTGCTTTTGCCAGCGCCCGTGAGGCCTGATTTCTTATATAGGGTCTGCAACGCGCCTTCAGTGGGTTCACCCTGTATGATCCAGGCTCCATTGGCGTCTTGTGTAAGCACAGAGTCGTTGCACAGGGCGAAGCAGCGGATCATTTCTGCCAGCAGGGGGGCGGAAGCTGCGTCTACTGTGGTGCCGTGCTGTGTAATGGAACCTTCGGGCGCGTATCCCGATCCTTCAACATCATAGCGCTCCTCCGCAAGAACAAGACTTTTAACGGTCATTTCATTCCTGGTGAGCGTGCCCGTTTTGTCCGAACAGATAACGGATACCGACCCCAGCGTTTCCACAGAGGGCAGGGTGCGCACAATGGCCTTGCGCCGGGCCATGTGTTGCACGCCGACAGCGAGGATAATGGAAAGAATGGCAGGAAGCCCTTCAGGAATGGCCGCAATGGCCAGCCCTATGGTGGCGAGCAGCAGTTCGCTGGCGTCGTAGTTGTGAAAGAACCGCCCGAACAGGAAGATAAGCAACGATACGCCAAGAATGAACAGAGCCACAGTTTTGCCAAGCTGGGCCATCTGGCGGATAAGCGGCGTGGATATGTTCTGCGTTTCTTCCAGCAGCTGACTGATGCGCCCCAGTTCTGTCTCTTGTCCCACAGCCACCACCAGGCCTGACCCTGTGCCTGCGCTTACAGAGGTTCCGCTGAAAGCCATGTTGATTCTGTCGCCAAGCATGGTTTCCGGGTCAAGGGAGTGCGTGGTTTTTTCGGAAGGAACGGATTCGCCAGTCAGGGCGGATTCTTCAACACGCAGGTTGTCGGCGATCACAAGGCGCAGGTCGGCGGGAATTTTGTTGCCTGGTTTCAAAAGCACTAGGTCGCCCAGCGCCAGATCTTTGGAGTCCACTTCGGTGCGTACGCCGTCGCGGATGATGGAGGCCTTGAGAGACAGCATGCTCTTGATGTCTTCAAGAGCCTTTTCTGCCTTGAATTCTTGCGAAAATCCTATGAAGGCGTTCACAACGGCCACAAGCAGAATGACAATGGTGTCCGCGTAATGCCCCAGAACCAGCGTCACAAAGGCTGCCACAAAAAGCATGTAGATGAGAATATCGTGAAAATGACGAA
This sequence comes from Pseudomonadota bacterium, assembly GCA_023386035.1. Taxonomy (GTDB): domain Bacteria; phylum Desulfobacterota; class Desulfovibrionia; order Desulfovibrionales; family Desulfovibrionaceae; genus Desulfovibrio. The sequence goes on from JAEWKM010000049.1 coordinate 76,617, forward strand.
GAAAGCTGATGATGCGGCTTTGCTTCTTCTTTGCTGGCAAGGAGTTGGGGCCGTATTCTTCAAGTCTGGCGGCAGCCTGTTCCTGGCTTATGCCCTGCCGCACGTCGGTCATCAATACCGCGGCGACATCTGGCACATCCTTGGCAAACCATTTGCGGTGGGTGTGAACATATTGTTTTTGCATACAGACCTCGTTCCAGAGTTAGAGCAGTCGAGGGGTTATATGGATCAGCGCAGTACAAACCTTCTGGTTATGTGTGGTGGCTGGCAGGCGGTGCTTTTGGCACAGCATCTGCTGCCAGTTCTGCCTGATGCCTGATTTCAAAGAAGTGTTTTTGCGGCAACATCCTGTCTGGGCGTACCTGAGAGCAGCAGTTGCAACTGAGGCACATACCAGTACTGGTTCATTTCATTATGGATATTATTATCGAAAAACCCCCGGGCCGTAAACCTCTGGCCAGTTGGCACAGCGGTTTTGAGATCCGGTGGGTTGGGAACCGGGAAACAGTTGCAATCTGAACCTCCCGTATGATGCGGCAACCTCGAAGAACGTGGCAAACGCGGCAGCTGTGGCGCAAAATCATTTATTTAGAAACAGCCCCTCCATTTGGTGCGTGCAAAGCCCGTTTTGGCTTGTGAGTCAGAAGGGAAGTTTCAGAAACTAATCGTGTTATTATAGGATGATATGTGCTGCAAGTATTATATGGCTAATTAAATTATTTACAACTAACTTTATTTGACATTGAGAATCCCGTGCGGCACTATGCCGCATGCCCGAAACCAAGGCCATTTCCGCCCGCGAAGTAGCGCTTCTTACCATCCCGCAGTTGGGTCTGATGTTCTGCTACATGGCCATGTCCATGATAGATCTGTGGGTGGCGGGGCAGCTCAATGAGGGCGTGTTGGCCGCGCTGGGATTTACTGCCCAGATACTTGCCTTTCTGATGCTGCTGACGGCAGTGGTGGGCAGCGGCTGTATGGCTATGGTCAGCCAGTCGCTTGGGGCGGGAAAACCCTTGCGTGCCCGCCGCTATTCCGGCCTGATAGTTGGTCTTTCCTTTACCGCAGGTTCCGCCATTTCCCTGTTGGGGCTCGGCGTGCTTCTGGCATTGCCCATGACAGACCTTGTGCCTGAGGCCATAGCGCCGATAGTGCGTACCTTTGGTTTCGCCTACGCAGCCCAGTTGCCCTTCTATTACAGCCTCGTCATGCTGAATTCCGTGTTTCGCGCTCACAAGATGGTCTGGCTGCCCACGGCCACACTTTGTCTTGTGACAGCCATAAAATTTGTCAGCAGCGTGGGGCTGGGCCTTGGCTGGTGGGGCTTTCCGCAACTCGGGTACGCCGCCGTTGCCTGGACAACGTTTGCCTCGTCTGTGGCAGGATTTATCTGCAACATCATTTTGGCCGTGCGTGTAAACATTTTGCGGGCGTCGTCATTTGCCGGGTGGCGGTGGAACAAACTGGCCATGCCCCGGTTGTGGCGTGTGGGCGCCCCGGCGGCGCTTGGCAATGTGGCCGGGCATGCGGGCAGCATTGTGCTTCTTGCCTGCGTTTCCAGCCTTCCATTGCATGCGGTGGACGCCATAGCGGCTATGACCCTTGGCATGCGCGTTATGGGTTTTTTGCTGTTTCCGCTTGCCGGGCTGGGCATGACCCTGACCATCCTCAGCGGGCATTTGCTGGGGGCCGGCCTGGGGCGGGACGGTTATGCCCTGGGGTTGCGCTATGGCCTGTGGGTGGCTGCGGCTCTGGCTGTGGCCGGGCTGGGGTTGTATGTGTTCTGCGGGCCAGTGATCAGGCTTTTTACTCAGGAGTCTGGCACCGTAGCTCGTGCGGAGACGTTCTTGCAGATTTCCTGCATGGTGTTGCCCTTGCAGGGAATGAGCCAGATGTTGAGCGCGGTTCTGGCCGGTGCCGGAGCCACGCGTTTTACCTGCCGGGTAAGCTGCTTCACAACCTGGGGCGTGTCGGTACCGCTGGCGTATTGTCTTGCTCACTGGCTGGATTTTGGCGCTTTTGGGGCATATGTTGGCATGGCTTGCGGCACGCTGGTGGCATCCGTCTGGACGCTGCAAATCTATGTGCAAAAAAAATGGTTTGGTGCCATACGGGTTCTCTGATATTTGTGTGGCACGTTTTTAGGCCTATGGACGAAGCAGAATATGCAAGGAGCTTGTTCAATGGATCAGGAAGAAAAGGACCTTTCTCCTGCCCTGGAAAACTACCTGGCCATTATTTTCAAGCAGGAGTTCGCCACTGGCGCATGTCGACCCAGTGATATTGCCGATGCGGCCAAGGTTGCGCGCCCATCGGTAACCAATGCCCTGCGCTCGTTGGCCAAGCGTGGCTATATCAGCTATGAGCCGTACAGCCTTGTGAACCTGACGCAGAAAGGCCTTCAGGCCGGGCAGCGGCTGGCGCATCGGAATATGGTTTTGCGGGAATTTTTTTCAACGGTGCTGCAATTGCCCGAAGAAACTGCGGCTGACATGGCCTGTCAGCTTGAGCACGTCATGCCCGATGACGTCATGCTGCGCTGGCGGCTCTTTGTGCTGTACATGCGTCATACCATGCCCCAGTGGGAAGGCTGGCTGGAAAAAAGCCTTGCCCTGCGGGACGCGCATGCGGCCAAAAAGCACAGACTGCCCAAGGCCGATGAGGCTCCCCCTGCAATCGTGAACCGTCGCGATTTTGTGGATGAAGGTTAGAACATTTAGATTTTAAAAAAGTTTACATGTTCTAACGCTGCCAAGAGCGCAGTGCGCCGCAACACGGCGTGGATTCTGCCAAAGATCGCATTTTTGGCAGAATGATAACTTTGAAATGTGATGCATTTCAAAGTGAACCTGCTCCAGCTCGATTTTTAGTGTTTTTTTACTGCTGCTGTGTCAGGCGGCCTTTTTTTCGGATGTGCATGAAGAGTACACTCCGGCGAAAGGGCCGCTTTTTTATTGGGGGAACAACCTGCCGTTGAAAAACAGGTCATGGTCGGCACGACAAAAAATAAACAGCCCGGCGGCGAATTTGCCGGGCTGCTCGGAAGGAAGGTATTCCCTGTTTTGAGCAGAGTAACTTCCTGTAGATGCGCCTTTAAACGGCAAGCCTTTAAAAGGCTTACCCCCCTGGGGCTCCTCGCGGTGCAAAAGATCTTTTGCGCCTGTGCGGTTTCCAGGGGCTACTTCAGCTTGTACTCCACGGGCACGCGCACGCTGAAGGCAGCGCCCTGCACCCCGGTATTCAGGCCAATCAGCTTCTCCCCCAATTCCTTGGTGGCATTGTCCAGTGCCGCTTGCCCGCAATGTTTGTCCAGACTGCTGGCTGTAATGCGTCCCTGGTCATTTATGCTGACAAGCAGAATCACAAGCCCTTCCGCGCCGCTGCGGCGGGCGTGCTTGGGGTAGTTTTTATTTTTCTCCACAGCATTGAGAATTTTGCTCAGGGCCGTGTTTTTGCTGGAGGCCGAAACGCCGCCTGCTACCCCGCCAGCCACGCCGCCTGCCTTACCACCGGGTACGCCACCCAGTACTCCCCCCGCAACGCCGCCGTCCGGGCTGCCCTCAGGATGGCCCACCTGCTGACGCGGGCCGGGAACCGCGTTTTTCTGCTCAAGCGGCTGCGCTTTTTGCGCTGCGATCTTGCGTGGTTCAGGCTTTGCCACGGGCGGTTGAACCTTGGGCTTTTGCTCCACAACCTTGGGCTTTTCTTCCGGCTTGGGTTCTTCCCTTGGCTTTTCCGGCTCGGGTTGGGGCGGCAGCGCCGCAGTAAAGGGCGAATCATCGGCCATAAGGCGTTGCTCAACGGGTTGTTCGTTCGACTCAATGCGAATCTGTACAGATTCAAGCCGCATGGACATGACCATAGGCCCTGCCGCAGCGGCAGGAAGCAGCACCCTTTGGGGTTGCCTTGGCAATGACATGAGCAGCGCCGCCAGCACAATTATGCCGGATGTTATGCACAGGGCATAATTGCGGCTGCGCGTCTGCGCCGCAACGTCACAATGGCTTGGACGCCGAAGTCGCTTGTGTGCTGATAACAAAGCGGCCTCCTCTCTTGGTCTTGGCCTGATCCACCACACCCACAAAGGCGTTGAATGGGGCCTTTTCATCCACATGCAGGTTCAGCAATGCGTCGGGCATGGTCTCCAGCAGGGCGGGCAGGGCTTCTTTGCTGACCTGCTGGCCTTCATGATGGATGGTGCCGTCCTGCTTGATGGAGATGACCAGCTCCCGGGTGCGGGTAGCGCCCGGATCTGGGGCTTCGGCCTTGGGCAGAACGATCTCCAGTATGGGTTTGCTGAACGAGGCAGTGAGAATAAAGAAAAAAAGCAGCACAATGATAACGTCAACAAGCGGCGTGAGGTCAATGCTGACTTCTTCGTCCAGATCGAACATAGGATCTCCTTATGCGGATTCCGGTTCCGGACTCACAGGGCACGACGCCGGGGTGTCCACCACGCCGTGCTTCATGGCGGGCGCGGCTACGCGAACAGGCCGGGCCGCTCCCTGGCAAAGCTCAAGGGCGCGGTAGCTGTGTTCCACAGCTTCAATATGAAAGCCTTTGAACTTGAGCAGCAGAAAATAGTAGGCAATGAGCATGGGAATGGCCACGCTCAAGCCCATAGCCGTGGTGATGAGCACTTCCCATATACCCGCCGCCAACTGGGCCGGGTCGGGAGTTGCCGTGTCGGCAATGGCCTGAAACACGCGTACCATGCCAAGCACCGTGCCCAGCAGGCCCATGAGGGGAGAAATCATGGCCACAAGGCGCAACCAGCACAGGCTTTTGGTGGTTTGCTCAAAGTTGCGGTGAAACAGATAGGCCACTTCAGCCCTGATGTCCTGTGAGTGCCCGCTGTGGGTTTTGACCACATCGCGCACAATGGCGATCAGGGGATTATCGCTGTTGTTGTTGCGCAGGCAGCGGCTTTCCCCGGTGTTCTCCAGGTCAAGAAACCCGTGTTGAAAGTTTCTCCACACCAGGGCGAGGTAGAAATATGTGCGAAAAGCAATGTACACGCCAGCGCAACCCACAACCACAAGGGCGCAGCCTGCGGGGCCGATGGCGTTATAAATGGCGGCCAAATTCATGCCTGATATCCTTATGCGTTGTCCTGAGCGTTTGCAGCGCCCAGGTTTGAGCTGGAGTATGCAACCTTGAAAAAGGCTACATACTCCAACGCTGCACGAGAGTGCAGCGCGCCGCGTTGCGGCGTGGGTTCTGCCGTAAATTGTATTTGGGGGCAGAATGGCAACCTTGGAATGTGAAGCATTTCAAAGTTATTCTGCACCAAGCGCGCGGGCAAAATCCGCAAAGGCTTCACGGGCCTTGCGGCAGTCTTTTTCGTCGGGGTGTTTGGCCGCTTCTTCAAGGCGGGCACGGCGTTCTTCAGTCATGGGGTGGCCGCTGTTGGCCATTTTCTGCATCATGGCCACCACGGCAGGGTCCACGCGCCCCTGGCAAAGAAAGGTGCCAAGCACTTTGTTGCCCTGCGCGGGGTCGGTCAGCAATGCCTCGCCCTGCATCTTGCAGTGCGCGGCGTGTTCCGAATCCGGCCACGCGCCTAATGTGCCAAAGAGGGCCACATTGCAGTTTCTGATCTGCTCCATATATTTTTTGGCCTTGTCGTCGGGCATTCCCTTGTCTACCCAGTAGCCCACGGCCACGAGGTCGTAGCCCTCGGGCAGCGGCGCTTCTTCAACCGGGTGCAGCTGGCAGCCGGGCAAAGCTTCGGCAACGGCCTCGGCGATTTTGCGGGTATTGCCTGTACGCGAAGAATAAACCACAAGACTTTTCATTATATTTCCTCCTTGCCGAAGGCGTCACGCAGGGCAAAAAAGCTGTCGCGGGCTTCGGGAATAAGCGCTTTCTTTTCACGGCCCACATAGATGGCGAACAGCACTGCGCCCGCCGTATCCAGAAATTGCACGCTGTGGCTTTCCAGCCCCATGAAGGGCAGGGAAAGAAAGCAGATGTGGGCAACTTCATCACTGCAAATATGGCCGCTCAGGGGAAGGCCGTGCTCAAGATTGAAGTAGCCGCCTCCGTGCTTGCCGCCGGGAATGCGCCCCTTGATTTCTACAACACTGCGTCCGTGGCGCATGATGAAGGTCGCACAGGGCCATTGGGCCAGACCTTGCCACACATCGTCAAAGGCCGTGCCGGGGGCAAAAGCCCTCATGCTTTCGGGCAGTGCGCGGGCGGCGCATAACTCACTGACCGAGAACTGCCGGGCAATGGTGTCGAGCATGACCACCTTTTGCGTGGTCAGCATCGTTCCCACCTGCGGGCGCAGGGCTTCAATGGCAGATATATCTGTAGTGCAAGTGCTCATGGTAAGTCTCCTCTATGCTGCCGGAGCGGCGGCGTCGTGTATGCCGGTGCGGTCCCCTTGCGCAGCGGGTAAGCTGTAATCCGGCGGCAGGGGCAGCCGCAGGGCATGGCGGCCCATGCGGGCCAGCAATTCAAGATCATGCGTGATAAGCAGTATGCAGCGGCCTTCCAGCGCCTGAGCTTCCAGCGCCTGCGCCAGCCGGGCCATATTTTGCCCGTCCAGGCCGCTGGTGGGTTCGTCCAGTATGAGCAGGCGCGGCTTTTTGGCCAGCGCGCAGGCAATGACAAGGCGCTGCTTTTCGCCGCCGGAAAGCGACTGGGGATGTCGCTGCGCCAGGGATTCCAGCCCAAAAGCTGTCAGCAGGTCCAGAGCGGCCGTTTTGTCCTTTTGGCCAACCAGATCAAGGCAGGTCTGTACTTCTGCGAGCACTGTTCGCATATGGAGCTGGTGGTCGGCGTTTTGAAGTACGATGCCAGTGCCAGCAAGACGTTGGCGCGGATTCAGGGACTGCCCGTCCAGCGTGATTTCCCCGGCCTGGGGAAGGTTCAATCCGGCCAGCACGCGGGCCAGTGTCGTCTTGCCCGTGCCGTTGGGACCGATGAGCGCCGTAATGCCCGAGGGCAGCGCAATGCGGGCGTTTTCGTACAGAGGTTCCTGCCCCTTGTGGGCATAGGTGAGGTTGTGCGCCTCCACCGGGCATGACTCGGCGATGGAACAGGAGGGCAGCACGTCGCGCACGTCAGGCACGCAGGCTTCCCGCAGACCGTAGCTGGCACGCAGTTCTGCATCGTACAGGATGGAAAAATCACCCTGCTCGCGGATACGCCCGTTTTGCATGACGATGACCCTGTCGGCCACACCGGCCAGCCAGTACAGGCGGTGATCCACCACCAGAATGGCCATGCCCTGCGCTTTGAGCTGCTTGAGTTGCAGGGCCAGTTCTTCTGTGGATTCGGGGTCCAGGTTGGCGGTGGGTTCGTCCAGAATGAGCGCTTGCGGGGTTTGCGTCCACAAGGCCGCAAGGCCCACTTTCTGCTTCTGGCCTTCTGAAAGTTCGTGAATGGACGCGCCCAACAGCGGCTGCAGGTTGAACTGGCGCACTGACCGCTTCACGGTTTCGTGCATTGTATCCACGGGCATGCCTTGCCATTCAAGGGCAAAGGCCAGCTCATCCTCCACGTTGAGGGCAAAGAACTGCTGTTCCGGGTCTTGAAAAAGCGTGCCTGCCTGCTGGGCCAGATGGGGTAAATCCTGTTCCACGGTGGGGGTGCCGTTGACGAGCACCTGACCCTCCAGAATTCCGGCAAAGTGCAGGGGGCATAGCCCGTTGGCCAGGCGGATAAGCGTTGATTTGCCGCAGCCGCTTGCCCCTGTGCAAAGAACCACTTCGCCGGGTTTGACATGTAGCGAGATATTTTCCACCGCTGGCCGCCCCTGGAACGGGTAGGTATAGCTGACATTATTAAAGCGCAACATCAGCGCATGCCTCCTGTCACAGGATTGTTCAACATATACTGGCAGGCGAGCGCGGCGGCCACCACAAGTAGGGCCGCTACCAGCAGCAGGCTGTCGCGCCGGGTCCAGGCATTGGTGCGGTAGGGAGTGAGTTTTTCACCCATGCCAAGCCCCTTGAGTTCAGCCGCCACCCCCAGATCTTCCGAAGTGCGCAGGGAGCGGAACAGGAGGGGCGTAAACAGCAGGCGCAGGCTGAGTATGGGATGGCACGTCATTGTCCACGGATTCAGCTTGTAGCCACGCAGTTTGAGGGATTCCGTCACCTGCTTCACGTCATTGATGAATGTGGGGATAAACCGGATAATGACCACCGCTGGCAGATATATGCAGAAGGGCAGCCGCAACCCGCGCAGTGCGTCCAGCAGGTATTGCACCCGGCTGGACAAGGCCAGCGGCAGCACCACATGCAGCATGGTCAGCACACGCAAAAAGGGAATGGCCAATGACGTAAAGTTCATGCCCCCCATAAGGCGGGGCGAAAAATGGCCCATAATCCAAACGCAGCCCATAGCCATAAAAATCATGACAGTCAGAACAGCGTAGGCCACAAGCAGGGCCTTGGGTTTGCGCATGCACAGGGCGTAGCACAGCGAGGCCCCGGCCAGCACCAGTTGGCCTTCAAGATTGGAAACAATAAGGGTGCCCAGTGAGGCAAGCACACTTACCCCGATTTTGGCCCGCACGTCGGCCTCATAAAGCCAGCCCTGCGGCAAGGGGCGGTTACTGGCGTACAATGCCTGCATGGCGCAGCTCCCTTACGGCTCTGACGCCGGTAAAAAGACCTATAAGCGCACCCGCGTAGCCCAGAATCACAATGGGCACGGCGGCCACGAGCATGGCTGGATTTTCGCGCATGTACAGCCATGAAACACCCAGAGAGCAAATTCTGAACAACAGGTCGAAGACGGCCACCGCCACCAACGGCCCCCAGGGTCTTGCATAACCGCCTGTAAGGGCCGCTGCTGTTTCCGCAACCAGAGCCGCCGCCAGCATGGCTGGCAGCAAGGTAATGCTGGCACCGAGCAACAGCGCGCTCACCAGCATGTTGATAAGCACAAAAAGCAGCAGGGTGCCGGGCTTGCGCACCTTGTAGAGCATGACTATCAGCAGGGTGGTAAAAACGAGATTCTTCAGCAGCAGGGACACCGGGTTCATGCCCCCTCCGGCCAGGGCCACCAGTAAGGTGGAGATTTTGGCGGCTGCTGAAAATACCCCTATGACCACCAGCTCATGGGCGCTCCAGTAGCGGTTGACCGTGGACTTCATGATGCGTCTCCTGGCCCGTCTCTTATAGGAATTGAATATTAAATTCAATACCAGAAAGAGACGGACCCAGTTATTAAAACTCTACACTGACCTTGATGTTGGCATGCACGCCGGGCTCATAAATGGAGTTTCCGGTATTGAGCGCATATTTTTCATTAAAGATGTTGAGCACTTCACCAACAATGGCATACTGCTTTTCAGAACCGAACTTCACACCCAGCATGGCGTTGGCTGTGGTCCAGGAGTCATTGGAGTACACAGTGCGGGTAGCGGTACCGCTTTCCTGTTCGGTTTTGCTGGCGAAGCGGATGTAGGCGTCGCCCATAATGTCCAGACTTTCGTTGACGGGGTAGAGCGCGCGTACGCCAGTACGGCCAGTCCATTCCGGGGTGCCTGTTTTCCACGTGGTGTAATTGCCGTTGTCAAACTGGCGCTTCATCCAGGTAACGTCGATGTAGGGCGTGAAGCCCAGGGGCAAATCATAGCCTGCGCTGAATTCCACGCCGTGGGTTTTGGCTTGGCTGACGTTCTGGTAGTGATACAGATTGGTGCCAGTCTGCATGGATGAAATATAGTCGTCGGCCACGGTGTAGAAGCCTGTGATGTCAAGGTTGAGACCGTGTGCGTAGTAGCGTGCGCCCACTTCCCAAGTGTTGGACCTTTCAGGCTTGAGGTCCTGGTTGGGATATACCGTGCCGCCGCCCATGCTGGAGAGAACGTATTTTTCCTGCAGGTTGGGCACGCGGAAGCCCTGTGAAAAGCCTGCGCGCAAGGTCAGGTTGTCAATGCCCTGCCACATGAGTGAAGCGTTAAACACTGGCTGCGATTCAGCAGTGTCGCCAGTGCTGCCAGCGTCAATATCGCCAATGGTGGTCTTGGGAGGCATAGAGGTATTTTTGCGTTGCCAGCCTTCGGTCGTACCCATGTGAGAGTTCACCCAGGTCTGGCGCACGCCATAGGACAGCGTGAAGTCCCAGGGCAGCTTGCTTTCCATCAGCGCGTACAGGGCGTGGGTGTCCATATGCCCTTTGTACTTGTAGTGGCTGTCGGTCAGGGTTCTTATCTGCATCATGGGGTTGGGCTTCACGGTAAGGTCAGTGTCCGTGTCGGTTTTGGCGTCCAGGCCGTCCCGGTTGAATTCGTAGCCCGTGATAAGGTAGTTGTTTTCGCCAATGGCCCAGTCGGACTGAAGGCTTGCGCCCCATTGTTCATTTTTGTTGTTGGCGTGGTTGTCCATAACTATGGACATGGGGCCGCTCGCCGATTCCACATGGTTAAGCATTTTTTTCCGGCTGTGCTGCCAGAAGGCGTCCATGCGCAGGCGCGGCAGGAAGGTGGCTATGTCTTTGACTTCAGCGAATACTGCGGCCTTTTTGCGTTCCCAGGGAGAAATGTCGACATAGAAGTTGGGCGAGCTTGTGTCGCCAGCCAGAATTTCGCTGTAAAACTGCTCGTACAGGCCGCCCACAGTGACGTGGGGGTTGAAGTCATAGCTCAGAAATGCCGAACCGGACTGCTGCTTGAATTTGGAATGCTTGGCTTCGCCGTCAGGGGTGGACAGGTTGTACTGGTAGGTGTTGGCCCCGGTGACGCGGTACTTGAATCCCTCGTACCCGCCGTAGAGCGAAAGACTTTCGTCAAATCCCCGGGTGGAGCCGTTGTAGCTGGTGGTGATCTGCCCCTGGATGGGCTTTGTGCCGCCCTTCTTGGTAATAATGTTGATAACGCCGCCCATAGCTTCGGAGCCGTAAAGCACCGAGGCCGGTCCCTTGATGACTTCAATTCTTTCAATCATGGCTGGGTCTACAAGCAGGGCAGTGCCGTCCATAGACTTGTTTTCAGCAATTTTTTGTCCGTCAATAAGCACCAACACCCGGTTGGGGCTTTCGCCACGGATGGCGATGCGCTTCAAACCCTGTGCTCCGGAGTTGACGACCTGCACGCCGGGAATGTCCTGCAAAATACCGCCCACCGTGGCTGCAGGAGAAAGCTTTATCTCCTCTTCAGTCACCACGCTTACGGCCATAGGCACGTCCAGCAGCTCTTTTTCAACGCGCGATGCTGATACCTTGACGGTATCGGTCTGAAGAGGTTCGGCATGGGCAGGGGCGCTCCAGAACAGTGCCCCGGCCAGACCCAGGGGGAGAGCATGCCTGCGTAAACTACGCAGCAAGATCATCGTTTTCCTCCAGTATGAGTTTGAGATAGTTGAGCAACAACTGTGAAAGATTCACCTGCCAGAACTGCCCGGCCATAGTCAGCACGGCGCGGCCCCGATCACACACCAGCAAGCCCGCGCGCTGCCATTGGGTCAGCAGGGGGGACCAGATATCGTCAAGGGGCAGGGCAAAGCGGTCTTCAAGGGCGGACAGGTTCAGACAGCCTTGCTCCATATCTTCGGCCACGGCCCTGAACAGGGCATAGTGAGAGGACGGCTTTTGAAGCATACTCACGGGCTTGCGTCCTTCAGCCACCTGCTGCCGCCAGGAGTCGTAATCAGGGGTGTTGATGTAGAAGTTTCCGGCAAAGTTGCCGCCGCCGCCGGGGCCGAAGGCGAGGCAGTTGGCGGAACCCTTGACGTAGAGGTTGTACAGGTTGCGCTCTCTGGAGGTGCGCGCCCAATGGCTGATGGACAGGCGGCGGTAGCGCGCTTCAGTCATGGCCTCGACCGAGGCCGCAAACATGGCCGACTGCGCAGGTATGTCCGCAGAAGGCGGGATGCTGCCGCTTTCAATGGCTTTGCCCAGCGGGGTCTGGCCATACACGTTGAGCTGGTAGCAGTCGGCGCCGTCCAGATTGAGGGACTGGGCAAAGGCGATGTCTTCCAGCCAGCAGGCCATATCCTGTCTGGGGAACCCGTAAATGAGGTCCACGATAACCGCTGACTGATCGTAGCTCATGAGCAGTTCAAGTCCGCGGGCCATGTCTTCACGGGTGCCCAGGCGGCCCATTGAACGCCGTATTTCGGTATTGAAACTCTGTACTCCCAGCGAGAATCTGTTGGCTCCCCCGGCAAAGCAGGCTTCCATTTTGCGGGCGTCAAAGTTGGTCAACCGCCCTTCGACGGTTATTTCGCAGTCATTGGCAAGGGGCAGGCTTTGGCGCGCGGCCTTGAGAATACGCTCCAGGTCGTCAGCTTCCAGAGCGGTGGGGGTGCCGCCTCCAAGATACACGGCATGCACTGGAGTGCTCTGCGCGGCTGGGCTGTCACGCCACAAGGCCAGTTCGTCCAGCAGGGTATCGGTGTACTGGGCGCTTTCGTCCTCGCGGTAGGGCTTGTTGTAGAACCCGCAGTACAGGCAATGGGTCTGGCAAAACGGCACATGAATGTACGCCACGGTTTTGCCCTGCAAGGGTTTTTGCAAAAGCGAGGTAATGAGGGGCTGTATTTCTTCGGCAGGCGTGGAGCCGCCGCCCATGCCAGGATGCATGGCAATTTTGCCTTCAAAGGCGTGTGAAAGGGCGGAAACACCTTCTTGGGCAAAATACTTGTCAGGATTGGGGCGCTTGAGAGAATTCAAACCATTTTGGTTGGAATTCTGCGCTGATGCATGAGAGTTGTGCGTGTCGAATTGCATGATCCTTCCTTTGTGGGGTCGGGCTGCCCATTAAGTTAGTCTTGTCTAATTTGTTTAGGTGAGTCTACAAAAATGAAATCGAATGTCAATTGCTTTCTTCGTATTTTTTATTATCAAACATTTTATGTTTTATTTCAGTGGTATATGATTGATGGGAATGCGCGGTGCCTGCTGTCAAATCTTGCCAGCAGGCAAATGCAGCTGTCAGTAGATGTATTTATGGGCGTTTTGAAGCGTCATGAACGTTAAAAATGACAAGCAGCTTGTTGGGGTTGCTCGCGGCGCTGTTCATCGTGTGTGGGGCGCAGGGTGGCTGGCAGTGGTGTGGCTTGCCTGCGCGATGGCGTGGCTTATGTGGATGACAATGCGAGTGTTATTCAGCAAAAAAGCCCCCTGTTACCAGGGGGCCTGTTGGAGCCAGTTGCTGTTGGCTGTCTGCATCATCTGCGTCATCTGCATCAAGGGCGGTTGCACGGTTTAGTAGTAAACGCTTGCGCAGGACACGCATGTTTTTGGTGGGGTAAAAAAATCAGCGCAAATAGAAAAACCAGCATAAAAGCAGTGTTGCCAGCAGCGCCAGACCAAGCAAAGGAGCGCCAACCTTGGCGTAGTCCTTGTTGGTATAGCCGCCGGGGTCACGCACCAAAAGGTGTACTGCGGACCCCAGAGGGGACACAAAGACTGCGGAGCTGGCTATGGCTACCGACATGGCGCAGGCCTGCGGGCTGATGCCGAGCTTCAGGCCAATATCCACAGCCATTGGAGCAACAAGAATCGCCACAGCCGAGCCGGACAGGAAAAAGCCCAGTATGGCTGCCAGAAGAAAGAGGCTTGCCAGAATAGGGAACGGCCCGCTGCCTGCAAGAATGCTGATGACGCCGTCCGAGGCCAGCGACAGTACCCCTGTTTTCTGCAATGCCAAAACCAGAGGCAATATGCCGGCAAGCATGACAATGGTCTGCCAGTCCACCACTTCATAGATGGAGCTTTTGGGAACGCAATGCACAAGCACCAGCGCGGCAGTGGCTGCCAGAATGGCTGTTACGGGCGGCAGTATGCCGGAAGCCATAAGTGCGACCATAACGCCCATAATGGCGAGGGTGAGTTTTTCTTTTTGGGGCGCGGGAATGACTTCTTTATAGTCCTGCGGCAGCGTGAGCAGCAGGTACTGGCTCTTGTTGCGCTCCATGCGCAGAATGTCGGCCCACGCGCCGCAGACCAGCAACACGTCGCCAAACTTCAGGGGAATATCCGCCAGTTCTTCTGTCAGGGTTTTGCCCTTGCGGCGTATGCCCAGCACCATACTTTGAAAGGTCGTTTGGAAAAGAGTTTCTTTCAGGGATTTGCCAATAAGTGACGATTCCGGGTTGAGCATCACTTCTGCAAGTCCCACCACCTGAAAAAAGCTTCTCCTTCTTGTGGCAGAAGCGGAAATCTTTTCCAGAGAAAAGGCCTCAATAAAGGCTTCCAGCTGTGTTTCCGTGCCAATGAGCATGAGCAGGTCGCCAGCTTCCAGTACCATTTCGGGTTTTGCTGCTGCGATGACCCTTTTTCTGCCGTGATCTGCGCTTTCCACGGCAAGCAGGGTTATGCCATAGCGGGCACTGAGCTGCATGCGCGCAACACTGCGGTCCACAAGGCTGGACCCTTCTGGAATACGCAACAGATACTGGCATTTGTTGATTTCGTGATGGCGCAGCAGGTCATCAATGGAAAGGCCTTTTTTGTGTTCGATGCGCGAATCTTTGGAGGCCAGCATGTTCTGGCCGAACAGTAGCATGAAGCCAATTGCCAGCAGCAGGATAAGCACGCCAAAGGGAGTAAAGCTGAAAAACCCCAGCACTTCCACCCCGCGTTCTCTCAGTATGCCGTTGACGATAATGTTCGGCGTGGTGGCCACCAGCGTCATCATGCCGCTGATAAGAGATGCGACAGCCAGCGGCATGAGCAGGCGCTTGGGATTGATATGGGTTTTTTCCGCCACGGAAAGCGTGATGGGAATAAAGATGGCGGCTGTGGCTGTGGAGCTCATGAATGCGCCCACTGTAGCCGCGGCCCCCATAATCATTGTCAGCAGGCGCGTTTCGTTTCTGCCGCCACGCCGTATGATGGCGTCGCCCACACGTTGCGCTATGCCAGTGTGTATGATGGCTTTGCCCACAATGAACATACAGCTGATGATAATCACCGTGGTGCTTGAGAATCCCGAAAGTGATTCCTCAATGGTGAGTACGCCGCTCAGCGCCAGTGCCAATATAACAAGAATGCCCACTACGTCATTGCGCAGGACTTCTGTGACAAGCAAAATGACAGCGCCCGCGAGTATCATAAGCGTGGCGGCCATGTCATAGGTAAGCATAAAAAATCTCCACAGCCGAAGAGTTGTGCGTGGCAGCCTTTTGATGGCAGGCATGCCCCTTGGGCAGATTAGAATAAAGGTCATGTCAGGCGTCAGGCAATGCACCATGCAAGATGATACGTGACCGAAGACTGCTTTGCTAGCTTTCACCAAAACAGGATTAAATACAAGCCGTCGGACGAGTTGCCACAGCATGAAACAGTGGTTGTTTCATACGTTACAGCAGTGGCGGCGCGAAGCAATATAGAAAGTAGATGCAACCATAAAAAGAAAACTGCTGCTAGTGCAATTAAATTGAAACCGGGGAAATGACGATACTTTCAGGCAGAGGTGCAATTGCCAGTATTGTCAGCTTTGAAAAACGGAAGGGTGTTGGACAGGGGAACGGCGGCAGAAGCAAATGTTGCCTGACGCCTTGATGACTCTGGAAGAAATTGTACGGGCGGACATGCGCTGTAGCAGCTTCGCCCGCTCTGGTGGTCTGCGGAAGGCTGTTGCCATTCAAAGCCATTGGCGTTGCTGCGTGGCTGCGGTCTGCTTTTGGATTTTACAGGCGTATTTTGTCGGGGTTACGAACAAGCCCGAACCGTTCACAAAAATAAAGCGAGCCGCCAATCTGAACCCATGTGCACACGGAACCAGTGTTCCGTATACAAGCATGCGTTCTTTTGGGCGGCCCGCCTTTTTAGTATATCCAGTAGCTACTTGGACGAGTTCCCTTCAGCAGAGAATTTGCCAGCGGCCTTCATGATTTCCATCATGAGGCCCAGAGCCTGCTTGCCCTCAGGGCTGCGCAGTGTAGCAATCATGCTCATCACGCCAGCGGGTTTCGCGTTTGACGTGTCGATGGTGCTCATCATTTCGATCATTGCGGTGATCTTGCTCTGCAGCTTGGGATCAGCAAGGCGCTGCAACAGGGTGGTCGCAAAAGCGAGGCCTTCACCTGTTTTGGCAATGTCTTCGGGGGTCATCGTGTCCAGCAGGTTTCCGCCAGCGTCTTTGAGCGCGGCGGCCTTTTTGAACACACCCTTTTGTTCCCATTCGCCCATCTTTTCAACGATGTGCGGGAAGGTCTGGCCAACAGCGGGATGAAGCACATGCCACAGGTCCGTGGCGTTTTCAATCTGGTCGAGCAGCCAGGTGAGCCTGGGGACAGTCAGCAGGCCCTTTCTGGCGAGATCCAGAATATCGTCAAGCGTAACCCGGCCATTGAGGATTTCCATCTCTTCGACCATAAGGCGAAAAGCGTGGTTGCCGATGGGGGTCAGCTGTTCCATGAGCATGTTGGTGTTTTCTTTGCTTTCTTGAATCGCGGCAATCCGGTCTTCAATCGCGTTCAAACGCTCGAGGATTTTATCTTCAGATGTCATATCCCCTCCAACCTACTTGTTACGCAGCAAGGAGGTATCTTTCCCTGCAAGATACATGTTGGGCTCAAACGGAAGCTCATGGCCTTTCAGCATGAGGTTGTAATACACCCACTTGAACATGAGCTTGCCCCAGTAGTTGATGTGGCTTTCGCCCAGCAACTCGAAGGGTCCAACGCCGGGCAGGGGGAACATGCCGGGCAGGGGTTCGACAGAGTAGCTGAAGTCGATCAGCGAAGCTTTTTCAAAGCCCGTGACGATAAAGCAGTTGGTGTGACCATCGAACTTGTAGTAATTGTCAGTTCCTTCAATGTCAGACATGAG
The DNA here is from genome assembly GCA_023386035.1 of Pseudomonadota bacterium. GTDB lineage: Bacteria > Desulfobacterota > Desulfovibrionia > Desulfovibrionales > Desulfovibrionaceae > Desulfovibrio. The sequence goes on from JAEWKM010000049.1 coordinate 93,360, forward strand.
GTTCTGGGCAATCACGTCCACTTCAAAGTGGGCAACGGAACCGGCCTTGGAGGCGGGAACGTTGGTGGCGTCTCCGACAACATACATGTTGTCGAACTTTTTGGCGCGCAGCAGTTCTTTGTCGGTGTCGACATAGCCGGTCACGTCAGACACTTCGGAGTCGATGAGGAATTCCTGGCCCAGGTTCGGGGGAATCGCCACCAGCAGGTCGTAGGGGATTTCGTCGCCGGTCACGGACGAGATAACGGCGCGGTCGGCTTCAACGCTGTCCACAGTCCAGTTGGTCGTGACTTTGATGCCCTTCTGTTCACACAGCGCGCCAAGAATGTTGTTGGCAACAGGCTTGGTGAAGGCGCCAGTGAGAGGAGTGACAAGTTCGATTTCAACGTTCTGGCGCACACCCATCTTCTGCAGGTACCAGTCGGCCATGTACACAAATTCCAGCGGCGCGACAGGGCACTTGATGGGCGTTTCAGCAATGTGCAGAACAAGGCGGCCCTTCTTGAAGCGCTTCATCTTTTCGTAAAGAGCTGCGGCACCGTCAGGGGTGTAGAAGTTATGGATTTTTCCGCCCCAGTCGTCCAGCATGCCAGGAACTTCATCGGGGGCGATACGCGCGCCAGTGCCAATGATGATCCAGTCGTATGTATAGGTGCTGTTCTGGCACTCGACCTTACGTGCTATCGGGTCAACCGCGTTAATCGTGTCGATGACAAAATTAACTCCGCGGCTGATAAAGTCTTTCTTGGGGCGCACACAACCCTGAGGAGTGTCGACTCCGAAAGGAACCAACAACCAACCGGGCTGATAGTGATGGATAGGATCGCGGTCGATGAGAGTTATTTCCCATTCTCTTTCGCTCAATAACTTTCTCATCTTCGTGGCAATCATGGTTCCACCAGCGCCAGCACCAAGAATAAGCAATTTTTTCATACAGTTAACCCCAAAGTTAAGTATAGATCTTTTGCATTGAAAAGGTTCCCTCACTACGCGCAACCAATTCTGTTGCAGGCCGATATCATAGTAAGATGGTATTTTTCAACGTCTAGCATAAATATTTGCGATCTGCATCATATTCGTCAATAAAACTGATTGTGTATCTTTTAATTAATACCATTTTTGTATGTTTTAGGCGCCAACTGTTGCTTATATAAACATAGATTATTTGCAAAAGAGGGGCGTTTTTTCGGGGGGACTATTTACGAAAAGCGAAATCTGAGTTCCGAAAAAAATTTGGAAACAACAAGCCATGCAAGTGTGCGCCATCAAAAAAAGTGCCGGGTGAAGCCAGAAATTTTATTCGTGTGTCTGAAACTAGGGGTTGCGCACAGGTTCTGTTAGAGCATTTAAACTTTTTCAAAGTTTAAATGCTCTAACGCTGCACAAGCGTGCAGCGCGCCGCAACGCGGCTTGGATTCAGCCGAAAATCGCATTTTTCGGCAGATTAACTTTGAAATGTAATGCATTTCAAAGTTAATCTGCTCAAGTCGAATTGTCCGTTTGTGCGGATTCAACTGGCTATAATCGCTTGCTTTGTAGGGCCTGCTGCAAAAAAGGGTTATGGAAAATTTCCATAACCCCCTGGAGAGCTGGTTGGAGCAGAAAGTTTGAAATTTCGGGCGGCTGGTTAACGTGGGCTCACGTACACTTGACCCGCGCGGCTACGCTTCTTCATGTGTACATTCAGTCTGGTTGCTTCTTGCCTGACGTGTATCAAGGCGGCGGCATGATGAACGGGGTTTGGCGCACAGAGTATCAAGTGATCCCTCCTGTTGCGCCTCTATCTCGGGTGAATATTTACATATTCTGTGTTTTCCAAGGCGCTTGGCCTCATACATGGCGATGTCTCCACGGCGGACCATCTCATCTCGGCTGATGCCGGGCGTGTCTATCACTACGATGCCAATGCTGGCGGAAAGCCCTTCCCAGGGAGTGTCTTCAGCAAAAACGGCTTTCATTGCCTTCTGCAGGCGGTGTGCCTGCTTGACCACTTGTTCCGCAGTGTGGGTTTTGTTCAAATACAGAACAAATTCATCGCCGCCCATGCGGGCGATAAGGGCTCCAGCAAAGTTTTCGCGCAAAAGCCGGGCCGTCAGTTTCAAGGCGTCGTCTCCGGCACGGTGACCATACGTATCGTTGACTTCTTTGAAGTTATCCAGATCGACAAAAAGCATCGATGTTCCTGCCTGGCCGATTTCTGGCAAGTTGTTGTAAAAATATCTTCTGTTGAACAGCCCGGTGAGTTCATCGGTATTGGCGTTGTGCTCCAGTTCCTGCTGGGAGTTACGCTCTTGCGTTACGTCTCTGTATATGACCAGCAGGCCGATGCGGTTTTTAAATATATCCAGAATCAATGTTGTCCGGTTAAGCACCCATAGCTAACAGGCTATAACTATAGGTGTTTATAGTTTTTCGTCTTCGCGGATTCAGAAGTTCTTCCAGAGAATCCTTGCCGAACAGATTCAAGCAAATGAG
>JAEWKM010000016.1:0-101064 GCA_023386035.1 Pseudomonadota bacterium
CAGCCTCAACAAACCAGGGCTCGGTCAGCCCAAGAATCCGGGAATACAGGTCCGTGTCCTTCATTGGTGTCCTCCCCGAAGGACATTAGCAGATCAGCTACCCACGGGAAACCCGGAAGAACCCAAAAGCTTGAAGAAATCAGTGAAAGCGTGCGTCAGTTCAAGCAGTATGGCTATTCCATCTGGCTGGATGATTTTGGCGCGGGCTACTCCAGCCTTAACGTGCTCAAGGATGTGCCCTTCGACTTCATTAAAATCGACAGAGGGCTCCTGGGGACAGGGGAAATAGCCCCTACCAACAAAAGCATTATCAACAGCGTTGTGCGCCTTGCCGAAGATCTGAATATGGGGGTTTTGTGCGAGGGGGTGGAAAACGCTTCGCAGCGTGATTTTTTGGCCCGGTTGGGCCGCATTCAGGCTCAGGGGTTTTATTACGCGCACCCAATGAGCCTTGAGGGTTTTGAGCACCTGCTCGACAGCGGAGGAACGCTCCATCCGCTTGCCGAGGAGAATTCCTGACCCGCGCGCGTCAGGGCGCAGTCTTTTCAGGCGCAACACTCGGCACGGCCCTGCTTTTTTGCCAGCAATGTATGTGGGCGTAGCTCGTCCTGCTGCAATTGGGGCTTGTGATCCGCAACGCGCCATCTTTTTTGCACAGCCTGCCAAGAACACTATTGGGCATCAGCAGCAGCCACAGGCCCTGCGGCGTATGGCGCTGTCAGGCGGCGCGCCTTTCTCGGGGCTGCTTGAAAGATTCCGTAAAGACCATCATACTCCAGACACGGCTTTTTCAGAGCATTGCAGCATGTTCAGCGTTACAATGCCCGACGGCGAGCAGACCGGGCCGCCCGTTGCGATGCAGCGTGGGAGCAGCCAGACGCGTAGTTGGGGCTGCACACCAACCCTGAAGTATTAGCCTTTCATGGTTGCTCTGCTTGCCTGGTCATTTTTGGGGTGCCCTTGAGCACTCGTGGGCACCAGCCCATCCACGGAGTATTTTATGATCCGCAATATTCGGCGTAACCTTGCTCTTTGCCTGTCATTGGCTTCTCTGGCCTTGCTTCCCGCTGCCCCTGTCAACGCGGCCCCAGTGGATGCTGGCGCTCCGCGCATGGAGCTGCCCGCGCCTGACAAGACCGGGGGCATGCCGCTTATGCAGGCTTTTGCCCAGCGCCACTCCACCAAAAAAGGCTACAGCGGCGCGCCGCTTCCCGCGCAGCAACTGAGTGACCTGCTTTGGGCCACCTGGGGCGTCAACCGGGAAGACGGACGCCGTACCGCCCCGTCAGCCCTGAACAGGCAGGAAGTGCAGGTTTTTGTAGCTTTGGAAAACGGCGTGTGGCGTTATGAAGCCGCCCACGCCCTGATCAAGGTTCTGGACGGAGACTGGCGCTCCAAGCTTGGCGGCGGTTCCTTGGTGCTGCTGTTTGCGGCTTCGGCGGCAAACAAGTGGTCGGGTATGCATGTGGGCTCGCTGTATCAGAACGCGGGCCTGTTCTGCGCGTCGGCAGGTTTGGGCAACTATGTGCATGCCTCGAACGCTTCCGCGCTGGACGGCAAGCTGCCCCTGCCTGACGGCTGGAGTGTGCTCATTGCCCAGACTGTGGGCATTGTGCAGTAGAAACAGCTTCAGAAGATTTTACATAAAAAAAGCGGCAGCCGGAATTCCGGCTGCCGCTTGTATTTTTGTCTGGCGTGCGGCTAGCCCACAACAACGGTGCCCAGCGGGGCGTCGTCCAGCAGGTAGCGGCGCAAACTTGAAGGCGCGCGGCCATCAAGAATAAGAGCGCGCTGGCAGCCTGCGTCCAGGGCGTGCAGGCAGGATTCCACCTTGGGGATCATGCCTCCGGTAATGACACCTTCTGCGCGGAGCTTGTCTATCTCTGCGCGGGTCAGGGCGGGAATAAGCCTGCCCTCGGCATCGAGCACGCCCGGCACATCGGAGATAAGCACAAAATAATCCGCAGCCAAAGCTCCGGCAAGAGCGCCTGCGGCCGTGTCGGCATTGATGTTCAGGGCCTGGCCTTCGGGGCCGCTGGCTACCGGAGCCACAACAGGCACAAAGCCAGCCTGGAGCAGGCAAAGGGGCAGGGCTGCGTCCACAGTTTCTACCTCGCCCACAAGACCCAGCGCAGGATTTTTTACCACAGCGCGCAGCAAGTTGCCGTCTCTGCCAGAAATGCCCGCCGCCCGTACGCCGTGCGCGGCAAAGGAGGCCACAACGGCCTTGTTTACCTGGCCGCACAAAACCATTTCCACGGCTTCCATTGTGGCTTCGTCAGTAACACGCAGGCCGTTTTCAAAGCGGCTTTCAATATTCAGGCGCGCCAGCAGCGCGGAAATCTGGGGCCCGCCGCCATGCACCACCACAAATCCCATATCCTGGGACGAAAGCTGGGCAAGGTCAGTGGCAAAAGCCGTGCAAAGCTCGGGCTTGTCCATAGCGTGCCCGCCGTACTTTATAACAACTCTGGCGTTGTTCATGTGTCTTCCTCATTTACAGGCAGACGGCAGCCCCGTGCGGGCGCTGTCTTTCCTGTTGCAGAATATTCGGTATGTCCGTACAGCTGTCCAAATTAACACCCAGCCATGTGGCGCGCAAGCCAGCAGGAAGTCAAACAAACGACAATGTTCCGACATTTTACGCTGAAGGCGTGAAAATAAATGGCAGACGGGTGGCAGGCCCCGGGGCGCCAACGCAAAACGGCATTGTATTGCCGGGCCAAAAGCGCTAGCCTGCACATCAAGTTTTATGGAGGCACGATGGTGTTAGAGGCACAGCAGGGCTTTGAGGAAGGACTTTCGTGGGGACAGGAGGCCATGGCTGCAGCCAGCGTTGGCCTCTGGGTTCTTGAGCGCGATGTGGCTTCCGGGCAGATGCGTCTGCTTACCAACGCAGTTACGCGCCGCCTGTTGGGCGTGCCCGACGACATCAGCCCCGAAGACTGTGCGGAATTCTGGCGCACCCACGTGGACAGCCGCGACTTAAGCCGCATCTGGGAAAGCCTTGAGGACTTTAAAAAGCACACTGAAATGCGCGAAATGCGCTACTCATACAACCATCCGCAGCTGGGCTCCATTCGTGTGCGTTGCGGTGGCAGGCGTGTTTCCCAGAAAGGCGATAAGGTTCTGCGCCTTGCCGGCTACCATCAGGACATAAACGAACTGCACGCTGCCCATCAGGCTTTGCGTGAAAGCCTGTCGCGGCTTTCGCTGGCCTGCCGTTTGGGTTGGCTGGGTGTTTTTGAACTGGGACGCCATAAGGGCAAGCTGGAATTTACCTGCAACGAGGTTTTTTACGAGCAGTTCGGCCTGCGCGAAGGGGCTGGCGCCGAAGAGCGGCTCGCGGTTATGGAAAAGCGCATTCTACCTGAAGACAGGCAGCGCTGGCGCAATCTTTGCCGTGCAGAAGGCTGGACGGTGGGCTTTCAGGAACATGTGGAGCTTCGGGTAAATCATCCCTGGCGGGGCCTTTGCTGGTTTGCCCTGGCCTATGAGGTCGTGGGCACGCAGGAAGAACCCCGCATCGCCGGGTACGTGAGCGATGTGACGAAGCACCGCCAGCATGAACGTGTGCTGCGCGAGGCCAAGGAAAGCGCGGAGGCCGCCAACGCCGCCAAGAGTATATTTCTCGCCAACATGAGCCATGAGATACGCACACCAATGAACGGCATCATGGGCATGGCGCATCTTGTGCTCAATACGGAACTCAATCCCCAGCAAAGGGACTATGTGGAAAAAATCCATTCCACATGTGAGTCGCTGCTGGATATTATCAATGATCTTCTGGATTTTTCCAAGATTGAGGCCAACCATATGGAGCTGGAAAATCTGCCGTTCCAGCCCGAAAAAGAGCTTGAGGCCGTGCTTGCCCTGCTGCGCCCGCGCACCCAGCACAAGAACTGCACGCTTGAGAGCCGCATAGATCCGCGCATACCGCCCACTCTGATGGGCGACGCCCTGCGGCTGCGTCAGATTTTGCTGAACCTGGGCGGCAACGCCATCAAGTTTTCAGAACGCGGTACGGTGCGCATAGACTTTCAGCTGGTGCGCCGCAAAGTTAATAATGTCACTTTGGCCTGCATCGTCAGCGATGAAGGCATTGGCATGAGCGGGGAAGAACAGGAGCGTATTTTTACGCCTTTTTCCCAGGCAGACACGTCCATTACCCGCCGCTTCGGCGGCACCGGGTTGGGGCTTGCGCTTTGCCGCCGTCTGGCCGTACTTATGGGCGGGCGCATCAACGTTCAGAGCGGACCCGGCAAGGGCAGCGTATTCACGGTGGAATTGCCCTTTGGCGTGGGGCAGGAAGACATGTTTGCCCCTGATCTGGCCGAGGCCGATCACAAGGTGGAATTTGCCTGCCTGCAAGGGCTGCGCGTGTTGATGGCTGAAGACGGGGACATAAACCGCGAAATTATGGAAGTGCTGCTCAGCGGCATGGGGGTGGAGTGCATGGCCGTGAGCAACGGTCAGGAAGCCCTTGATGTCTGGCGGCAGCATGTGGACGAAATTGACCTTGTTCTTATGGATGTTCAGATGCCCGTTATGGACGGCTATACCGCCACGCGCGAGATCAGGGCCAGCGGATTGCCCGGCGCGGTGGACGTGTCCATTGTGGCCATGACAGCCTATGCCATGCGAGGCGATGCAGAGCGCAGTCTTCAGGCGGGCATGAACGCCCATCTGACCAAACCCATCGACGTAAGGGAGCTTACCCTTACCCTCAAACGCCTTGCACGCACCTGCGATGAAAGGCGCGAAGCCGCGCACAGTACAGACAGCCGGAATTTGTGAGCCGCGCGGTGCGTCCGGAAGCATTCGTGCGTATTCGGCGCACTTGTGCTAATCCGTGCGAATATGGGCGTATCCGGGGCATCCTGATGTATTCGGGCCAGAATCATTGCCACTGGTTGCGGGCGCCTGCCACGCGGCTTGCCCGAGACTATTTTGCAGAAAAATTAATAAATATATGGGATAGACGGGAAACAACCTGTTTGCCTCAAAAGCTCAGTCAAGGATAGCAACATGACGCAAGTGGTTACACGATTTGCCCCCAGCCCCACGGGACACCTGCATATCGGCGGCGCACGCACCGCCATTTTTTGCTGGCTTTTGGCCCGCCATTCCGGCGGCCGTTTTCATCTGCGCATTGAAGATACGGATCTTTTGCGCTCCAAGCAGGAATACACCGATTCCATTCTGGCCTCCATGCGCTGGCTCGGTCTGGATTGGGACGGGGATCTGGCCTATCAGACGCAGCGCACCGACCTGTATAACACCTATGTGGACAAGCTGCTGGAAAACGGCCACGCCTACTGGTGTTCCTGCACGCCTGACGAGGTTGAGGCCATGCGCGAAGAAGCCCGGCAAAAAGGCCTCAAGCCGCGCTATAACGGCTGCTGCCGCACGCGCGACCTCGGCCCCGGCGAGGGGCGCTGTGTGCGCCTCAAGGCTCCGCTGGCGGGCAAGGTGGTTTTTGACGACCTGGTCAAGGGGAAAATCGCGGTAGACGTGAACGAACTGGACGATATGGTCATCCGGCGTGCCGACGGCATGCCCACATATAATATGGCCGTGGTGGTGGACGATCACGACATGGGCATCACGCATGTGATCCGTGGCGACGACCACGTTTCCAACACGCCCAAGCAGATCCTTATTTATGAAGCTCTGGGCCTGCCTGTGCCGCGCTTCGGCCACGTGCCGATGATTCTCGGCCCTGACCGCCAGAAGCTTTCCAAGCGTCACGGCGCGCGTGCCGTCATTGAGTATCAGCAGGACGGCCTGCTGCCGCAGGCTCTTGTGAACTATCTGGTGCGGCTTGGCTGGTCCCACGGCAATCAGGAACTGTTCACGCCCGAAGAACTGGTGGAATTTTTTGACGGCAGCAACCTCAATCCTGCGGCTGCGGCCTTTGACCCCGCCAAGCTGGAATGGTGCAATGCCCACTTCATGCGCGAAATGCCTCTGGCCGAACTGGCCGCGCTGACTGCGCCCTTTGTGGAACAGGCCGGCCTTGGCGTCTTGTCGCAGGAACGGCTGGAGCCCCTGTGTCTCATGTTCCGCGAGCGCGCCAACAACCTCAAGGCGCTGGCTGAAAGCTTCCGCCCGTTGCTGGTTTCCGCCGCTGATCTGGAGTATGTCGAAAAGGACGCTGCCAAACATCTGACGGAAGGCGGCAAGGCGCATCTGAGCGCGCTGGCCTCAGTGTTCGCGGCTTGCGAGCCTTTTACGGCTGAAAGCATTGAGACTGCCCTCAACGCCTATGTGGCTGACAATGGCCTCAAGTTCAAAGAAGTGGCCCCGCCCCTGCGCACGGCCCTTATGGGCTTTATGGGCGGTTCACACCTTAATGAGATCATGGCATTTCTGGGTAAGGAAGAATCCCTGGCGCGGCTGGAGAAGGCTGCGGGGTAGTCCGTACCTCAGTAAGTTTTTATGAGGCACGCAGGGGCCGTCCGTATACGGGCGGCCCTTTTACATTGGCTGGTATTGGAATTGCATATTATCAGGGGCTAAAGCGGAATTTTCACATGCCCGGAAGGATATCTACAAGGAGAAATACATGACAGGGGTGGAAAGCGACCATAGTAAAAGTGCCCCGACGGGTATTTGTCGTTCCGGCGGTAGACCTCTGGTGTCGTTTTTTGTTGCCGGGCGCAATGTGCAGAATTACGTGGAAGAGGCCATGCGCTCCATGCTTGCCCAGACCGTGGACGATTTTGAGCTGCTCATACTGGATGATGGCTCCACGGACAAAACGTATGACGTCATGATGAGCGTGCAGGATCATCGCATACGCGTGCTGCGCAATGAAAAGTGCATGGGCATCGCACGGAGCCTTAACCGACTTATGGAGCTCTGCCGGGGCCGGTTTTGGGCCCATATGGATGCGGACGACATCTGCGCGCCAGAACGTCTTGAAAAACAGCTTGAGATTATGCAGGCTGACAACCCTATTGGTATTTGCGGTTGCCGCTTTGTGGCCTTTTATCCTTCTGGAGAGGCCCATTTGTTCAATACTCCCTTGGAATCAGAAAAAATTAAAGCCAAACTCCTGTTTACAGCGCCTATGGCGCACCCCTTTGTAACTTTTGATGGGGAATTGTTTTCCAGGCATGGCATAACGTATTCCGAAAAAATGGTTTGTGCTCTGGACTATGAGCTTTATATAAAAACATTTCTACGGCATCCCCATATCGCTTTTGCCAATGCGGACCACGTCCTTGGTTTTTACCGTCGGCATGAAGGGCAAATTTCAACGGCGCGCAGCCAGGAGCAGTTGCATTATGCGTTCAGGGCGCAAATGCAGATTTTTCAGGCTTTGGGAATCTCACCGAGCAACAAGCTTATACGATTCCACCAAAACCTGTATGCCGGTATTGCGCCCACTACCGCCGATGATATGGCGGGCCTTGTAGACTGGGCTTTCACCTTGCGTACGGCTAATGCTGTGAAGCCTCTTTTTAATGCTTCACTTTTTAATGCCGATCTCTTTACTCGCTTGGAAGGCATTATGCAGTGCAGTCCTTCTCTGTCTGAACGCCACTGGTGGCGGCTTAAAAACTGGTAGAAGCATCGTGAAGCAACTTGCTGTACTGTGAAAATTGAGCGTATCTGGCAGCGATGCTTTGTTGCCGTGGATATCGAACCATCTGTTGATGCTTCTATTTTTTTGAAAGAAATAATGCGTTCCCCTTTTATTCACGCCACAGCATGGATGAATTTATGGCTTTTTTGCTGCCCTTAGCCGGGCAGCATCGGGCAGGGGCAACCTGTGAGCAGCAGTAGACGTATTCAATATCGGTTTGGAGGGCGCACATGACATATTCAGGCCAGACAATTATGACTCGCTACGGTTTGTATACTGCGGCTTCAATGCCTCGCCTTAATTTAACCTATGACTACGAACACGGCACCCTGCAAGCTTTTCGTGCTGCATCAGATCTTCTTGAAATAACGCGGTTTATTGATGTTGGGGCTAATATTGGTTGTTATTCAGTGTGTCTGAGCAGCATATCTTCAGTTAAAAGCATTTATGCCTTTGAGCCAGCACCAGAAGCCTATAAAGAAATGAAGCGGAATATTTCGTTGCAGAGGGTTCCTGAACTTTTCCGCCCGTTTGATATTGCTGTTTCAGATAAAGGCGGAGAGGTGCAATTGTATTTGGTTGGCCCCTTGGCCGGAAACAACAGCGTTGAGCGAATAGATAAAAGTACTTCTAGTGTGACAGTGAAGTCTGCACCATTGGACGAGATTATACCAATAAAAAACGAAACAATAGGCATCAAGATAGACGTAGAAGGTCACGAGTTGCAGGTGCTCAACGGTATGAAGAATTTACTCGCAACCAACCGCTGCCTGCTGCAGGTGGAGAGCCTTGAGCCAGCATTGGCCAACGCTATGGAAAAAATTCTTTTTTTACTGAGGTATAAGAAGTTATTTGTTTTGCGTGATGATTATATTTTTATTTCACATGAGCTTGAAACGCGTTTCGACGAACTTCAGAACCTGTATTTCAAACAGCTGCAGGAAGAGTTGCGGGAGTTTTTGGAAGTCAAAAGCCAAAAGCGTTCCAGTCAGGGGCTGGTTTTACAGTTGGCATCGCAACTTCTGTACACGAAAGATCCGTTGACCCCGGAAAGCTGATTTTTCGTGTGCTGTGAGCACGCTTCGGTTTTTGGAGTTGAAGCTGCGTGCCCTCCTGGCCTCTTTGAAAACTATCTTTGGCTATTGAAGCTCTTCGGAAAGCAGCCGATCGTTCAGGGCAAAAATATAAAAATCACTGAACGAGCGGGTTAGTTGCTCGTCATTGGCATGTCGCAGCGGATATTTGTTTTTGATAAGCTGTATGCATTTCCAGTTTGGGCGATTTTTAGCGATCCATCTGGTAAATTTTCTGTGCCGCACATGTGTAGATTCCGGGAAATGGTTTTCTTCATTGGAAGAATAAATCACAACAAATTTTAATGCAGAGTCAAACAATCGCTCCATATAGTTGTTGAATACATCGTCTTCTATTAGGTGATATATGACGTCAAGAGATATGGCCAGGTCTGCAGTATGGTCAGCATATTCTGAAATGTGAAAAAAACTTTTACTTTGGTCACTGGAAAAAATTTGTTTAACCTGCTCTACTATATGCTCTGATACATCGAAGCCCGTGTATTTTTTTACACGAAGTGCTGACAGCTGGTTTCCATCACCAACCCCGAAATCGATAATGCTTTGTATAGCGTTTTTTTGAATAAAATCATTAAGAACTTCCGCCTTGAATTGCATAAGGCGATTGTACGAACCTGCGCCGGAGTTCCCGCCATCACGATACCGTTGCTCCCAATAGCTCTTCGATGAAAATTTTTTCTTTTGCTCCTCAAGATGCTTTGCCAGCTGGGCATTTTCAGGTTGACGTTCTCTGTCTATCTGTTCCGCTACTGCGGGGTATGACTCAAGTATCGCGCGGAGTTGTACATCGTTACGTCCTTTAACATTGGTGTGCCACAGGGCCTCGCCGCCAACTGCGAGGTCGAAGCTGGACACAACCCTGTTCGGCGTGATGCTGGTGGGGCTGCCTTGCAGTACGGCCATGGCCCAAAAAAAAATATCATCACCAGCGGGGGCCAGCTTCATAAAGACATCTTCGCGCAAAACATCGGGGTGCAGACAGGATGGGGGGTACAGTATCCCGCCAACCCCGGTGGCAAAGTTCAGAAAAGACAGCGGTACCGTATTTTGGCTGTGCTGCAGCCACTGTAAATACGGGAGAATTTTTCCGTGAGCATCGCACGTGATATGATGCACGCGATGGCCGCAAATCATTTGGCGATAACCGCTTTGAACATATGGCGCATACAGGGATTCCAGCCAATCCGGGGGATAAAATGTGTCGTCGTCAGCTGTTACAATGGTCTTGTCGGCATACTCGGCCAGGGTTGGCACTAGCTTTTTGTATGAACGGATATCGTGCGTCCAACGAATCTCTAGGCCCAGGTCTTGTAATTTAAGGACCGCCTTGGGCAGGTCGGCGTCGCGGCCGGGGAATTGTTCATGGGCAAGCCAGAGGATAACTCTTTGTGGCCTCAACGTTTGGGTAAGCAAAGAGAAGAGGGCAATATGCAGTAAAGGCATGCGGGGTGGATACGATGTAAGAGAGACAATAATGCCGTTTCCAGCGCATCTGTCAACGCCGCAGTCCTTATATTGGGTCATGATGTTTTCAATCTTTTGAATAAACGCGATCATGGCGGCTCCATAGGTATATTCAATCAGATGCGATTTTTGCGATGAATTTTATACTGTATTTCTTACGCACTGTAAGCTTGCGCTTTTGATGATGGCATATCAGGTGGATCACACTGGACATATCGTCCAGTCTCCACGTAACTGTTTAATGGTAGACGCAGAAGAAAAGCAAGTGAATAGTGTCTGAAAGATAACGCACGGTGTTGTACTCACACAAAAAATAGACGTTGCTCATAAAACTGTTGGGTCTTGGTTGCACTGCCTGCAAACCGGCAAGGAAGGTGCGAATCTGGGGAATCAAGGAGTCTGGGCAAAACAGAAGACAAGATTGCCCTGCGGAAGGGAGCCAAATCAGTGCAATGGCAAGCTCTGAACGCCCGTGCTAGGCGCAATAGGAGCGTGGAGCGTCTCTTTGGCGAACGCCCTTCACGACCTGGCGCGACTATCGTCCGTCCGTCCGTCCGTCTGGTTTCAAGCGTATTGACGGACTGTCCGGGTAGTCTGCGCGCTGCAGGCATTACTGCGGACGGCGGGAGGAAACTTTCAGTTATGATCCACAATTTTTCATGTCGCGCGCATTATCATGCCTTGCTCAATTTTTTTTGACATAATTGATGCAGCGGATACCGCAGTAGTTTTGCTCGGAAGGGACGAAGCGCCTTGAAGAGGTGTTGTGAATTGCCTGCAGGAAGATCAGTTTGGGATGCTGAAGGACAGGGATAAAGAATATTGTGAAATGGTTGAACAGCACGGTTGTAAGCGATGCCTTGGCGTGAATGGCATAGAGCATGCCAAAACAAAGGCCTGGCATCCGCAGAGAAACGGCATTTGCGAGCGCTTTCATAAAACGATCTTGCAGGAGTTTCACCATGTTGCTTTCCGGCATAAGCTGCATCATTCTTTGGAAGAGTTGCAGGCCGGCCTAGACGTCTGGCTAGACAGCTATAATTCAGAGTGGGCTCATCAAGGAAAAGTGTATTGCTGCAGAACGCCTATGCAAACACTTCTTGAAGGAAAGCAGCTCTGGATTAAAAAAGTTGGATAGCTCAACTGATCGGGCAGAAACGTCCGTCAAAACAGAGAGCACTGTCAGATTAGGTTTGAACTAGTAATCAAATGCCAAGTTCGTGGTGATACAATGAACACTGTCTTGCTGTTCAGCCGTTGGTTCTCCCCGACATCCATAATATGCAGGGCTTTTCTGGCATATTTTTTATTATTTTATTATCATACATATTTTTATATGTATCATGCCTATTTTTCAAAGCTATGCGATATGATTTTATGTTGAGTCGTTTGAAAATGTGTAGGCGTAATGTCTCTTCATCAAAGCATTGAGGTTCTGCCCCGCTTGGGGGTTCATTCAAGTTGAAACTGGCAAGAAAGAGTCCGCCTGGTTTAATGATTCTAAACAGTTCGTCAGCCATTTCACCCAGGTTGTCTACATGATCCAATGAATTGATCGTAAATAAAACATCCACAGATGCAGCAGGCAGAGGAATAATTCTTTCTGTCGAGGTTACATATTCCATTCCGTGCTTCAACATGCACTCGCCAAAAGAATCCAAATAAGCCGGAATCAAAACATCTATCCCTATCCGTCGTGCGGGGGTGGTGGTCCAGGCGAGGCTGCCCCTCGGACCACATCCGAAATCGGCGACAATCTTCCCGGCAAGAAAACTGTCATCTTTTTCTTGCGCTATACCTAACATTAATTTTCGATAATGGTCGTTTGCAAGGTTGCCGTTCTCAATTAAAAATCTTTCCTGCCAGTAGGCCAACTCAAAAAAATGTTTTTCCATTAATCACCCCCAAATTGATTTTGCCGTTACAAAGGCTGCGTGAGTGCGGACTGAAGGATGTCTTTGGATTGTATCTCTATGTAAAATGTATCAACGTTGCCAGTGCTTCCACCAGGTAGCCATTGACCTCACTGATACAGAGGGCTCATGGACCGGAGCAGGTTGGTGAACAGGCCATCCAGCCCCAGAATAAAGGTTTCCACATGGTCAGCCATAATGACCAGCAGCAGGCCCACAAAGAAAAATCCCACGCCAATCTTGGCCGGAAAGCCGAATTCCATAATGTGTATCTGCGGTGAGGTGCGGGCCACCAGGCCCAGGGCCACTTCCACCATAAAAAGCGCCACCATTACCGGAGCCGCAATTTGCAGGGCCAATACAAACATCTGCGAAGCCAGATGCAGTATCTGCCACATGATGTTGGAGCCGATGAAAAGCCCCCCCGGCGGTATCAGCTTGAAGGATTCGGCAAAGCCCTTGATCATGTACAGGTGGCCGTCCAGCGCCAGAAAGGTCAGCAAAGAAACCATCCAGAGAAAAAACGCCGTTATGCCCGTCTGGTTGCCGGTGAGCGGGTCGGCAAAATTTATCATGGTGAAGCCCATCTGAAAGCCCAGCAGTTCACCACCCGCCTGAATGCCCATAAACAGAAAATTGACGGCCATGCCCAGCACCAGCCCCAGCACCGCCTCGCCCAGAATCATGATTACCATGTCAAAGGGATGGGCAGGCATCAGGTTGCCCGGCAGGGCGAGATGCGGCCATACGCCCAGCGTGAACACCAGGGTTATGGCGGCTTTGACCTGTATGGGGATGTTGTTGGTGGAAAACACAGGCAGCATGAACATGACGATACTCACCCGCATCATGGTAAGTATGAGACTTAAAATCTCTGCCTGGTTGTAGTTGAACACGTCCATGCCGGAGGGGATTGCAAAATGGTTGCCAAAAAATGCAGCCTTTTTGCGCCACAGCGCGTCAGAAGGGTGACGCGCTGCGGCTTGTCAGCCCAGCTGGGGGCAGGGTTTTGGAGGACAATTTTACCTGGGTAATTTACGGCAGGGCGGCCCCAGTCACGGTATTTTTGCCAGGCCCGCATCAGCCAGAACAACTTTTGCAGACAAGCTTCTGCCATATGTGTTTTTGTCAGGTCAGCTTTGTAGCGTCAGTTTTTACCTGATGCATTCTCGTCAAATCAGCTCGGCCTGCCTGGTTATGGTCAACGCGACTCTGCATGGACTGTTTTGCCAGCGGGCTTTTCGTCAGGGCATCCCTTGCCGGATCAGCCTTTGCTTTGTTCCTTGGGGTTATAGTGGCGTAATCCGTTAAAAACCCACAAGCCCAAAAGAAATACCAGAAGCGCCGCAGACAGCAGCACTGTGCTGTGCGCGGTGGAAAAGGCCATTTGTCCGGCCTCGGCAATGGCTTTGCCTCTTTCTCCACCAGCCAGCTCCGCTGCAACCATCGTATCGCTGATAGAATCCACGACACTGTGCGGCAGGCTCTGGCGTATGTATTCCGGCAAACGCAAGGCCGCGCTGTAGTTTACTGACAGCAGAACACCAAAGCCCGTGATGCCCAAACCCGCGCCAAGATCATATCCCAGGGCTTCAATGGACCCTGCCGCCCCGCCTTTCTCCGGCGGCACGCTGCCCATGATGGCAATGGAGGAGGCCGTCAAACCAATGCTGAGTGAAAGTCCCAAAACGACCATGCACGAAAACACCAGCCAGCCCGCGTCATGAAAGCTCGCAAAACCCAGCCCGGCGAGGCTGCCCCCGGCAGCCAGCAGCGACAGTGTACAGACGCTCCGCAGCCCTCCCCAAACGACCAGTTTTCCCGCCAAGGGGCCGCCAACGGCAGAGGCAGCCATGATGGGCAGCATAAAAATGCCAGCCTGCAAGGGCGTGCGCCCGAGAACGAACTGCAACTCCTGGGCAATGGTAAGTTCCACGCCAGCCAATGCACCTGAAACAATAAGGGCTGTCACGAGCCCCACGCGGATGGCAGGCATGCGGAACAGGTTAAGGTCAAGCATGGGCGCGCGCGCAGTCAGCTGTTTGCGTATGAACAGTGCCAGCAAAAAAATACCGCAAGCCAGCACGCCGCCGCAAAGCAGCACCGAAGATCCCTGCTTGAAAACGGCCTTGATGGCATACACCGTCGCCATAAGACCCGCGGCCAGTGTCAGGGCCTGCCCGATGGGCCATGTGCCTTTTATCCTGATTTGAGGCTTGGGCAGCAGGTAGGCAGCCAGGGGCAGGATAATCAGAATGATCGGCACATTGATAAGAAAAACAGATCCCCACCAGAAATGCTCAAGCAAAAGGCCGCCCGCCAGGGGGCCCATAGCTGCGGCCACGGTGCTTACCGTACCCCAGATGCCCAGGGCCATGGCCCGCTCTTTCCAGTCGTCAAACGTAATCCGTATGATGGCCAGCACACTGGGTATTATCATGGCCCCGCCCACGGCAAGCAGGCCCCTGGCTACGATCAGACTTTTGGCATTGGGCGAAAAGGCTGCTGCCAGCGAAGCGGCCATAAAGATGAGCAGCCCGACCAAGAGCAGTTTGCGCGGGCCGATGCGGTCGCCCTGCGTGCCCATTGGCACAAGCAGGCTGGCAATAATCAGCGGATAGATGTCAATAATCCAGAGTATTTCCGTGCCCGTGGCCTGTAGCGAAAGAGTCAACGACGGCACGGCGATATGCAGGATGGTCATGTCCGTGGCAATGGGCAACCATGCCACCATAACGGCAATAAGCACCCGCCAGCGTGCGCCCTTGGAAAGGCGCTTTTGGACAGGAGCGCCCTGTGGGGGCGCACTGTGTGTATTCGGATTATCTGTGCTCATAAAAAAATCATAGGATGCGTTTGTTACAGCCAGCATTGTTTTTGCGTCTTAATGCGTAGCAGTGGGCAGACCGGGCAGCCCATCGTGATGCAGCAGACATTTTACCGGGATCACGCTCCCGGTAAATGCTTGCTTTGAAATACAGACACGCCACAATCATTACGGCCTGCGGGCGTGCCGATATTTTTTTGCCGTACTTTCCAGCAGTGCCGCTATTTGCCGCCTTTGCTGCGCGGTTTGCGAAGCATATTTACAACCAGCACAAAAAACAGCGGCGTAAAGTAAATGCCAAGCGCCGTTGCGGTAAGCATGCCTGCCATCACCACGGTGCCCAGAGCATTTTGCGCCCCCGACCCGGCCCCGCTGCTCAGGGCCAGCGGAATAACACCGAGAATAAAACACAGAGACGTCATAATAATGGGCCGCAAGCGCAACCGGGCGGCCTCAATGGCGGCAGCTGCCAGACTTTTGCCCGCCCGGTGCTGTGCACGGGCAAACTCCACAATCAAAATGGAGTTTTTGGCTGACAAGCCCACAATGGTCAGCAGGGCGATCTGGAAATAGATATCATTATTCAGCCCGCGCAGCCAAGCCCCGGCAAGAGCGCCCACAAGCCCTGTGGGCACGGCCAGCAGCACGGATACGGGGATGCTCCAGCTCTCGTACAGGGCCGCCAGGCTAAGAAATACGACCAGCAAAGAAATGGCGTAGAGCATGGGCGCCTGATTGCCAGACAGCAGTTCCTGGTAGGAGAGGCCGGTCCAGGCAAAGTCGAAGCCCGGCGGCAGGTCTTTTGCGCTGGCTTCCATAGCCTTCATGGCCTGACCGGAACTCTGCCCCGGCGCGCCCTCGCCCTCAATTTTTACTGCAGGCACACCTTGATAGCGGGTAAGTTTGGGGGAAGCCGTGATGGATTCCACACCAAGAAAACTGGCAAAAGGTACCATTTCACCCGCGCTGTTGCGCACATAATAGCGGTAAAAATCTTCCGCGCTGGAGCGGAAGCCCGCTTCTGCCTGAAGGTAAACCTTTTTGGTGCGGCCCTTGTCCACAAAGTCGTTGATATATTCCCCACCCCAGTACGCGCCAATGGCTCCGTTAATCACGTCCATGTCCAGCCCCAATGCTCCCGCCTTGTCGCTGTCAACAAGCAGGCGATACTGCTCGGCGTCGTCAAGGCCGCTGTACCGGGCATAGGCAAGGGCCTTCTGTTTTGCGGTGCTTTGCAGCAGGGCATCTTTGGCGGCCATAAGCGCTTCGTGTCCTCTGTTGCCCCGGTCCATCAATTCCATAGTGAAGCCGGAAGAGTTGCCAAGTTCCATAACCGCAGGGGGGGCCATGATAAAAAGCTGGGCTTCGGGGATGTCTGCAAACCGGGCGTTGGCCCTGTTCATGACATCAAAAACGCCTTGTCCCTTGCCCCGCTCGTTCCAGTCCTTGAGCAGGGCGAAAGCCATGGCCGAGCCCTGCCCCGTGCCGCTGAAGCCCCAGCCCATAACCGTAAAAATGCTTTGCACGGTTTCTTTCTCTTCCTGGCGAAAATAGTCTTCCACCTGGGCCAGAACCTTTGCCGTGCGTTCGAAAGAAGCGCCCGGCGGCAACTGGATGTCGAGAAAAAGTATGCCCTGATCTTCATCTGGCAAGAAGGCGCTGGGCAGCCGTAAAAGCAGAATAGCGCACACGGCGAGCCCCGCGCCAAAGATGACGACCCAGCGTTTCGGCTTGTCGAGCATGGGCCGCAGGCTGACGGCGTACCGCCTTGTCAGGCGGTCGAACCAGCGGTTGAACTTGCCAAACAGCCCCTCGCTCTGGCCGGGAGCGTGCTTGTGCAGCATGATGGCGCACAGGGCGGGCGTAAGTACAATGGCAACAAAAACCGACAGCACCATTGACGTGACAATGGTTATGGAAAACTGGCGGTAAATGACGCCTGTGGACCCGGACATGAAGGCCATAGGCACAAAAACGGCGGAAATAACCACGGCCACGCCCACCAGCGCCCCCGTGATTTCCCGCATGGACTTGAGCGCGGCTTCCTTGGGGCTGAGCATCTCGTCCCGCATGAGGCGTTCTACGTTTTCCACCACAACAATGGCGTCGTCCACCAGCAGACCGATGGCGAGCACCATGCCGAACATGGTCAGGGTATTGATGGAATACCCCGCCAAAGACAGCACGGCAAACACGCCCAGCAAGACCACGGGCACGGTAATGGCCGGGATGAGCGTGGAACGAAAACTCTGCAAAAACAGAAACATTACTGCGACCACAAGAGCCACGGCTTCCAGCAGTGTGCGCACCACCGAGCTGATGGATTTTTCCACAATGGGCGCTCTGTCGTCGGCAAAGGCATACTGCATGCCCTGGGGGAAAAAGCGTGCAAGGGAGGCCAGTTCCGCCTTGATGGCGTCTGTGGTCTTGATGACGTTGGCTCCCGAGGCCAATTTTACGGCTACGCCCACGGCAGGGTTGCCGTTAAAGCGCGACTGCCCCATAAAGTTTTCTTCATTGATTTCAATGCGGGCCACCTGGCCGAGCCGCAGCACAGATCCGTCGCTTTCTGTACGCAGGCGTAAATGCTGAAATTCATCTACAGTCTGCAGCCGTGATGCGGCATTGACCGTGATGCTTATTTCCTGCCCCGGCAACGCGGGCGCAGCGCCTGTTTGCCCACCCGCCACCTGCGCATTTTGCGCTTTCACTGCAGCAATAATATCCTGCGGGTTCAGCTTGTATTGTTCCATCTTTGCGGGATCGCACCAGATGCGCATGGCATTGACCCCGCCGTAAAGCGTGGTGGAACCAACGCCTTGCACCCTGTTGAGCTGATCTATGAGGTTACTTGCCACATAGTCGCTGATGTCGCCCGCGCTCATTGAACCGTTGGTGACATAGAAGGCGATGGTCATGAAGGAGTTTTCCACAGCCTTGCTGACCTGCAATCCTTGACGCTGCACAGCTTCGGGCAGCATGGGCATGGCCTGCTGCAACTTGTTCTGCACCTGCACCTGGGCAATGTCGATATTGGTGCCAGCCTCAAAGGTGAACACCATTTCTATAGAGCCGTACGAATCGCTGGACGCGCTCATATAGAGCAGATTGTCGATGCCCTTCATCTGCTGCTCGATGAGCTGGGTAACGCTCTGGTCCACCGTTGCCGCTGAAGCGCCGGGATACTGGCCAAAGATGGATATCTGCGGCGAAGCAATGTCGGGGTATTGGGCAACGGGCAGGTTGCGCAAGGCCAGCCCCCCGGACAACATGAGCAGTATCGCCAGCACCGTGGCGAAGATGGGGCGGTTGATAAAGAAAGCGGCCATTTATTGCCCGCCCTGATTTTTTTTGCTGCCTTGCGTTTGGGCGTTGTTTTGCGTGGCAGCGGCGGGCTGCCACGGCTCACCTGTGGCCTTGCCGTCGGGAACAGCCTTTTGAATGCCCTCCACAACCACAAGGTCCCCGGCTTCGAGGCCGGAACGCACAAGCCAGCGGTTGCCGTAGGGGCGGTCAAGTTCCACGCTTTTTCTCTTTACCGTATACAACGAGGCTGCTTTTTTGCCAGCAGGCGATGCTTCGGTTTTTTGCAGCGTGAGCACAAAGTGGCTTCCTTCCGCGTCAGTCATGACAGCCCGTTGTGAAATCAAAATGGCATTTTCTATGGTGCCTTCTTCAATCAGTACTTTGGCGTACATGCCCGGCAAAAGCAGGCCTTCGGGGTTGGGGAACAGGGCGCGCATGCTCACACTGCCAGTGCTTTGGGCCACGCTTATTTCTGCAAAAAGCAGGTCGCCAGTGCGCCACTGTGGTTCGCCTTGCTCTGTGCCAAGCGCGGCGTAGGGCGAGCCGTCTTCAAGAATGAGGCGCGCTCCGCTTGCGCCTTTTCCCCATGCAGGGCCGAGGGCGGCGGCAAGGCGGCGCAAGCGCAACATGCTGGCATTGGATTGTGTAATGTCCACATAAACCTGGTCAATCTGCTGAATGACAGCCAGAGGGCTTGTCTGGTTGGCTGTAACCAGCGCGCCTTGCGTGACCGTAGAGCGGCCTATTTTGCCGGACACCGGAGCCTTGATGCTTGTATAGTTCAGGTTGATTTCCGCTGTCTCCAGAGCGGCCTTTGCCCGTGCAATGCGGGCTTTGGCCTTGCCGTGTTCGGCCACAGTATCATCCCATTCCTGCTGGCTCACGGCGTTGGCCTTGGCCAGCACCCGGGCGCGGGTTTCCCGCTTTTGCTGGGCGGCCGCGTGCACCATGGCTTCTTCCAGTTCTGCCCTGGCCGTATTTCGGGTGGCCTCATATACGGCGGGATCTATCTGATAAAGAACCTGCCCCTTTGTGACTGTGGCCCCTTCTTCAAAAAGCCTCTGCTGGATGATGCCGTCAACCTGGGGCCGTACTTCAGCCGTGACCAGAGCCGCCACGCGGCCAGGTAGTTCACTGGTCAGCACAAGGGGCTCGGGAACAACGGGCGCATAGCGCACCTGCGGGGCGTCCTCCGCCGGGGGCGGGCCGTCATTGCAGCCAGCCTGCAACATACAAAGGCAGAGCAGCGCTCCAAGGCGTGCCATGAAGCGGCTGTGGCGGGGGGATGAGATATCTATAAATCTGGGCATTGTATCCTCGTAAAGCTTGGAATGGGCGATTTGCTTGCTATTCGCAATGGTGTCAGTCACCATAAGGTATGGAGTAACTCCAGAGTCAAGGGGGAATTTATGAAGTATTTGAGCACGGGAGAATTTGCCAAACTGTGCAGAACGAGCAAGGACACCTTGCTGTTTTATGACAAAGAAGGCTTGCTGAAGCCCCGGCACGTTTCTGAGAATGGCTACAGGCGTTATTACATCGGGCAGTTTTATGAATTTGACATGGTGGCCATGCTCAAGGAGACGGGCAGCTCGCTAAAAGAAATCCGCAGCTTTGTGCGTGAACCTGATCCGGCGGGCTTGCTGGCGCATCTTGAAGAAAAGGAGCGTCTCCTGCAGCAGGAGCGCATGCGTCTGGCCGCCAGACAAAAGATGCTGAAAACGACCATCGCCTTGGGGCATGAAGCGCTAAACGCCGTATATGACGTTCTGGATCTTGTGAAAATGGAAGAGGAACTGATTGAAATGGCCCCTGTAAGTGCCGAAGATCAGGCAACGGAAGAGGGTTCCATAGAAATATTTGCCGAATTTGCAGACAAGTTTGAAAAACAGGGGCGGCCTGTTCCCATGCCGCTTGGCTTCCTGACGAAAAAGGAAAATATTTCTTCCCGCATTTATCTTGCGGATTACTTTTTTTGTGGCGCATCGCGGCGAACCAGACAGGAAAATCTGGGCACCCGGCCCGCAGGGCTTTATGCGAGATATTACCATAGAGGCGGCGCTCAAAGTCATGAAGCTGCTTACAGCCGTATGGTGGATGCCATTGAACAGCGCGGTTGGGGCATCATCGGACACATGTATGGGTATGACATGGCCAGCTACATTGTTTCAGCATCTCCCAATGAATATGCGGCGAAATACTGCGTGGAGGTTCGCGTTGCGACGTAGCAGATCCATCTTGAGGTGCCCTTGGTGGCAGGTCTGAACTGTTGGCCTTTGGAACATTTTACCCTTGAAACGCCCGCAAGGAATCGCTTCAAATATTGCCGAAGCAAAGCCGGGTAACGGTGTTTTTGCTGCTACACGGCTTGCTTGAGCATATTTATTTTATGCGTCTGTAGGCGTTCACCGCGGTGCTGATTGATGCCGTTCGGGGTGTGTCAGCAGCGGGACTGGGCAGCGTGTAAAGTTGTGGGTGCGCTTTGGCGTTACGGCTGTATGCCTCTTTCTTCCTCCAGGATTGCTTCAACCTTTTCTCCCGCGAGCGCACTGACTTTGGCCCGAAGGGTTGCGGCCAGAGACTTCATCTGCCCCGCTGAGAGGCCAACATTTTTGCTGATGCGGCAATGTGAGCCCAGTTGGCTTTCCACGCCATCCATGCTGGCAAGAGCTGACACTGTGGCGATTTCACGGCTTTGCCAGTCCAGATTGTCACGCCCGAAGATGTCTCCGAACAGGTGGGCCTTCAAAAATTCGTCAACAGCCGGGGCAAAATCCATAAGCCCGCCTTTGACCGGGGCACCCACCAGCGCGGTTTGTACTTCCGTGCCACGTTCAAGGCTCGTTTTTTCTTGAGAAACCGGGGTTGCCTCGTTGCCGGGCTTATCGCGGATGCCTTTTGCTGCTCGTTCCCCAAGCACTGCCTGAAAGGCTCCCAAAGCGTTCAGGCTGCGGGGAAATCCCGTGTAAGCGTTGATTTCGTTGACAGTCAGCCCGGCTTCAAGGCCGTCGTGCAATGCTATTTTCAGGGCGGGCATTTGGCCGCTTGCGGCAAATGCGGCAATGGGCACTATGGCCTGCTGCCTGTTTGATAACGTGGTGTTCACTGTTTGCGCCTCGGATATTGTGCCGAGCAGGCACAGCAGCAGAACCGCTGCGCCTGCCATGACTGTTTTTCGCATCGGGCCCCCGGAATATTACTGACCGCTGTACTGCGCGTCCGTAACTTTTTCCATCCAGTTTGCGGCCTGCCCGTCCTGTTCTTCCTGAATGGCATAGTGCGACATGGCCTGATCCTGGGCAGCGCCGTGCCAGTGTTTTACGCCCGCCGGAAACCAGACCAGATCACCGGAAAAAACATCCTGGACAGGCTGCCCCCATTCCTGAACCCGGCCCTTGCCTGTGACAATAATCAAAAGCTGGCCGTAGGGATGCGTATGCCAGTTGCTGCGCGCCTTGGGTTGAAAGGTGACAAAGCCTCCAGACAGACGCGACTCGCCCCGCCGGGGAACAGAAAATTCAACGCTGACGTCGCCTGTAAAGACTGATTCCGGGCCGGAGGCAGGCTCCACGGAATTTTTGCGTGTAATAATGATGTTACTCATTGCTGTATCTCCTGCTGATGCAAGGGTTACTGTGCCACATACGCTAAAGGCCAGAAGAAGCAGGGCTATGGCAAGGGTTTGAATAAAGTTCATCACAGCCCTGTACGCTTTTCCAGTTCTTCGGGGTACCGTTCGCCTGTCAGTCGAATTTCAGATGCTGCGCTGGTGAGCTGTTCCAGTTCATCAGCTCCAAGCCGCAAGGTTGTTGCCGCAAGGTTTTCTTCAAGGCGGTGTGGCTTGGTTGTGCCGGGAATGGGCACAATCCAGGGCTTTTGGGCAAGAAGCCATGCCAGGGCGATTTGCCCCGGGGTGGCATTTTTTTGCGCAGCAAAATCCTGAAGCAGCGCCACCAAAGCCTGGTTTGCGGCCAGGGCTTCCGGGGTAAAGCGCGGCAGGATGCTGCGGAAATCGGATTTATCAAAGGTGGTTGCGGCGTCAAACCTGCCAGTAAGAAAGCCTTTGCCAAGAGGGCTGAATGGCACCAGCCCTATGCCCAATTCTTCAAGGGCCGGAAGCAAATCCTGTTCTGGCCGTCGCCACCAGAGGGAATATTCGCTCTGGATTGCCGCCACTGGCTGTACAGCGTGGGCCCGGCGTATGGTGTGCACCCCTGGTTCGGAAAGGCCGAAGTGCTTGACCTTGCCTTCCCGAATCAGCTCTTTGACTGTTCCGGCCACATCTTCAATGGGCACGTTCGGGTCAACCCGGTGCTGGTAATACAGGTCGATGGCTTCAACACGAAGGCGTTTTAACGAACCTTCAACAGACTGCCGGATTACTTCAGGACTGCTGTCAGTTATCTGCTTGCCGTTTATGATGGAAATGCCAAATTTGGTGGCAATGGCAACCTGGCCGCGGAACGGCGCCAGCGCTTCGCCCACCAGTTCTTCGTTGGTAAAGGGGCCATAGCATTCGGCAGTATCAAAAAAGGTGACGCCGTTTTCCACAGCCGTTCTGATCAGGGCAATCATGTCCTTTTTATCAGATGCAGGGCCGTAGCCGTAACTCATGCCCATGCAGCCAAGGCCCATGCAGGAGACGCTCAGGCCGTCAGTACCCAATGTGCGCGTTTGCATACCATTTCTCCTATTTGCCCAGATCAAGGCGTTTCAGCCACTGGCCGATTTCAGTCTGCGAATTTTGCACGCGGCCGCCGCGCACCGCCAGACCATCAAGAATGGTCGCGCCGGGGCAAAGCGTTTTGAGGTCGGCAACACTTTTGCCCAGTGCGCTGCCTTCATGCGTGATGAACGGCGCAATTTTTTTGCCCGAAAAATCATGCTGTGCCAAAAATCCTCTTACGGGTGAAGCAAATGTACCCCACCAGTTTGGTGAACCCACAAGGATCACGTCGTATGGGCTGATATCATCCACAGTGGTTTTCAGGAGGGGAAAGTAGTTCGCTTTCAACTCTTTTTGGGCTTGTTCTGTTGTGGCGCGATATTCTTCCGGGTATGGATGTACCGTCTGCAATTCCACAATGCTGCCGTCAAGAGTAGCGTGGATTTTTTCCGCCACAACGCGGGTATTGCCGGAGCGGGAGTAGTATACGATCAGCATTTTTTGCCCCCCTGATGCGGTTGCTGCGTTGGCCGCACTGGCGGGAACCATAAGCGGACGCACCGCCACTGCGAACAGGCCTGCGGTTATTGCTGTTATAAATGAGCGCCTTGAAAACGAGGCGGTATCGTGCTGGATAAATTTTCTCATATGACTTCACCGTGCTTGTGAATTGGATAAAGCGTGTCGCCAGAGCTGATTTGCTCCATACTAGAGCATTTTAACTTTGAAAAAGTTTAAATGCTCTAACGCTGCACAAGCGTGCAGCGCGCCGCAACGCGGCGTGGATTTTGCCGAAAATCGCATTTTTCGGCAGAATGACAACTTTGAAATGTAATGCATTTCAAAGTTAATCTGCTCTAGATGACTACCAGTTCGTACCCGGATTTTCCCATGCCGAGTTCCTTCATATATTCAAGCTGGCGCAAGCCGCTTCTGGATTCCATACGCTCCACAAGATCGGCCTTTTGGGGTTCGGGCAGTGCGTACACCATATCCACTGAAGCCTGATCAATGGCCAGAATATCCGTTGAAGCAAGAATGCCCAGATCAGGCGCGGTAGGAGGCGCGGCACTGATGCCTGCGCAGTCGCAGTCTACGGACATGTTACGCAGCACGTTGATATAGGTGATGTGCTGGCCAAAATGGTCTGCAACAGCCTTGCCCCCTTCAACCATGCGTTCCATAAAATCCGGGCCGGAAGGCCATGAACTGCCGTCAGAATCGTGCAGTTGCGCCTTGCCGACTTTTCCTGATGCGCAACCAATGGCGATGTTTTTCAGTGATCCGCCGAAGCCGCCCAGCGCGTGCCCCTTGAAGTGGGTGAGCACAAGCATCGAGTTGTAGTTCAGGATGTTTTTGCCAAAGGCGACCTCTTTGAACCACTTGCCACCTTTGACGGGCAGGTTCACGTCGCCGTGTTCGTCCATTATGTCCACCGGGCAGAAGGTCCAGCCGTTGCCCGCAATGACCGTCTTGTGCCCTTCGGTTGTTTTTCTCGGGCTGTCATAGAGCACATTGCATTCAACAATGACCCCGCCTGGGACATCATTCATCAGCGCCTGGACCATTTTCCGGGGGATAATGTTCGGCCCGTCGGGCTCGCCCGTATGTAACTTGACCGCGATTCTTCCAGTCATACCCTGGTTGACGCGGGCATACAGCTTACGCAGGCCTGCGGCGCTGAGGTCCTTGGTAAAAAATACCGTTGCCTTATTCTGGCCATTGTTTTCCGTTTTTTCAGTGGAGAGCGCGGCGGCGCTGACCCTGCCGCCAGCCATGTTGGCAAGTGCGGCAACGCCCACGGCAGCAGCGCTGCTTTTCAGGAAAAAACGGCGGGAGATATTATCAGACTCGTTCATTTCATACCCCTTTTGGCAAAACGTGGTCGTTAATGTTGCTTATAAGGTTTGAACGGAGTTGTCTGAAGGCACATTTCTGCCTATTATTTGCCTAATACTCTCATGGATATATAAATTGGGCAGCTTCATGCTAGTGGTGGCTGACAACATGCAAGGTGTTGAGGGAGGCCATATGACGGACGATATGTGGGTGGATATTGACAGGGCAAAAACCTTTCTCAAGCGTAGCGTTCTTGAGCGCATGCCCAGACCCGGCGTTTATGAAACTGGTCTTGCCGGGGTGCGTATGTATCGGCGCGACAAAACCACCGAACCGCAAACATGTTTTTATCAGCCGGTGATCGTCAAAATGGCGCAGGGGTGTAAGCGGGCATTTATGGGCAAGGATGAATACCGGTATGGTGAAGACGACATTCTGGTGACAGGCGTTGATATGCCGGGCGCGAGTATGATTTGTGAAGCCTCACCGGACGTTCCCAGCCTTTCCATCGCCATTGATCTGGACAAAAGCCTGATTGCGCAGCTGGCTCTGGAAATGCCCCACAAACCCACAGAGGCGGCTTCCGTGGTCAAGGGGATACACGTTCAGCAACTCGACACCGAACTTCTGGACGCTTACGTACGCTTGGCAAAGCTTTTTGATTGCCCGGAAAAACTACTGGTCCTCGGGCCGATGATTGTGCGTGAAATTCATTATTTCTTGCTGGCAGGGCAGAACGGCCACAGGTTGCGCTCTTTTTATACCCTGGGCTCTCAAGGTAATCATGTGGCCCAGGCCATAACCTGGTTGAAACAGAATCTCGCCGCAGCAGTGCAGGTTGAAGAGCTGGCGGAAAAAGTCCACATGGCACCTTCAACGTTTCACAGGCATTTCAAAGAAGTAACGACGCTCAGCCCGCTTCAGTTTCAGAAGAGACTGAGGCTTCATGAGGCACAGCGCCTTATGCTTATGCAGAATATGGATGCCAGCAGCGCTGGCATGGCGGTGGGCTATGAAAGCCTCAGTCAGTTCAGCCGGGAATACAAACGCCTTTTTGGCGAATCACCCCGAAAAGACGTGCAGCGGTTGCGTGAGGAAGCGCTTTTTACGAGTCAGCCGGCGACAGAAAGGGGAGTGAAGATACAGGGTTTTTAAGGCCATCCCCACTGTCGGGGTACTTGTGGGGGTACTTGTAGCGGAGATGTTCAGGCGGCATGTGCCAACGGCATAGACCAAAATATGGATGCCGGACAGGCAAACGGCGGGTTTTCAGTTTGTGCGGCGGTTAAGGCACAATGCAGCCAAGCAGGTTTCGCACCTGCGAAGCGGGACTTGTCATCAGGCTGGCGCGCCCCAGAGGAACTGACAGCCATACGAAAAGAGCCTGAGTTTCTGCGGTGAAACTCAGGCCTTTCAAAGGGGCGCTCGCTTGCTTCAGTCAGTTATTTGTTCAGCTTTTCCGCGATGAGCTCGCGAATGATTTTGCTCAGGCCGGGCAGGTCGGGCTTGGAAACCTGCTTGTCGGCCCCAACCTTGACGCCTTTGGCGTACAGGGCCTCGGTGATGAGCGAAGAGAAAAGGATGATGGGCAGGGTGCTCATGCCGGGAGTGTCGCGTATTTTCGCCGTGAGCATATGGCCGTCCATCTCGGGCATTTCGATGTCAGAGATAACCAGATGCACAATGTCGGTAAGTTCTTTGCCTTCGGCCTGCGCTTCATCACGGGTTTTTTGCAAAAATTCCCAGGCTTCACGCCCGCTGGCCACAGCCGTGACCTGAAAACCGGACTTTTGCAGCGAAGACTTGATGATGTGCCGCAGCGAATTGGAATCGTCGGCCACAAGCAGATGAAACTGGGCCGCGCCTTCAACGGGCGAGGTGTCCACCTTGATTTGCGACATGTCCAGCGTGCTGTCCAGACTTGCCAGAATTTTTTCCATATCCAGAATAAAGAGCACCCTGTTCTGAATGCGCAGAACCCCGGTGATGCTGTCGCGCGAGTATGTCTGCACATACTGGTTTGGCGGCTCGATGCGGTCCCAGGTCATGCGGTGGATGCTGGTGACGGACGAAACAAGAAATGCGGCCTGCACCCCGCTGAATTCCGTTACAATGACCTTGGCGTTGGATTCTTCGGTCATTGTTTTGCCAAGCCATGTGGCAAGATTGAGGATGGGCAGCACCTTGCCCCGCAAGTTGAAGGTGCCAAGCACCGAAGGGTCGCACTTGCTGGGTACGCTGGTGATATTGGGCAGGCGAATGATTTCGAGCACCTTGGCCACGTTGATGCCATAGTGCCCACTGTAGGAGCTGCCGTCTGGCTGCTTTTCGTCTATAATAAATTCAATGATTTCAAGTTCATTGTTGTTGACGTTGAGCAAGCTGTTTTGCGACATGGCTTCCATCCTGTATGTCCGAGCCGAGTGGACGGCCGAGTCTTGAATAAGCGACGGGGGGCGCTGGCCGAATGGCAGAGCGCTGTAGTTCTCATCGACGGGAAAACGTATTTCTTAAGGCTTTGATTTTTTGCTGCGTTGCGGTCTGGGCGTTTTGGGCGGTTCGAGCTTCGGGCAAAAATCCGCCATCTCACACTGGCCGCAAAGGGGCTTGCGCGCCTCGCATACCTCGCGTCCAAACCAGACCATGCGGTGGTTCACATCGCCCCATTCCTCACGCGGAAAAAGTTCCATAAGGTCGCGCTCAATGGGAATGGGGTCGGTTGCGTCAGTGAGTCCCAGGCGATAGCTGATACGCTTGACGTGCGTGTCTACTGCAAGCCCCTCGTTGATGCCAAAAGCCCCGAACATTACCACATTGGCTGTCTTGCGCGCCACGCCGGGCAGGGTAATGAGCTCTTCAAGGGTTTTGGGTATCTGGCCGCCGTAAACTTCGCACACGCGGGTGGCAGCGCCCAGCAGGTTTTTCGCCTTGCTGTGATAAAACCCCGTGGGGCGAATGATCGCCTCAATCTCTTCAATGGTCGCTTCCGCCATATCGCTGGGGCCGGGCCAGCGGCGGAACAGTTCCGGGGTCACGGTATTGACCCTGGCGTCTGTACACTGGGCAGAAAGCACCGTGGCCACCAGCAACTGCCACGCTGTTTCCGCATCCAGATGGGTGCGGGGGGCAGGATAGCGGGTTCGCAATGCCTCGAGTATTTTTTGCGCCCTCGCCTGACGGATCTTTTTCGTCTTCATGGCTGTCCTATGCCATAGGCGCAAAATGCCCGCAAGGTGCGTGAGGCTGATGCCGTGCCCATCTCCGTAGTTGGCATTGCGTGTGCGTCATTGATTCTGTGGCTTTGCGTGCATAAAATCAATATACGCCTTGCTTGATGTGGCGTGATAATCCTGCAAAAACAGCGCGGATTGTGAATCCGGCCGTATACAAGCAGTACTGCGCGTTCATGCTGTGGCCTTGCCGCCTGTTGCGGTCTTTGTTTTTTGCGCGTTTGGGTATAACCTTGCCCTCAGACCCCACGGCGGAGGCACAGCATGTCATTTCTCGTTTACGTCACTGCGCCCCATGAAGCGCTTGCCCTTGATCTTGCCCGCGCCCTGGTGGGCGAGGGGCTTGCCGCGGGGGTAAATATCGTGCCTGGGGCGCGCTCCATATACCGTTGGCGCGGCGAAGTTCACGACGAGGCAGAATGCCTGCTGCTGGCTCAGGTGAGCCGCGCAGCCCTGCCAGCCTTTGAAGAGGCGGTTAAGCGCCTGCACCCCTATGAGGTCCCCTGCATTGTGGCTGTGCCCATTGAGGCGGGTCATGTGCCTTTTCTGCACTGGATTCAGGAAAACAGCCAGCCGCCCATGTTCGAGTCATGACGGTAACGCTGGATTCGGGCCTTTGAGGCGGGCAGGGCCAGCCTGAATCTGCCAGACAGTTTTCAACAAATATTTGTTCACCATATAACGCGAGGACCCTATGGCCATTTACGTTTCCGGTTCGCTGGCCTTTGACCGCATCATGACCTTTCCCGGTAATTTTCAGGACCATATTCTCATGGACAAGCTGCACATGATTAATGTCAGCTTTATGGTGGACGGCATGGACGAAAGGCGTGGCGGCTGCGCGGGCAATATCGCCTATACTCTTGCCCTGCTTGATGAAAAGCCCGTAATTGTGGCTGCCGCCGGGCGCGATTTTGAATCCTACGCCCAAACGCTGGCCTCGCATGGCCTGCCCCTGGACGGCATCCGCCGCGCGGAAGATGTGTTCACGGCCCTGTGCTATATCACCACAGACCTGAACAGCAACCAGATCACCGGGTTTTATCCCGGCGCAATGACCCTGCCCGCAGTGTACGAGTTCCCCGGCATGGATGCCCGGCAGGACATCGCCATCGTGTCGCCCGGCAATGTGGAAGACATGCGCCGTCTGCCCCGTTTGTACCGCGAAAAGGGCGTGCCCTATATTTTCGATCCCGGCCAGCAGTTGCCCGTGCTCACCAGCGAAGATCTGCTGGAAGCCATTGAAGGCTCCCTGGCCTGCATCACCAACGACTATGAACTGAACATGATCTGCAAGGCCACGGGCAAGAGTGAAGACGAAATTGCGGCCCGCACCAGCTGGCTTGTGACAACGCTTGGCGCGGAAGGCGCGCAGGTGCGCGGCCAGGGCGAGACCGTACGCATTGCCCCTGTGCCCATTGATAAGGTGCTGGACCCCACCGGAGCGGGCGACGCCCACCGCGCTGGCCTCATCAAGGGGCTGGTGCATGGCCTTGCCATGCCCGAAGCCGCCAAGCTGGGTTCTGTCAGCGCCAGCTTTGCCCTGGAAAAAATGGGCACGCAGGAACACGTCATTACCCCGGCGAACTTCCGTCAGCGCTACGAAGCTGTTTTCGGCGCGTTGCCCAAGGGTATTTTCGCAGAGTAAAAACAGAAACGGGGCACCGTGCCGGACCGGGGTTGAAGCCTTGCGTCCGGCGCGGAACCTTGCCCGGTTTGGAGACAGCAATGCAGCCCAATCTGCCGCAAGGTATAAAAGTTCTTTTTGTTTCTGGCTTCGGCCCAGTGGTGAACAGACAGCAGGAAAGTGAACACCTGTACAGGGATATGTTCGGTCTGCCGCTTGAACATACTGAAGGCTATGAAGGCTACTGGCACACGCAGGCCGTGGAAGGCGTGAAGCATTTTGCCCTCTGGCCTCTGGACAAGGCCGCGCTTTCCTGCTTCGGCACTGCGCAGTGGCCGGAAGAAGTGCCTGTTCCCCAGGCCTGGCTTGAGCTGGATGTGGAAGATATTGAATCCGCCACGCAGGTGCTTGAGCAAAACGGCTACACTATGCTGGTGCGTCTGAAGCAGGAGCCGTGGGGACAGACCGTCACCCGTTTTCTCAGCCCGGAAGGATTGCTTGTGGCCGTGGCCCATACGCCTTTTTTGCGTAGTGGCGAATAAGCAGCCTGCGGGTTCTGCACGCGTGAAGGGCAGCAAAGGCAAACACTGTTTGGCCTCAGTCCCAATTCGTCCTGTGGGCTGACACATGCGCACGGCGCGAACGGTTTACGCCAAACACGTTGCGCAGACATATTGCATCAGGCAAGCTGCGCCAGACGATTTGCACCAGATACGTTGCGCCAGACTTTTTGCACCTGCCATACGGCGGCGAATATCTTGCGGCGGTCACTCGTAGCCGCCGGAGTGTCTTTATGTAAGGGCGCTCCTACCCTCAGACATTGCCGGAGGGGTTATGCTGTACATCGCTCTCATGATTCTGGCAGGCTGCCTGACGGCCATGCAGTCACCCATTAACGCGGCCTTGAGCCGCACCGTGGGCGTTCTGGAAAGCAGCTTTATTTCTTTTGCCTGCGGGGCATTGTTTCTTGGGCTGGCAACGCTGTTTTTTGGGCGCGGGCAGATATGGCGGGTGGCTGAAACGCCGTCATGGCAATGGATTGGCGGTATTTTCGGGGCCATTATGGTGCTGAATACCATCATTGCCGTGCCGCGCATCGGCGTGCTGGCAACTGCTTTGGCAATGATTTTTGGCAACTTGCTTATGGCGGCTGTTATAGACAATTACGGCTGGTTTGGCCTGCCCGTGACGCCCTTTGGCTGGCCGCGGCTTTTGGGTTTCATTCTGGTACTGGTTGGGCTGGCGCTGGTTTTCAGGCGCTAGGCAGCGCCGTCACGCACGCCGTGTCCGTCATTTCTGCATCGAATTTACCTTTTTTCTGGTGGAGCGTTGCAACGCGCACTCCCAGCATAAAAGGATCGTTATCTTTGATATAACAAGAAAATCATGGCGGGATGATAGTATCTGGGGCGGCGCTTTGTATTGGTGGCACGCAGTGCTCCCATTGGGCAAGGCTATACTCGGCAAAATATTGCTGCCTGGGCGGGCATGCCCTGTCCAGGTTTTGCGGATAGCGGTTTGACGTTGCAGCAAGATATAAAACCAAGGATGGGTCATGCGTGTGGATGCAGTAAAGGCCGTGCTGGCGAATCACGGTCTGGCTGAGGCCTATATGGAATTCGAGGTGTCGAGCGCCACTGTGGATCTGGCTGCCGCAGCCGTGGGTTGCGAGCCGGGGCGTATTGCCAAGAGTCTTTCCGTCATGGGGACAGACGGCCCTATGGTGTTGGTGGTGATGGGCACGGCCCGGCTGGACAACCGCAAATTCAAGGACACATTCAACTGCAAACCCCGCTTCATCAAGCCAGAAGAACTGCTGGAACTGGTGGGCCACCCTATGGGCGGCGTGTGTCCTTTTGCGTTGCACGACAATGTGCGCATCTATCTGGATGCCAGCCTCAAGCGTTTTGATCCCGTATATCCAGCGGCGGGCGCGCCCAACAATGCAGTAAAAATCACGCTGGACGAACTTGAGCGCATCACCGGGGGCGCTTGGGTTGACGTGTGCAAGGAAGCGGACCCTGCCTGAGTCGGTTGGCGGTTGCCCAGAACCAAGGTGCTTTACGGTGCTTTGGGCATGGCCAGAAGGGCCTATTGGCAGCGGTGGGCGCAAGGGTTGCGCAAGCCATATGCACCCGCCCATTGCACCCGCGCAGTTCGCGTTTGCGCGTTTTTTTCTGGTCGCTGCGCGTCAAGGTTTTTTGCCGAGGGTAAAAGTATAGGTACGTTTAAAAAAGATAGTACTTACGTTTATGCATGTATATGATTAAAGTATAGCCGTATGCGCTTGTTCACTGGCTGCGCAGCAAGCTCAGGAACCGTCAAAGCCATGCCGCTTTGGAACATTTTGCTTTAAGCAGGCACGGGCAGCTACCGCGAAGGCAGCACGGTTATTTGAATGGTTACGTGACGTTTCAAGTGTGACGTTCCAAGGGTGCCATAGCGGGCGTGCCGTAACGGGTGTGGCGTAAACCTTGAAAACACGGCCAGGTAACGTTGATCTGCCCTAAAAGCCTTGTCTGTGATGGTGGCGGCAGCCACCATGCCCGCACGGTTCGTCCGCATCCTCGCAGAGTTTGTATTCTCCGCCTTCAATGCGCAGCATCTTGCTGTTCACCAGTGCGTCAGCCAGCTTTTTTCGTGCCTCCGCATAGATGCTCTGCACGGTGGTGCGCGCGATCTGCATCTTTTCAGCGCAGGCTTCCTGCGTCAGTCCTTCCAGATCAATAAGGCGCACGGTTTCATACTGGTCAACGGTCATGATGACGGACTCGCCGTGCATACCGTGTCCGGCATGGCCTCTGCGGCCGCCGTGACCTGAACCGTGCATGCCGCGACGCATCCCACGGCCACGCCCCTGTGTTTCCTCCACAGGCATAGTGCCGTCGGTTTCAGCCACAGGGGCATCCGTTCCGGCCACTGGGCCGAAACAGGTGCTCTGGGGCATGCAGCAGACTCTGCGCCATTTTTTGGGTCTTGGCATGGGCTTCTCTTGGTAAAATGTGAAGCCGCCCCGGCAGGGAGCGGCCTTATGACTTCAGAAGATACGGATCGGCTGCAAGGGCCTGCTGGCCCGCGAACTGATTCATAGTGCAATTGGTCAGTTGCGCTGCGCGGATTTTGTAAAACTCGCTACGCTGAATGCTTGTAAAGCCAACGTGCCCTGGAGCCGATAAACTTTGCAATGCTTCATATCTCAACGTTGCCATTCTGCCGAAAAATGTAATTTCCGGCAGAATCCACGGGCCTTGGGTCGCGCTGTGCTCTTGTGCGGCGCTAGAGCATTTCAACTTTGAAAATACACATTTTCAAAGTTGATCTGTTCTAGAGCAGATTAATTTTTTCAAAGCTAAAACGGCCTAGTTGGCGTCGTCATCGTTTGTGGGGCAGGCAGGAGCGAAATCCATATTCCTGTCACGGCACATACCGTGCCCGTGCCCGCGGCCATGCGCCTGACGGCAGCCTTGTGCCGGGGCACGCCCTTTGTTCTGGTTGCCCTGGCACATCCCGTGACCCATGCCTTGCATACCTTGGGCCATGTTTTGGCCCATGCCCTGGCAAACTCCGTGTCGTCTTCCGTGGCGCATACGCATGCCATTTTGCTCCATGCCGCTCTGCTGCATTCCGTTCTGGCCCAGGTCTTCCTGGCACATCCCGTTCTGCGACATTCCTTCGTAGGGCATGCCGTCTGTGGTGGCCCTTCTGCCGCATCTGCCAAAACCGTGACCTGAATGCTGGCCTGCGTTTCTGCGGCCTGTAGAATTGCTATCATACATAGTAAATCTCCTCAATTTAGTTGGTGGTATGCGCCACAGCAGCGCATGTTGTTGTTGACATATGTCACAAACAAAATATGGCCATTTAATGACATATGTCAATAACAACCCTTGAAGTAAAATCTCGTCTGTTGTCACTATCAGGGATAACAAATTAATTTTTAAGAATAAAAAATTACAAAAAGCTTGGCAGGCACACTGGGGGCTCTTCTTTCTGCGGGAAAGAATTACAGAATGTCACTACTGGCGATCACAGGAAATGGCTGGCAAGCGTAGTGTGGATGTGGGGAATTAGAGTTGGGGGTATGGCTTGCTTTGATTGGTATTGAGAACGGCAGGCATTACGGCAAAGCCCAATGCGTGGGTCGCCAGGGCGCGTCCTTGCGGCATTTCCGGGCGGCTTTACCTTAATTCTGTTTTATGGCTAAGTTGATGCAAACCAAGGAGAGAACATGCGTACATATTTGCAGTTCATCAACGGTAAGCTGGTACCCGGTCTCTCAGATTCAATGATTGAAGTTGAAAATCCCTCGACCGGAAAAATAATGGCCCATACGCCCAATGGCGGGCGCGAAGATGCAATGGCGGCTCTGGAAGCGGCGCACAGGGCGCAGAGCGGCTGGGCCGCCCTGACGTCGGCGGCGCGTGCGGAATATTTGAAAAAGTTCGCGGCGGTCATCCGTAAAAATCGTCTGGTACTGGGCCGCATCCTGGCTGATGAGCAAGCCAAAACCCACCCCCTTGCCCAGGTTGAGGTGGATTTTACGGCAGACTATTTTGACTACTACGCTGGCTGGGCGCGCATTTATGAAGGCGAGATCATTCAAAGTGACCGCCCGCGCGAAAATATCCTGCTGTATCGGCAGCCCATTGGCGTGGTCGTGGGCATCTGCCCCTGGAACTTCCCCTTCTTCGTCATGGCCCGCAAGGTGGCCCCCTCGTTGCTGGTGGGCTGCACCGCCGTTATCAAACCCAGCAGTGTGGCCCCGGCCACCACAATGGAATTTGCGCGGCTGGTGGCCGAAGAAGTGGATCTGCCCGCTGGCGTGCTCAATATCATCACTGGCGGCGGCAGCAGCATGGGCGAGGCCCTTGCCTCCAGCCCGCAGGCAGACATGGTTTCCCTTACGGGCAGCGTAGAAGCCGGGCAGCGCATTATTGCTGCCAGCGTTGAAAACGTTACCAAGGTTTCGCTGGAGCTGGGCGGCAAGGCTCCGGCCATTGTGTGCCTGGATGCGGATCAGGATCTGGCCGTCAAGGCCATCACTGCCTCGCGTACTATCTTCAGCGGTCAGGTGTGCAACTGCGCCGAACGCCTTTATGTGCACGAAAGCATTGCCGACCAGTTTGCCGAAAAGCTGGCAGTGGCGTTCAATAATGTGCGCCTTGGCAATCCCTTTGACGATCCTGCGCCGGATATGTGCAGTCAGATCAGCGCCGAGCATCTTGCGAAAATCGAAGGCATGGTGGCTCGCGCCCAGGCTGAAGGGGCAGAAACTGTCACTGGCGGCGCGCGTGCTCCACGGGGCAACGGCTACTTCTATACGCCGACCCTGCTGCGCAACTGCCGTCAGAATATGGAAATCGTGCGTAAGGAAGTGTTCGGCCCGGTGCTGCCCATGCTGACCTTCCGCGATCTGGATGAGGCCATTGCCTTATCCAATGACTGCGAATACGGCCTTACATCGTCCATCTACACACGCAATATCAGCAGCGCCCTTGAGGCGGTGAACAAACTGAAGTTTGGCGAAACCTATGTAAACCGTGAAAACTTCGAGGCCATGCAGGGCTTCCACGCTGGCTGGCGCAAGTCGGGCATTGGCGGGGCCGACGGCAAGCACGGCCTTATGGAATACCTGCAAACCCACGTTGCCTATATTCAGTATTAGGCAACGCAGCCCGTGGTAATCTCTTCTAGTGCAGTGCAACTTTGAAATGCGGTACGTTTCAAAGTTGTCATTCTGCCGGAAGATGTCATTTCGGCAGAATTCACGCCGAGCTGCGGCGCACCGCACACTTGTACAGCGTAGAGCATGTAAACTTTTTCAAAGGTAAAATGCTCTAATATAGAGTTGTCATAGATATGCAGCAAAAAAGCACTGGGGAAGCCGTACGGTTTCTCCAGTGCTTTTACATTTTGCCCTTGCAGCATTTCAACTTTGAAATGCTCAGGTGGCTGCGTGAGCAGACGCCCGCCGTGGAGGCGTAAGCGCTATTTATTTGCGCGATTAAACGCCGTAACGAGCGTGTACTAAACTTTGAAAATACACATTTCCAAAGTTAATCTGCTCTAAAGGAGCCTTTGGCTTATTGCGCTGATCTGCGCTGGCCAATGCTATTTAGTGAACAGAATAAGGGCGATCATTTCCATATCTTCAGTGCCGCTGTTGAGCATGCCGTGCACTTCACCGTCGTTACAGACAGTCACGTCGCCGGGTTTGACCTGTACGGCAGTGCCGTTGTCGTCATAGGTGCCGTGCCCCTTGAGCACATAATAGATTTCCAGTTCGCCGCTGTGCTTGTGGCTGCCGATGGCGCAGCCGGGCTTGAGGTTCACCACATTGAAGAGGCGGCCCTTGCCGGCCAGGCCGTCTTCGCTGACAATTTTGGTGAATTTGGTGGTTCCGGGGCCGCCAAACATTTCTTTTTCAAATCCGTCCAGTGCGTCGGCGCGATAGATCATATGCTCTCCTTGTGCCTTGTGTTTGACTGCGATCCTGGGGGAGCAGCAGCCGTGGAGCGCTTTGGCCCTGTGCAGTGCCGGGCCGGGCGCGTTCTGCTTGCCTGCCTATGCTTCGTCTTCGTCGTCATCAGCCGTGGCGGGCGCAGGCGCGGCAAGCGCGGTTCCCGCTGCCCCGGGGGCAAGGGGTCTGCGCCGGGGACGCCGGGGCGGCTTTTTGACGGCGCGCTCTTCCGACGGCGGACGCGCGCTTTTCACGCGGGGCGGAATATCCTTGATGTGGATATCCAGTTGCGGAAAGGCCACTTCAATACGCTGATTGCGAAACTCTTTTTCAATTTCAATGCGGATATCCGAGGCGGTGGAAGTGCCCACATCGTAGTCCCGCACCCAGAAGCGCAGGCTGAAGTCAAGGGTGCTGGCCCCAAAATCCGCAAAAGCCACGGTTGGCGGGGGATATTTGAGCACATTGCTGTTGGCGTTGGCAGTGGCCAGCAAGACGCGCATGACAGTGGCCGTGTCGCTGCCGTAGGCAACGCCTATCTTGATTTCCTTGCGCACCGTACGGCTGTTGCGTGTCCAGTTAATCAGGCGGCTGGCCACAAACTCAGAGTTTGGCACAATAATGAGTGCATTATCAAAGGTTTCCACCATTGTGGCGCGCACGCTGATCTTGCGTACCCGCCCCTGGGTGCCGCCAACCTCAACCACGTCGCCAGCCTGAAGCGTACGGCTGAAAATAAGGATGAGGCCGGAAAGAAAGTTGTTAACAATGGTCTGCATGCCAAAACCGATACCAACGGAAAGACCACCAGCCACCATCGCCAGATTGCTCAGTTCCATGCCCAGCGCCTTGAGCACAAAAAGGCCAAAGCAGCACCACAGCGCGTAGGAAAAGGCCGTCTGCATCGGAGGGATGAGGGTGGAGTCTATTTGCAGCCCCTGCTTGGGCAGGCGGCCCAGAAAGCGGGAGCCCATGCCCACGGCTGTGCGCGTAATGTAGAAGGCGCTGACGATCATAAGCAGATGCAGTATGTTGAACTGCGTTGTGCCCACGTTGACGCCACGCAGTATGTAGTACTGCAACAGGGGCAGGCCGCCGGGCAGCGTGCTTACCCACAGGGTAACGCCCACAAAGGCCAGCACCAGCACAACAGGAGCGGCCAGTGCCACGGCCATGTGGGCCAGTGCCGCGCGCACGCCTTCCTGGGGTAATTTTTCGCTTACTGTGGTCACAAAGCTCATGCCGCCCAGCGAAAGCTGCAAGGCGATGGAGCAGGACACGAAGCAGAGGTAGAGCACCATACTGTACAGATGCAGGCCGAAGATGCTCATGATGAGGCATATCCACAGCACCACGGGTTCGCTTTCCAGCACCGAGGTTTCCGCGTGCAGGGGGCCGAGGTCTTGCTCCTTGCGGCGGCGCATGCGGACGATATCTGCAATAAGCAGGGCCATCCAGATGATGAGCACCAGCGGTTTGACCAGCGGCAGATAGAGCAGCACATAGGCGCACAGCGTCAGCGGAATAAGGTGCCACAGGGGCGACCGCTCGATCTGCACTTCAGGGTATTTGAGCTGCCGCAAGTCCCAGGCCAGGTATATCTGGGCCACAATAAGGCTCAGGTTGCCGAATGCCAGAAACAGCCGGAAGAACTCGCCCGAGGCTGACAAGGAGCTGCCCAGAAGCGCCAGCCCCACGCAAAGCCAGGGCAGGGTTACATGAAAGATGTGTTTTACCGTTGGGCTGGACTTTTCGTTCAGCCAGCGGCGCGACAGCATCACCGTGATGACGCCCGTGAACAGCAGGCAGACGAAGAAACGCAGAATGGCCGTGCCCCAGGTTTCCAGCGTAATAGGAACTTCAACGGGGATGCGCAGCAGCATACCCTGCAAGGAGTAGGTCATCTGTTTGGAAAAATCTGTCCAGGCGGTAGGGCTGAGCCAGGGCACCGGCTTTTGCAGGTAATAGTCCTTCCACAGGGCGGGCAGTTGCGAGGCTATTTCCTCGCGCGTTTTT
Source organism: Pseudomonadota bacterium (assembly GCA_023386035.1). GTDB lineage: Bacteria > Desulfobacterota > Desulfovibrionia > Desulfovibrionales > Desulfovibrionaceae > Desulfovibrio. The sequence goes on from JAEWKM010000016.1 coordinate 38,037, forward strand.
TCAAGACGGTTGAGCAGCGCCAGTGAAGGGGCAAGGGCCGTGTCGTACTGCGCGAGCACCGCCGTAAGACGCAGGCGTGTCATGGCCAGAGAGCGGATGTATTCCTGCATCTCTGGGCTGAGGCGTTCGTCGTGCAGGTCTTCGGGCAGGCTGTCGGCCAGATAGCTGATGCGTTCAAGCAAGGCTTGCGACTCAACACGCGCTACCGTCATAGGCGCGAGAATCTTGTTCACTTCCGCAATGGTCACCGTAAGGCGGCGGCTCACTGCTTCCATAGCATTGGGCCAGTTTTTATAGGTATTGCTCAACACAAGCAGACGGCGTGCTTCCTCAATAAAGGGCTGTACTTTTTCGCTTACGTTGAAGGCGCGGTCGCCAAAGGTGTCGCTCATGGCCAGCGCCTTGGCGTTGACCTCATCAAGCATGTTGTGCTGGTTGCTCCAGACCATTGACCACGGGTCGTGCAGCACGCCGGGCTTATCGTCTTCCTGCGCGGCGTCTTCGCCTTCCTGGGCGTCTTTTTTGTCTGCATCGGCAGCGCGGCCTTCGCTTTTATCTGTCTTGGGCGCTGCAGCTTCTTTTTTCTCGGCCTTGGGCTTGGCCGCCGCTTTTTTTTCGGCCTTGGGCTTGGGAGCTTCTTTCTTCTCCTGTTTTTCAGCCTTTTCCGGCTGCTGCGAGCTTGCGCCGGACTCTGCCGAAGGGGCTACAGGCTGGGCCTGAGCGGCGGCAGGCACGCTTTCAGGGGAGACGGGCCGTCCAACAGGAGGTTCCGGCTGAACTGGAGCCGCAGTTGCGGTGTCTGCGGCGCGGGCAGGGCTGTCGTTGGCGGGAGCGGCGTCGCCTTGCCGGGGCTTTTCGGTAGCAGCTGCTTCCTGCGGGGCGGCGGCTTCAGCGGCCATGGCCCTCTGTTCCGTCATGAAACAGCACAGGATCAGCAGAAAGAACGCAAGAAAACGGGATATGGAATGCATGAACAACCTCAAGGGGATCTGCAGGAGTTTTTCGTCACTGCCCGAAAGGGGGATTTTCCCGCGGGGCGCATGAAAAACGGCGTGACATCATTGCCATTACGCCGTTCTGAATCCATACGCCAAGAGCTGAGATTTGAAAAGAGCGCAGGCTGGAGGGCCGTGACTCCTGTAGCCCCCGGCATGCCCATTTCTGCCTGCCGCCGTGCGGGCTTTCTGGCGCAACCGGGGCTGGACAAGGCGACCGCTCAACGGCATATTCGGCCAATGGAAAAACAACCCGTCTCCGCCCATGCCGTACCCGTGGCTCTTGCCCGTTGTGAAGGTTACGACCGCAAATCCCTTGACCAACTGGTGGGGGACGTGCTGGACGCCGCTCAGATTGCTCAATCCTGTTCCCTCAAAGTGGGGGCCAAGGTGCTTGTGAAGCCCAACCTGCTTATGGGCAAGTCGCTGGCGTGCACCTCGCCGGGGGTGGTTGTGGCCGCCTGCCGCTGGCTGCGTGACCACGGTGCGCAAATGGCCGTGGCGGATTCTCCCGGTTTTGGCCGGGCCGAATCTGTGGCGCGCGCCATCGGGCTTGAGAGCGCCTTGCGGCCTTTGGGGCTTGCCGTGCGCCAGCTGGACAAGCCCGTGCCCGTAACGCTGCCATTGCTGCCAGGCGCTCGGTCAGAGCTTTCTGGCAAGGGCGGGCCGCGTTTTCATGTGGCAAGCGCCGTGCGGGAATGCGATTTCATTCTTTCTCTGCCACGGGTCAAGGCGCACGGGCAGATGTTGCTCACCCTGGCGGTAAAGAACTGTTTTGGTTGCGTGAGCGGCCTGCACAAGGCCGTGGCCCACGCCCGCGAGGGGCGCGATCCGGAATATTTTGCTGACTGTCTGGCGGCCTTGTGGGCCACCTTGCCGCCAGTGGCGGCCCTTGCCGACGGCGGTGTGGCCATGCACGTCACCGGGCCGTCAGGGGGCAAGCCTTTTGTGCTCAAGCTGATGGGAGCCAGCGCCTCGGCTGTTGCTCTGGACGAAGCCCTGTACGCGGTGTTTGGTCTTGCGCCCGAGGCTGTGCCCCTTGGGGCAGCCTTGGTGCGCCGTAAAGCGCCGGGCAGCGCGGCATCCGGCACGGAAACTACTTTTCCCCTGCTGCGCCCAGAAAATTTTGACGCTCGCGGCTTTGATCTGCCGCAACAGCTTGCCCATACCTCTTTTCATCCCGCACGCTTTGTGCAGAGCTGCATACGCCGTGTTGTTGCAGCCATAAAAAAGTGAGGAACTGATAATGGCCAAAATTCTTCCTGGTGAAGCAGATATTTATGCCATCACTGACTCGCGCCTGTCTTTGGGCCGCTCTATTGAAGAAGTCGCCTCAGCCCTGTTGGGCGCGGGCGTGCGTATTTTGCAGTACCGCGAAAAGCACCTCAAGGGCGGTGAAATGCTTGAAGAATGCCGTCTGCTGCGCCGCCTGACCAGTGAAGCCGGAGCCTGCTTCATCGTCAACGACCATGTGGATATAGCCATGCTGGTTGAAGCTGACGGCGTGCATGTTGGGCAGGAAGACCTGCCCGTGCCGGAAGTGCGCAAACTGGTGGGGCCGGACATGATTATAGGCCTTTCCACGCATGAGCCGCAGCAGGCCCTGGCAGCCAGAGGCCTTGGCGCGGACTATCTGGGCGTGGGGCCGATTTTCGCCACGCAGACCAAGGAAGATGTGGTGGCTCCAGTGGGCTTTGCCTATCTGAACTGGGTTGCCGCCAATATTGATATGCCCTTTGTGGCTATTGGGGGCATCAAGGCTCACAATATCGCTGATGTGGCCCGGCATGGAGCGCGTTGCTGCTGCCTTGTGTCCGAGTTGGTGGGCGCGCCTGACGTTGCGGCCAGCGTGCGGGCCGTGCGTGAAGCCATGCATCAGGGTTTCCAGGAGGCTCTTTAATTAGTGCTCCCTTAGAAAGAGCAGCCAGACATTTTTACGTTAAATTTTTTGCGGAGCACAAACCCTCCACTGTGAAATAGCACGGCTGGAATGACGCGGAATACAAGACCGCTATGGGGTGAGTAAAAATTACGCAGATACGATACAAACAGTAAAAGCGGGACGCTCTTCAACTGGATGAGCGTCCCGCTTTTGTCTGCATACTTCTGCCCGCGCATTTTTGCCTGCACACATGTGCCTGAGTATATGTGTCGCCACACTTGTGGCTAGGTCACTGTTACGACGGCTTTTTTGTGGCCGGTGGCATATATTGTTACCCGGCGGGCGTGCTGTGTGCGCGTGCCACAGACGTTTTGCAAAAAATGCGGCCAGCCACCGTGCAGATCGTGCAGCCGTTGGCTTACTCCTGGGCGGTTTGCGCCTCCTGCCTGTGCAGGCATTGGTGCAGGGCCGTCATGTTGGCGGAGAGCATGCTCTTGCGCCAGACCAGCTCTGTGGTGGCCTTGCATAACGGATGCTCCAGCGGATGCACGGAAAGTGTTCCGTCCGAGCGGCAAAGATGCAGCACCGATTCTGGCACCACGCCCACGCCCATGCCCGCAATAACGCCACCCACAATGGCGTGGTAGGAAGCCAGTTCCGCAATGCGTTCCGGCTCCCGCCCGAAAGCCCTAAACCAGCTGACCAGGCGGTCGCGGTAGGCGCAGCCGCCCTGAAAGGCCAGCACAGTCTTGCGCCCGATGTCGTCGGGGTAATGGATGGCGTCGTGTCCTTCCGGTGCGATAACCACCAGTTCTTCAGAAAACGCGGCCATACGCGCCAGTCTTTCGTCCTGCGGCATATCCACAACAAAGGCGGCGTCCAGTCTGTTTTCCAGAATGTCCTCATACAGCGAGCGGCTGGTGCCGATGGAGAGTTCCAGCGATATTTGCGGATACCCCGCGTGCAGGCGTGCCAGCACTTCGGGCAGCCGCACAGCCGCAGCGCTTTCCAGCGCGCCGATGCGAAACTTGCCGCCCGGGGCCATGCTTCGGACGCGGTTTTCGGCTTCGTCCACCATTGCAAGTATCTTGAGGGCATAATCGTACAGGGTTTGGGCCTTGTCCGTGGGGTGGAGCCGTTTTTTCTCACGCAGAAAAAGCGGCACCCCTAGCGACTCTTCCAGCTGAAGAATGCGTGTGGTCACGCCTGAGGGAACGCGGTTCAGCTCCCTGGCGGCGGCTGTAATGCTGCCCGTTTCCATAACGCTGACAAGGGTGCGCAGGTCCGTTAATTCCATGTGTTCACCAATTTTGATGTTCTTTGTTATTTATATTCATTTGTCATGAACATAACCATTGTATAGTCTGCTTGCAATGGTAAGTGGCAACTGGCTGTTTTTACTGATTGACAGCAATGTTTTGAACCGGAAAATACCAATGACAGCGGAGAGTGGGATCCGTTGCGAGAGCAGGGAATTTTGCCGTTGGGCAAGACCGCATGTCCCTGTTGCGGCACCGTTCAGAACTTTGCCGGATGTGCCGGATTGCCATCAAATTATGGCGCGGTTGCCGCGCGAAGGCCCAACATTGGCGGTATTTGGAAATGAGAGAGACATTGAGGTTTTTGTGGCAGATGGCCATTCTTGCGGGCCTGTTCTGGGGATCGGACTGGGTGGTGCGCACCACTGGTCTGCCAATACCCGGTAACGTTTTCGGCATTGTGGTGCTTTTTATCCTCTTGCTCACAGGCGTGATCAAGGAGGACCACATCAGCGTGGCAGCCAATTTCCTGCTCAAGCATATGGTGTTTTTCTTTGTGCCTGTGGCCGTGGGGCTCATGCAGTGGGGCGGCGTATTTTATGAATACGGCTGGATACTGTTTGCGTCCATTGTTATTGGCGCGATTTTGCCCTTGTTGACCGTGGGGCTGTTGGGCCGGGCATTGCGCCGCAGAGCGCGCAGGCGGGAGGGCGAGTCATGCAGCCCTATGTGAGTATAAGCACGCTGCTGTGCATTGTTGGCACACTGCTGGCCTACGCGGCGGTGCGCGCCCTGTACCTGCGCTACAAGCATCCTTTGTTGAACATCGTGGCTCTTGGAGCCGCTGCCGTAATTATTGTGCTGGTGGTCTTTGATATTCCCTACGCCGTGTATGAGCCTGCCTCGAAAATAATGACGGCCTTCATCGGCCCGGCCACGGTTGCACTGGCGTTGCCCCTGTACCGTTACCGCAAAGTGCTTTTGCGCTATGCGCTTGCCATTATGGGCAGCGTAAGCGCGGGCGCTTTTGTGGCTATGTTTTCCACAGGATTTTTGGCAAAGGTCGGCGGTCTGCCGCAGGAAGTGGTCATATCCATTATCCCCAAAAGTTCCTCAATCCCCTTTGCCATTGAAATAGCTGGCATGTACGGCGGCATACCGTCGCTGGCAGCGGCCTTTGTGGTGGCCACGGGTACGCTTGGTTCTCTCATCGGCGCCTGGACCCTGAATCTTGCGCATGTGGCTGACCCCTTTGCGCGGGGCTTGGCTCTGGGCACGGTGTCTCACGCTCAGGGAACCGCCGTGGCCCTTCAGGAAGGGGAAGAGCAGGGGGCTATGGCCGGGTTGGCGCTCATACTTGCGGGTATTCTTACCGCAGCGATGGCCCCTGTGGCGGTCTGGTTGTTACTGCGCCTGCCTGTACTCGGCTAGCTGATTGCCGCACGTGCCGCCCGGCGGAGATGCAAGACTGGCCCGGATTTGGACAGACGAGGAATGGTGTGAGTAATTATTACGCACCGTCTGGATATGAATGAGTAAAATTGTAGCACAATCGTTGAAAGACTCACAGGGTTTTGTTTTGATTTAAGCTATTAAAGCAGTATGATAAGAGAATATCTCATGCCTGGCACGCCTCTTGCCATTAGTATAATGCTCCCGCTAATGGTTTAGTCGGCCAGCCTTCCAGGCAGGGGCTGACCGCAGATTGGATTGTCCACACCCTCCTCCTGTGACAACCCCGAAGCGTGCGGGCGGCGCCCCCCCCACCCCCCCCGCCGCACGCCCATGCTCATCCCCGTGAGCCTCCTTGCTAGCCCCGACCGGCCCCACTCCGGTTGGGGCTAAAGTTTTTTCAGGGCAAGCGTCTACTTACAGCGGCTATGCCCTGCGCCGCACTCCAGTGCTTGCTAGCGGCAAGGTGTCGCGATCTTTTGCGTCTGCAGCGCAGGCGAATGAAATCTCATGTGCTATAAGGGCAAGTCCCGCCAGATACATCCTGTTTGATGCATTCTGCAACCGGTTGATAATCGCCGGTTGTTTCGCGCTCTGTTGTGCAAAAAACTCAGGTGACAGCACCAAAAAGTGGTCCTGATATGTGAAGCCGCTGGGGAAGGTCAGGATAGACGTTTTTGTGCTTCACGATGTCTTTTTGCTTTACTTTTTTTCGGATCCGGTTCGTCCAACATGCGGATGTTCTTATATACTTCGTTGGGAAGGTAGTGTCCTGATTGCTGTTTACCCGCTTGATGTTGCAATTCTGCTCTGCCGCTAGTGATTTTGCTCCAGCTCTTCACGAGGCAATAATTCATGCCAATGCGGTGAACAGAAGCCCTATTGTTATACTGCGGTTCCAGTACTCGAATTCACAAAAGTAGATATTGGTCATTCTTTCTGTCTAATCAAAGAATAAAGCAGGTTACTCAAAGAGGTTCAGTTGCTTGGTGACCTGCCTTCCCTCCAACGTACTCAGGTATTGAAAAATCTGCTCAGGCTCATGCATGATGCCATGCTGTAAACAGTAGTGCCGGAAAAAGTCCATCAGGTTTTTGCTGTTTGGGCTGCTCAGTATGTATTGCGTTCCGTAGGTGCGGATGTATCTCTCCTTCATTCCGGGAAAGTGCCTATCAAGCTGGCTGTAGAAGTACTGCCGATTTCCGTGGCGAAGCGTCATTCCCATGCCAAAATTAATGATGCCGCGCACCCTTGCCTCGGTACAATATTTCAGGATGCCAGCAATATTCTCTTTTGTATCATTGATGAACGGTATAATGGGGCAAAGCCATACCACCGTCGGAATTCCGGCATCTCGTAAACGGAGCAGCACATTAAAGCGCTCCCTTGTGGTGCTTACGTTGGGTTCCAGCTTTTTGCACAGCTCTTCATCGTGTGTGGTCAAGGTTATCTGAACTACGCACTTGGCCTTTTCATGTATCTTCTGCAACAGGTCGATGTCGCGCAATATTCGATCTGATTTTGTGATCACAGTAAAGCCAAAACCGTACTCATGTATCAGCGTCAGAGCCTTTCTGACATTTCCGATCTCCATTTCTACCGGGATGTATGGATCCGTCATGGAACCTGTGCCAATCATGCATTTTTTGCGTTTGCGCTGAAGGGCGTTCTCAAGCAGTTCTATGGCATTTTCTTTGATTTCTATATCTTCAAATTCATGCTCCATCCCATAGCAGGCGCTGCGCGAATCACAATAGATACATCCGTGCACACATCCGCGATAGATGTTCATACCGTTTTTCGGGGATAAGATTCCTTTTACCTTCACAAAATGCATCTGTCCGTTTCCGTCTGGCTATTGTGTAATGGCCTGTTGTCGTGGCTTGAGGAGTCGCGTTGTTCTGACCGTGTGCGCCCGATATCCCGCTGTCGGTGTTCCTGCTCAGCTTTGCATGAGCGAGCAGCGCCAAGGCCAGTCTGCGGGAAAAAAGGCAGGCTGTCAGCAGTATCGCCAGTCTGGAGCGAGCGGCAATGCCTGATTTTTTCACGACCCTCCGGCGGTTCTTCATGGGGCCTCATTACTGGGCAATGTGGCATTGTGCGTGGCTGCCTGCTGGCAGAAAGAAGGGTAGGGGGAACAGATTACAGCCAGCATCGGGGCGCTCAAGTAGCTGTTTGTATTTAGCGCAGTGTTAACAAACGGGTCCAGCCATTTGTTGCAGCTGCTCACCAAGTTGTGCTGCCTGTGCCGATAACAGCACGAATGCTTCCGGCAATATCATAGGTAAACTGTCTTAGTAGTTTTATTCTGATAAAATAGGTAGTTAAAAGAAGTCTCTGGTTGGCTGTATGCCTGTCCTGGAGCCAGTTTTGCGCAATATTCTACGGATCGTTTTGCGGGCGGAGGAGCAGAGAATTTTATGGCGTTGGAGGCCTGAAGAAGAGCGGCTGCTTTCAATAATTGGGCTCTATTCGGGAGAGATTGTGAAAAAGTGTTTTTTTACACCGTTGCAAAAAAACACTGAATAATTTTATGCAGTAACTTTAAATAGTTGTTTATGGAGATGTTGTTTTTTTGCAACAATTGCAGCGTTGGCGTATTTGCTGCTGCCTTGCTCAATTTTAAAAATATTCAAATATTAATTAATGTTACACGAATGGCATGAATGATGCTCAAGAGGGGGCATTGGGATGAATATCACAATCATCCAAATAAAGAACATAACACCCATTCAGGAGTTTTATTATGAGCCAGTGCGGTTGCTGCATGTCCCCCCAGGAAGAGCGCGTTGTCAACAAGAGCGTCAATCGTCAGGGGCGTGAACGCGTCTACAGTATTCTGGAGAGCAATCAGTTCACCCTGCCTAATGTGGACGTTGAACGCGCCAAGTATTTCACCGAATCCATGCGCGAAACCGAAGGCGAACTGCTGACCCTGCGCTGGGCCAAGGCGCTGAAGAACGTGGCCGAAAAAATCACGGTCTGGATCACGCCCAACCAGTTGCTGGCTGGCCGCGTGGGCATGCTTGGCCGCTACGGCATTCTTTATCCTGAAATTGACGGTGACTTTTACCGCGAAGTGCTGGCTGACCTCGCCAATCGCGACAAGAGCCCCTTCCAGATTTCGCAGGAAGACATCAAGGTCGTCATGGAAGAAATCGCCCCCTACTGGGAAGGCAAAACCTACCATGAGCATCTTAACAAGGCGCTGCCCGAAGATATCCGCGGCGTGACCTATCATGACGAACGCGGCCTCAAGTCCAAGTTTGTGGTCAGCGAAACCTCTTCGTACCGCTCGGCCCTTCAGTGGGTGCCGGACTACGAAAAAGTCATCAATCGCGGCTTCATCGACATTCAGAACGAAGCCAGAGAAAAGCTTGCCAATCTTGATCTGACCAACTCCGTGGATCTTTGGGACAAAAAGCCCTTCCTTGAAGCAATGATCATTGTGTGCGACGCCATCATGATCTGGGCCAAGCGCCATGCCGACCTCGCCCGTGAACTGGCCGCCAGGGAATCTGATCCCAAACGCAAGGCCGAGCTTTTGCAGATCGCCGAAACCTGCGATCACGTGCCTGCCCATCCGGCCCGCACCTTCCGTGAGGCCATGCAGTGCCAGTGGTTCGTACAGATGTTCTCGCGCATCGAGCAGAAGGCCAGTGCCATTATTTCCAACGGCCGTATGGACCAGTACCTCTACCCCCTGTATAAAAAAGACCTTGATGAAGGCCGCATCACCCGCGAAGAAGCCAAGGATCTGCTGGAATGCATGTGGGTAGATATGGCCCAGTTCATCGACTTGTACATCAATCCCACGGGCGTTGAGTTTCAGGAAGGCTATGCCCACTGGGAAGCCGTGACCATCGGCGGCCAGACCCCCGAAGGCGAAGACGCCACCAACGACCTGAGCTACCTTTTCCTTGAGTCCAAGCGCGAATTCCCGCTGAACTACCCCGACCTGGCCGCGCGCATCCACTCCCGCTCGCCGGAACGCTTCCTGCGCGAAGTGGCCCTGACCATCAAGGACGGCTCGGGCTTCCCCAAACTCATCAATGACGAAGAAGTGGTGTTCCTTAACGCCATCAAGGGCTGCCCGGTCAACGAAGCTCTGGACTACGCCGTGTCGGGCTGCACCGAAACGCGCATGCCCAACCGCGATACCTACACTTCTGGCTGCGTGTACGTGAACTTTGCCACGGCGCTGGAAATGCTGCTCTATAATGGCCGCATGCTGCACTATGGCGACGAAGTCATCGGTCTTGAAACCGGCGACGTCACCAAGTTCAACACCTGGGAAGAATTTTACGAAGCGTACAAGGCCCAGCACTTGAACCTGCTGCGCAAGGCTTTCCAGCAGCAGCATGTGGTGGACAAGCTGCGTCCCCAGCACTTCTCGGCTCCTATGTCTTCCGTGCTGCACAACCTGTGCATGGAAAACCTCATGGACCTGCACGCTGAAAAGATCCCCGGCGGCGTGGACTACTCCTACTTTGAATTTCTTGGCTACGGCACCGTGGTGGACTCCCTGTCAGCCATCAAAAAACTGGTGTTTGAAGACAAGAAGCTGACCCTCAAGGAAGTGGTTGAAGCCTGCAAAGCCGACTTCAAGGGCCACGAAGCCGTGCGCGAAATGCTGCGCAACGCTCCCTGCTACGGTAACAACGACGCCTATGCCGACAGCGTAGCCAAGGACGTGGACCGCGTTACCCAGGTTGAAGCCGCCAAGAGTTCGCGTGAACGCGGCGTGCATGTGGACGTGCGCTATGTGCCCATCACCTCGCACGTGCCCTTTGGCAAGGTTGTTTCCGCCACGCCCAATGGCCGTCACGCCTGGACTGCCTTGTCCGACGGTTCTTCGGCTTCGCACGGCGCGGACAAAAACGGCCCCACCGCCGTACTGCTTTCCAACTACCATTCCAAGAACTACGGCATGACCAACCGCGCTTCCCGCCTGCTGAACATCAAGCTGTCGCCCAAGTGCGTGGCTGGTGAAGACGGCACGCAGAAGATCGTCAACCTCATCCGCACCTGGTGCGACCTCAAGCTGTGGCACTTGCAGTTCAACATCGTGAACAAGGAAACCCTGGTCAAGGCCCAGCAGGAGCCGGACAACTATCGCAGCCTGCTGGTGCGCATCGCCGGGTACAGCGCGTACTTCTGCGATCTGTCCCGCGACTTGCAGAACGACATCATTGACCGCACGGAGCACGCCCAGTTCTAGGGCATAGCTGCAACACGACCAACCCGGGGGGGAGGGCAGAGCCCCTTCCCCCCTTTTATTTTACCCGAAGGCGCGCCCGGCCGGGCCGCAATACAAGGATGACCCATGACGGACGCACAAGTTAAAGGCACTGTTTTCAATATACAGAAGTTCAGCGTTCACGACGGCGAAGGTATCCGTACCTTGGTGTTTCTCAAGGGCTGCCCCTTGCACTGCCTTTGGTGCAGCAACCCTGAATCCCAAAACATCAAGCCGGAGCACGCCTTCAATCCTTCACGCTGCCTCACCGCCCAGGTTTGCGGGCGCTGCCTCAAGGTTTGTCCCTCTGGCGCGCTGGGGCTGGTGGAGGGCATCATTCTGCATGACCGCAGCCGCTGCACGGAGTGTATGGCCTGTGTTCACGCCTGCCCGTCGGGCGCGCAGAGCATCTACGGCGAAAGCATGAGTGTTGAGCAGGTGCTGAACAAGGTGGAAGAAGACGGCGTGTTCTATCACCGCTCTGGCGGGGGCATGACCCTTTCGGGCGGCGAGGCGCTTACCCAGCATGAGTTTGCACACGCCCTGCTGCGCGAAGGCAAGAGGCACCATATCAATACCACCATAGAAACTTGCGGGTGCTACCCCTATGGGCATCTTTACGAGGCCTGCAAACACCTCGACAAGCTGATTTTCGACATAAAGAGCCTTAACCCGGTGAAGCACAAAGAGTTCACGGGCGTGGACAATGCTCTGATTCTTAAAAACTTCACCGCAATCTGTGAAGATTTTCCCTATTTGCCCATACTGGTGCGTACTCCTGTTGTGCCGGGTTTCAACGATTCTGACGATGATATTCTTGCCATCCGCGAGTTTATTCCGCGCCGGCCCAATATTGAATACGAACTGTTGACCTATCACCGCATGGGACAGCCCAAGTATTCCTACCTTGGCCGCCGTTATGAACTCGATGACGTGAAGGCCGACGAAGCACGCATGGAGCAGTTACGGGAATTGGCTCAATAGGCCGCACGGCTTGCACGAGCGCTGTAATCCTGAAGGCTGAAGCCCGCGTATGACACGCGCGTGCCGCAGGCAGAAGTAGAAAAATCCCGCATTTTCACCCCGCAGATGGCAATTGTGTTTTTTTACACAATTGTCTGCTGCGGGGTGTGTTTTTTTGCACACATTGTGTGTAAAAAATATTATAACCTACTTATTTTTAAAATTTTTTATGATAAACACCCTTGTTGCAAAAAAGCAACACAGCGGCAATTGTTGTAATGGCGTTACAAATAATTACTATTATAAATAAAATTATATAATAATATTAGTATGTTATTAATAGAAGTTCATCCTCCTTTCCGCATGACTGGGGCAACGGTCCCTGATTTGGTACAAGGGCAGTATTTCTTCCCTTGCCAGATCTGCGTTTTGGATAAAGATAAAAGCACTTATTTTTATATAACTATGTTAAATTTATAATTAAAATATTATATAAAAGTGATTTGCTATGAAAATCAGCCAGATTTATTGCGCCCAAATTCACAATAGGCACGCTTCTTGCCTTTAGTGAGGAAAGAGTTCACGGGCACCATCAATTTTTAAAGGATTATTCATGAAAATCATAGATTTCCGGTTTCGTCCCAGTACGCCTGACGCTGTAAAGGGCATGCTTGCGAACAAGGTTTTCGGGGGCATGTTCGAGCTGTTCAAGTATGCCGACCGAGCCAAGCCGGAACCCATCGAAACAATTGTTGCCGATATGGAAAAGCAGAACGTGGTCAAGGGCGTGGTGACAGGGCGCGACGCCGAAACCACCTATGGACTTGGCTCTGCCAACCCCGGCATTCTTGAACTTATGCGCCTTTATCCTGACAAGTTCATCGGTTTTGCCGGGCTTGATCCTCACAAGGGTATGGACGCTGTGGACGAACTGTCGGCAATGGTAACGCAGCACGGCATGCGCGGGGCGGCCATTGACCCCTATCTTGCGCGCATTCCTGCCAACCACGCCAAATACTATCCCATTTATGCAAAGTGTTGCGAGCTTGATGTGCCCATCGTCATTACCACCGGCCCTGGCACCCTTGTGGGCGGAGCCGTGATGGAAGACGCCCATCCCCGTCATATCGACCGGGTGGCCACGGACTTTCCCAAGCTCAAGATCGTCATCAGCCACGGCTGCTACCCCTGGGTAAGCGAAGTCATCATGACCGTACACAGGCACAAGAACGTCTACATCGACCTGGCGGAATACGAAGAACAGCCTTTTTCCGAAGGCTACATCCAGGCGGCCAATACGCTTATAGGCGACAAGGTGCTTTTTGCCAGCGCAGCGCCCTTTATGGATTTTCAGGAACAGATCGCCCTGTACAAGCGTTTGCCCTTCACGCCTGAAGTTCTTGAAAACGTCATGTTCAATAATGCCGCGAGGCTGCTCGGCCTATAGGGCTGCGCCCGCTGCAAGCGCCGGTTTGTCTGCGCGCTGGCTTGCGGGCGGTTACCGGAATGGAACGGCGGAAAGCGTTTTTCCGCTGGCAGGGGCTGGACGGCAGGCCCTGCATGTGAATACATCTGCACAGCAACCATAAGGATCACCATGCAAACCGAAAACCTTACTCCGGAACAGCAAAAAAACCTGCGCCGCGTTGTGGCCTCGTCCATTATCGGGGCTGTCATCGAATGGTACGACTTCTTTTTGTACGGCGTTGTGGCTGGCCTGTTTTTCAATCAGCTGTATTTCCCGTCGTTTGACCCCCGCATCGGCACCATGCTGGCCTTCGCCACGTTTGCCGTGGGCTTTGTGGCCCGCCCCCTTGGCGGCATCATCTTCGGCCATTTTGGCGACAAGCTCGGCCGCAAGAAGATGCTAATCCTTACTCTGGAAATTATGGGTATAGCCACGGTCTGCATCGGTCTCATTCCTACATATGACAGCATTGGCATCTGGGCGCCCATTCTGCTTATTGTCTGCCGTCTGGCGCAGGGCATTGGCCTTGGTGGCGAATGGGGCGGCGCTGTGCTTATGTCCTACGAATCCGCCCCTGCGCACAAGCGCGGCTTCTACGCCAGCTTGCCCCAGATCGGCATGTCGCTTGGTCTGTTGCTGGCCTCGGGCATCGTGGGCTTTTTCTCTGCCACGCTTTCCAACGAAGCCTTTCTGAGCTGGGGCTGGCGCGTGGCCTTTTTGCTCTCCGCCGTGCTGTTGGCCGTGGGCGGCTACATGCGCAGCACCGTGCAGGAAACCAAGGACTTTTCTGAAGCCAAAAAAAGCCTGCCCGAAGCCAAATATCCCCTGCTGGACGCCTTCAAGCGTTACCCCAAGATGATGATTGCCTGCATGGGCGCGCGTTTCATTGACGGCGTATCCTTCAACGTCTTTGGTGTGTATTCCCTGACCTATCTGACCCAGCAGCACGGCATCGACCGCTCTGCCGCGCTTACGGCGGTCATGATTTCCTCTGTTATCATGTCCCTCTTCATTCCTTTCTGGGGAAATATGGCCGACAAGGTAGGCAAGGCCAAGCTGTACGGCTTTTGCGCGCTGATTCTGGGTTTCTCAAGCTTCCCGGCTTTCTGGGTGCTGCACAACTATGCCAACAACTACTTCCTCGTGGTTGTCGCTCTGGGTCTGCCCTTCGGTATCGTGCACGCCGCCGTGTTCGGCACCATGTCCAGCGTGTTTTCTGAAAGCTTTGACGCCTCTGTGCGTTACTCGGGCATTTCCTTTGTCTATCAGTTCACCGCCATTTTCGCTTCAGGCATGACGCCAATGGTTGCCGCCGTGCTTACGGGCATGGCCGACGGCGCGCCCTGGTTCCTCTGCGCCTACATGGCCGTTGTGGGCACCATCAGCGCTTTGTCCACCTGGTGGCTGAGCAAGCTGGCCCGTGAAAATCGCGCCAATAAAGCCATGAAAGAAGCCACGGTCTCCTCCTCCGTCATCGGCGCTCCTGCCGGGGCGGACGGCTTCTAGAATCGGTAGCCTTTGCCGGAGCGGTGTTCAAAAGTGCCGCTCAGACAAGGCCAAAGGGCTGACCGTATCTGCCGTGCGGTAGCCATAGTCGGGCGCCCCCATATTTGATGCCGGTATGGGGGCGCTCTTGCGCCCCTGGAGGAAGTGTATGTATAACCCACGAATGTTGGCCGAATATATTGAACAACTTTGCGATACCTTTCGGGACGCCATCTGCGTTACGGACCGGGAGGGTGTGGTGGTGCTTGTAAACAAGCGCCATGCGGAACTTACAGGCATTCCCAAGGAAAAAATGACCGGCAGCCGTATTCAGGATATGGTGCAGAACGGCATTTTTGACGTGGTTCTCAACCCGCGCATTGTGGAAACCGGGCAGAAGGTCTCCAGCGTGCAGAATCTTTTTAACGGGCGCACGTTGCTTCTGGACGGGCATCCGGTCAAGGATGCTTCGGGGCATGTGGCCTATGTTGTCACTGTTATCCGTGATGTGACGGCTCTTACCGAGCTGCGTGAAGAGGTCATGGCGCAGAAGGAACTGCTGGAAACGTTCCAGACCCTGAGCAGCGACGGCATCACTGGCAATCAGTATCCGCGTGTGGTGCAGAGCCAGGCCATGCAGCGATTGTACGCCGAAGCGGTAGCCATTGCCGAAACAGACGCCACCGTGCTGTTGCAGGGCGAAACCGGCGTGGGCAAGGACGTGGTGGCGCGGCACATACACCGCAAAAGCCAGCGCGCCGACGCCCCATTTGTTAAGGTTGACTGCGGCAGCATTCCTGAAAATCTTATTGAAACCGAACTGTTCGGCTATGTACCCGGCAGTTTTTCAGGGGCAAGCAAAAGCGGCAAGGCCGGACTTGTGGAAGCGGCTTCTTCGGGCACGCTTTTTCTGGATGAGATAGGCGAACTGCCTATGACCATGCAGTCGCGCCTGCTGCGGGTGCTTCAGGATTGGGAAGTCATGCGCGTGGGAGCCACCAGACCCAAGAAGGTGGACGTGCGGGTCATAGCCGCCACCAACAAGGATCTGGAAAAGGAAGTGGCCAAGGGCGCATTTCGTTCAGACCTCTATTACCGGCTCAAGGTGGCGGTGCTGAATATTCCGCCTCTGCGCAGCCGCAGGGCCGACATTTTGCCTCTGGCCCAGAGTTTTTTGACGTATTACGCCAAAAAGTATCACAAAAATATCCATCTTTCTGAAGAAGCCGAGCATATTCTGCAAGGCCACAGTTGGCCCGGCAACGTGCGCGAACTGGAAAATCTTGTGCAGGGGCTTGTGGTGACCTGCAAGCACGGCAGCATTGAGGCCCGCAACCTTTCAGGTATCCGTCCTGCCGCTATGCATGATGATAAGGACAGCGCCTTTGCCCTGCCTTCCATTGAGGGGCGTTCGTTGAAAAGCATCATGAAGGAAGTGGAAACCGCTGTTATTGAAAAGGGCATGAAGCAGTACGGCTCCATCAGCGAGCTTTCGCGCCATTTTCAGATGGATCGCAGCACCATCTTCCGCAAGGTCAAAGAAATAGAAGCTGCCCGGCGGGATTAGAGCAGAGTAACTTTGAAATGCATTCATTTCAAAGTTGTCATTCTGCCGAAAATGCGATTTTCGTCAGAATCCACGCCGCGTTACGGTGCGCTGCACGCTTGCGCAGCGTTAGAGCATTTAAACTTTTTCAAAGTTAAACTGCTCTAGTCTATTAGCCCTGCGGCAGGCGAGACCGGGCGTGGGGCTACCCGATGCCCTGGCGCGCACACTGTTTACGGTTGGGCGTGCCCGCCCCCCACGAAGGCAGATTTGCCCCTTGGCAAGGAAGAGAACTATGCCACAATCATTTGACCGCGAAGCCGCGCTGCGCGAAATTATTGACCTCGAGCTGAACATGTTTCTTGCCACGCCCAATGAAGGCGGTATTTCGGCTTGTCAGCAGCGGCCAGAAACATTCCGGGTCATGCGGCGCATGACGCATGAGCCTCTGGACGACACCACGCTGGCCTTGTATCTGGCTGACTTGCAAGCGGCGGCAGCGGTGGGGCGCAACCTGATGGTGGAAAAATACGCCCGCATGGACGACCGTCTTCCACCCCTCAGCACAAGCCCGCTGCTGGACGAAATTGCAGATGAGGAACTGGCTTTTCTTGAAGAAGCCAGCGTTCTTTTTCCCCATGTGATAAGGCGCGGCGGGGGCGGCATGTTTCGACGCTATCTGCGGTGCGAGCTGGAAACGCTTTCGCAGGGCACCTTGGAAAGCTATGCCCGTGAAGTGCGCCGTGCGCGCAGTGTGGGAAAAAATATGGCGGTGGAACGGCATCGCTGTCTGGCACGCCTGCTGGGCAGGGGCAGCCTTGAAGAATGTGAGGCCGCACGCGCCCAGGAATGAAGTGCTTGTTGGCCCGTAGCCTGTTTGGGCCGCGTGGGTTTCGAATGCATAGCCTCAACGGCTAAGGAACTCCCGGTGTGGCGTTTAGCCGCGCAAGTAGCGAGCTCTTATGTGTTTATTGTGTGCGGCTGCTCCCGCAGCCGCCTGAGACTTTCAAAATTAATCTGCTCCCGAAAACGTTGATTTGATAGTTCGTTAAACACACACAACTTCGTCCCGCGCCTTGAGCTTCCACTGCGCCGTCTCGCGCGCAGGCTCCCCAATCCGTCAAAATTGCAAAGCAGAAAAAGTAAACGGGGAAGAATCTTCGTTGTAAAGATTCTTCCCCGCAAAAGGATTTTCTGTATTTCTGCTTTCGTTTAGTCGTCGCCCACCTTGAGCGCGGCCAAAAAGGCTTCCTGGGGCAGCTCAACGTTGCCCATACGCTTCATGCGGCGCTTGCCTTCTTTCTGCTTTTCCAGCAACTTGCGCTTACGTGTGATGTCGCCGCCGTAACATTTGGCGGTAACGTCCTTGCGGAAGGCGGAAACCGTCTCACGGGCAATGATTTTCTGCCCGATGGCCGCCTGAATGGCAACCTGGAAAAGCTGGCGCGGTATGCTGCGCTTGAGCTTGAGCGCCAGGCCGCGTCCGTAGGTGTACGCACGGTCGCGGTGTACGATGACTGCCAGGGCGTCCACTGTTTCGCCGTTGAGCATAACGTCCAGACGCACCAGATCCGATGACCGGTAGTCCAGAGGTTGATAATCCATCGAAGCATAGCCGCGCGTGGCGGACTTGAGCCTGTCAAAGAAGTCGTAAACGATTTCGGCAAAAGGCAGTTCGTAGGTGACCACCACGCGGTTGGAGGCAAGATAGTGCAGGTTTTTCTGGGTGCCGCGCTTTTCTTCGCAGAGCTTCATGACGTTGCCCACGTACTCGTTGGGCACATGAATATCCATGTTGACGTAGGGCTCGTACAGGGTGTTGATCTTGGTAGGATCCGGCAGGTGGCTGGGGTTATCGATTTCCAGCGTTTTGCCGTCCATTGTGTCGATCTTGTAGACCACTGAAGGCGCGGTGGCGATAAGGCCGACCTCAAATTCGCGCTCCAGCCGCTCCTGAATAATTTCCATATGCAGCAGGCCAAGGAAACCGCAGCGAAAGCCAAAGCCCAAAGCCTGCGACGTTTCCGGCTCGTAGGAAAAGGCTGCATCGTTAAGTTGCAGTTTCTCAAGAGCGGCCTTGAGGTTTTCGTAATCGTCGGATTCTGTGGGGTAGAGACCGCAGAAAACCATTGGCTTGACTTCTTTGAAGCCAGGCACAGGGCTTTCGGCGGGGCGGTCAGCAAGGGTGATGGTATCGCCCACGCGGGCATCGCCCAGTTCCTTGATGGAGCCGCAAAGAAAGCCCACCTCTCCCGCCACCAGTTCTTTAACGTCTGTGGCTTCGGGGGAGAATACGCCCAGGCGCAGCACTTCGTATTCCTTGCCCGTGCTCATGAGGCGCACGTTGTCATTCTTGCGTACGGTGCCGTCCATAATGCGGAAAAGTACCACAACGCCCTGATAGCTGTCGTACCATGAGTCAAATATAAGCGCCTTGAGCGGTGCAGTGCGGTCGCCCTTGGGGGCGGGCAGATGTTGCACAACGGCTTCAAGCACAGCGTCCACGCCCATGCCTGTTTTGGCCGACACGGGAAGCGCTTGTGTGCAGTCCAGCCCGATGCTCTCTTCGATTTCGGCCTTGACGCGGTCAACTTCCGCACTGGGCAGGTCAATCTTGTTGAGTACCGGAAGAACCTCATGGTCATGATCCAGCGCCAGATAGACGTTGGCAAGGGTCTGCGCTTCCACGCCCTGTGTGGCGTCAACCACCAGCAAAGCGCCTTCACAGGCAGCCAGCGAGCGTGAAACTTCGTAGTTGAAGTCCACATGGCCAGGCGTGTCGATGAGGTTCAGCTCATATTCCTGACCGTCAGCGGCAAAGTAAGGAAGCCGCACGGTCTGTGCCTTGATGGTGATGCCGCGTTCGCGCTCCAGATCCATCCTGTCCAGGTACTGCTGGCGCGCTTCGCGCTGGCTGACCACCTTGGTCAGTTCAAGAATACGGTCGGCCAAGGTGGACTTACCGTGGTCGATATGGGCGATGATGCAAAAGTTGCGGATATTTTCCTGCTTGACCATGTTTTTTCCTGCGTAAAATCTGGGTGCGTAGCAGAATTGTATAGCTAAGATTTGTCATGAAGTCCATGCAAAGGCCAGAGGTTTCGTTGCGGGTATGAAGAAGGGGCAGCGTGCCCTCCGGAGGTTTTGTGGCACGCAGCCGGAGGCTGGCAGCAGATTTGCGTGCAAGTTGCTGTGATATCAGGCAGCGTTTTAGCCTGTGGCCTGTGGGGCGTGTTATTGACAGTTTTTAATAGTATGAATACATACGTATGTATTCATACGGAGCAAATAAATATGAGCAAACCACGTTCCATAGACAGAGATCTGGTTCTTGATATGGCGGAAAAAATAGTCACTGAAAACGGGCCTGCGGCGTTGACGTTTGACGCTGTTGCCAGGGCGGCGGGGATCACCAAGGGGGGAGTGCAGTCCTGCTTTGGCGCCAAGAGTGGTCTTGTCAGCGCAATGGCCGAACGGTGGGGCAGGAACTACGATGAATGCCTTGAAAAAACTGCGGGCAAAAACATCGAAGACATTTCTGATCTGGAAAAAATACATGCCCACGTTGGGATTACTGCTGCGGAGAAATCGCTGAACGCTCGGGCCGCATGCCATCTGGCCATGCTGGTGGAGTCGCAGGAGCTGCGTGACTGGATACGCAGCTGGCACAACAGCAGGGTGAACACTCTTGATATGGCGAACAGGGAAGACCGGGCCGCGCGAGTCGCCTATCTGGCGGCGGAAGGAGCTTTTTTACTGCGTCACTTCGGCTTGCTGGAAGTAAGCGATGCACAATGGAAGAGCATTTTTAGCGATATTGACGAAATTATTTTTGAAAAGCCTTCAAATCAATCATAACCGCTGGAAAAGTTATCATGTTGAGCTGGATTCTTCTGTTTATAGCCAGCAGCCTTGAAATCGCCTGGGCTGCGGGATTAAAATATGCTGATTCGCCTATGGGCTGGGTTGCAACCCTTGGCTGTGTTGCGGGCAGTTTTATTTTTCTTGTGCTGGCAACAAAGAGAATGGAGGCGTCCATTGCCTATGTGCTGTTTGTAACTTTGGGCGCTGTTGGAACATACCTTCTTGATATTTCATTCTTTGGCAAAAAAATGACGTTCACAGCCGTTGCCGCGATTATTGTCATCCTTGTTTCGATAGTTTGCCTCAAACGGGAAGAAGGCTAGCTCTATGAGCTGGATGTATCTGATACTGGCTGGCCTTCTGGAAATAGCGGTTGTCGCCGGGGTTAGGGATATTGCCTTCAAACGCTATGCCAGAGGAATAATCGTTTATGCAGTTGGTCTGTCGTCATCACTGTTGTTTCTGTATCTTGCGCTGCGGCAGATTGATGTCTCCATTGCCTATACGTCGTACACAGGCATTGGCGTTGTGGGCACGGTAGCTTCCGGCATTCTGTTTTGGGGCGAAAAGAGAAGCATCAAAAAGGCGCTTTATGTTTCCTTGATTATTGCGGCGATTATAGTGCTCAAGGTCTCAGACTAGAACGCCGAAAATATACAAAGTTACTGCTGGCGCGACACTAAACGCAAATAGCTGCTTGGCCTGTGCACCGGAAAGAATGGCTTTGTACCGCCTGGATTCCTAAGTGCCATGCAATAAAGCCGAGGTTAAGCTGCGGCAGGGGCGCGGGTGCCGTGTCATGCTTGTGAACAGCAAAAGCTTTTCTAGACTGAAGGTATTCGCTATTTGTCCTGTATTGTCGTGGCCCGGTGGGGCTATTGCACAAAATAAAAGGCCGTGCAGCGTTTATACGCAGCACGGCCTGTCTATTCTGAACAAAACGGTCTAGCGGAACTGGGCCACTTGCAGACGGACAACAGCCCTATGCAACGCGGCTTCAGCACGAACCGTATCAACTTGCTCTTCATGGCTGGCAACACGCTTTTCAGCACGTTCCTTGGCGGCCATGGCTCTTGCTGTGTCGATATTCTGCGCCAGTTCGGCAGATTCGGCCAGCACGGTAAGCACATCGTTGTTCACATCGGCGAAACCGCCGGAAATGAACACATGTTCTTCTTTACCGCCAGCCACCTTGTAGCGCAAACCACCAATCTTGAGAGCGGAGAGCAGGGAGACGTGCTTGGGCAGCACGCCAAATTCGCCTTCAATTCCGGGGCAGACGGCCATTTCAACTTCGCCGCTTACTACGGTTTTGTCTGGCGTCACCACTTCCAGTTGCAGTGTGCCCATAAGTACTCCTTCGCTCCTGATATGCCAGATGCGGCTGTCCAGTGACCGCGCCGCAAAGCACGGTCACTGGACGGTCAACTCTCTAGTTTTCTTCCTGCAGCTTGCGCTGCTCGAACTTGGCCACGGCCTGTTCAATACCGCCCAGCATGTAGAAGTCGCCTTCTGCCATGTGGTCGTACGCGCCGTCCAGAATGCCCTTGAAGCCCTTGATGGTGTCTTCAAGTTTTACATACTGGCCGGGGGTACCGGTGAAGGTTTCGGCCACGTGGAAGGGCTGGGACAGGAAGCGCTGAATGCGGCGCGCGCGCCCCACGGTGAGCTTATCTTCGTCCGACAGTTCGTCCATGCCGAGAATGGCGATGATGTCCTGCAGTTCTTTGTACTTCTGCAGCACCATCTGCACGCGCCGGGCCACCAGGTAGTGGTCTTCACCCACGACGTCGGGGGCAAGGATGCGCGAGGTGGAGTCAAGCGGGTCCACGGCAGGGTAGATGCCAAGTTCTGCAATCTGGCGCGAAAGCACGAGCGTGCCGTCCAGATGCGAGAACGTGGTAGCCGGGGCCGGGTCGGTCAAGTCGTCAGCAGGGACGTAAACGGCCTGCACGGACGTGATTGAACCGGTGTTGGTTGAGGTAATACGTTC
This sequence comes from Pseudomonadota bacterium, assembly GCA_023386035.1. Taxonomy (GTDB): domain Bacteria; phylum Desulfobacterota; class Desulfovibrionia; order Desulfovibrionales; family Desulfovibrionaceae; genus Desulfovibrio. The sequence continues at coordinate 60,183 of JAEWKM010000016.1, forward strand.
CTGAAGCGAACCAAGGTCCGTGCCAAGGGTGGGCTGGTAGCCCACGGCCGAAGGCATGCGGCCCAGAAGAGCGGACACTTCGGAACCAGCCTGGGTAAAGCGGAATATGTTGTCGATGAAGAGGAGCACGTCCTGATGTTCTTCATCGCGGAAGTATTCCGCGCAGGCAAGGGCGGTGAGGGCCACGCGAGCACGGGCTCCCGGAGGCTCGTTCATCTGCCCGTAGACAAGGGTGGCGCGTTCCAGAACGCCCGCATCCTTGAGTTCATGATAAAGGTCGTTACCTTCACGGGTGCGTTCACCCACGCCCGCGAAGACTGACGAACCGCCGTGCTGCTTGGCGATGTTGTTGATCATCTCCATCAGAATAACGGTCTTGCCCACGCCGGCGCCGCCGAAGAGGCCCATCTTGCCGCCCTTGGGGAAGGGCACAAGCAGGTCCACAACCTTGATGCCGGTTTCCAGCAGTTCGACCTTGGTGTTCTGGTCGGTAAAGGCCGGAGCCGGGCGGTGAATGGGGTAGTACTTTTCAGCGTTAATGGGGCCCAGTTCGTCCACGGGGCGTCCGATAACGTTGAGGATACGGCCCACAGAGGGCTTGCCCACGGGCACCATGATAGGCTGAGCAGTGTCAACCGCTTCCATGCCGCGCACCAGACCTTCGGTGGCGTCCATGGCGATGGTGCGAACAACGTTGTCGCCCAGGTGCTGTGCAACTTCACAGACCAGGTAGGGGGCGTCGGTGTTGTTCGGATTGTTGATCTCCAGGGCGGTGAAGATATTCGGCAGGTTGCCGTCGCTGAACTCAACGTCCACAACAGCGCCGATAACCTGGACGATTTTACCGATGTTTTTGCTCATTAGTTGGCTCCTTAACCCTTCAGCGCTTCAGCGCCGCCGACGATGTCGATGAGTTCGCTGGTGATGGAAGCCTGCCGCGTCTTGTTATAGAGCAGGGTCAGCATGTTGATCATTTCGTTGCAGTTGCGCGTGGCGTTGTCCATTGCTGCCATACGGGCAGCATGTTCGCTGGCCGATGTGTCCAGCATGCCACGGTAAACCTGCACGTTAACGTAGCGGGGCAGAAGCTCCGCCAACAGCTTTTCTTCCTGCGGCTCGTAAACGTATTCGCAGCGCGGTTCTCCAGCTTCTTCGGCGATTTCCTCAGCCTCAGGCGTTTTCAGGGGCAGCAGGCAGAGCGTGCGCGGGGGCTGTTGCCCCATAGACACAAACTCACCGTAAATCAGCCACACTTCGTCAAGACCAAAGGTTTCGTAGCCGAAGATGACTTCCTGGGCCACAGAGCTTGCCAGGGCAAAGTCGATGCTTCCCATACGGTCAGCATAGGCTTTGGCAATATTGAACCCGGCCGCCTTTACGGCGTCGCGGCCCTTCTTGCCCATGCAGACAAAGCTCACTTCAAGGCCTTCCGCTTTTTTCTCCTTGGCCAACTTCAATGCAGTGGCAATGATATTGCCGTTGAAGCTGCCGCAGAGTCCACGGTCGGATGTCACCAGCACAATGGCGCAATGCTTCTTTTCCTCATGCTCGGCCAGCAGGGGGTGGGCGTTGCCCTCCACCTTGCTCGACAGTTCGGCCAGCACGTCGCGGTATTTGGCCGCGTACGGTCTGAAGCGCTCAATGCGGGCCTGAGCACCTCGCAGTTTCGCCGAGGCCACCATGTTCATGGCCTTGGTGATCTGCTTGGTCTTACCGACCCCCACGATCTTCATTTTTACGTCTTTGAGTGAAGGCATGCTTTTCTCCCGGTATTGGGGCCCTAGGCCGTCCAGCCCTGCTTGAAGGCGGCAATAGCTTCGGTAAGCGCTTTCTCCACTGCCTCATCAATGACTTTCTTTTCTTTAATGGCGTCCAGCACGTCTTTCCTGGTATCACGCAGGAAAGTCAGCATGGCAGTTTCAAAACGGCGGATGTCATCCACCGGTACGTCGTCCATAAGGCCACGGGTAGCGGCGTAGATGGAGACGATCTGTTCATTGGAAGGCATGGGCTGGTACTGGGGCTGCTTGAGCAGCTCCACCAGACGCGCGCCGCGGTCAAGCTTGGCCTTGGTGCCCTTGTCCAGGTCCGAACCAAACTGGGCGAAAGCCGCCAGTTCGCGGTACTGGGCGAGGTCAAGACGCATTGTGCCTGCCACCTGCTTCATGGCCTTGATCTGGGCCGCGCCACCCACGCGGGATACGGAAAGACCCACGTTAATGGCCGGACGCACACCGGCGTTGAAGAGGTTGGGTTCCAGGTACACCTGACCGTCGGTGATGGAGATCACGTTGGTGGGGATGTACGCGGACACGTCGCCGGCCTGGGTTTCAATGATGGGCAGAGCCGTCATGGAACCCGCGCCGAGGCTGTCGTTCACCTTGGCAGCGCGTTCGAGCAAACGCGAATGCAGGTAGAACACGTCGCCGGGGAAGGCTTCACGTCCCGGAGGACGACGGAGCAGCAGGGACATCTGGCGATAAGCCACGGCCTGCTTGGAAAGGTCATCGTAAATGATGAGGGCGTGCTTGCCGTTGTCGCGATAGAATTCCGCCATCGTGCAGCCGGTGTAGGCCGCAATGTACTGCAGAGGTGCAGGGTCGGACGCGGTGGCGGAAATGATGGTGGTGTACTCAAGCGCGCCGTGGCGGCGCAGGGTATCGGCCACCAGAGCCACCGAGGACTTCTTTTGGCCGATGGCCACGTAGAAGCAGTGGATGTCCGTTTCTTTCTGCGCCAGGATGGCGTCAATACAAACAGCGGTCTTACCAGTCTGGCGGTCGCCAATGATAAGTTCGCGCTGTCCGCGACCAATAGGCGTCATGGCGTCAATGGCTTTCAGACCCGTAGGCATTGGTTCATGCACGCTCTTACGCGCGATGATGCCGGGGGCCTTGATTTCCACGGGGCGCACTGCGGCAGCCTCGATGGGGCCCAGGCCGTCGATGGGCTCACCCAGGGGGTTGAGCACACGGCCCATAACGCCGTCGCCGACAGGCACGGAGAAGATCTTGCCGGTACGTTTGACCGGGTCGCCTTCCTTGATGCCTACATCCGAACCGAGCAGAGCAACACCGACGTTGTCCTCTTCGAGGTTGAGCACCATGCCCATGACGCCGCCGGGAAATTCCAGCAGTTCCATCGACATAGCGTTCTGCACGCCGTAGACGCGGGCGATGCCGTCACCGACGTACAGTACGGTGCCGGTTTCACTCATTTCTACGCGCTGCTCGTAGTTCTGGATTTGATCCTCAATGATCTTGCTTATCTCTTCCGCTTTGATCTGCATGTGCTATTCACCCCTCTTGAATGTCTCCCGGAGGATACCCAATTGCGCGCGCAGACTTGCGTCCAGCACCCGGTCACCCATTTTGAGCACCATACCCCCAAGTATGTCCTTGTCGACAGCGAAGGTAAGCTCAATGGCAGCGCCGGTTTTCTTTTCCAGCGATTCTTTGAGTTTTGCCTTTTTGTCGGCAGGAAGTTTCACTGCAGTGACGAGTTGGCCACGCACGATGCCCTTGGCTTCGTCAAGCAGTTTGCCATACCAGGCGGAAATTTCGCGCAGAAAGGCGAGCCTTTCTTTGTCTGCCAACAAAAAGCAGAAGTTGCGCAATGTCTGGTCGGCCTTGAGCTTGCCCAGCAGTTTGTCAAGAACCGCCTTCTTTTCCTCCACGCCGATAACAGGACTTTTGAGGGTCAGGTCAAGTCCCGGCGCGGCGGCAAGCGTTTCACCAAGAGCAGCAAGGCATTCGCCACGCGCGCTCAAGGCTTCGTCCCCATCCTTTTTGCCCAACGCAAAGATAGCGTTGGCGTACCTGCGTGCAACCACGGTGTCGATCAATGGAGCACCACCTTTTTAAGGGAGTTGGCGATAAGCTTGTCGTGGGCTTCGGCATTGAGCTTGCCGCTCAGGGCCTTTTCGGCAGCGTCCACGATTTCGTCTGCAATGACGGCGCGCACTTCTGCAAGCACAGCGCGGCCTTCATTTTCAGCGGTCATGCGCGCCTGCTCCACAATTTGCGACGCCTGACGGTGCGCCTCATCCACAATGCCAGCCTTCAGGTTTTCAGCCTGCTTGCGGCTTTCGGCCAGAATGGCTTCACGCTCTTCGTTGAGGCGGGCAATGCGCGACTCAACGGCGGCCAACTGTTCCTTGGCCTTGGCGCGGCGTTCATCCAAGTCGTCCAGCGCTCCGCTGATGGTCTCGCGGCGATTCTTGAAGAAACGCTTGGCCAGTCCACCCACAAAGTACCAGAGGATGCCCGCAAAGATCACGAAGTTGAGCACGCGCCAGCCGAAGTCGCCCCAGCGAGTTTCTGCATGTCCTTCGGAAGCAAGCGCCTCCAATGGAATGAAGACAATCGCGGCAAAGGCAATAACGAGCGGCAGGATATAACCCGCGTGTTTCCATTTGCTCAAAGCCCACCCCCCTCTGTTCAGAGAATAATGCAATAGCGTAGACTGTGCCTAAAGAAACCGGATCGCCCATAGGGCGTCCAGTAAGGAACCGGAAAAGCGCGTGAAACTAACTCTTGAGGAGCTTGGCGGCCAGGCGCGCGGAAAAGTCGCTTACCTGGTTGCGCAGTTCGTCAAGGGTTTTGGCGGCCTGAGCCTGCAAAGAGTCGCGTGTTTCGGCAAGGATGTCGCGGGCGCTTTTCTGGGCGTCGCCCACAAGCTTCTGCTGTTCAACCATGCCTTCGGCGCGGCCTTCTTCACGGGTAAGGCCAGCGTCCTGACGGGCGCGAGCCAGTTCGGCTTCATAGTTGGTAAGGCGTTCCGCTGCCTGGTACTCGAAAGACTCGGCTTCTTCAGCCATGCCGTCCATGATGCCGTTGCGCTTTTTTATGATATCGCGGATGGGTCGGATAAGGAGGATGTTTAGCACATAAATGGCGACCAAAAAGTTCACCAGCTGAAAGATCAATGTAACGTTAAGATCCAGCATGCCGCATCCTCCCGATGATGTCGGATTGTAGGAATGAAAAAGACATTAAGCCCTTGCAACATATCTCCTTGCCCCTGTTCTGTCAAAGGGTATTGGTGACAAATTTCGCAAACTCCATAAGTTTTTTTTAAATAATTAATAATTTTAGCAAGTTGAGAAAAGACTGCCTGAGGGCTTACCGAGCTGCTGTCGCAAGTGAGGATAAATAGCAGGAGAGTAAATGACTGCGAGATACGCCTTTGGGGGCATTTGGGGGCCATTGGAGGCCTTGGAGGTCATGAAAGAAAACACTTGCCTTATATGAATAGATATTACAAATTGTTTGATTGGTCAGACAATCATCCAGTCTTCTTGCCCGTACCCCTGAGATTCCAACCAGTCAGATGCTTCTTCGGCAGCACCGTGTGCGGTAAGCGCGTTGAGAATGCGGCAGTGCCCGGGTTCAGGCAGCGCTGAACGCCCGCAGACTGGAATTCCGCCTACCACGTTGCCGATTTTTTTGGCGTCAATATCAATATAGGCCACCGGGCGCACACCGAGATTCCAAAGCGGAGCAAGGCGTTTGCGGGCCACACGCCCGCCGCCCATTACCCACACCTGAGGATGAAAAGGGTTGTGCCGCTCCAGATGACGGGCCAGCCACAGGGCGCGCAGTTTGTTGCAGGCAACATCGGCGTACCGTGCGTCAGCTCTGGTGGCACGGTTTGGCGCGTCGTTCCACGTCAGCAGCGTGTGCGGCAGCTTTTCCATCAGTGCCCCGTTGTGAAGCCAGCGCAGCCACAGTTCCCAATCTTCTGCAAAATCTCCGTCTACATAGGCCCCCCAACAATCAACCGCGTTCCGGCGGAACATGGCTGACGGGTGGCAAATTGGCGTATCCCTGAAACGGCTGCGGCTGATTTCCTCCGGGGAGCGGCAACTGTTTTGCCAATCCACAAAATGGGCAAATCCGTATGCCGAGTTGCGGTCGCCGCCAAAGGCCACCAAACTGGCCGAAAGCGTAAGCTCAGGCTTGTTCCAAAGGTGCGCGGCCTGTAGGGCCAGACGGTGCGGATGCGCGGTATCATCGGCATCCATACGGGCGATGAACGTGCCGCGCGCAGCAGCCAATCCGGCGTTTAGAGCCGCCACAATGCCCCCGTGCGGCAGGTGCAGCGCGCGGAGTCTGCCCTGGGCTGCGTTGTCACGGGAGAGCGCTCTTAGCAGAGCGGCGGTGTCGTCGGTAGAGCCGTCGTTGACCACGAGAATTTCAAAGGAGGGCAGCGGAGCGTCGGGGGCAGATTGTTGCGCAAAAAGACTGCGCAGTGCCGCCTCCAGAGTGTGAGCGGCATTGTAGGCTGGCAGAAGAACCGAGACCAGGGGGTTGATGTCAGTATCTGGCAGAGAGGTCTTATTCACTGTCAGGGCCGTGCGCATCCTGAGGTTCTTGTGAGTCCGCAAGCACAGGGGCTGCTTCTTTTCTCTCAGCTTCAGACTCGGCCATGCCCTGTTGTGATGCTTTTGCAGCATCTGTTGCCAATGCCTGCAGTGCCTCCATTGCCAGTGTGCAAATGCGGCGTGGGTGCAGACTGGCGTCCAGATGATGGTGCGCTGTTTGCTGATAGAGGGGTAATCTTTCCTCCAGCACCTGCCGTATTTCATCGGCTATGCCGCCTCCGGTGAGGGAAGGGCGCTGCGCTGCCAGGGGGTTGTTGGAGAGCCGCGCCACCAGCGCCTCAACAGGCGCAGATAGATAGAAAACATGCCCCTGACTGCGCATGAACGCACGGTTTTGCTCGTCAAGAACCATGCCCCCGCCAGTGGCGACTATTGCTCCTTGCGGATGTCTGGCCGCTATTGCGCGCAGTGCATCGCTTTCACGCTGACGAAATCCGGGCCAGCCTTCTATGGCAACAATCTGGGCCACTGTTAGGCCCGTACTTTCAAGAAGATAGTGGTCGGTGTCAGCAAAGGGCAGGGCAAGGCGCTGCGCCAGCGCACGGCCCACTGTTGTTTTGCCGCAGGCTCTGGGACCGACAAGAAATATGAGAGGCATGGGGCTTCCTGATGGCTGAAGCTGCCCGGCAAGGGCCGTGCAGAGGTTAAAGCGGTTTAGCTACACGTTGTGACGCCGTGCTGCAGGGTTCGTTTAGAGCATTTTCTCTTTGAAATTGCTCAGTCGATTGCGTGAGCAGACGCCCGGCAGCCGGGTGCCGCGCACTTTTCCATCCACGCATACGCCTTTTTTGCGTACGCCCGAAGCAAAGACAGCGGCGTCCTGTTGCAGTTGTGCGGGTACAGGACGCCGCTGCCGGCAATTCTTCTGTGAAAAAAATATCTTAGAGAAGATTAGCTTTTAAAAGCTAAATGCTCTAATAAACCACGCTGTAAGACATAACTTCCGGTCTGTGGAAGAAAAACTCCACACGCCGGTTCATAGCGCGGCTCTGTTCGTCAATGCCCGGCTTGAGCGGGCGCGTGTCGCCGTAGCTGACCGCGCGCATACGAGTGGCTTTGACCCCGTGTTGTACCAGATAGTTGACCATTGCCGAGGCGCGGGCCCCTGACAGTTCCCATGCCGAAGTATAGGGCGGGGTTGTCTCCCCCGAATCGGCGTGACCGCGCACAACCAGGTAAAGGTTGTATTCTTCCATAAGCTTGAGCACGGCTTCCAGTACTTTTTCACCTTCGGGCAACAGATCCACACTGCCAGGCCTGAACATGATGTCGGAATTGACGCGCAACTGGACACCAACATCGTCGGCGCTGATGCCCGAAGCGCTTTGGGGCACGGCGTCTGCCATAAGCAGTTGCTTGATTTTTTGGGCGATGGCGTAGTGGGATTTTTCCACTTCGCTGATTTTAATATCGCGCGCGTCAATTTTGTCCGTGTTCTGAATGAAGGGGTTGTTCGAGATAGGCGAGGTGGAGCTGGAGTCAAAATTGCGTTCGCCGCTGAAATAGGCAGCAAGACCCGCCTTGGTATCAGGCGGCACCATGCTGAGAACCCAGAGCAGGAGAAAGAAGGCCATCATGGCCGTAACAAAGTCGGCATACGCGACTTTCCATGCGCCGCCGCCCATAGAGTTGACTCCTTACCGTATATGCCTCGCGCAAAAGTTTTTTGCGATGGACTGTCAGGCCGTTACATGAAAGCCATAACCCGGCGGCAGGGTTGCTGCTCACCGGGATTGGCGTATTTTCATCATCCGGCTTCATGCCAGTATGGCAGGCCGGGGCTGCCGACGCAAGGCCGGAGCGTCGGCATGGGATGCTAGCGGCGGGGGCCTTGCCTAGCCGCTCTTCAGTCTGTCTTCCATTTCCGCGAAGGTGGGTCGGAAGGGGAAAGGAATGGCCCTGCGCCCATATTCGACGGCGATAAGAGGGGTGGAACCGCGAATGGCGGCGGCCACGGCCTCCTTGATGGAATGGTAGTAAAAATGTTCTTCGGCCACATAGTTTTCAAGTTTGGAGCCCATAGGACCAAACAGGCCGTAGCAGCAAAGAATACCGAAAAAAGTACCAACAAGGGCCGCACCAATGTAGTGTCCAAGCACTTCCGGCGGCTCGTTGATCTTGCCCATCGCCAGCACCACGCCAAGCACGCAGGCTACAATACCCATGCCCGGCAGTGATTCGGCCATGTGCGAAACCGCATGAGCTGGCAGGTTGCCTTCTTCACGCATGGTGGCAATGTCCACGTCCATAAGGCTGTCAATGTCGGCAGGGTCGCCAGTGGTCAGGTAGACACGCAATGTGTCGCCAATAAAGTTGACGATCTTCGTGTCCTTGGACACATTGGGATACTTGCTGAAAATAGGGCTGGATTCGGGCTTTTCCACATCGCTTTCAATGCTGATGACGCCTTCGCGGTGCATTTTGGAAAAGAGGGTGTAGAGCAGAGCCAACGTTTCAAGATAGCGACCCTTGCTTGAGCCGGGGTCAGCAAAAAGGTGCTTCATGCTCTTGAGAACGAGCCCGAATGTATACTTGGTCTGAGAGCCAAAGAATGCCCCCAGGCCACAGCCCAGAATAATGATGAATTCTGCGGGCTGAAAAAGTATGCCCCATTCACCGTGGGCCAGGGTGTATCCGGTAAACACCGAGCCCGCGACGATGCCAAGTCCAATTAATAAATACATATTGCCGCCTGTAGGCTCAATTCTTCCTGTGTCGTTCCATCACCTGCCGTGCCGGGAAAAAGCCTTGCCCCGGAAAATTGTTGCGGGGCTGCGCCGTATTCCGGTTGCCCGCACCTGGGCGACCACTGGTTCGCAGATCCGCTGTCGGCCCCATAACTGCAAGCATGCCAGCATGAAGCCGCGCAGTCAAAGCCCCTTTTGAGCCGCATCAGCTCGCCGCGAACATGCGTCGGTGGCGTGTGCAGGCCGGGGCCTCTATCTTCTTAACGCCTGCCCGCACAAAAGCTTTAGCCTGTCGGGCGGAAAAGGCAAGTCCGGTTGGGTAAAAATACTCCCGTCAAGGCTCAAACGTGCTCTCTGAACTGCTTCAGAGCGGGAATTATTCTGCCTGCATGTCTGTTTTTACGCTACGTTATTATTTATTTTAGAGCATCTAACTTTTGAAAAAAGTTAAATGCTCTGACGCTGCACAAGAGTGCAGCGCGCCGCAATGCAGCGTGGATTCTGCCGAAAATCGCATTATCGGCAGAATGATAGCTTTGAAATGTAATACATTTCAAAGCTGGTTTGCTCTAGGTCGGCTATTTGCCGAACAAACCGCGAACCAGGCCTTCCGCACCGCGCGCACCGTTCTGCAACAGCGTTCCTGCACCCTTGGCGGAATCTCCAGCATTCTTGCCCGTATCCTGCAATAGTCCCGGCAGTTTTTTGGCCATGTCCAGAGCAAAGCGGGGGTCGACGCTGTAAGAGATATTGCTGAAAGGCCCTTTAACGATAACGGGGACGGTCATGCCCAGGGTTTCCACGTTGGCGGTTGCGTCCACGTTTTGGCGCGGCAGGCTTATTCTTGCCTGTCCCCGTGCATTAAGGCCTGACGAACTTACTGTTATGGGGCTGGCGTTAATTTCGCCATTTCTTGCTGTAAACGGCACGCGAACAAGGTCAAAAGTGTCTGGCAATGGCTTGCCTGTGATGCCGGGAACATTGGCTGGCAATGTGGGCATGGATTCCAGGTGCATCTGCCGCACTTCAAGCTCGCCCTTGCCGGCAAGGCTGTTCTGCAGAGCCGTGGCGTTTTTGCCGCTCATTGTCAGGTCTACGTCCAGCCGGGCTGAACCGTTGACAGGTCGCCCCTTGCCGAGACTTTCCAGCAGTGCGCCAACATTCACGTCTGACGCGGTGCCGTTAACGGCATAGGCCGAAACTGGTATATTGGCCGCCCCCGAGGCGCGTACCGTGCCGCCGCTGCCGAGAACGCAGTTGAAGGTGGAAATCTTGTAATTGCCGCGCAGGCCCTGAGCGATCACCTGCACGTCCTTGATTTGCAGTTTGCCCTGACGAATGCCCGCAACCGCCGCCCGGACGTTGATGTCCGGCAGGGGGGAAGCGTCCTCTGCGGTTTTTTTATCCTTCGGTTCACTGGCCGCCTGGCTTTTGCCGTTTTCCGGCAGGGGCAGGTAGTTGTCCAGATTGATAGCGCTGACTTGCGCCTCAGCCGTGATGGAAAGCGGTGCTTTCGGCTCCATGCCAAGGCGGAGCTGGCCGCGCAGGTCCACGTCGTCCACGCGGGCGCTGATGTCCGAAAGGTTGAGGCTGTTGTTGCCATAGGCCAGCCTGCTCTTGATTTTGATGCCGTCCGAAATGCCCTTGGGGGCAGGTTTGAGAGTCTGCCCGGCCAGAGCCGCCAGCTTGCGCAGCGATCCGTCCAGTTCAAGGTTTCCTGTAAACGCAACCGGGCTGAAAGACGCCTCGCCCTGAAGGCCCAGGCGCGCCTGCGGCGTGGTGAGCCAGCACTTGGCCACATGCATGCTCAGGGTGTTCAGGTCCGCGTTGCCTTCAATATTCAGCTGTATAGGCCCGGCTTCTTTGGGCAGCGGGCCAGTCAGCGGGCTGAGGGTCAGCGATGTCTGCCGCAAAGCCAACTGGGGCGGGGCATAGCGCAGCTTGGCAGACAGGGCCAGATTGCCCGACAGGGGGGGGCTGGCCTTGGCTTTACTGCCTTTTTCCTTATCAACAAGGCTGGCGGTGAAGGTAAAGTCACACTGGGCAACAGCTTCCTGCCCTGGCCGCAGATTTTCCACAGAAAGATTCAGGTCGCTGAGATCCAGCGTTTGCCCCTGGTCATCTGTGAAGTGCAGAGAGCCCTGCCGAACCACAAGCCGTTTCAGTTCAATGGCGGGAGTCTGGGTACTGGCAGCGGTCTGATTGGGGCTCGCAGCGACGGCTTTTGCCGCGTCTTCCGTCGTGGCCTTCGGCGAAGCCTTAGGTGTGGTTTCCGGAGTATCTGTGGCAGCAGGGGCTGCAACGTCAGATTGGTTCTCGCCCGACGCCACCTCAGCGACCTTGGCAGCGGCGGCGGAAGCTGCCTCCCCTTGGCGCATCCTGACAACAGGGTTGTCCAAACGTACCTCGCGCACAACCATTGTGCCTGAAAGCAGAGGCATGAATTCAAGCTCCGCCATGCCCCCCTTGACCGAAATGGCAAGGGAGTCGCCCTGATCGGACTGCCCCCAACGGGCCTGACCAAACCGCACGCCCGGAGGAAAGAAGGAAATTTGCGGGGCATTTTCAAATACCAAAGGCTTGCCCGTGGCCTTGGCCGTGGCGTCAGCGATCTGGCGCACCACAAACGCGGTGTCTATCTGGCTGAGAACAATGGCCAGGGCTGCCGCAATAACCAGCAACACGCCCGTGGTCCAAAGCAGAAAACGTTTCATTATATCTCCAAAAACTCTCGTGGCTCGTATGCCGCGGCGGGCTTGATTCCATAAGGGCCCAACTGCACAGCGCGGATTAGTGTCAAAAGCGTTGCCGGACATGCTCCGGCTCTTTTACCAACTTTCTCCTTTATACGAAAACCGTAAATACTGTGCAAGTTCGTCCCCAGCCCTTGCCCCGCGTTGGTTTTAGGGGTTCTCTTGCCCCGGGCAGCACTTGCGCGTATGAAAAAAACATGCCGTCTGTACCCCCCTCGCACACGTCTCGCCAAAGACCGCCCTTGTCCCCTCCATGTGAGTCTTCAGGCGCATCATCACCGCCAGCTGTCCGTTCCTTTGAAGGCCCGGCAGACATGCCACCCGCCATCATGTTTCAGGGAACGTGCTCCAATGCGGGCAAAAGCCTGCTCACAGCAGCCCTGTGCCGCTTGCTGGCACGCAGGGGACTTCGGGTTGTGCCCTTCAAGGCGCAGAATATGGCGCTCAATTCTTTTGTCACCGCCGACGGTAAAGAAATGGGCCGTGCTCAGGCGCTTCAGGCCGCCGCCTGCGGTTTGGCCGCGGATGTGCGCATGAATCCCGTGTTGCTCAAACCCACGTCAAACACAGGATCACAGATCATTGTTATGGGAGAGCCTGTGGGACAGATGCGCGTGGGAGCCTACCTGCGTTACAAGCCCGAAGCCTGGAAAGCAGTGCGCCGCGCCTATCGCAGCCTTGCTGCCGAAGCCGACGTGGTGGTGCTTGAGGGCGCAGGCAGCCCGGCAGAAATCAACCTCAAGGCCCACGATATTGTAAATATGCGCATGGCCCGCTACGCCCGCGCCCATGTGGCCCTTGTGGCCGACATTGACAGGGGCGGGGCCTTTGCGGCGCTGGCTGGCACGATGGCCTTGCTGACGCGGGCCGAAAGGGCGCGAGTGGCCGGGTTTATTCTCAATAAATTTCGCGGTGACCCCACACTGCTGGACCCGGCATTGCAAATCCTTACCCGGCGCACGGGCAAACCCTTCTGGGGCGTAGTGCCCATGCTGGAAAACCTGCGCCTGCCCGAAGAAGACTCCGTCAGTTTCAAAATGGGTATCACGCCCGGTCTCCGTATGGGAGAATGCCAAGCTGCGACAGCGGATATGCTGGATGTAGTGGTGCCGGATCTGCCCCACATCAGCAATGCCACCGATCTTGACGCGTTGCGGCAGGAGCCTGGCTTGCGCCTGCGCATTGTGCGGCACGCCGAGGATTGGGGGCATCCGCATGCCGTCATTGTGCCCGGCAGCCGGAATACCGTTGCGGATCTGCGCTTTTTGCGCGCCACGGGGCTGGCGGACGCCATTCTGCACTTTGCCCGCGCAGCCCTTGAAACATCGCGTGGAGCTTTGGTGGGCATTTGCGCGGGATTACAGATGCTTGGCAGCGTTATTGCTGACCCGCTGGCGCTTGAGGAAGGCGGCAGCGAATGCGGCCTGGGCATTCTGCCGCTGGCAACCAGTCTGGAAGCCGACAAAAAACTGTTGCGCGTCACAGGGCGAACCTGCGCCTGCCTGACCGCGAATGTTCCGTCAGGCAACAGCGGCGCGGCGGCGGTTGAAGAGCTTCTGGCTCCGGCGCAGGAAGTGGAGGGCTATGAAATACATCATGGCCGCACCGTACCGCTGCTTGGGCAGGCGGGCAATTTTTCCTTGTCGCGCGAGTCTGCGGTTACACAGCCGCGTGTGATAATGGCAGATTCTTCAGGGCGGCCTCTTGGCTGGGGGCTGTGCAATTCTGCCGGGCGGGCACGGGTGTGGGGCAGCTATGTTCACGGGCTGTTTGATGCAGACGCATTCAGGCACGCCTTTTTGGCTTCCCTGCGCGCCGACAGCTGCATGCCGCCTCTTGAAGGCGCGCCCTACGCCCTTGGTCCGGAGCTGGACAGATTGGCGGATACAGTTGAGAAGTCTCTGGACATGCCAACCATTTACGGCCTACTTGGCCTGTGCTAGCCTGATGGCTGTTCGTGTTCAACCCGTGCGCCGTGCTGGCGCGGGGCGGACCATTGGCAGATCTTCGGGGCCGATACAGGGCCCGCCATGCGAAGACACATCAGATTTACAGGGCAGGAGGCCGTTGTTCGTCCCCGCGACGCTGGAGCATAAGGCATGACTATCAGGGCCCTCATCAAATCCTCCAACATGACGCAATTGTGCATGGTGCTCATGCTCGGCCTGTGCACGGTCTGGCTGGGCCGCAGCCTGTACGAGGTCAACGGGTTTCTGCACGACTACTACCGCTTTGAGAATCTGCTTGCAGAGATAAGCAGCACCTCGCGTGAAACGTACCGCGCGGCCCTTGAGTTCACTTCTGCGGGCGATGCCAGGCACCTTGAGCGCTGGAAGCAGCTGCTGCGCGTGGAGCGGGGCGAGGTTCCCCGCCCGGAAAAAGCGCAACTGGACCCCGGGGAGACATTGTCGTTGGCAGCCCTGGCTGACAGGCTGGAGATAGACGCGCCCGCGCGCGCCCACTTGCGGTCCATTCTGGTTCAGGTGGACATGCTCAATTCGATGACCGAAGCCGCCATCATTCTTGCTCTGGGCCCGCAGAGAGAGGGCAGCACCGCCGCCCAGACTCTGGCCGACAGAAATGCGGCCCTGCGCTGGATGCACGAGAACAATCTGGCCCGCCTGCCCGATGTCATTGCTGACGCCACCCGCAAGCTTGGCGACATGCAGTACGCCGAACTTCTGGCCCACCTGGGCGAGCGCGAGGCTCCCTTGCGCTGGACCATGCTGGCGGCCATAGGCGCTCTGGTTTTGCTTGGGGGCACCGTGCTCGGCAACGCCTACATTTTCAAAGCCCGCGTGGTCAATCCGCTGGATCAGGTGAGCGGCTATGCCGAAAGCGTTGCCGCCGGATTCGATCCGGATCCCCTGCGCCTCAAGCACAGGGATGAGCTGGCACTCATGTTCGCCTCTTTGCAACGCATGAAGGGCACGCTTTTTTCCCGCATTCGGGAATTGAAAGAAGCCGAAAGGCGTGCGCGCAAAAGCCGTCAACAGGCCGTGCTGGCGCGGTCGCAGGCGCTGACCTCACTGGAGCTTGCCCAGCGGGCCTCTCATGTGCAGGACGATTTTTTGCGGCGCATCAGTCATGAAATCAGAACGCCGCTCAATGCCATCATTGGCATGAGTTACCTCAGCCTGCAAACGGATCTCAGCAGCGTGCAGCGCGATTACCTCGCCCAGATCAACAAATCTGGCAGCGTGCTGCTGGATATGGTCAACCGGATTCTGGATTTTTCCAGCGCCAGCGAAGGGTCCATGCGTATGGAGCGCAAGGTTTTTGCCTTGCCCTATTTTATGGAACTGTTGCGGCAGAGCGTGGCGGGCACGGCTTTGGAAAAGCGGCTGCTGCTCAATTTTACGCTGGACCCGGCCATACCCGCTACCGTGGTGGGCGATGAGCGTCATCTTGAAGAGGTGCTGCGCATTTTGCTGGACAATGCCGTCAAATATACTGTGAGCGGTGGCGTTGAGTTCCGCGTGGTGCCATCAGACGAGCCGGCCACAAGAGAAGGGGTTTTGCGGCTGACCTTTGTGGTGTCGGACACTGGCCCCGGCCTTGATAGCGAAGAATGGAAAAAACTTTTTGAGCCATTTTCCCTTGGGGATGAGTCTATGACCCGCGCCCGCAGCGGCCTGGGCCTTGGTCTTGCCCTGGCGCGGCAGCTGGTCAACCTTATGGGCGGCGAACTGTCAGTGCAGAGCGCGCCGGGAGAGGGCAGCCGTTTTTCGTTTTCTGTAGAAATGGACAGGGCAGAGCGGTCCATTTCGCCCGTGGCTTCTTCTGAGAAAAGTACTTTTTCCATGCCTGTCCGTCCTACCATTTCTTCAGCATTTCTTTCCCAAAAACCCGATGCCTTGGAAGTGACGTCAGAGAGCATGTTGCCTGAGGGGCAGGGGGATTTCAGGTCTGCCGCCCTGGCTGCCGTCTTGCTTACGGCATCAGCGGCAATGCCTGCGGATATGCCCAATGGGCAAGGGCAAAGCCCCGATGATGGGCATTATGGGGCAGAGCCTGCCACGGGAACAGCTGATCTGGGCGCTTCCACTGCCGAAGGCCCGTCAGATCAGGCAGCAGACATGACGTCAGCCCCTGTTGCGCTTTCGCCCCTCACTGTTCTGGTGGTGGAAGACAATGACATTAATGCCCAGATTGCGCGTGAACTGCTGGAACAGGCTGGCCTTGAGGTTATTCTGGCCGCCAATGGGCAGGAAGCCCTTGACCAGTTGGAGAATTCCGCACCGTCAGACGTTGCCCTTGTGCTCATGGACGTGCAGATGCCGGTTATGGACGGCCTTGAGGCTACCCGGCGCATCCGTTCTCTGGGCTTCAGCCCCGAAGATCTGCCTGTGGTGGCAATGACGGCCCATACAGACATAGCCTCGCGTATGGACGGCAAGGACGTGGGCATGAATGATTATCTCACCAAGCCCGTGAATCCTGAAATGCTCTATGCCACCCTGGAAAAATGGCTGCCCGGGGAACTTCGGCGCAATCCCGCCAGGGAGACGCCTTCGGAAGATATGGACTGGATGGATCTGCAGGCGGATTCTCTGCTCGCAAGTGCTGCGGTGATCAAAACGGATAACGCCGGTTCCAGCAATGAAGACGGCGGCGTAAGCCGTTTGCAGGCCATACAGGCCCGCATGAAGGGGCAGCATAGCCCTGCCATCAATATTGAAGCTGGCCTTGCCACTGTTGGCAACAACAGAAAGCTGTACCTTGAGCTTTTGCTCCGCTTTGTGGAACACTACGGCGACAGCCCCGTGCGGTTGCGCGCCATGCTGCGTGGCGGCGACCTCAATGCTGCAGCCCGCATGGCGCACACAGTCAAGGGGGTGGCGGCCAATCTGGGCGTTGACCGCATACACCGGCTGACCAGAATGATGGAAGACGCGCTGCCTGAAAATCCGCTGGACCCAGGGTTACTCAAGGCTTTTGACATTGAAATGGGGCAGGTGCTTGAGTATGTTCAAGCAATCGACGCCCGTGCCAGCGAAACAAAAAGCGGCAATTTGCAACTGGCCGAGGAACACCGAACAGCCCTGCTGGCCCTTTTGGGCGAATTGCCCAAGCGCGTGGAAACGGACTGGGGCGGTGTTGAAGGCGCTTTGGAAGCACTGATGTCGCTGGTTGAGGGCACGCCCCACGCCGGGGATATGGTGGCCATACTGGCGGCGGTCAAGGATTTCGACACGGCTGGCATGGCAGAGCGTGCTGATCGGCTGCGGGAAAAGCTGCTGCGCGAGGTTGCCTGATATTTTTGCGGAACAAAGTTCTTTGTGCTGCACGGTTTGAAAAATTTAGCGCCGCGTCAATGGTGCAGTCCGCCGCAAGGCAGCGCGCGCCGGGCCAAAAGGCGCTGTACGCACGGCGGAACACAGGATATTTTAAATTTCGTCTGCTCTGAACTGTATGCGCCCCTTTTGCTGTGGGCATCTCTGCCGATAAAGCCAATGGGGCCTTTTGCCCGCCACTGATGGAGGTAAGACCATGAATCATATAGCTGATGCCGCTCTTGAGCTGAACGGCGAAGACGAGCACGAAGGCGACAGGCTGCAGCTGGTCACCTTTAACATTGCCGAAGAAGAGTTTGGGGTAGACATCCTTTCCGTGCAGGAAATTATCCGCCCCATGCAGATAACCATGGTGCCGCATGCGGCGCGCTTCATTGAAGGCGTCATCAATCTGCGGGGCAAGGTCATACCTGTCATCAACATGCGCACCCGCTTCAACATGCCCGCCGTGGAGCGCGACAGCAACACCCGCATTGTTGTTATGGAGTTCAGCCAGAAGATAGTGGGCTTTCTTGTGGACAGCGTTTCAGAAGTTCTGCGCATTCCTGCCTCCACTGTGGAGGCTGCTCCGCCCGTGATTTGCGGTATTGGATCGGAGTATATCAGGGGCGTGGGCAAGCTGGATGATCGCCTGCTTATTCTTCTTGACCTGGACACGTTATTGAGCGAAATGAACGCCGAAGCGGGCTAGGCGTCGTCGATGCACCGTGTGTCGGGCCGCTCGAGCGATCCGGCGCATGCCGCGCCGCAGCCTCCCGGATGGGCCTCTGCCCACCGGGGCAACCGCCCGCGCAGCAGGAGGCTGTATGTCCATGCGTCTTTCACGTTCCATTGTGGGCGAAGCAGAAGCCCGTGCCGTCAGCCGTGTTCTTCTTGAGGACGGCTATCTTGGTATGGGCAATGAAGTGCGTCTTTTTGAAGAAGAACTGGCCCAGTATCTTGGTGTAAAGCCAGAGCAGGTCATCACAACCAACACGGGCACAGCAGCCTTGCATCTGGCTGTGGATGCCGTGGCCGCCCAGTGCCACGTGCCCGGAAAACCCGAAGTTCTTGTGCCTTCCCTGACGTTTGTGGCGTCCTTTCAGGCCATCACCGCTGCGGGCTGCGTTCCCGTGGCCTGCGACGTGCTGGCAGAAACCGGCACCCTTGATCTGGCCGACGCTGAAAAACGTATTACTCCCAATACCATTGCCCTCATGTACGTGGACTATGCCAGCAACCCCTGGCATCTCGACGAAGTGTACGATTTTGCCCGGCGCAAGGGGCTGCGCGTGATAGAAGACGCCGCGCATGCTTTTGGCTGCAAGCACGATGGCCGCAAGATCGGCAGTTTTGGCGACATGGTCTGCTTCAGCTTTGACGGCATAAAAAATATCACCTGCGGCGAAGGCGGCTGCCTTGTGGCTTTTGACGCCGAGGCGGGCCAGCTGGCTTCGGACGGCCGCCTGCTTTCTGTGGAAAATGACGCGCAAAAGCGCTTTGCCGGAGCCCGCTCCTGGGACCCCGACGTGAAGCGGCAGGGCTGGCGTTACCACATGAGCAACATTATGGCCGCCATCGGGCGCGTGCAGCTTTCGCGTCTGGAAGAAGAATTCATTCCGGCCCGGCGGGCTCTGGCGGCGCGCTATGCCGAACGTCTGGCTGCGGTGCCGTATGTGGCTCTGCTGCGCACTGATCCCCGTGATTTTGTCGTGCGCCACATCATGCCCGTGCGCATACTTGATGGCCGCAAGGACGCCGTAAAAGAGTTTCTGGCTGCCCAGGATCTGCCCACGGGCGTCCACTACAAACCCAACCATCTGTTGAGCTACTTCGGTCACGGTGAAAGCCTGCCCGTCACGGAACAGCTTTATGCCGAACTGGTGACTCTGCCTCTGCATCCCGCTTTGACCCTGGAAGACGTGGACGCCGTGTGCACCGGCATAGAAGAGGCTTTGAGACGGTGAACGGACTGCGGCCGCCCCGTCTGGCTGACCTCACGGCCTTTGTAAGGGGCCTGCTGGACAAGCGGTGGATACGCTTCGGCATGGTAGGCGGGGCGGCTACGCTGACCTATGTCTTGCTGGGGCTGCTTTTCGTCAATCTTTGGGGCATGCATGTTCTGATGGGCAATGCCCTGGCCTATGCACTGAGCTTCATTGTTTCCTATTTGGGACAAAGCCTGTGGACTTTCGGGACAGCCAGCTCGGTGAGCGGGCTGTCCCACTGGACCAGGCTGGCTCGTTTTGCCGCTGCCCAGGCCCTGGGGCTTGGACTCAATTCTGTTATCATCTGGCTGCTCATGCGCCTGAGCCTGACGTATGAGGCCGCCATGCCCGTAGCCGTGCTGCTTGTTCCGGTTATGGTCTACCTGCTGTGCAAATACTGGGTGTTCCGGCAAAGCGCAGATATAAGACCGTCAACGCAGGCCGCGCAGCAAACGCCACCGTCTGTCCATCCCCCAACCAATGAGGAATGACCATGAGCGCTCCCGCCGTTTCAATCATCATGAACTGCCTCAACAGCTCACGCGACCTGCGTGAAGCTATGGACAGCATTATGGCCCAGACGTTCCCGGATTTCGAGGTCATATTCTGGGACAACGGCTCCACTGACGAAAGCCCGGCCATCGCGCAAAGCTATGGCGAAAAGGTGCGTTACTTCCGGGGCGAAACCACCGTGCCTCTTGGGGCTGCCCGCAATCTGGCGCTTGCCCATGCCAGAGGACGGTATATTGCCTTTCTGGATTGCGACGACATCTGGCGGCCCCGCAAGCTGGAGCTGCAGGTAGCCCTGTTCGAAAACAATCCCCGGCTGGGGCTTGTGTGTACGGATACGGAAATTTTTGACGGCAAGCGGGTGCTCAAGCGCGTATTCTCAGAAACCGGGCCAGAGCGGGGCATGGTCTTTGCCGCCCTTATGGAGCGGCAGTGGATATCGATGTCGTCTGCCGCGGTGCGTGCCGAGGCGCTTGCCGGCCTTTCCGCCCAGGGCACGCCCACCGGGCAGGGAGAAAACGGCGGCTGGTTTGATGAAAGCCTCAACGTTTGCGAAGAAGCTGACGTTTTTTACCGTATCGCACATGACTGGGAACTGGATCATGTGGACGAACCCCTTACGGTGTGGCGCGTACACGGATCAAACACGACCTTTCGCAAGTTCGGCCAGTTTGCGGACGAAACCCTGCGCATTCTTGACAAACACCGTAGCCTCTACCCCGGTTACGATCAGGAACATGCCGATCTTGTTGTTCTTCTTACCCGCCGGGCAGCCTTTCAGAAGGCTGTGGCGTTGTGGCGCGAAGGCAGAAATGCAGAAGCGCGCCAAGCCATAGCGCCCTGGCGGCACAGCGGGAAAAAATACCAGATGTTCTGGTGGGCCAGCTTTTTTCCCGGGATTTTTTTTGATTTTGCCGCCCGTCTGTACTTTGCCCTCCCTGCCAACCTGCGCCATTAAACACAGGTTTTTTATCTTTATACCGTCCGACTTTCAAAAAAGCATTGTTTTTTGCTCGGGAAACAGGTATCCGTCCAAGAGCTATCATTGGGGATGGACGGGTACAGATCGCGTGGGATGGACAAGCGCCTGTCACTCGTCATCCAAAAACCCACAGCGTTAAGGGAGCAGTTGTTATGGCATGGACGCAAGTTTATGATCCTATGGGTGGTGCCGTGTGGTCCGCTCTGGTGGCGGGCATTCCGCTGATCAGTCTTTTTTACATGTTGGCGGTTCGCCGCGCCAAAGGGCACTACGCAGCAGCCCTGGCCGTGTGTTTGGCCTTCGTTCTCGCGCTTTTTGTCTGGGGCATGCCTGTAGGCACGGCATTCAGCGCGCTGACCTACGGCGCGGCCTTCGGCCTCTTCCCGATCATCTGGATCGTTATCACGGCCGTGTGGGTGTACAACATGACCGTGGAATCAGGCGAGTTTGAGTACATCAAAGACTCTCTTGCCCGTCTGACAGACGACCGCCGTCTGCAGGCCATCTTCATCGCCTTTGCCTTTGGTTCGTTCATCGAAGGCACGGCTGGCTTCGGCACGCCCGTGGCCATCACTGCGGCCATGCTGGTGGGCCTGGGCTTCAAGCCCCTGTATGCCGCCGGTATCTGCCTTATCGCCAACACCGCTCCCGTGGCCTTCGGCGCCATTGGTATTCCGATCATCGTGGGCGCGCAGGTTTCTGGTCTGAACGAAATGACCGTCAGCCAGATCGTGGGCCGTCAGCTGCCCTTCCTGTCCGTTCTTGTGCCCCTGTGGCTCTGCTGCGTTATGTGCGGCTTCCGCCGCGCTATGGAAGTGCTGCCCGCCATTCTCGTGGCTGGTGTGGCCTTCGCCGGTTCGCAGTTCGTGTTCTCCAACTTCCACGGCCCGACCCTGCCCGACATCATGTCGGCCCTGATCACCATTATCGCTCTGGTGCTGCTGCTGCGCGTGTGGAAGCCCGCCCGCATCTGGCGCTTCGAAGGCGAGCAGGAAAGCAAGCTTGAAGGCGCTGCTCCGGCTTTTGGCGTGGTGCTGCGCGCATGGCTGCCTTATATCATTCTGGCCGTCATGGTCTTCCTGTGGGGCCTGCCCCAGTTCAAGAACATGCTGAACGCCATTCCCGGCGCTGTCATGAAGTTCGCCTGGCCCGGTCTGGACGGCATGGTTGAAAAGACCCTCCCCATTGTGTCCAAGAACAGCGCCTATGCTGCTGTCTTTACCTTCAACTGGCTGTCTGCTGGCGGCACCGCCATTCTGATCGCCGGTTTCATAGCCGTGCCTTTCATGCCCGGCTATTCGTTCGGCAAGGCCGTTAACTGCTTTGGCCGCACCATTTTCCAGCTGCGCTTCCCCATTCTGACCATCGCCATGATTCTTGGCCTGGCCTACCTCATGAACTACTCGGGCATGAGCTCCACAATGGGTATCGCTTTCACCCTGACCGGTTCGCTGTTCCCGCTCTTCTCGCCCATTCTGGGTTGGCTCGGCGTGTTCCTGACTGGTTCGGACACCTCGTCCAACGCACTCTTCTGCGGTATGCAGCGTTCTACCGCCGAAGTTGTGGGCATGGACCCCAACCTGGCCGTGGCCGCCAACTCCTCCGGTGGTGTTACCGGTAAGATGATTTCGCCCCAGTCCATCAGTGTGGCCACCGCGGCTACCAACCTGGTGGGTCATGAAGGCGACCTCTTCCGCTTCACCTTGGGTCACAGTGTCGCCATGACCCTGTTTATCTGCGCGCTCACCTATTTGCAGGCTGGCGTGCTCCACTGGATGCTGCCTTCCTAAGCATCTAGTATAGGCTGATTATAAGCGCCGCCCCGTCTGGGGCGGCGCTTTTTTATGGTTTGAGCCCGCAAGGGCTGACGCAAAACGCCGTGGGCCATGCATGGCTGCTTGTACGCCGCTAGGTTCAAGGGTTTGCAAAATCGCTTGGCCTGGTATCCGCGTAGATTCGAGTTTTGAGTGGTTGCTACGTGCGCTTTTTCTTGACGAGATAACTTGGTCTCCATATAGTGTATGTACACTATATGGAGACAGGACAATGAAAAGCGTTTCCCCCCCTCCCAAATCGCCATGCGTCTGCACAAATTTGCGCCGTATGTCTCACAGGGTGACAGGTTTTTACGACTCGGCGCTTGAACCTGCTGGCATCAGCGTTACCCAGTATTCCCTGCTGGCCAATATTTCGCGCATGCCGGGTTGCGGCACGGGACAGTTGGCGCAGCGGGTGCGGCTGGAGCGCAGTACCCTGGTGCGTACCCTGCAGCCACTTTTGAGCCAGGGTTTCATCGTGGACAAGGCTCCCGCCGGAAGCCGGAAGCGCCAGCTTCACCTCAGTCCGTTGGGAGAAGACGTTTTCGCCAAGGCTATGCCGTTATGGCAGCAGGCCCAAACGAGTATCAAAGCGCATCTTGGCGAAAACTATGAAACGCTTTGGCATATTTTTACGCAGATTGACTCGCTGGAATAGTGTTTACCCTGAATCATCCTGTGGTAGCCCAAGACTGCTATCGCCTGCTGCCGCTTTTGGCTGAGTATGCTCTGGTGTCGTCATTGTGCTGTCCCAACCAACGATCACAAGACCAAGGAAAGTACCTGTGACAAATCCCAGCGAAAATCGCTCAACTCACGGCCAGCTTACTCCTACTGCTCCAGCAAGCGGTTTATGGGTAATCATCGCCCTGTCCAGCCTCGTGCTGATGATTACAATGGGAATTCGCCAGACTGTAGGTCTGTTTGTGCATCCGCTGATAAGCGCGACTGCCATGAGCATCACTGAAATGAGCATGGCTCTGGCTATCGGCCAGTTGATGTGGGGAGTGTTTCAGCCAATTTTTGGGGCCTGGGCCGACAAGAAGGGGCCGCTTCCCGTGCTGCTGACAGGTGCGCTGCTTTTGGCGCTTGGGCAGATATACACGCTTCAGGCAGGATCTTTCTGGAGCATGACCCTTGCTCAAGGGTTTTTAAGCCCGGCTGGAGCGGCTGCGGGCAGTTTTTCCATACTTATAGGCATTGTGGCCGGGCGTTTGCCAGAGGACAAGCGGTCGGTGGCCAGCGGCATTATCAATGCCGGGGGGTCTATGGGGCAATTTGCCTTTGCGCCTTTGGTGCAGACCGTTATCAGTCTCAAAGGGTACACAGGCGGATTACTGCTTCTGGCGGTGTCAGCATTGGCGTCCATCGTGCCATCCTGGTTGCTGTGCCGTCAGACGGGCATGTCGCGGGCTTCTGACAGCCAGCCTGTAGGCGGAATGGCCCATGCCGCCACAAGCGCTGCCAGTCATGCCAACAATGAAGGTCTCAAGCAGCAACTGAAGGCCGCTTTTCGTAATCCCAGCTATTTGCTTTTGCATGCGGGGTTTTTTACCTGTGGATTTCATGTGGCTTTTCTGACGACCCACTTGCCGGGTGAGGTCAGCCTGTGCGGCCATGAGGCTTCCGTTTCGGCCATCAGTCTGTCCCTTATCGGGCTCTGCAATATCGCGGGCAGTATCGGGGCGGGTATTCTGGGCAAGTATTTTCGCATGAAATTTATTTTGTCTGCACTCTATGCCTTTCGTGCGCTGATGATCGCCGTTTATCTTGTTTCACCCAAGACGGAACTGACCTTCTATATATTTGCCGTAACCACGGGGCTTACCTGGCTGGCCACGGTACCACCAACTGCGGGGATTGTGGGCAAGCTTTTCGGCACTCGCTATCTTGCTACACTCTTTGGACTGACCTTGCTGACGCATCAGATTGGTGCTTTCCTTGGCGCGTGGCTGGGAGGAGTGGCATTACAATATTCGGGCAGCCTCTTGTGGGTCTGGCAGGTGGATATTGCGTTGGCCCTTCTGGCGGCTCTTGTAAATCTGCCCATCAAGGAGGCCAAGGTCGTCCGGGCCTAGAGGCAGCAGTGTCAATGGTTTTTGCAGGCGTAGCCCATTTTTTTGCGGATGAGCTCACACTGCATTTATTGCAAAAGGCTGTTCCGTCAAAACTGATCCCAAGGGAGCA
This sequence comes from Pseudomonadota bacterium, assembly GCA_023386035.1. Taxonomy (GTDB): domain Bacteria; phylum Desulfobacterota; class Desulfovibrionia; order Desulfovibrionales; family Desulfovibrionaceae; genus Desulfovibrio. The sequence continues at coordinate 84,768 of JAEWKM010000016.1, forward strand.
GCTTCGCTGGAAAAGCCTTTTGGGGTAGTAGATTGGCATGCCGTAGCGGCATCAGCCCAACAGCATTTCCAGCACCGCATCGGCCAGCAGGGCAGCGGCTTCTGTTACGCGGGGGGCCAGAGGCGGGGCCATCAGAATATCCGTGGTAAAGTCGCCCACAAGTATCAGGTTGCCCAGGTTTCGCCGGGACATGGGCGCACCGCCGTAGCCGCCCATGCCGGATGCGCTGGCGACCTTGTGCCCGGCCAGTAACGCCGCTTCAACAAACAGGCTTTTGTCGTTCGGGCTGTCAAAGGCTTCGACCCAAATGGGGCAGGCAGGCAGAATGCCGGGCAGGGTCTCTGCCGTGATGCGCAGCTTGTGCGTTTCGACGGACAATTGCGGATTCAGCTCCTGCAACAGCTCGCTCAGCGCTTCAACCTTACTGCTTCCAACATGGCGTGGCCAATACTGCTGGCGGTTGAGGTTGGAGGCGTCCACCACATCGTCGTCCACCAGAGTGATGTGTCCCACGCCGCTTCGAACCAGCATAAGGGCTGCGTTGGAGCCAAGGCCGCCAGCCCCGGCAATGCCTACTTTGGCCGCGTGCAGGGCATTGAGCTGTTCGGGGCTGAAGTAGCGCCCCAGCCCTTCGTAAAGGGGATTTGTCATGAGATCTCCCTGGATTTTGTCATCCCTGCTTTCAAAGGCCGCCAGCTCTTTGCCCCAAAAAAACCTGGGTGTCTGAGACTTCGGGGCATGCGCGGCAAGGACGCCCCGCCGCGCATGCCCCGATGGAAAGCCTGATATGAGCGTACCGCTAACAGGCAGACGCGGGGTTTTCCCAATCCTTGAGCACAGGTTGATAGCCCATTCCCCGCAGGGCTGCGGTCATTTCTTCAAGGCTGCGGCCATCGGTAATTTCAAACTGGCCGGGGTTGTGCACATCTTCTGTCACGCGCCCCCCCACAGCAGTTGATACGCCCGCAGATACCCGTGTAACACCGAGGGGCAGCAGGTGGTCGCGCATAAAGGCGCTTTCGCGGCTGGAGCAGGTGATGCCAGCGCGCGGCAAAAAGCAGCGCAGGGCGGTTACATACTGCACCAGATGACGGTCGTCCAGCGCGTGCGGAACGTCAAAACTGCCTTCGTGCGGGCAGATGCGCGGTATGGACACGCTCACGTCCATGCCGGGATAGTTGCGCTGGAGCCACCAGCCGTGAAGACCCGTGGCAAAGGCATCCTGTTCAAAGGATTCCAGCCCAAGCAATGCGCCAACACCCATAGAACGCATACCAGCCTCGGCGGCGCGCTGGGGCGCGTTGAGGCGAAAGGCGTAGTCACGTTTGGGGCCGGCGGGGTGCAGCCATGCGTAAAGATCAGGATTATACGTCTCTTGAAACATGGTCATGCTGTCTACGCCCGCGTCCACAAGCAGAGCATATTCATCGGTTGTAAGCGAATAGACCTCAATGCCGACAGAGGCAAACAAGGGCTTTATGCGGCGGGCAACGTCAGCAATATACTGGGGCGAGGAAAGGTGGCGGGCATCCCCCGTAAGCAGCAGAATATGCTGAAAACCCAGATCAGCTATGGCTATGGCTTCGGCGGCGGCCTCGTCCACGCTGAGGTGGTGTCGGGGTTGCTTGTTCTTGGCGTTAAAGCCGCAGTACCGACACTGGTTGGTGCAGACGTCAGAAATGTAAAGCGGCGTGAAGATATGCACCGCCCGGCCAAAAAACCGCAGGGTGAGCTCATGTGCACGGCGGGCCATGCGCTCAAGATGCGGAAAGGCGGCGGGCGAGAGCAATGTTAGAAAATCTTCTGGCTGAAGGTTGTTTTTTTCCAGAACAGAAAAAACCTGTTCTTCCGTGGCCTTTTCTACGGCTTCAGCCCGTCTTTGGGCAGGCCAGTTCTGCAAGAAATCCTGAAAAGTTTCCATACGATGCCCCCTAGCGCAAAAAACCGGTAAGAGGCGAAGACGCTTCGGCTCCACCTGCCATGCCGCGCACAAATCCGGCTCCGGCAAGCCACGCGTTGCGCCCGGCCCGCACCGCTTCGCCAAAGGCGCGGGCCATGACCACAGGATCGTTGGCCGAGGCGATGGCCGTATTGACCAGGCAAGCGGCTGCGCCCATTTCCATTGCTTCGCAGGCTTGCGAAGGGCGGCCTATGCCTGCGTCCACAATAACCGGCAGGTCCATTTCTTCAATCAAAATGGCGATCATTTCCTTGGTGCGCAGTCCCCGGTTGGTGCCAATGGGCGCGCCCAGCGGCATGACGGCGGCAGCTCCGGCCTCGGCGCAGGCACGGGCCACATAGAGGTCGGCATTGATATACGGTAGTACGGTAAAGCCTTCCCTGGCGAGAATTTCAGTAGCTTTGGCCGTTTCGTAGCCATCGGGCAAAAGATGGCGCGTGTCGGATATGACTTCAATCTTGATCCAGTCGCCGCAGCCAGCGGCACGAGCCAGACGGGCCAGGCGCACGGCTTCTTCAGCGTTGCGCGCGCCCGAGGTGTTGGGCAAAAGGCGCATATGGCCGGGGATGTGCGACATTATGCCTTGGGAGCCTTGCGCTGGCGCAGACCCGCCAGATTGGGGGGCGGGTTTGTCTACCCGCCGCATGGCTACAGTGATGACCTGCGAACCGCTGGTTTCGGCCACGGCAGGGATAAGGCTGTCGGCTCCGTACTTGCCTGTGCCGATAAAAAGGCGGCTGGTAAGGCTGACGCCGCCCAGTACAAAGGGATCATTAGCGTTCATACTTGCTCCGCGCAAAGGCGCTGATGAAAGATTGCTGTTGTGGATTCTACTGGAAATTGCGTTTGGTGCAGAATGCCAACTTTGAAATGCAGAGCATCGCAAAGCTCATCTGCACTGGACGGCGGAGCTTAACCGCCGCCCACAAACTGCACGATTTCCAGGCAATCGTCCTTTTGCAGGCTTGTTTGCGCAAAGGTATCCCTGGCAAGGATTTGCCCATTGCGTTCCACCACCACGGCGCTGGCTTCATATCCCCGTTCTGCCAGAAATGTGCTGATGCTGATTTCGGGCGTGCAGGTTTCGGCCTGGCCATTAACCACGATGTTCATGAAGAACCTCCACAGGTTACAAGAGCATGATTCGCGGGAATATGCGGCGGCCAACCGGGCGAGGCCACAAAAAAACCCGCAGAACCAATGCGGCTGCGGGCAAGCACAAACCTGTCTCCAGGCTGGCCAGCTTCCCTTCGTCGGCACTATCCGCGTCAGGTGCAGAACCGCGCTTTTTACGCGATCCTAGGGGTCAGGGCGCGATCACCCTTTCTCAGCCGTAATGGCTCCCCCAGCCGGTGAAAAAACGATAGACCCATGCCATGCGTAATGCAAGCCCATCGGCAATGCCAACAATACGCCGATATTTTGCTCTTGTTATGAACAGCTGGTCAGGGAAGGCAAGCGGCAGCGATGGGGGGTCTGTAGGCTGGATTGGCGACTGGCCTGTCGTTGGGACTGTCAGCTGGGCTATCCGCTGGACTATCCGCTGTGATGGCGGCTGCACAGAACAGAATTGGAGGGAGAGATTGGGCACTGCCAACTTGGTTGTGCAAAAAAGAACAAGATTTGGAAAAATTTTGGAGATTATAACTCATAATAAAATCGGCAGGTTTATGTGAAGAAAAGATAATGAAAATGGCATGTTAATGATACTAAATCTGGTTTCCAGAAGAGTGTTACATGTTTTCGGATGAGCGTAATAACAGTGGAATCAGCAAAAACCGTTTTCAGTGGCATGGACAGAGAGTAATAATGGGTGTAGCAGAAAATTAACACATGCCCGAATAAACTGTAGTAGTGGGCTTAGATACAGTATACGGGCTTTGCTGTGACACTTTTTTCAGCAGTATCTCAAGAGGAGGGTATGCATCGCTGATATAATACTATTTTGGTATGTGTTTTTTTTTGTTGTTCTGGGCAGTTTCGCAGGGCTGCGATTCGTCTGGCCGCCTGCCCGGTTAAGAAAGCCAAGCCAAGCCCTGACGGGAGTACGTAATGGAAGCTCTTGAAAACATTAATGCCATAACACTTGTGTTTGCGGCATTGTGTATTTTTGCCATTTCATACCGTGTTTACGGTATTTTCTTAGCAAACAAGGTCTTGCGGCTCGATGGCAGCCGCACGCCGCCGTCGGTTCGATTTGCCGATGGGCACGACTATGTAAAAACCAACGAATATGTCCTCTATGGCCACCATTTTGCGGCCATTGCCGCCGCCGGTCCTCTTGTGGGGCCCGTGCTGGCAGCGCAGTTCGGTTATTTGCCTGGAGCGCTGTGGATTCTTATTGGCTGCGTTCTTGGCGGCGCGGTGCACGACATGGTGGTTCTTTTCGCCTCCATACGCCACAAAGGCCAGAGCCTTGCCGCCATCGCCACACGTGAAATTGGCCCCGTCACCGGTACGGTGGCCGGTATAGCCATTCTGTGTATTCTGATTCTGACCCTGGCCGGCCTTTCGCTGGCCTGCATCAGCGCCATGCATAACGCGCCCTGGTCGCTGTTTATCGTTGTCATTACCATGCCCATCGCAATGATTATGGGCCTCATCATGCGCTATAAGCAGAACAGCGTATTGCTGGCCAGTCTTCTGGGTCTGGTGCTGCTGATTGTGGGCATTTTGAGCGGGCATGACCTCATGAAGCAGGATGTGCTCGGCTGGGCTTTTGACTGGGACAGAAACACCGTGGCCATTGCCATTGCCGTTTACGGCTTCTTTGCCTCGGTTCTGCCAGTGTGGTTTTTGCTGGTGCCGCGTGACTATCTTTCCACCTATTTGAAGATAGGCACCATTCTTATGCTGACCGTGGGCATCATTTTTGTGCAGCCCACCATTCTCATGCCCACCATCACGCCCTTCATCAACGGCGGCGGCCCCGTGATCGGCGGCCCCGTGCTGCCCTTCATCTTCATTACCATTGCTTGTGGCGCCATTTCCGGCTTCCATGCGATTATTGGTACGGGCACCACGCCCAAGATGCTCGGCAATGAGCGCGACATTCTTTTCGTGGGCTACGGCGCCATGCTGACCGAAGGCTTTGTGGCCATGATGGCCCTTATCGCCGCCTGCACGCTGATGCCCGGCGACTATTTTGCCATCAACGCCACCCCGGCCAAGTATGACGCCCTGCTGGCCGTGCACCCCAACCTGCACACCGTTGATCTTGGCTTCTTTGAAGAAAAGATCGGCCTCAACCTGCACGCCCGTCCCGGCGGCGCAGTGTCGCTGGCAGTGGGTATGGCGCACATCTTCCACAAGATCCCCTACATGGATCACCTGATGGCCTACTGGTACAACTTCGCCGTCATGTTTGAAGCGGTGTTCATTCTGACCGCCATCGACTCCGGCACACGCGTTGGCCGTTTCTTCCTTCAGGAAATGCTTGGCAAGGTGTACGCGCCCTTTGGCGACAAGAACTGGACACCGGGCATCGTCATCACCAGCCTTGTCTTCACATCCATGTGGGGCTACCTGGTTTACACCGGCAACATCAGCAACATCTGGCCGCTCTTTGGTATGAGCAACCAGTTGCTGGCCGCCTGCGCCCTTATCGTCTGCACCAGTATGCTGTTGCGCATGAACAGGGGCAAGTACTGCCTGGTGACTGCCATTCCCGGCGTATTCATGACGGTGGTAACCTTCTGGGCTGGCTATTTGCAGCTGACCACCGACTATATCCCCAATGGCAAGTACCTGCTGGCCGCTCTGGCCTGCCTTGTCATGGTGCTTATGGTCTTCGTTATTGTGGGCACGTTCCGCCGCTGGACTGAACTTATGGGTACCAAGACCCTGGTTACAGATTCCTACGGTGAAACCGTGCGCGAGCTTGTTGAAGAATAAGCCGGGAGAACAATACTGAAAAAGGGACCGTTGCATGGCAACGGTCCCTTTTTCAGTATTGAAGAGTTGTGTACATGCCCCGGTAACGTTGAGGGGCAGGGTGGGTTCGTTGTAATTACGGATATTGTGAAAATTATAGTTTGCCAATGGCGATATCATTTGCTAGCTTGATTAAACAAACAGTTTGTAGCTGGCGCGCTCAACCATTGGCAGAGCGCAAGACAGAATCTACCTACAGGCACGAGGCAACCTTTGAATTTGTCTGCCTCCGTTTCCTGTATGCCCGCGCTGCTCTGGGCATTGGTAGCTGTGGTTTTTATACTGCTTTGAATGTTTGCGGTGGGAAGATTTTCCACACCGAAAACTGGCGAACAAGCCCGTTTACTTACGCTGACCTGGAAAAGGCGGGACCGCATACCCGCCGGACGCGTTGACGGTCAAACCGCAATCGCGCTTCCACAAAAGAGCCGCTTGGGCGGTCTCGGGCGACGGCAAAGACCGCGCGGCCGAGGGAGTACACCGTCGTAACAAACGGTTCTGGTATCAGCGAAGCCTGAGGTTCCTTGCAATCCTTTCGCATCAGCGGGCTTGAATCAAACGCCAAGGCCCCGGTCAAATTTTGACCGGGGCCTTTTTGCAAACAGCCCCCTGGCGTAACCAGGGGGCTGTTCTGCCATTCATATTTTATGTCTTGCAGGCGGCAGGGGGTGATTGTTCCCTGTTCGCGCATTGCGGATGTTTTTTCGAGCGCACTCTGGCTGAAAAGCCGGGCTGAGAATTGTTTAGAACATTGTAACGTTGAAAAAGTTAATCTGTTCTAGTCCAGCCCCATAGCCTTGCTGATTTTCTTTGCAGCCTTTTTGACCTTTTGCAGCGGGGTCTGTTCCCCGGCGGCTGCAAATTCACGCAGCAGCTCTTCCTGGCGTTCAGAAAGCCGCGTAGGCGTAAGAACCTTTACTTCCACCAGCATGTCGCCCCGTTGCCTGCGCCCCGGGTAGGGCATGCCCTCACCGGGCACGCGCAGTACTGCGCCGCTTTGCACGCCCTTGGGGATTTCAAGCGAAATGGGATTGTCCAGACCGGGTATTTCTACCCTGTGGCCCAGGGCCGCCTGAACAAAGCTGATTTCCTGCGTGAAGACAAGATCCTGTCCCTGGCGCTGCCAGCGCTTGTCCTGCTCCACAGTAAGGACGACGTAAAGGTCGCCGGGAGGGCCACCGTGCACACCGGGTTCGCCTTCGCCGCGCACGCGCAGGCGGGTTCCCGTATCCACACCGGCGGGCACACGCACCACCAGTTCACGGGTATCGGTTACGATGCCCTCGCCCTTGCATTTGGCGCAGCGCTTGGTAATGACGCGTCCTGTACCCTGACAGGCTGTACAAGGCATGGCGATCTGGAAAAAGCCCTGAGAGCGGCGCACCTGGCCAGAGCCGTTGCACTGGCGGCAGGTTTCAACCTTGCTGCCGGGGGCTGCGCCGCTGCCTTTGCAGTCGCTGCAGGTGACGTGCTTGGGCAAGGAGAGGGTGATTTCATCACCCGTGGCTGCCTGCGAAAAAGAAATGGTGAGATTGTAGCGCAGGTCAGACCCGGCCATAGGGCGGGGACCACGGCTGGCAGACGAAAAACCGAACAGGTCGCCGAAAATATCGCTGAAATGGGCGAAAATATCTTCGTTGCTGCCAAAGCCTCCGCCCCCGTTTACGCCAGCATGACCGAAACGGTCATAGCGGGCGCGCTTGTCGGGGTCGCGCAGAACATCGTAAGCTTCTGCCGCCTGCTTGAAATTTTGTTCGGCCTCGGGATCATCGGGGTTGTGGTCTGGGTGATACTTGAGGGCGAGCTTGCGGTAAGCCCGTTTGATCTCATCCTCACCAGCACTGCGGCTGACGCCCAGCACTTCGTAATAATCGAGCTCCATCATGGTCCGTGTTCCGGTGGCTGCGTGCTTGTGCGCCTGGTATAAAGGTTGTATTCACAGGCGCGGCGGCTACCCAAGGGCAGCCGCCGCGCAAACAATATGGCTACGCGCCCTTATTCGCCAGAGGCGGTCGTGGCCTGCTCCCCTTCAATGGGGACGTAAAGGCTATCGTCGTCGGGCAGCACTTTGCCTGCCGCGATTTCGCGAAGGGCGGTGACTACTTCCTTGTTGCGCGATTCCACAAGGGGCTCATACCCTTCACGGTACTGATGCACACGCTTGATGGCCATTTGCACAAGCAGAAAGCGGTTGTCTACGCGTTCCTGGCAATCTTCAACTGTAATACGGGCCATGCTGCCTCCGTAGTGTGTGCGGCTGTGGGCCGCAGGCTGAGGCGAAAAGTATCCGCCACAGTTCATTTTTAAGAAATAATACCGCCCGACCATTTGTAAAGGGTCGGGCGTGGAATACGCCTAGAGCAGGCTTTGCCTGCTGAAATAAGATATGATATAGGCCGCCATTGACACTGTCAAGCATGCCGGGAAGCCCCGGCTACATATACGATTTTGAAGGAGATTGCCAGTCATGAGCAGAGAAAAAAGGTCTTTCGCGCAGGAAGTGTGCGTAAAAAGCGCGGGCAAGGCCATGCAGATGACAAATATGCTCTGGCCCGGCTGCAGGGTTGGTGTGGCGGCCTCTGGCGGCGTAGACAGCTTTGTTTTGCTGAAGACACTTAAAATTCGTCAGGGAATCGTACCTTTTCGCTTTGAAATGATGGCCCTGCATCTCAACCCCGGCTTTGACGATCAAAGCCATGCGGCTCTTTTGCCCTGGCTGGCCGAGCACGGCATTCCTGCTCATGTTGAGGTCACGACGCACGGCCCCGATGCCCATTCAGAGAAAAACCTGCGCCGTTCGGCCTGTTTCCGGTGCGCATGGCTGCGCCGCAAAAGGCTTTTTGAGCTTTGCGCGCAGTACAAGCTTACGCATCTGGCTTTGGGGCACAACGCCGAAGATCTGGTGGAAACATTTTTTATGAATCTTTGCCGCAATGGCCGTGTGGACGGCATGAGCATGAACGAGCCGTTCTTTAACGGCCAGTTGCAGCTTATTCGCCCGCTTATGCTTGTGGAAAAAAAATATATCCGTCAGGCAGCGCGTCAGTGGGGGCTGCCCGTGTGGGCCAATGACTGCCCCTCGGCTGGCAGGACGGCCAGAAGCGACATGGCGCAGACTCTGGAGCATCTTTATGCCGTCACCAAGGATGGCCGCCGCTGTGTGCTCAACGGTCTGACCCGCTGGCAGCTGGAGAAAAGCAGTTGCGCGGCTCGCCAGGATGCCCCCGAAGATGAATAATGCAAGGCTGGGCGGCCCAATGTGTGATGGCCAATTTTCTTGCATTGACAGTGCCGCCTCGGCCCCCTAATGTTGCCGCACATGCTTTTTGGCAAATATCATATTGTCATATTCAAGGAAGGCCGCAGCGGCAGCCGCAACCTTCGGATGCGCGGCTGGCTCGGTTTTTTTGCCTGCGTTTTTGTACTGGCTCTGGCGGTCTGCAATGTCTGGCTGCTACGAGCCTGGCTCGAGTCGCGCCATCTCGACGACGACCTTGAAGGCGCCCAGCGCGTCATCAGCGAACAGCGCCGTCAGCTTGTCAATCTGGCCGAGCGTATTTCACAGGTGAGCCGCGATTTGCAGCGGGTTCAGAGCTTCGACTCCAAGCTGCGCATCATGATGAATATGGAAAAAGACCCTGCAGATGCCGGTGGCGGCCTTGATATTGTGGGCGATTTTTCCCGCACCTATCTGCCCCTGCACCGACAGGAACTTGCTGCCCGCAAAATGCAGGATTTTCTTGAGCGGCTTTCGGAATCCGCACGTCTCGAAGAAGTGCGCCAGCAGGATCTTTTGCTGGCCCTGCGTGAAAACCGTGATGCGCTTTCTTCCATGCCAACAATCTGGCCTGTGGTGGGCTTTGTCTCTTCCAGCTTTGGCTGGCGTTCGTCGCCTTTTGGCGGGCGGGGACAGTTCCACAAGGGGCTGGACATCACCAACCGCATAGGCACGCCAATAGTTGCACCCGCGCAGGGGCTGGTCACACAGTCCGGGCTTGACGGCGCGTACGGCCAGAGCATTGAAATCAATCATGGCGGCGGGGTCATCACCAAGTATGGTCACATGCAGCGTTGCGCCGTGCCCGTCGGTGTGTGGGTCAAGCGCGGGCAGGTCATCGGCAATGTGGGCATGAGCGGAAGAACCACTGGCCCGCATTTGCATTACGAAGTGCGCCTGAACGGTGTGCCAGTGAACCCCATGCGCTATATTCTTGATTAGCAACTTTTTTGACCTTGCCGTGTCCTTGCCGTATTCTGGCTGTATCCGCGTGTAGCAAACTCTATTGCTGTTGTGGAGGTTTACTGAGCTGGACAACGCGGCATCCGCGCTTATATAGAAATCAGGTGAGGACGACCTCCCCCATCAAGGGTATATAATCCGGGACGACCCGGCTCTGAATAAGGAGAGCCGAGATGGCCTGGATTTTTCTTTTTGTTGCTGGCCTGCTTGAGGTCGCCTGGGCGTATACAATGAAACTGTCGCTTGGTTTCACCAAGCCCGTTCCTTCTGTTCTCACCATTGTGGCAATGATAGCCAGTTTTACGCTGCTGTCTGTCGCCATGAAGAGCCTGCCACTGGGAACTGCCTATACCATCTGGACAGGCATAGGCGCTGTGGGCGCATTTTTGCTGGGCATTCTTGTGCTGGGCGAACCCGCCAATGCAATGCGCATAGGCGCGGCAGTGCTTATTGTGACAGGGCTTGTAATGATGAAATTTTCTTCGTGACCATCGGCCCCGGCATGGCCGTGTAAGCCCTTTGCTTGTGCAGCGTTAGAGCGGATTGACCTTGAAATGCGACTTGTTTCAACGTTGTCATTCAGCCAGAAAATGTAACTTCCGACAGAATTCATATAGCAAAAATATTTCGGCCAGCCTTCCTCATTACATTGAGAGAAAGCTGGCCGAGATCTTTTAAAAGCGCCTCGTGATCTACTGGCTGGGCAGCACGCCGACAAAGCAGGTCTTTTATCCCGCAGGCGTGCCTTTTTTGCCGCTACGCCAATAATTCTTTGCGTATATCCTCTGTGGAGCGCACGGCTGCAAACACGCCGTTCAAGGCGGCCATGAAAGACAGATGCACCTGTTCCGCCGCCATGCTTTTGTCAGCAAAGGTCAGTGTTCTTGTGGCGCAGGCATCGTGCGCGAGGGTGCAGGTATAGCCGAGGTCAAAAGCCGCACGAACCGTGGTATCCACGCACATGTGCGACATCATTCCGGCCAGAACCAGCTGCGTGATGCCGTTGTCATCCAGATGTTTTTTCAGCGTCGTTTCACGAAACGAATTGGGAAAATGTTTGATGACCACAGCTTCGCCGCTTTTCCGCTGCACACTGCTGTGGATTTTAACCCCTTCAGTGTCCGGCAGAAAAAACGTGGCTCCAGGCTGCAGGGCCACATGCTGCACATGAATGATTGGCAGCTGCAATTTTCTGAACGTTTCAAGCAACAGACCCGCCTTGGCTCCGGCCTTGTCGCTTCCTTCCAGTTCCATATTTCCGCCGGGGAAGTAATCGTTCTGCACGTCGATTATGACAAGAGCTTTCTTCACGTCATACCTCCATGAGATGTCATGCAACAGACATCATTGTTCGTCTGGTGTTTTTCCTTCGCCCGGCATTTTCTATGTATTACGATGTATTCTTACAGTTTGGGGCTGCCAATGCCGGGCAAGGTCTGTTCCATGCTGTGCCCAAGGGCCAGCAGGTCCGCTTCAGCAAAGGGCTTGCCGATGAGCTGCATGCCAACAGGCATGTGGCTTTCATCGCCAAGTCCCACGGGAAGTGAAAGGCCGGGCAAGCCCGCCAGATTCAGGGACAGCGTATAGGCGTCCATAAGGTAGATTTGCAGCGGATCAGCCGTATTGCTGCCCATATCGCTTGCCGTGACGGGCGATACGGGAGCCAGCAGGGCGTCGCACTGGTCAAGGGCGGTCAGGATTTCGTCGCGGATAAGGCGGCGCACCTGAGCGGCCTTGCGGTAGTAGGCATCGTAGTAGCCGGAGGAAAGCACATAGGCTCCCAGCATGATGCGGCGTTTGACTTCCTGCCCGAAGCCTTCGGTGCGGCTGCGTACATACAATTCTTCAAGATTTTTGATGTCGCTGGCGCGGTGGCCGAAGCGCACTCCGTCAAAGCGGGCCAGGTTGGAACTGGCTTCGGCCATGGCGATGATATAGTAGGTGGCAATGGCCGCATCCGTATGGGGCAGGCCCACTTCTACCAGTTCTGCGCCTTGGGCCTTGACTGCCTGCATGGTCGCTTCGCAGGCGGCACGAACCTCGGGGGCCAGACCTTCACCATAAAATTCGCGGGGAATGCCCAGGCGGGCTCCCTTGAGGGAGCGGTTGCCCAGCCCGGCTGCATAGTTTTCAGCAGGGCGCGGGTCGCAGGTATTGTCTCTGGCGTCCGGCCCGGCAATGGCGGTGAGCATATGCGCGCAGTCTTCAACATTGCGGGTCAGCGGCCCAACCTGATCAAGGGAGGAGCCATAGGCAATGACGCCATAGCGCGAAACGCGGCCATAGGTCGGCTTGAGGCCCACGCAGCCGCAAAAAGCAGCGGGCTGACGAATGGAGCCGCCTGTATCCGTACCCAGAGAGGCAAAGCACTGGCCTGCCGTCACCGAAGCCGCGGAACCGCCGCTGGAGCCGCCGGGAACCTTGTTGGGGTTCCAGGGATTGCGGGTGGTCTTGTAGGCGGAGTTTTCCGTGCTGGAGCCCATAGCAAACTCGTCCATATTGGCCTTGCCAAGAATGACGGCTCCGGCTTCGCGCAGTTTTTGCACGGCAAAGGCGTCATAAAAGGGGGTATAGCCTTCCAGCATCCGCGATCCGGCAGTGGTGGGCATGCCCTTGGTGGAAAGGGTATCCTTGATGGTGACGGGCACGCCCCACAGGGGGCAGGCGGCGTCGGGGCCTGTTTTGTCAAGACCGGTTGCTGCGGCCAGCGCATTTTCTGCGTCAATGTGCAGCAGCGCGCCCACGGTGGGTTCAGTGGCGGTTATGCGCTCAAGGCAGGCGGTCGTCACTTCCACGGCGCTCAGTTCTTTTTTTTGCAGCGCCTGGGCCACAGCCGTAAGGGAGAGGGAACATATGTCGGTCATGGGTCTTCTCAAGGGTTCCGCTTGTAGTATTTGCGTGAATAAAAATCAGGACGCCAGAAGTAGGGCTTCAGAGCACTATAAAAACAACTGCTCCGGCCGCTGCCTAGACGATGCGCGGCACCATGAAGTATTCGCCGTCGGCCTCGGGGGCGTTGGCCAGCACTTCCTGACGGGTGCGCACGTGGGCGGCCACGTCCTGCCGCGCGGCGGACTCGTGCCGCACCGGGCTGTACAGGGGCTCAACCGCGCTGGTGTCCACCTTGGCCAGTACGTCCATATAGCCGAGGATGTCGCCCAGCTGCCGGGCGAAGAGTTCCTGTTCCTGTTCACTGACGCTGAGACGCGAGAGTTGGGCCATGTGGGCCACTTCTTTTGAACCGATACCTTTGTTCTCTGACATTATGAGGTCCTTTGCCCTGGCCCGGCTGCTTCCCAAGAAGAGGCCGCCGGGCCGGGGATGATATTCTGGAGTACCTTCACCTTGAAAATACTCTGACGACTGTGTGAACAGACGCCCGCCGTGGAGGCTGTAAACGTCGTTTCAGGCAAGCCCTGCTGGCAGCGGCTGCCACAACGCGGTGTGAATCCTGCCGAAAATCGCATCTTCCGGCAGGATGACAACTTTGAAATATAGGGACTTTCAAAGTTCCTCTGCTCTAGCACGGTCAGGCCGCTCAACAGGTATGTCTTGAACTTTGAGGATGCATATTCTCAAAGTTCCTCTGGGCTACATGTTTGAGGGCAGACTGAGCTTGTACGAGGGCTTCGGTGTCGTGCCGATGGGCTGCAGCGTTGGCTGCTGCCCTATACCCGGCGTAACCGGATTGCCCGTTGCGTCCACAGGCGGCAGGCCCTGCATGCGCAGCGCCGACTGTTGCAGTATGTTGCTGTGCGTCTGCCGGAATTCTTCAAGGTTGACGGGAACCATGCCCGTGGAAGACACGCCGAAGACAAAGAGGTTCTGGTGCGCCACCCCGGCATTGTCCCATGTGATGGGGGCCATGCCCCAGACCATCTGCGAGGCGCGCTGGGCGCGGGCTGTCACTTCGGGCGAGCTGAGGCGCGAGTTAAGGCCAAGGCTTACTGCGAAGCGAGCGAAGTCGTAGCCAAGGGCAGTCCAGAAGTCCGAGCCGGGGCCCTGAAGCGCGCGAGGCGCGCGGGCAGGGTTCCAGGCAGCGGGAAAGACCGCCAGAGCATACTTTTCAGGCGCGTTGACAACCTTGCCGGAAAGGCCTTGTTCCCACAATGTCGTGCCAAGCAATACAAGGCGGTCTTCGCCGTTGTAGAGCAGGCTTGTGGTCAGCATTTCCATATTTTTCCACGAATCTGGCAAAAACAGTGCTTCAAAGGCGGTTTGCGGCACGGGCGTGCTGCTGCCTTCGGGCGTCTTGGCGTTGATGAGCGGAGCCACAGCCGTGCTCCACGAAGTGGGATCGCCGGGGTTATAGGAGGCCTTTTGCAACGCCATATTGCGCTTGTAGAGCGTTTGCTCCATCAGGCCCGTCATGCGTGCGCCGTAAGCGTCGGCAGGGTAAAAGGCTCCGTAGCTGCGAATGTTCAGGCCGTCTGAGGCAAAGCCGATGAGGGCGTCAATCTGGTCCTGCGGGCTGGGGAAAAAGCGCCAGGCGCGCGTGCCTTCGTCGCCCTGCTCCAGCGAGGGCAAAAATGTGAAAAAGGCGCGTTCAGCCGTGGCTCCGGCATTGCGGGCCTGTGCGTAATTGGAGGCCTGAAGGGGGCCGCCCACAACTGCGCAGGACGGCGGCAGGGCCTTGAGTTTTTGCAGCCAGTCCGGGGCTTCTGTATTGACGATTTCAAGGCGCATGTTAACGCCATTGGCCGCCATTTCTTTTTGGGCCATTTGCGCGCCCTGGCGGATTTTGCTGCCAATGGGGGCATACGGCCCGGAGGCGGGCAGGGCCAGCGCCACGCAGGTTCCGGCACTGGGCGGGGCAACCGGGCGTGCAGGAGCCACGGGGGATTGCTGGCCGGTGAAAGGCATTTTGCAGGCGCTGAGGCTGCCGAGCAGCATGAGAGCCAGTAGGCCAAGCGTCAGGCGCGTGAGGGCGCGGCTATACGTCGTGGATATACGCACAGTATCCTCCGGCAGGATAATTATTAGAGCACTACAGCTTTGAAATGCTCAGGTGGCTGCGTGAGCAGACGCCCGCCGTGGAGGCGTAAGCGCTATTTATGAGCGCGTTGAAACGCCGTAGCGAGCGTATCTAAAACTTTGAGAATACATATTCTGAAAGTTAATCTGCTCCAGACAAACGAAAGGCCTCATGCCTACCAACGAAAAAGGTCTGGCTCACAGGGAGCCAGACCTTTTTAGTACAGTGGAGGAATTGAGGCAAGTTCACTCAAGCGCATCTAGCGGCCCGGCCTGTCTTTGGACGAAGACGCATCGCTGGCGTGAGCGGACGGGATGCTACCGTGCTTACTTCTTCACTTCCGTGTAGTCGGCGTCAACTACGTCGTCTGCGGCATTGCCGTGGGGCTGGCCTTCGGCCGCGCCCGCATCGGGGCCAGGCTGGCCGCCAGTCTGCTGGGCCTGCTGCTGGTACAGCTGCTCGGCAAGCTTGTGTGATGCCTTGGCCAACTCGTCCGTGGAAGCCTTGATGGCAGCGGCGTCTTCGCCTTCCATCAGCTTGCGCAGATCGGTGATCTTGGTTTCAATATCGCTCTTGAGCGCGGCGTCAGCTTTGTCGCCCAGATCGGCCAAAGATTTCTCAGTGCCGTAAATAAGGCTGTCAGCGTGGTTGCGGGCTTCAATGAGCTCCTGCTTTTTCTTGTCTTCATCAGCGTGGGTTTCAGCCTCGCGCACCAGCTTCTGGATGTCGTCTTCGGACAGACCGGAAGAAGCGGTGATCTTGATGGACTGTTCCTTGCCGGTACCCATATCCTTGGCGGACACGTTAACGATACCGTTGGCGTCGATGTCAAAAGACACCTCAACCTGCGGCACGCCACGGGGCGCCGGGGGAATGCCCGTGAGGTCAAAACGGGCCAGGGTCATATTGTCGCTAGCCATTGGCCGTTCACCCTGAAGCACATGGATGGACACCGAGGGCTGATTGTCCGAAGCCGTCGTGAACACCTGGCTCTTGCGCGTGGGAATGGTGGTGTTGCGCTCGATAAGCTTGGTGAACACGCTGCCCATGGTTTCAATACCAAGGGAAAGCGGGGTCACGTCGAGCAGCAGCACGTCCTTCACGTCGCCGCTGAGGATGCCGCCCTGAATGGCAGCGCCCATGGCCACCACTTCGTCAGGGTTGACGGAGCGGTTGGGTTCCTTGCCGA
>JAEWKM010000023.1:0-76148 GCA_023386035.1 Pseudomonadota bacterium
CAGCCTCAACAAACCAGGGCTCGGTCAGCCCAAGAATCCGGGAATACAGGTCCGTGTCCTTCATTGGTGTCCTCCCCGAAGGACATTAGCAGATCAGCTACCCACGGGAAACCCGGAAGAACCAAAATTCGTAATGGCAGTTCAAATGCGACGAGAGGATTTTTTTGCATTAAAAGTGTTCCCACCATTGGCGATCCAAACACCAGCACCGTTGTTTTCCGCAGTGACATATTGACCTCCTGAGCATTTTTATGGTGGTCAAATTTTGCGAAAATGGTAAGTTGCCTGCGTTTCAATTCACTTTCTATAGCAGATAAAACAGTCGCGACATCACTTTTGCATCGTACAATTTGAATACTGCAATCATTTCTATCTATACTATTCATTTTCACCCCCGCTTCATGTCTGCAATAAATTCTGTCAGGCCGTGCGCCTGCGCGCAATCTACCTGATGACCCATCATATCTACTTCATCAGCGATGCTATTTACTTGTCTGCCAGAATGGCGACTTATCTCGCTGTGCACAAGCTGTTTAATGTTACTGCTTGCTATATTCTTTTACTATTGGAAAAGTTGTGACAATTTGAACTATATTTTTTATTATAACAGACGATATAAATTATTAACTATTATTGAGACAACATGTCAATAATTATAAATTATATTTAGCACAATTATGTATTTCAAAAATAAATCTATCAATAGTGAATTACATTTACCTGTCGCAGTAATTTTTAATTCATTATAAGAAAGAAACAAAAAGTAGGTTTCAAAGTCTGAAAATTAAAATACGTAAAAAATTAAAAATATTAGTCAAATAAAGATTCAATGTATTTCCAGTTAAAACAAAGCCTCACCTGGCATGAGATGAGCCTCAAAAATCAACCTGAGCAGCGCCAAAATCCTCTTGTAACTCATTGTAATTAATGAAACTGATACTTCTATTTTTGTAGCATACCCTTGTTATCTATCAATTTGACAGAGGAATGTTGTGATATATTATATTTGTAAGACAAAATAAAATTCGTACGAAATTGTGAGCATCATCACAGAAAATAAATCAGCTCATTTCTACGGTAACTCTAACAATGCCTAATCCAGAAAATCGCCATACGCGGCAAAGGGGATATCATGAAGATACTGCAGCTTGAATCCACACGCGAATTTTCGGCAAATGCCATGAAGCGGTTTTTTCTTGTTGAGGATTCTCCCAACTTCAAGATTATAAACTTCAACCTTGATGCTGGCGTGACTTTTCCCGTTCATTCCCATGATTTGGACGGTGAACTCTCAATACAGATACTTGAAGGTGAGGGATTCTTCCTCGGGGCGGACGGTACCAAGCTTCCCGCCGCTGCCGGAGACATACTGATTTCTGAAATTCGTGAGCCGCACGGTGTAGAAGCAACTACACGCATGCGCCTGCTGGTGACCATAACCCCGCCCATCTAGCCAACCGTTGCTTCGGCTCGCTCAGACCCGAACAGGCTGTATAACAAGCAGAGGTAGCCATGTTGCTGACCAAGGATACGAGTATTTATACCCTCACCAAGGACTATCCTTTTCTCATTGACTCGCTGGCAACGCATAACAAGAGCTTTGAAAAGTTAAAAAATCCTCTGATGCGCCAGACAGTGGGGCGAGTTGCATCTGTAGAAAAAGCTGCTGGCATGGGTAATGAGAGTGTACTTTCACTGCTCTTGTTTATTGCTGGCGAAATAATGCTCAATACCGGCGAAGCTGTTGAAATTGCGCCTCCTGCCAGTATGAAGACGCGGTCGGATGACAAAAAAATGCCTCAGGAAGAGCGCATGGCCGCGCTCAAGGAAATAATCAAAGAGCTTCACGACGGCGTGGAGTTCAGCAAGTTGCAGGACAAGTTCAATCAGACCGTTGGCGATATTTCACCACAGGAAATTGCCGCGCTTGAGCAAACCCTCGTGAACGAAGGATTGCCAGAGGCGGAAATAAAAAGAATGTGTCACCTGCATGCAGCCCTGTTCCAGAATGCGCTGGAAGGGCAGCAAATGCCTTCGGTTCCGCCGGGACACCCAGTTCACACTTATTTGAAGGAAAATTCTCAGGTAAAAAAGCTTGTTGCTGAAATAAAGGAGGTTCTGGGCACGTCCAAGGAGCCTGCTGAATCAGAATGGCCTTTTATGCTTGGCCGCCTCAGTTTTTTAACTCAGGAACTTGCGGGCATCCAAACCCACTATGTTCGTAAAGAAAATCAGCTTTTCCCGCTGCTTGAAAAGCATGATCTGAGCGCACCCGGCAAGGTTATGTGGGAAGTGCACGATGACATCAGAAACAAGTTCCGCCGTACGCAAGAACTTTTGGCTGAAAAAAACAGAGTGGACGGTGCCGCAGCCTTGCATGACCTGGTTGATGAAGTTGATGAGATGGTAAGGAAAGAAGAAAATATTCTTCTGCCCATGTGCCTTCAGCTGCTTACCGAGGAAGACTGGAGCCGCTGCCGCCTGGGTGACGATGAAATTGGCTACTCATTCGGCATAACGCCTGAAGGTGAATGGACTCCAATAAAACCCGCAGACGCAGCAAGCCGTCCAGACCTTGTAGATCTTTCTACTGGGCAGCTGCCGCAAGAAGTTGTGGATGCCATTTTGTGTAATCTGCCAGTGGATGTCAGCTTTGTTGGCCCAGACGACAGGGTTGCCTACTATTCTGACAGCGTGCATCGTATTTTCCCAAGAAGCGCCGCTGTTATTGGACGCGAAGTAAAAAACTGCCATCCCTCCAAGTCTGTTCATATGGTCACCGAGATACTGGAAGCCTTTAAAAGGGGAGAGCGCGACAAAGCTGAATTTTGGCTGGAACTTGGCGGCAAATTCATCCATATTCAATACTTGGCGATCAAAAACAAAGAGGGAACATATCTGGGCTGCCTTGAAGTGGGGCAAGACGCCACACACTTGCGGTCTCTGACCGGGCAAAAGCGCCTGCTTGAATGGGAATGACCGGGCAAACGGCCAGGTATTTACAAAGAGGGCAAGGAGTGTACAACTCCTTGCCTTTTCTAACGTATTTTTTATCAGTTCTCACTATTGTAAATACTAGCGAAAAACTTCGTTCTGTGCGAAACTCAGTTGTTTCTAAAAACAGGGCGAAGGCCTTATTAACGTTCGCGTGCGGAAGGAAGTGTATGGAAAAACAGCTGCGAAAAGCCAAGGACAGATGCTTTCTGTATGCCATTGGCGTTTTTTTTCTGGCATGCTGGGTAATTTTGAAACTGCATGGTTATCTTAGCGGACTGGGCTATGAAGACCGCTCAACCCCCATGCTGTTTATTGATTCAATGCTGTATTTTATGCTCTTTTTTGCGGTAATGACAGTACGGCCAGTCTCCAGTTATCTTTTTTCGCTGTATTGCAAAAGACTTCAAAAGAAAACGGAAACAACAGAATCCGCTGCGCAAGGTGGCTAGTCCTTCCCGGTATTCGCTGTACATGACAAACTAGCCAGTTCAAACTGAAATTTTAAAACGCCCCGCCGACATATCATCGGCGGGGCGTTGCGTTATTCTGGCATGACATTCTTGAATGCTAGCTGTGCATACTCAGGAAGTCGGCACCTGAAGAGTATAAAACTTAAAATATTTCTGTTCGTTACCCAATCTGACGAGCCGATTTGCCATAGCAACAGCCATTGTTTGGGGCTGATTCAACATGCTCGCGCTTAACAGTTTAGCCTGCAACGAACATGCTTCTACGCCTTTAGCTGGACACCGTGGCGTTAATTCCATCATGTTGCTGCCAGCCTTCAAGGTAGCACGCGATGTGCTGACAGATAGCCGCGTGCTCTTCTTTGCCTTGCCCCTGAATATACATAGGTTTGGCGAAAGAGTAGCGCACAGGCATGCCTGGCTTTACAGGACCCAGTTCTTTTATCTTTCGGCCCTGTCCCCACGCGTCTGTTTTCAGGGCAATAGGAACCACTGGCACCCCGGCTTTACGGGCAAGCTTGACACCAATGGAGTTGAAGTGACTCTGGTCAAACACCAGCGACCGCGTACTCTGGGGAAAAACAATAATGGATACCCCTTTTTTGAGACGCTCAAGGCCACCCTCAAGAACAGCAGTCAAATCTTCACGCGGATTGGTACGACCCACAACTATGGGGTCACGCGAGCACATGACAGGTCCAAAAAGAGGCATGGTCGTCAAACTTTTTTTAACAACAAAGGTTACGGGCCGCCTTGGCCGTATCATGCCCGGCAACATAAATGTTTCCAGCGTGCTCATATGGTTGGCCACAAAGAGGCAAGGTCCATCCACCTCATTGATGGCATCCATACCCTGTACTTCAATGGGGCAGCCAATGCGCTCCATCAGCTCAGAAACCCACACACTGGCGTGTACCCAGGCAGCGTCATCACATTGCCCCTTGGCAGCTTTGGAGCACAACCAGCGCAAAGGTCCACCAAAAAGACGGCTATAAAAACTGATGGAAGGGAACAGGCGGGTGAATAAGCCCACGCGCGCGTCATGGCTCGCATAGGTATTACCCGTGAGAAATTTTTGCGCAAAAGCGCCTTCAACAAAGCGATGCATGCCTAGTCTTCCGTTTTTTTGATTTTATGCAATTTGCGCCACCACTGAGAAAGGCGAGGCTCTTCACCGTTGTCGCGGGGCTGATAGAAGCGGCGTCCTTCCAGCTCTGGCGGCAAATAAGACTGTTCAATCCAAGAGTCTGGATAGTTGTGGGGATACTTGTATTCTTTGCCGTATCCCCATTCTTTTTGCAGCTGTGTTGAAGGATTGCGCAGGTGCAAAGGCACAGGGCGTGGCCCGTTCAGTTTGATTTCTCGTTGGGCGTTGAGATACGCCGCATACGAAGCGTTACTTTTGCGGGCCATTGCAAGATACGTCACGGTTTCAGCCAAGGGAATAAAACCCTCCGGCATGCCCACGAACTCCACGGCCTGCTGGCACGAAACGGCCAGGGGCAGCGCATTGGGGTCGGCCAAACCAATATCTTCCGAGGCCGAAAGAATAAGACGCCGGCAGATAAAACGAGGATCTTCGCCGCCCTCAAGCAGGCAGGCAAGGTAGTAAAGAGCGGCGTCAACATCGCTGCCACGAATGGATTTAATAAGAGCTGACGCCAGTTCGTAGTGATTGTCGCCATCCTTGTCATGACGTACCAGCACTTCCGGCAGGGCAGCCTTAATATGCTCAAGCTCACGCAAGTCAGCGGGCAGGGCGGCAACGTATTCCACAAGATTCAGCAGGGTGCGGGCATCACCGTGAGCAACGCCAGCGAGCAAGTCTGCCAGCTCTTCAGACATTTCTGTCTGCAAATCTGCGGCGCCACGTTTTGCCAGTTCAAGAAGCTCCGCACGCCCCAGAGGCCGCAACCGCAATACATGAAGCCGTGAAAGCAGCTGCCGTGTGACACTGAAAGAGGGATTCTCCGTAGTCGTAGCCAGCAGGGTCAACTCGCCCGATTCGACAAGGGGCAGAAAAAAATCCTGTTGCGCCTTGGAAAAGCGGTGCAATTCATCCAGCACAAGAATGTCTACGCCAGAAAGTGAACGGCGCAGGTGCTGCAAACCAGCTTCAGGGGCGCTGAGACGCAAAAAATTCTTGCCAGTGGATTTAGCCAGCAACAAGGCAAGAGTGGACTTGCCACAGCCAGGAGGACCAAAAAAAAGAAGACTCGGCAGGCGCTGAGCTTGCATGAGTGAACGCAGCCGCCCACCCAGATGGGTTTGGCCAAGAAAGAGCGCCAAATCATCCGGGCGCATGCGCTCGGGCAGGGGCTTGTTCACAGTCATGAACGCTCCGTCCCGGGAAGAGAAGCCTTTGGCAACTGTGACGCCCACCAGTGAATGCCAAGACAAAGGGTTGCCGCTGTTTCACATCGCAGCACACGGGTGCCCAGGCTCACAGCAGTAAAACCTGACACTCTGAGAGTATCCA
Organism: Pseudomonadota bacterium; assembly: GCA_023386035.1. Lineage (GTDB taxonomy): Bacteria > Desulfobacterota > Desulfovibrionia > Desulfovibrionales > Desulfovibrionaceae > Desulfovibrio. The sequence continues at coordinate 5,944 of JAEWKM010000023.1, forward strand.
GTTCACGAGCAGAGAAACCGCCTTCGGGGCCGATAACATATACGGTCAGGCCAGGTTGTCCTGCCATATTTGGTGAAAGCATGGGCACATTGTCCTGAGCTTCCCACGGCAAGATACGGTAGTCAGCATTGGCTGCATGCTTGGCGAGGTCGTCCACTCCGCCTTTAAGTATCTTCACCTCAGGCAACCAGGGGTTGCCGCACTGCTTGGCGCCGGCAATGAGCTGCCCGAGACAGGCCTCCTGCACAGAGGCGGAAAGGCTGCCCTGGCTGTGATCGCCTTGCCACAACCATATGCCGGAGGCTCCCAATTCCACAGCTTTTTCCATAAAAAAGCCCCGTCGCACAGCCTTGCTGAAAGCAAGAGCCACTATCGCGCGGGCTTCGGGCTGAGGCTGAAATTTTTCGTCTACACGTTCAAGGTCGACATTTTTTTTGCCAGCCTTACGCACAACAAAACGGCCCCGCCGCCCCTGACCATCCAGAAGTCCCACTTCGCTGCCAGGGCCAATCCGCAAAACCTGGCTCAGGTGACGGGCTTCCTGACCTTCAAGCCGTACCTCATGCCCCCACTGTTCAGGGGGAAGATAAAATAAAGCCAAACTCATGCTAAAATGCTTTCCTTGCCTACCCGCGCCTTGCGCACAGCTTTAAAGCCATCCTGCAAGGAAACGAGGCGTCCATAATTTTTTCGAATCTCAATCCCGGCTGGAGTCAGACTGTCCTCCGGGGGGTCAAGGTACTGGCGCTGGAGATAGCGGTCACGCAGCATCTTTTCAACGCAGTCAATGATACTGTCCACCAATACCGGGAAAAAATTGACAACTTCAAATTTCAGTTCATTGAGCAGCGCCACGGCCTCGCTAAGCATCTGCCTGTAGGTGATGTGAACGCCCTTGCAGCTGCGCGTGCATAAGTCCTCAAGAATGCGAACTCGCCGAGCTTGCTGAATATAGCTGAACCGAGTGCATACTTCCTGATACAGGTCGCGCAAGCTTTCAAAAGCTTCGTCATTGTCAGGAGAATAAAGATAGTTACACAACACCTTGCTGACATTAGAAAAAAACTCGTCGCTATAGCTTATCATGCGGCGCTGATGTTTGGTCAGCCAGCTATACAGAAATTTGAGCCTTTTTTCATGTGTATCGGTGTTTTCCACCACTTCAGTACGCTTGAAAGTAATACGCCCTGTGAATTCACCGCGCACAATATCGTTGAGGCGCAGAAACATGTTGGACGTATCTTTAATCAGGTTGAGTCCAGTAAGCGGTTCCCCTGTAAGCGGGTGCAGTACTTCCTGGGCTACCACTGAAAGGGCGCGGTCTTGGCGCACGTTGCTGGAGTCAAAGGTATGCTGGCGATATTTAACGCGCAGAATCACCACGCGCCGAGGCTTATCAAGAAAAAAACCGTCGCGGTCTATAATTTCAAGCGCTTCGTCATGGTCGGCATCTACAGCCACCAGTGCAATCTTTTCCAGCATAGGATAGCGCTGGTTGCCACCTGTAGATATATAGGTGGTCAAGGTGCGGTCAGTTTGCCCAAGAACCCGCAAAAGAAAATGCTCGCCCATTTTGTGCAGCTTACGCGTAAAAAGCGCACTTGAAGTACGCCGTTCCGACACAATAGGGAAGCCATAAAGCTCCATAAGATACTGGTATACAAACATGCGGTTTCGTTCATAAATCTCGCTATCGCCATAGACAAACTTGCCTATGCGAATGCCGAACCGCTTGAGTTCGCTGTCAATATCAGAGGGAAAAGAAGCAAAAACGCCAGCCAGGTGAAATTGATTATCCGCATCCCAGGCCAATACCTGAGCCCTGTCCATATTGAGAAGGTAGGGCATAAGGGCAGGATAACTTTCAAGCTGTACAGTATCTGTAGAACGAAACTGCTGGCGAAAAACATCTTGATGAATGCGCGGCAGCCGTGAGGCAAGGGTTTGCAGGTTCTGACCCATTACCTGATTTTCCAGTGGGCAGCTCGCGCCTTCACCTTCAGTAATGACCGGGTGCAGCCTGTCAAACTGAAAAATTTCAGAAAAATAATCCAGCTGGCGTGCAAAAGCCACCATAGCAAAGCCCGGCAGATCTCTGTACTCAAACATGTCGTTGTCAAAGGAGGGCAGAAGTTCACGTCCCTCTACAACTGGATAGTTCTTGTTTTCCTGGTAAGGCTTCACCAGACAAAAGCGCACATGTACGGCATCAAGAAAATTTTTGAGGGGTTCGAGGTCGCTGATGGCAACAGGGGCGGACAAGCACGTTGCATCCCGCCAAGGTTGACCATTCTTGCTGAAAACCTCTTGCCACTTAATCATTTGTACACCTGCATATCAGTCTTTCACAATTTTTTATACTTATTTTAAAAATAATTCCAGTAGTCATACTTGATAAATAAATATTTCTCACAAGAGTCAAGCCCTTACAGGTATCAATATTCCATTTTTGCAATTTTTCCGTTTACTTTTTTTGACGGCTCAACTTGGCGTGCCGCCTTAAGTGCAAAAGAGCAGTTGCGGGGGGCGATACGCTTTGCTACAAGAGATGAGCTTATTTAATATATTTGGCGGCCAGCCCGCATCACCATAAAATCGACAGAACCATGACTGAAAATCCATTGGAAAAGCATATACTCAGTATTGTTTGCAGCGTTTTTGACGCATACTCGGTTGTTTTATTTTTGCCTGACGAAGAAGGCGAAGGGCACCACCTCGCTGCTTCCTTCAGCCTTGGCGACAAGGTTGGGGCCAACGCTACCATATTGCCTGGCAAAGGCTTGGTGGGCTGGATCATACGCAACAGACAGCCGCTTCTTGTGCCCAATTTCGACCAACGGCAGAGCAATCTCGGCTATTACTCCGGTGGCGAAGAGGCCAGCATCAAGGCCTTTATGGGGTGCCCCGTACCAACCGGGGGCGCGTTGTGTGTTGACAGCAAAAGGCAGTATTCTTTTTCAGACAAAGATCACAAAATATTGCAGATGTTTGCCGAGTTGATAGCACGGCAGCAGGGCAGCAGGGGCCGTCAGGATATGGCGGGCAACATTCCACGTTATTTTGTGGAGTTGGGCGTCATACAGGATCTGCGCTTCCGCTATAAGCGCTGGCCACAATTTTTGCAGAACTATCTGCGCATTATGGTTGAAGCTACAGGCTTTGACTACTGCGCATTTGCCTCAGTGGACACTCCTGGCGAAACATATTGTGTTGAGGCAGAATCGGCACGCCTTCTTCTTGAAGGGCCGGAACCTCTCATCCTGCCAATGGGCAGCGGCATAACCGGCTGGGTTTTTCATAACGACCAGCCCGTTGTTGCAGAAGGTGTAGAGGGAGCCCCCTCAGCCGTACTTTTTGGCAAGCTGCCCGATATGCCCGATTTTCAGGCGGCAATCTGCATGCCAGTTATGGTCAACAAAAGTACTCGTGGGGTGCTGTGCCTGGCGCACACCCAACCACGCCAGATTGATGAATCCATGCGCAGCTTTGTTCGCCAGGCAGTCGACCACCTCGCCCTTTTTCTGGAAAACCTATACCTCAAGGTACGGTTGCGTACCATGCTGCCCAGAGCTCGTGTGCACAGCGACGGCCCTCAGGCATATGATCCTGACAGCGCCCCCATGCCACCTCAAAAAGAATACTAGCTATGTTTCTGCGGCGCTTTTTCCGTTTTTTGTCGAAAGACATAGCCATGGATCTTGGCACCGCCAACACCCTGCTTTACACCAGGGCGCATGGCATTGTCGTCAATGAGCCGTCAGTTGTGGCCCTTGACGCCCAAACGGGCAAAGTCCTGTCTGTCGGAACAGCAGCCAAAGAATATATTGGCCGAACGCCACAGCGCATCCGTGCAGTACGGCCAATGAAAGATGGCGTTATTGCGGATTTTGACGTCACTCGAGCCATGATTTCCTACTTTGTGCGCAAGGCCATCACCGGCCTTCGCCTGGTCCGGCCTTCCATGTCCATCTGTATACCCACAGGTATCACCCAGGTTGAAAAAAGAGCAGTTATCGATGCGGCCATGCTGGCTGGCGCTGTTGACATTTCGATGATTGAAGAGCCGATGGCCGCGGCCATTGGAGCGGATTTGCCCATTCACGAACCCTTGGGCAATCTGGTTCTGGACATCGGTGGCGGTACGAGTGAAGTGGCGGTCATCACATTGTCCGGCGTTGCCAACACCCAGTCTGTGCGTGTGGCTGGAGATGCGATGAACGTGGCTGTACAGCGCTTTATGCGTGATGCTTTTCGTATGGAAATTGGCGACAATACGGCTGAAAATGTAAAAAAAATCATCGGCTCCGCCATGCCCATTCCCAATGCACCCATTCTGGAAGTTTCAGGCAAGGATATGGTACGCGGCGCTCCGCGTGTGGTTAAAGTAACAGAAGCACATATTCGTGAAGCCTTACGCGAACCAGTCCAAGCCATTCTTGAAGTTGTTTTGCGCGCCTTGGAAAAAACACCCCCTGAATTGGCCGCTGATATTTACCGCAACGGCATGCTCATGGCTGGCGGCGGTTCGCTGCTCAAGGGGCTCGATCAGTATATTGCCCGTGAAACTCGACTCAAGGTCTTTGTGGACAAAGATCCCCTTACCACAGTGCTTCGTGGCACGGCTAAAGCGATGCTTGACCGTGAAACTTATCGGTCAGTCTTTATCAACTAGAGCAAGTTACCTTTGAGAATATATTATACTCTCAAAGGTTAAGACACGCTCGCTACGGCGTTTAACAGCGTAAATTAATTGCGCTTACGCCTTCACGGCGGGCGTCTGCTCGCGCAGCCGCTGAGCATTTTAAAATTAAAATGCTCTAATCGTCACCCATATGCCATGAGCGTTTAAGCAGAAGCGTAGAAAATAAAATTGAGCGCTTGTTTTTTTGTGCCCAATTACCACGGCGGCAAGCATATTGCCCTCAGTCTTGAAATAAGGATTTTTTATGATTGATGCTCATTCAATTCTTAAAAGCTGTGTGGACATTGTACTGCAAAGCGGAGAAATCATACGCGAACACTGGGCACTGCCCAGCAATGTGCGGCATAAGGGCAGCATTGATCTGGTCACTCAGACCGATTTGGCCGTAGAGGCCTTTTTGAAGGAAAAGCTGGTGGATCTGGTGCCAGGAGCATGTTTCTTGGCAGAAGAAAGCAGCGAAGACGATGACGCGCCTGCTGATCTTTGCTGGATTATTGATCCAGTTGACGGCACAACCAACTTTGTACACCGCATCCCTCAAGTGGGGACTTCTGTAGCCTTGTGGCACAAGGGGCGTGTTGAACTTGGCATTGTCAACGTGCCCATGTTGCATCGCTGCTACTGGGCAGTACGGGGGCAAGGGGCTTTTTGCAATGGCGAACCCATTTCCGTAAGTGGAGTGGACAGCCTTAACGATGCCCTCGTAGGCACGGGGTTTCCCTATGACATCGCCAAACGGTTGCCGGAAATAATGGAGCGGCTTGCTCTGGTATTGCCCATAGCTCAAGGCGTACGACGCATTGGTGCGGCATCGATAGATCTGGCCTATGTTGCCAGTGGAAAACTGGATATTTTTTATGAAGCAGGGCTCAAGCCTTGGGACTTCGCAGCAGGCATCCTGCTTGTGGAAGAAGCGGGTGGACGCATCAGCAGCCTTACTGGCGCGCCTTTGCGCTTTGGCGACCCGCTTCTTGCCAGCAATGGTCGTTTGCATGCTTTGGCTGTTGATTTGCTAAGCCCAACAACATAGACACAGAAATTTGAAGACCAGAATCTGCTGTTAGTCATCAACGAAAAAGATGTCCGCCCCCGATGGCAGCGCGCATAATGGGAGCGAGCAGGTCGCCGAAGTGCGCTTCCAGCCCCTGTAGTTCATCCTGATCTACCAGCAGATGTCTATCGCGTGCAGCAGCTCTTGAGGTAACTATAGAGCGCGGCAGACAGGCTGTGTACAAGTGCAGAAAGGTCTGACCGTTTTCTTCTGAAGGCGGCATGAGGCCCAAACAGATAAGTCGGCCACCTTCTTGGCCCCATTCTTGAAGCAGAAGTTCTTGAGCACAGTTTTCACACGCCATACCTGCTGGAACGTGCCCGTATGACGAAAAACTCCAACCCTGCTCAGACATGGTTAGCAGTGAGCGCCCGGTTCTATCTCGAACAAGCAGCACCACTGTGCGATGTGGCAAATGCTGACGTAAAACATCTTCTTTTGCCATGACACACAGCGGAATATTGTTGCCATCAACCACTTCTAGAGATTGAGCAGGGTTTTTAAGGCCACTATAAGGAATAATTTTCATGAATTTGTCCGCAGGGCAGGCGTGTCGTATGCAGCAACTTGAAGCATCCGATGCCGAAAAAATGTCCGCAATTGAGCGGGAGTGTTTTACATTGCCGTGGTCTGAGGAGCAGTGTCGCGCCGCCTTTACGCAAAAAGCTTTTGCTGCCTTTGGCCTTTTTTGCGGCGAAGATCTCGTAGGCTACATCTCCATCTACCATACGGGAGATGAACTGGAAATACTCAACCTGGCAGTGAGGCCACAGATCCGGCGTCTTGGGCACGGAAAACGCATTCTGCGCACGACCTTGCGCATGGCCCGCAAAATGGATATTCATAGAGTCTTGCTTGAAGTACGAAGAAGTAACAAGGCTGCCATTTCATTATACGAAGGCTGTGGCTTTCAACATGTAGGGCAGCGCAGCAACTATTATGCCGATACAGGGGAAGACGCCCTTATCTACCTATGTGAGCTGAACTCCTGTCAGTCTTAACGTGCAAGAGGTATATATGCATAAAATTATCGCCGCCAACTGGAAAATGTACAAGGATCGAACTGAAGCCGCCACTACTGCTGGTGAAATTGCTGCGGCTTTGCCTGACGTTTTGCCCAAAGAACGCCAGGTCGTAATCTTTCCGCCTGTCACTTCCATTGAATGTGTTGCTCAGGCTTTTCGTGGGCACAAATCACTGGCCGTGGGTGCGCAAAATTTCTATCCCGCGCCTGAAGGGGCATTTACGGGTGAAGTTTCTGTTGGCATGTTGCGTGATGTTGGTGCTGAATGGGTGCTTGCTGGACATTCCGAACGCAGGCATATCTTTGGCGAGACAGATGAAATGGTTGCCCGTAAGGCCATATTCGCACTTAGCCACGGCCTGAAAACCATGCTGTGCATTGGTGAAACGCTTGAAGAGCGTGAGCTGGGAAACCTCTATGCTGTTCTTGAACGGCAGCTGACGGCTTTTTTTGCGGCCAGGCCTGAAGGAATGACTGGCGACGCCCTGGTGGGGCGCTTGGCTATTGCCTATGAGCCCGTATGGGCCATTGGTACAGGCAAGGTCGCGGGCCCAGGTGAAGTACGTGAAGCGCATGGCGTTACCAAGGCACTGCTTGAAAAATTTATTGGTGAAACAGGCAAGAAACTGCCTGTTCTGTATGGCGGCAGCGTCAAGCCAGACAACGCCGGAGCTCTTATTGCCCTTGACAACGTGGACGGTCTTTTGGTAGGAGGAGCCTCTTTAGAGGCGCAAAGCTTCCTACAAATTATCGGGGCCTGATGCCCAACTCTTCTGGCGCGCCATCGGGCAGTAGCCGGACGGCGAGGAGGAATACGTGCAGACTCTCATTCTTACACTGCATATCATTGTATGCGTGTTGCTCATTATCCTTGTACTTTTGCAATCTGGCAAGGAAGGCATGGGTGTCATATTTGGCGGAGGCAACACTTCTGTTTTCGGCAGCGGTGGTGCTGGCGGCATTCTTGCCAAGCTTACCACGCTCATGGCGGTGATCTTTGTTATCACCTCGTTGAGCTACACCTATGTTACCAGTTCGCGCCCCAGCAGCGAGTCCACCATTCTTAATGTAAAAATTGAAGAGCCTGCTGCGCCCAGAACCACTTCGGTCCCCCCGGTTACTCCTGCAGCACCTGCTGAAACACAGGGCGCTCCGGCCAATACGGCGCCTGCGGGGCAATAGCACATCCTGTCATAAACAAAAAAAGCCGCGGCACGCCGCGGCTTTTTTTTCAAGCAAAATTTAATCGTGGGGTTGACCATGTCCGACTCCTTTGGTGAAAATCCTTTCAAGTCACTTAGTATTGGTACGCTTCCAGAAAAAAAGGCAGCAAAATCCGCCAGCCATCATGTTGCTATAAACAAGAAAAACAAACGCACAAATCGCGGATTCATTGAAGATGATACACCCCACTGCGACGATGAAGAGCGGGCTCTTTTCTTGCGCTCTGTGGGTCAGGTGTTGCCAACAGAAGCGAAGCAAAGTGGGGGCAGGGCTGATATGCAACATGGCTCTGGCGCTTTTTTGCTTGAGGAGCATGGCGTTTTGCCCGCATCAAAAGAACTGAAAAAAAAGCATACAAAATCTGGCTCCACCATAAAAAAATCGGACCCAACAAATACTGGGACGCGATATGGAGACCAGAAAGATAAAGCGACATATAAGGGAAAAACACTTGCTGACCCCCAAAGATTGGGGACCCACAAAAGCCTAGGCGCGCACTGTGCGCCCAAATCCCCAACACAAGGGCAAGACGCTGCTGCCGACTGCTGGAATTCGCCAGAGTCCAGCGAAGAAGATTCCATATTCATGCAAGCCGTGGGAGGAGTCATCCCCCTTCAAGGCCGTGGCCGTGATGTGGTTCCAATTCCAGAAGCGAGCACGCCTCCGCCCAACGGGCAAATCAGTCTTCAAGACTTTATGGAAGGCAAACTGGAGTTTGCCCTGTCCTTTACTGAAGAATATATTGAAGGGCATGTTGTTGGTCTGGACCAAATGACCATAAACAAGCTTCGCGCTGGTTCTTTCAGCCCTGAAGCGCATTTGGATTTGCACGGGTTAAACGCAGTGCAGGCCTTTGAAGCCTTGCGCGGCTTTCTTCGTGGCAGCTGGTACAAAGGATTACGCACAATACTGGTAGTGCCGGGCCGTGGGCGTAATTCACCAGATGGGGTGGGCATTTTGCGGGAAAAATTGCAAAGCTGGCTTACTCAGGATCCCTTTAAAAGGGTGGTGCTTGCCTTTTGCACAGCGCAGCCGCACGACGGCGGAGCGGGGAGCGTCTATGTTCTCTTGCGTAAATACAAGAAAAAAGGGCATATTTATTGGGAGCGCACGCCCGCTGATTCCGATCTTTATTAGAGCATTTTAACTTAAAAAAAAATTTAAATGCTCTAACGTTGCACAAGAAAGCAGTGCGCCGTGACACGGCATGAAATTTGATGAAAATTGCACTATTGGATAGAATAACAACTTTGAAATAAAATATTTCAAAGCAAATCTGCTTTAAAGCAATTTCATTTGCGATGTTGGTACCATCCGAACGGTTCTTGCCGCAAAACTTTCAGGGTTCGCAAAAGGTGTAAACCTCACGCGAGCCCTGTTTTTTCATTGGCGGCAGCAGACAGTTTGTCCAGCAATCTGTCGTAATAAGGATCATCCTGTTCAAGCTGCAAATGACGCTGGTAACGCATTTTGGCGCGAACTATCATAAAGCGCAGCTTTTGCATTTGCTGTACACGTTCCTGTTCATCCTTGCAGGAGTCCAGCAGATCCACAAGACGATTCAGTTCTTTGCGCTCAGCCAATTCAGGCGGCAGGCATCCAGCATTGCTTAGAATTTTGTAAGCCATGCGCAGATCTTCGGGCACATGACTCATATCCTCTAACTGCAAGGGGCGGCCACGCCCTGGCAGGTTGTCAAAAACCCCTTGCGCCTGAGCCTCTTCAATGCGCCTTTCTGCAATGAACTGAATGACAGACCAGGGATTAGCTTCAGCCACGGTTTTCTTCCTCACCAGCATCGTTCTGACTGCCCGATGGTTGAGAGGAAAGGTCAGCAGAAGAACCACCCCAGAGCTTTTTCCACTCCATAAGCGTTTTTAACGCGTCAAGAGGACTCAGCTCTTCGGGCTGCATATCACGCAGCAGTTCAACCACAGGATGATCTGCACGCGGGGGAGCCGCCTGAAGGTAGGGCAAGTCGTCCGTCTCCTTGCCCTTGGTTTCAGGCAAATCCAAACCAGGTAAGCATACTGCGGATACAACCGCCTTGCGCGCAACATCACGCCCACGTTCCAGGTTGGCAAGGATAGCTCTGGCCCGCTGTACCACAGGGCCAGGCACGCCAGCCAGTCTGGCAACCTCGACGCCATAGCTCCGATCGGCAGGACCGGGCACAAGCTTGTGTAAAAAAAGGATATCGCCACTGTACTCGCTGATGGCGATATTCATTGTAAAAACACCGTCCACGCGCCCCTCAAGGGCCGTAAGTTCGTGGTAGTGCGTGGCAAAAAGAGTGCGCAACTCAGCCTGTGCCCGTTTGGCCAAATCTTCGACCATAGCCCAAGCAAGGGCCACGCCGTCGTAGGTGCTGGTGCCTCGTCCTATTTCATCCAAGATGATGAGGCTGCGCCGCGTTGCCTGACGCAGGATTCGCGCTGTTTCCATCATTTCAACCATAAAAGTACTTTGCCCCTGGGCCAAGTTGTCAGAAGCCCCTACGCGGGAAAACAACCTGTCGACCAAACCAAGTTTCGCCGATGTGGCCGGGACCATTGACCCCATTTGCGCCAAAAGGCAGATGATGGCCACCTGACGCAACACCGTGGACTTGCCAGCCATGTTGGGCCCTGTGAGCAGGCACAGACGGCGTTTATCTTCCAGGCGAAAATCGTTGGGCACAAAATTGGCGCGACCAAGCATGGCTTCGACCACAGGGTGACGGCCTTCGCGAATGTTCAGGTTGGCATCTGCAGTCAATTCAGGGCGGCACCAGCTATTAATACGGCCAACCTGGGCGAGGCTTTGCCAATAGTCGAGGTTGGCAATCAACTGGGCCATGTGGGTGATACGTTCGCGCTGCTGCGCCATATGCTGGCGAAGATCTTGAAAAAGAGAGTATTCAAGCGATTTGCGTTTGTCAGAGGCAGAAAGCAGCTCTTCTTCAAGGCTTTTAAGAGCCTCTGTGGTGAACCGTTCGGCATTGGCCAGACTCTGCCGCCGAATAAAGTGGTAAGGTACGGTGCCGCTGTGCGCAGCCCGCGTTACTTCAAAATAATAACCGAAAACTCGGTTGTACCCCAGCTTGAGCTTGGCAATGCCTGTTGTGGCTTGTTCTTCCGCAAGCATGGCCTGCAGCTTTTGCTCGCCGTGTTCAGCCAGATCCAACAGTCTGTCCAGCTCGGCATTGTAGCCGCTCTTGAAAAGACCGCCATCTGTAATAACCGGGGGCGGACTGTCCACAAGGGCACTTTGCAGAAGAGCAGTGCAGTCCTCCATTGCATCCCAGGTCTTGAGAATATCTGCTACGGCGCGGGGCGCCTCCACAGCGGCGCCGCTAACTTGCGTAGCATCGCCATCTTGGTCGGGACGTTGAAGAATGGACGCAACCGAACTATCGCTCAGAGCAGCCTGAACCTGCGGCAGGGCGGCCAGACTGTTACGCAAGGCGATAAAGTCCCTGGGGCTGCCCTGATTGAGGCTTATGCGGGTAGACAGCCGCTCCATATCGTACACGCTTTTGAGAGCTTCCCGCAGGGCGGCGCGACGGCCATCATCGTCATGAAACCAGGCTACAGCATCTTGAATGCGCGTAATGGGCGAAGCTTCACGCCAGGGGTGACGCAGCATGTCTTCCAGCAGACGGCCGCCCATTGGCGTCATCGTATCATCCAGAACATGCCGTAAAGTTCCTTTCCCTTTACGGCCATTGAGGCGGGTAAAAATTTCAAGGTTGCGCTCAGTCACTTCGTCGACCATAAGACGACGGCTCAAATCAAGACGCTGAAAAGGTTTGAGGTGTTCAGGGTCACGCATTTGCGTTTGCGTAAGGTAGGCAAGCAAAGCGCCGCAGGCACGCATTATTTCATTGCGCCCAGCAAGGCCCAGTGCGCCAGCTTCCCGTACTCCCTGAGCCGTCAGCACTCGCTCTGTAGCGCGTTTCAAATCAAAAAGGCTCACAGGCTGACGGACAAGACGCACGCCTTCAAGCAAGGTGCGGGGCGGTGGTTGCAGGCCTTCGGGAACTAACAGCTCACGAGGGGCCATTTTTTGCACCCACTGCCACAATTCCGCCTGACGTTTGAAGTCCACACCAGACCATTGCCCCGTGGACACGTCCACCCAGGCAAAACCACCACCTTCAGAGTCGGCTCCAGGGCAAAGCGCACCAAGATAATTATGGCTCTTGGTATTCAAGTTGGCGTCATCTAACACTGTGCCGGGCGTTTTGACGCACGTTACAGCCCTTTTAACAAGCCCCTTGGCTGTTTTGGGGTCTTCTATCTGATCGCAGATGGCAATGTGATACCCCTTATCCACAAGTTGAGCCACATACGCATCCACTGCGTGCCACGGCACACCACACATGGGAATGGGACTTTGAACATCCCTGCTACGGCTTGTGAGCGTAATTTGAAGCTCACGAGCTGCAACTTCGGCATCACTGAAAAAAAGCTCGTAAAAATCACCCATGCGGTAAAAAAGCAGAGCATCAGGGTAGTCAGCCTTGATGCTCATATAATGCTCGAACATGGGAGTCATTTTAAATGTGGGTTCAGACATGGCAGTGTTTCATAGCAAGAGGGGTTAAAGGTATCCGACGCCAAGAAGGGGATGGCGCTGCCCGCAATTATCAGGCAGCGCCAAAAGCGAATATATAAAAATTTTAATGCTTGTCAGGGTCAGGCACAAGGGAATCTTCTGCTCTCTGTGCGGGCTTGGCTTCCACACTCTGAGTACCTTCGGGCTTTTCCTTGTTCTTATGAAGAAAATTGAATTTGGAGGCTTCAGCCTCTGATTTTTTCTTCAACTTGGCCATTTCACGCTCAAGATTGCTGATATGCCACTTGTGCTTCATCAGGCGGGCAGACAGGTTCAGCTTGTCCCACACAAGGAAGCTCAGAGTAAGCAATGCTCCAAGCGCGAAGGCCACAATCACTAAAAAGTAGAAGGGCAGGGGAATGGAATGCATTGGCGGAATAAAGAAAAGATGGAGCGTCAGCACCATATCTTGAGAAAGGGGCCCCTGATTCTGAAAAAAGAATACGAGAGCAAGAAAAAAAACGACGGCCAGCAAGAGAACCTTGATATACCGCATAAACACACTCCTCGGGCTTAAGCTATTCTCAAAAAATCTTCACGGGCTTTTTGAGAATGCCGCCCGCCCCAAAGGGCACAGCCTGCGCTCTCCAGCCGGTTTTTTAACGCCGCCCGGCGTAAAAAAACTTCCCGCCACAGCCTCCGTCAGCCATTCTGGCCAGGATATTAGCCTTCCTGATGGGGCAAGGAACCGGCGCTACATGGCTCCCCGGCCATAGCGCCTTTCGTGAAATAGGGCTTCAATGCCGCATAGCTGCGGCTTAGATGTTCGGGCATGGTACGCACTTCATTAAAGACCGCCATAAAGGACGAATCTCCGGTCCAGCGCGGTACCAGATGAAAATGTAAATGCTCTCTAATACCAGCACCAGCAGCCTGGCCTTGATTGAGGCCGATATTGATGCCTTCACAGTTAAAGTGTTTCTTTAAAATTGCGGCACAAGATTGCATGAGGTCCATGATCTCATGCGTTTCTTCGGTGTCAAGATCGGTAAGGTTCATGACGTGCCGATAAGGACAAACCATTATGTGCCCATTATTGTAAGGAAATTTGTTCATTATAACGAAGGCATGTTTGCCTCTATAAAGAACCAGACGCTGCTCGTCATCCAACGCGTCTGCAGAAAGGCAGAACACACAGGAATCTGGCTTTGGTCCAAGAATGTATTCGATACGCCAAGGTGCCCACAATTGTTTCATAATTTTTTTTATATACACCGCTTGACCATCGGGAGCAAGAGGGAAGCTGCTGCCTCGAGCCAGAAGAATTTTCAGATAGTCAGCATTATTAAAAAGTTAATAAATCATCATGCATTGTATGCATTCAAAATTTCCGAGATTAAGCCAAATAGTTCCACCCTCGCCAATGGGGATGGCTGGAACTACTAATTTTTATGAAAATCCATTTCTTGTTTTTGCCGTAAAATAGTACCCGCAAGATCAAGCTGGGCATCACGTCCAAGAGCTTCACCGTCAAGCTTTGCCTTGAGGACACTTCGCAAAATATGACTGTATAGTGGGCCAGGAGGCAGCCCCAGCCCTTTAAGATCGTCACCGCTAATATCGGCCTTTTCATGCTGCCACTGCGTGATGTAGCGAGACAGCTTTTTTTGCAGGTCTTCGTCGCCGGTTTCTGCCATAAGATAAAGCAGCGACTCCAGAGACAAGGGGGCAAGAACCTCACAAAGGGCACTGACTTTTGGCGTTTGACCATTTTGCCGCTTTTGCCATGCTTCAAGGCGGCCACGTACAGCGCGCATTTGTTCGCGCTGGTTAAGAATTTCTCCGCGTTTGTTTTCCGGCAACCCCAGACGGAGAAAGAGGTCAGACGTGTCTGCATAGGGCAAGCCGTGGCTGAGGCCCAAAAAATATACAAGCCATGTCTGAGGTGTTTTTTCAAAATACAGCAGGCGATACCAGGACAGCATATCCTGAAGAGTTTGCAGCAGAGCCTTGCGTGTAGGTATCAGCGTGAGTTGCGGGGCAATGGCAGACAAAATGCCCAATTGATCCATGCGCACGAGGCAGGCCAGCGGGTTGTCTTCATCACATATATGCTTGAACTCACCGAATAGACGAGGCCCTGCAAGTTTGTCCATCAGTTTGAGGTCAAGAGCGTTCTTAACCAGCCTTTCCGCACTTGCACTGATACGAAAATCATAACGCTGCTCAAAGCGTACGGCGCGCAGACAACGGGTGGGATCTTCAACAAAACTCAGCGTGTGCAATACACGAATGACACGCTCTTTAATATCGCGCTGGCCGCCAAAAAAATCGACCAGCTGCCCGAATGGGGAACTATCCAACCGTACAGCCAGAGCGTTAATAGAAAAATCACGACGGAACAAGTCCATCTTGATGGATGAAAGCTCCACAGTTGGCAGGGCCGCAGGGTATTCGTAATACTCCAGCCGGGCAGTTGCGACATCAATTCGCGATTCTGCCCCCTTGGCGTCTTTGAAAATGACCACTGAGGTCAAAAACTCCTGATGTTCGCGAACCCTTCCGCCAAGTTCCTGGGCCAAGGCCTTGGCAAGGGCAATACCATTGCCCTCAACCACAAGGTCAATATCTTGATTGGGTTTGTTGAGCAAAAGATCGCGAACAAAACCACCCACTGCGTACACAGGCAAGCCAAGTTCGCGACCCAGTTTTCCAGCCAGATGCAAAAGATCTTTGGCGGAAGAGGGCAATCGGTCTTGAATCAGCTTGCCAACGTGCCGTTCCTTGCTTGGCGAATGCTTGAGCACTGGCAGACTGTCCTGCTCATGCGCAAAAACATTGATAAGGTCAGTGCGGGTCACAACGCCTATTACGCGCTCTTCTTCAACAATCGGCACAAGCCGCTGCCGTCCGCCAACAATAATTGTGGTGAGGTCCTTGAGGACAGCCTCAGGCGGCAACGTTTGCACTTGCCCCTGCATATAGTCCTCAACCAATGCGCCCCCAAGGCCGTGGGCACTTGCCCGCGAGGCCGTTTGTGCATCCAGCAGACCTTTGCAGAAACGTGTTCCCGGCTTGAAAACAGGCACGGCCTTCAAACCAAAATGAAGCATGAGTTCATCCGCTTCACGAATCGTGGCCGTAGATTCAATGCCAACTGCCGGAGAAGACATATATTCACGGGCTGTCTTGTCAGGATGGGCCTGTTCGTATAGTTGGCGCAAAATGGCTTCACGAACTTCATGCAGGGTCATATGCCGTATAGAGGCAGAAGCGGCGTAAGCATGGCCACCTCCCCCCAGTGCAGCGCATATGTCGCCCACATTAATGGCATCGCTTCGGCTGCGGGCCACGACCTGAATACGGTCCCCCATAAGACCAATGGCAAAGAGAACGGGGAACTTCTCCATCTCAATAAGCCGATGCGCCAGATAGGCAAAGTCGCCCAGGTAGTGCTCCATAGAAGCCTCGGCCAAAACAACCTGGGTCCTGTTAATCGTATAGGATTCGGCAGATTCAAGAAGACTGTTCAGGGCTTGAATGTGCAGGCTGGTCAGTTCGTGCGCGGCCAGGTCATTAATGCGGTTAACATCCATGCCTTGCCCAAGTAGCCATGCGGCCGCCTCAAAATCTTCGGGAGTGGTTGAAGAATAGGTAAAGGAGCCAGTATCCCCATAGATGCCCAAACCCAGTAAGGTGGCATCTTCAGATTCAAGGCGTATATTGCGTTCACGCAGCTGCTGCACAAGAAAGCTTGTAACCGAGCCTGTCTGGGCAAGATGTACTGTGCCAGAAGTAATATCATCACCGGAATCAGGATGATGGTCCCACATTTCAACAAGAACCCCGGGGCGGTCAAGCAGGGGAGCCACATGGTTCACTCGCCCACGTTGGCGTGTGTCGACTAATACAAGCCGCTCAAAAGAATCCCAATCAAGATTGCTATTGTCGGCAAAGCTGTAGGCCTTGGTGTCTAGGTTGGCATAAACTTTTTGTAATCCGCGTTCCTGACTGCCAGGAAAAAGCAGCACATGCGGGCTGTAAAGGTGACGGGCTGCAAGCATGGCTGCAAAGGCGTCAAAGTCTGCATTGGCGTGGCAGGTAATAAGTGTGGCTTTAGCAGCACTCACATCTGGCTCCGAGGGTGAAATTGGCGGTGGATACCGCGCAGGCGCTCTGCCTGAACATGGGTATAAATTTCTGTGGCGCTAATGTCGGCATGCCCCAGCAGCAGCTGTACGGCCCTCAGGTCAGCTCCGCCTTCAAGCAGATGCGTTGCAAAGGAATGCCGAAAGGTGTGGGGTGAAATAGCACGGCGAATATTGGCTTCAAGAGCATATTTTTTCACCATTTTCCAAATATACTGCCGGGTAAGCGCACGGCCGGAACGATTGACGAAAAGCTGGTTGCCTGTGGGAGAAAACGCCGGACGCCAATTGTTGATATAATCTTCAAGCAGGCGTTGCATGAAGTCGTGTAAGGGCACAAGCCGTTCCTTGGATCCTTTGCCGAAAACACGCACCAAGCCGCGCTGGAGGTCCAGATCCGGCACACACAAACCGCAGAGCTCGGAGACTCGTAACCCTGCTGCGTAAAGCAGCTCAAGCATACAACGGTCACGCTGGCCTCCCCGTTCACGCATATCAGGCTGGGCCAGCATTTTTTCCATCTCTTCGCGGCTCAACACTTCCGGCAAATGCTGTGGAAGCTTGGGATTATCCATTAATTGGGCAGGGTTCACCTTGATGACGCCTTCCTGCAAGGCAAAGTCGAAAAAAGCACGCAGGGCAGACAAGCGTCTCGCCAATGTGCGTCCAGTATTTTGGCGGGCTCTGAGCCACGCCAGATAAAGAAATATCTCCTGTTCGTCAGGCTGGGGCGTCAAAGAAGCGCCGTCTGCCAATTCCTGACGGAAGAGAAAAAAATTTTCAAGATCCTGGCTGTAAGAAAGAACAGTTTGTGGCGACAAACCTCTTTGAGCCAACAGATGATCCTGCCACAATGGCAACAAGGCTGCTAATGGGCAGAGCGAAGAAGATAGCGGCGGTGCGATTTCGGTCATGAATGCATGCTAGCCGCCTTGAGCCCTGCGAGCAAGTTTTTTACAACCACTACGGCTGGATGCATACCATAGGCCGCTTTTAATCTGAATTGCAGCATGCTACTAGCTTCAATACCCGCACGGAATGACCGGCTCAGAGAACGTGCTGTCCTGAAAAAGGAATAACCACACACATGAATGAGTATTTTCAGGTTTTTGTAAGCTTGGGCTCCAACAGCGCAGACGCAGAAAAGATGTTGGATATTGCCCGTCAGACTTTGGCAAGCTTGCCCCAAATGCGCCTTGCAGCAGTCTCGCCTGTTTACAGCACCGCGCCTCAAGACTACACCGATCAGCCTTGGTTCTTAAATCAGGTGGCCGAACTTGTTGTAGATGCCCAATGGCGGCCATGCTCGCTAGTGGATGCGCTGCTTGAAGTGGAAGTCAAGCTTGGCCGTGTGCGCAGTACCGATCCTGCTCTTCGTTTCGGCCCCAGAACCATTGACATAGATCTATTGCTTTTTGGGCAGGAAAGCAGCACCGATGAGCATTGCCTTGTGCCCCATCCGCGGCTCACGCAGCGCGCCTTTGCCCTGATTCCTCTGCTGGACCTCGCTCCTGACATTATGATCGGCGGTATTTCCGCAGCAACGTGGCTTTCTCGCCTGCTGTATGCGAAGGACGGGCAAAGAATTTCTCAGTGACGAGAGGGGCTCTCTGTGATAGTGTTCTCAACGGCTTGTAGGCAGCTTGCCGGAGCCATAAACTCCAGCCGATTCGGCCCTGTGTCCCGCAGGCCTAAGGAGCATGACTGATGTGGAAATGGCTTATTTTGATCTTGGCGGTTTATGCCCTGTATCGTCTTTTCTCTAATGATGTGCTTAAAAAGAAAAAGGAAAACAAGGAAGAAAACGCCGCAGAGCTGGAACGTAAAATTGCCGCCGGGGAAATGGTTAAAGACCCCGAATGCGGAACATACGTTTCTGCTGAGGGCAATATATCCGTGCGAGATGGTGAAACCATCCACCATTTCTGCAGCTATGAGTGTAGAGATAAATTTTTGCAACGCCTGGAAGAAGGCGGCCGCGAGCTGCCCCCACGCGAATAGAATTCTTTCATAAAATCATGATGGGTGGGAATGTGCCAATACGGCCATATCCCACCCATCATATTTTTACTGACAGCTGTTTTTAATCAATTAGGTTACGCCGCAAAGCTTTTTGGCAAAATCTGATTGATCCTGAAGATCACCCAACCGTAAAAATCCCTGTTTACGGGCCATGTCTCTGGCAATGGCCATGAAAAGACGAATACGATTCAACTGGTTGGCCTCACTGCTGCCAGGGTCGTAGTCAATGGCCATAATATTTGCCTGAGGAGCCGCGCGGCGTACGGTTTTGAAGGCTCCACGGCCAACGATATGGTTGGGTAGGCAGCCGAAAGGCTGAAGACAAAGAATGTCTTTTGCGCCGTGGTTGAGAAATTCCAGCATTTCTGCCGGCAAAAGCCAGCCTTCTCCCGCTGCATTTCCCAGTGAAAGCATGCTTTCGCCCATGCGAGCCAACGTGTCCAAATGAGCGATGGGCATGACTTTTTCAGCAAGGGGAGAGCGAGCCAGGGCCTGCCGCATACTGACCCTCAAATTTTCCACTTTTCTGATTGCCAGAGTACTGCCCAACGCTCCCAAGGCACTTCCGCCCTGGCGTTGCCAATCGTAAATAGAGTCTCTTAAGCAATAAAGCATAAAGTTAGTAATGTCCGGCAACAGGGGTTCTCCCCCTTCCTGCCTGATAATATCCACAATATGCCTATTGGCATCGGGATGATAGGTGAGAAGTATTTCTCCCACCACGGCAACGCGTGGTCTATGGTCTCTGTCCAGGCCAATCTGTTCAAAATCACGCACAAGGCGATCCATCGACTGGCGGAAAGCCGAATCATCGCCTTGTCGCACAATGGGCGCCAACACGCGCAGCCAATGGTCAATTCTTTCCTCGGTATCTCCCGAATGCCGTTCGTATGTTCCAGTGTGCAGTGAAAGACGCTGCAACATATCACCGGCCAGCATCCCCAATACCATTTTATGCAGCATCGTTCTGTTGGGGCGGAACCCCGGATGACTGTCCACACCCGTTGTACTCATGGTCAGTATCGGCACGGATTCAAAGCCACATTCAATCAGGGCTTTTCGAAGCAAGGCTGGATAATTGCTGGCTCTGCAGGGGCCGCAGGTCTGAGAAAGCAACAGGGCAGTACGTTGGGGATCGTGCTCGCCACTTTTTAATGCATGCAGAAGTTGTCCAATAGCTACAATAGCCGGATAGCAGGCGTCGTTATTCACATGGGCCTGCCCAAGGCTAATGGCCTCAGCGCTTACACGGGGCAACAGCTTGATATTGTGCCCACTGCCTACAACGCCTTCTGTAATCAGAGGAAAATGCAGGGGAGCCATCTGCGGGATGAGAATCAGGTGGGATTTTGCGTCTTTTTTTGAAAAAACAGGCGACGCTGGAGGAGGAATAAACGTCGGCTTGCCGCCTCTGCGTCCTTCGGCTACGGCAAGCAAAGATCTGACACGTATTCTGGCTGAAGCAAGCGCGTTACCCTCGTCCATTTTGATAAGCGTATACAACTTGCCGCACTGATGGAGCTGTTCACGCACCTGATCAGAGGTAATGGCGTCAAGGCCGCAACCAAAGGAAGTAAGCTGCACAAGCTCAACCCTGGCCTTACCGTGCTCACCCTGGCCCGACCAGGCGGCGGCGCGGTAAAGTCTGGCCGGATAGGTCCACTGGTTACGAACTCGCAACCCGGGCACTGCCGTCTTGCGCAACCAATGGCGGGGCAGTGAGTCTTCACTGAGAACGGTAGCGCCCAGAGAAGCAATAAAATCTGGCAATCCGTGGTGTACCTGGGGGTCCGCATGGTAGGGGCGGCCAGCAAGTACTACCAGCGTTCCACCTTGACGGCGTGCTGCCGTATACAGTTTATCGGCTTCATTGCGCAGCTCACGCAGGTAATTTTCCTGTTCTTGCCGCGCTGCCCGGATAGCGGCTCGCACTTCCCCTTTGGACAGTCCCATCTCCTGAGAGAGGTTGCGAACCAGGGAAGCAGTATGGTTAAGATTCACAAACGGCGTGTACATCGACGCACGGCCGTTGGCCAGCTCCGGCAGGTTATCCCGCACAACCTGCGGATAACCGCAAGCCACAGGGCAAGAAAAAGCATCGCACATTTCGCTGAATTCTTTGGCTTCACGAGGAACACAAGGCATGAATATGCGAGTGACACCTTTTTCAATAAGAGAAAGCACATGCCCGTGGGCCAATTTTGCGGGATAGCAAACGCTTTGCGAAGGCACCGAGGCCAAGCCCCGGGCAAAAAGTGAACGACTGGTGGGAGGGGAAAGCTCAACCCTGAAACCAAGTTCAGTAAAGAGCGTGAACCAAAAAGGATAGTGCGAATAGACAGTCAATACCCGTGGTATGCCCAAAACTCCGCGTGGCGCATCTTCCAGAGCCAACGGGTTGTACCGGAACACGCGCTGCTGCTTCCATTCATAGAGATTGGGAGCTTTTGCCGTTTTTTTACCAATACTATTGGCGAACTTGTCACAGCGGTTGCCTGAAAAATGCCGCGCGCCATGCGAAAAACGTGTTTCTGTGAGCAGGCAGTTGTTTCCACAATCACGGCAACGAAAACTGCGGCTGCGCATTTGGAAGTTACGCAGGTGTTCGGCTGTGAGAGGTGAGCGGTGCTCCTCATGGGCGGGGCAAGCCTCAAGGGCCGTCAGAGCAGCGCCGTAGGCTCCCATAAGACCAGAAGAGACCGGACGGTGCACACTGTGCCCCAAGGTTCGCTCCATAGCGCACAGCAGGGCATCATTGAGAAAAGAACCACCCTGAACAACAACATGCTGGCCCAGTTCATCCGTACTTTTGATGCGCAGCACCTTATCCAGAGCATTGCGAACTACCGAGTAGCAAAGGCCTGCCGCAATATCAGCTGCCTGCATACCTTCTTTTTGGGCCTGGGTGACTTTTGAATTCATGAAAACCGTACAACGTGAGCCAAGGTCTGCCGGGTGCTCTGCGTAAAGAGCTGCCTGAACGAATTCCTCCATGCTCATGCCAAGCCCGAGGGCAAAGCTTTCAAGAAAAGCTCCGCAACCTGCAGAGCAGGCCTCATTAAGACTTACATCCGCAATCACGCCATTTTCGGCTTTAAGGCACTTCATGTCCTGGCCGCCGATGTCAATGACATAGCTTACTTCAGGCACTATACGGTGTGCCGCCTTGAAGTGGGCCAGGGTTTCGACTGTGACGCAATCCAGTTTCAACGCCGCCTCGGCAAGCTGCGCTCCGTAGCCAGTCGCTGCAGTGCCTGCAAGCCATGCCGTGGAAGGAATCTGTTCAAGCATATCGGCAAGAGGCGGCAGGAGAACTTGCAGGGGATTGCCGCCATTGGATACATAGCACGAGGCAAGCAACCGCTGCTGGCTATCCGTAAGAGCGGCTTTGACTGTGGTCGAGCCAAGATCAAGGCCCAGATAAAGAGGGCCAGTGGCTTCGCTCATGTCTAATCGGGGCAGCCTGTCATCAGAATGCCGACTTCTAAAAGCTTCGTATTCCAGCTCATCACTGAAAAAACGAGGCAAAGCCTTGGTCAATGGGTTTGTTTGCTCACAGGCCAGGCTTCGGGCCTGCCGGGCCAGTTCATCCAAGCGCACAAGTGGTGTTTCCGCTTGTCTGTCCTTTACGCACAGGGCCGCACCATGTGCAGCAGCGCACTGCGCGTGGGGCAGGTAGGCAATTTCATCATTTTCCAGGTGCAGGGCAGCAATGAAGAGTTTTTTCAGCTCTGACAAAAAATGTAGCGGCCCCCCCAAAAAAGCTACTATGCCCTCAATGGGTCGCCCACAGGCCAACCCACCAATGGTTTGCTCAACCACTGCCTGAAATATGGAGGCCGCGATATCTTCTCGTGCCACGCCGCCATTAAGCAGAGGAACAATATCCGTTTTGGCGAAAACGCCACAACGCGAAGCTATGGGGTAAAGAGTGCTGTGACGTGACGCCAGTTCGTTGAGGCCTTGGGCATCAGTGCTGAGCAGACGGGCCATTTGATCGATAAAGGCTCCTGTCCCTCCTGCGCAGGATTCATTCATGCGCAGTTCCACGTCCTGACCAAGATAGAGCAGTTTGGCGTCTTCACCGCCAAGTTCGACGGCAACGCTGGTTTGCGGAGCTGCCGCGGCCACCGCGCGAGCCGTAGCCAGCAATTCTTGCTCGAACGGCAAGGACAGGGCTTCGCCAAGGTCCAGCGCACCTGAGCCAGTGATGGCGCATCGCACGGGTAAAAGGGGATACTTTTGAGCCAATTCGTCCAAAAGATTGGATAACGTAGCCCTAACTGCTGTTCCGTGACGACGGTACATGGTCTCAATAACCATGCCCTCAGCGTCGAGAAGCGCTAGTTTGACTGTCGTGGAGCCTATGTCCAGACCAAGAAAAGCCGCAGGATGTGGAGACACAAATAAGTCCTCACATTTCTGTGTGTTTATGGAGGGGCAAGAAACCTGCCTGCATCAGGCAGAGTTCCTGATTAGAAAAAAAACGAAATATTCTCTAACTATAGATTCAGGATATACTGTAAGGCGAGGCAAAGACAAGCCCTAGTTCGCAAAAAAAAGAAGCGTGTGGCCATTTTTTCAAGCCGTAGTTAGCTGAAAAATGGCCACACAGCTCTGAGTCATATTTTTTTACTGGGCCATTGAGGCATCAAGTCTGTCAGTAATGTTGTCGCGTATCCATTTAGGATCAAGCCACTCCAGGGGGGTCACTTCAACACCGCCCACCATGATGCCAAAGTGCAGGTGATCGCCAAAGGCCAGTCCTGTGGTGCCAGTGTGTCCAAGAAGTTGCCCCTTCTGCACAACTTCGCCCGCGTTAACCACGGAGTCATTGAGGTGGGAATAAAGGGACATGAGACCCAGGCCATGATCCAGTACAACTATATTACCGTAAATACCCAGGTCGCCGCTGAAAATCACGCGGCCACTATTGGCGGCAGGCACTTCGGCGTTACGCACCGAGGCAAGGTCAAATCCCAGGTGATAAGACTCGCCGACCTGCTTACCCTGGTAGCTGTAAAAGCGATGGTCTGCAAAGCCCGCGCGAGGGGCCGAGCGAGGCATGCGTGTAAAAACACCGCTCCACAGCATGGCTGATGCCGAATCTCTGCTTATATTACGCAAATCCTCGACATTGGCGGCGCGAATCTGATTGTTGATATAGAGGTAACACTCAAGCGGGTTGGCAGCATTGGGAGCCAGATGGCGCAATTTGCCTTCAACACCCAGCAAAAAATTATCGGTCAGTTCAAGGCTGTCACTTTTGAACACGCGTTCAAAGGCCATAACCGTCAAGCGGTTTTTGGTAACGTTGCCTGCAAGGTCTGTAGCAGTGATTTCTACACTATTTTTGTAATCCTTCGCCGTCATCGTGTAGGGGAAGGGGAAAAAGCAAATATAGCTGCCGTCTTTTTGCAGATAGCCGGGCACAAAATAACCCGCCACAAGAACGCCGCTGGTTGTTACGTCCTCATCAATGGTATAGCGAACAACCGCAGCGCCGCCACGGCGCACGTTGGGGGGCAGCGTTTTGACGGAAATGCGAGGGGGCTGCGTATCAAGACGCATTGGAAGCTGCAAAGTACGGGTATTACCCTGGCCAAAACCAGCCAGCGAACCGTCTGTGGCGCGTACTTCAAGATCAAAAGCTCCCTCACGAAGGTTGGCGTCCCTAAGGGTAACTTCAACCGTACGTTCGGGTAAGTATTGATCAAAGTGTTTGCTAAAAATAACGTTAAGTACGTTATTTTTTTTCACACCGACTGTAACGGATCTAATTCCTGAGACATCCCGCATATTAATCTTAAGTACACTGGCCGGAGACACCCTGCCAGTATTGGGAGAAACTTCAATAATAGGACCTTCAAGATCCTTAAAGAAAGTATAGCCGCCCACTCCAAGAACGGCCAAAACAAAAATACCAAGCACAGTAGAAAACATATTTTTTTTTCGCATTGCGGGCTCCTCATTAAACTCAGGGAAAGCCTTGCATAAAGGCCGTCAACTTTCAAGGAAAAGTCTGGAACATTTATAAAGACCATGAAAGCATCGCATGCATTGACTTGGCAGGAAAAATCTGTTCTCACTTCCGCAGTATGCAGAACGGTAGATATTCAGGCATAAGGGCGCAAGAGCGCATGACAACCGCCGCGGTGGATCCCAAGCGACTGCGGCGGCGCATGGTGCGTGACCAACTTGAAGCCAGAGGAATAAATAATGCTGAAGTATTGGCAGCCATGAGCGCCGTGCCTCGGCATCTTTTTGTTCAGGAAGCTTTGCGCGCTCAAGCCTACGAGGACACGCCGCTCCCTATTGGCCATGGACAAACCATTTCGCAGCCCTATGTAGTAGCTCTGATGAGTCAACTGCTTGAGGTGAGCAGGGGTATGCGCGTTCTGGAGATTGGCACCGGGTCCGGTTATCAGGCTGCGGTGCTGGCAACTATGGGCTGCACTGTTTTTACGGTGGAACGCCTAAAAGAGCTCTATCAAAGCACAGCAGGACTCTTGCGGCAGCTGGGCTTGCGCGGTATCCACATGCAGCGGCGTGACGGAACGCTGGGAATGCCCGAAGCTGCACCCTTTGACAGAATTATTGTGACAGCGGGTGGCCCGGAAGTTCCGCGCCCCCTGACCGACCAGCTGGATGAAGGCGGAATTTTGCTTATTCCGGTAGGCCCTCGCCCACGAGCTCAACGGCTTATGCGCCTTCGCAAAGAGCAGGGGCGTCTAATAAGTGAGGACTTGGGACCTGCCATTTTTGTGGACCTGGTGGGCGACCACGGCTGGTAATAACCAGAAAATATACCCATCAAAAACAAGGAGATATCATGGCTTCCTGTTCCTCCTGTTCTTCGTCTTCCTCTTGTCCCAGCGCTACGGGCAAGGGTGGAGACGGAAAATGCAATGACCCTATGGCCCAGCAGGACAAAATTATTGCCGACAGGCTCGGGCACATTCGGCATAAAATCTTTGTCATGAGTGGCAAGGGTGGGGTGGGCAAAAGCTCCGTTACGGTGAATACAGCCGCAGCACTTGCCCGGCGTGGATTCAAAGTGGGCATTCTTGATGTCGACATGCACGGTCCGAGCGTTCCCAACCTTCTTGGCCTTACCAGCACAGTAGAAATGGACCCCAACGGCGAACTGATGCTGCCGGCGGCGTACAACGAAAATCTGGCCGTCATTTCTATGGATTCGCTGCTTCAAGATAGGGACCAGGCCATTTTATGGCGCGGTCCCAAAAAAACGGCAGCCATCCGGCAGTTTATTTCTGATGTGAAGTGGGGAGACCTGGACTTTCTGCTTATTGACTCACCTCCTGGCACTGGCGATGAGCATATGACTGTTATGCAGTCTATCCCCGACGCGCTCTGCGTGGTAGTTACAACACCGCAAGAAATTTCCCTTGCCGATGTGCGCAAGGCCATCAACTTCCTGCAGTATACCAACTCCAACGTGTTGGGCGTGGTAGAAAATATGAGCGGCCTTGTCTGCCCGCATTGCCACCAGGAAATTGACCTGTTTAAAAAAGGCGGAGGCGAAGAACTCGCCAAGCGTTACGCGCTGAAATTCTTGGGCGCGATCCCCCTGGATCCCACCACTGTAGTTGCAGCGGACCGTGGCGTTCCCGTTGTTTATCTTGATGCAGAAAGTCCGGCAAAAACTGCCTTTCTGGATTTGGCAGATGCCATAGCATCCGCGTGCGACAACAGTCTGGAAGCCTTGGCCAGCACACACGCTGGCAGCTAAAACTGACGTGGACACATCGCTGCGACGCGTGATTTTTCGCGGACAGCTCATGTTGTTCCCTGTGGCATTTCGTGCCGATAAGAAATAAACTCCTCTGCAGGGCTTTAAGGCCCCTTGCAGGGGAGTTTTTTCTTCTTTTCTCCTGTTTGCTTTTATGTTATTTGGACAAAAAATCTTTGGGAGCATCAAAAGAACTACATGCTTAATCTTGCTAATAAAATTACGCTATTACGTATTCTTATGACCCCATTGGTGGTTTTGCTTCTCTATTTTGAGGGCCCGATCACCTGTAAGCTTGCAACATTGGCTTTTATTTTTGCCTCGCTGACCGATTGGGCAGACGGCTATGTAGCCCGACGTTCAAATATGGTAACAAGCATGGGCAAATTTCTTGATCCCCTGGCAGACAAGGTACTTATCTGCTCTGTGCTTATCATGTTCGTCAAACTGGGCTGGACGCCAGCTTGGGTTGTTATCATTATGGTCTGCCGTGAGCTGGTGGTTACTGGCCTGCGCACCATTGCCATTGATGAAGGCATTGTGCTTGCAGCTGACAAGTTCGGCAAAGCCAAAACCATTATGCAAATTTTTGCCATTGTGCCCCTTATGCTGCATTATCCCCTCTGGGGCATGAACCTGAGCCCCATAGGCGAATGGCTGCTTTATGCCGCCTTGGCGCTGGCCCTCATATCAGGCTCTAACTATTGCTATGATTTTTATTGCCGTACACGCATAAATAAGGAATCCGGCAAGGCATGAGTAAATTGCAGGTACGCCTTAAAAACTGTATCCAAACTATTTTGGAACTGGAGCCCGACATGAAAGCCGGGGTCTGGGGGCGTTATTTTGATATGGAACTCAGCTCCCTCAAGGACTATCTTTCACAGGTAGACCAGATGGATCTGGCTGAAGAAGATGTGAAACGACTTGAAAACGCCACGGCAACATTTCTGTCTGAGCTCAAGCTTTCCCGCAAGGGAAATATACGCAAAAAGCGATTGTTGCAGTAATGTTCTGGCGTTCTTTTATTCTTGTAGTGCTTGGTCTTGTGAGTGTAGTGCTTTTCAGTCGTATGGTGTGGGGGCCTACTGGCCTGCTGGAATATCGCGAACTCAAAAAACAATACTCTGACCTTGAAAAGCAAATAGCTGACCTGGACGCGGAAAACATGGCTCTAAGCCGTGAAATCCGCCTTTTACAATCAGACAATCAATACGTTGAAAAAGTAATCCGGCAGCGCCTGCACTATGTGCGCGATAATGAGGTGCTTTACCTCTTTGACGCATCGGTCAAGCCTCATCGGGAGCCGTAGCATATGACGGAAAAAATTGAGTGGTATAAAGAAGTTCTGGAACTTGAGCCCAACTCAAAGGTTTTTTTTCCTCTGGCGCGTCTGCTAGTTGAAGAAGGTCGTACTGAGGAGGCTACTGGTATTCTGGAGCTTGGTCTGGCGCGACACGACGAATTTCTTGAAGCGCGCCTTTTTTTGATTGAGCTGCTATACAAGACGGGGCAACAGAACGCCTGCGAAGCGCAAGTGAAAAAGCTCAGTCGTATGTTTTCTGCCTATTCCGGATTCTGGCAGGCATGGGCATCAACCCTGGCCGCTGAGAATCAAGGGGCCGACACTGCAACTGTAATGCGCTTTTTGGCGCTTAATTTTGCCAAAGGCCCTGTATCGTTGAGTGACGTGCTGGAGCAAGGCGTCAACAGCCTGCTTGGTCATGGAACGGCACAAGTTGGACAGGCCAATGCCAACCCAGAATTTGATCAGGAACCAACACAGATTCAAGTATCGCATGAAGGTTTTGCAAAAAGTGAAACAACCAACACACTTGGATCTCAATTTGCCCCAGAAGATGGCCTGACAGCACAGCTTTCAGACCACCAAGATTTCATTCAGGCTGTTGACGTTCCGGCGCAACCGCTTGCACCAAATGATATAACCGCACCCTTTGCCGATCAAAATGCCCACAACAGCGGGGCTCATGAATATCTTTCACATGATTCTATGCAAGGTGACGATCTTTCCCACAAATCATTGAACGAATTTGACCCGGAAGACATGACGGACGAGGAAGCGGCTTTACCTGAAGCTTCTATGCAAACCGCTGATGCCGCATCTTCCAGTGTTGGGGAATATGAACCCGAACACGCAGCTCTGAGCGAAGATAAACCTTCAGCCTCAGAAGCGGTTGCCGAAGGACTGACAAGCTCCACAGGCGAAGAGACCGAAGAAAGCGAAGAGCGCTTTTCATTGCGCACTCGTTCTATGGCTGAAGTGCTGGCTGAGCAGGGTGATATCAAGGGAGCTCTGGATATCTATCATGAGTTGGCCGCTGCGGCCACTGCTCCAGAAGAAAATGCCGACCTGCGGCAGCGTATAGCCACGCTCAACGCTCGGTTGGGTAGCGCACAACCAGTGGAACAAACGCTTGAAACTGCCGAATCGGGGGCTTCCACCGGCAAGGACAAGCTTATAAGCATGCTTGAAGCGCTGGCCGAACGAGTTGAGGCCAGGGCGCACAGCTAAACTATTTCAAGGCCTATATTGTAGCCAGAGGCAAGGTAACTGATCTTTGTCCGATGGCTTTTACCATTCGCGCGGGGCAATGCCGATTACGAGCGAACTGCCCTAAAGCTGAGGGAGAATAAGGTGTTCAAATCATACCTGCGGACCATACTCATGCTGGCCGCCGCTGCTTTTCTGATTTCGGGATGCAGCTCATACCAGCCAACCAAAAATGCGTGGAAGTCTACCAAGGGCTTCTGGAATACCTATGTCAGCCCGCCGGCATCGGTGGACTATGACGAAAAGGGAGAACTGTCGCCGCAGGCTCTGGCCCTGACGCACAGCATGATGGGCATTGACATAGAACTGAGTCGCCTTGAGCGTGTCATGATGAACGCGGACAAACCGCCGACCCGTGACTGGATAGTTTCGTTTTTCAGCAATTTCCCATGGGTTAGCGGTTTTGCTGGCGTAAAATACGATGGCACAATCCTTGGGCAGGAACCTGCCACCCCGATGAAGCAGCTTGATTTCATTCCCTTGCTCTACGAAGATAAAAAACAGAACAGCCGTGCTCTTCGTGCCGACGTTCAGCCTTCGCCGCTTGGTCCTGAAATCCTTCTGGCCGCTCCCTTATATGACGGCGTGGATTTCTTGGGCGTAGTCGCCACATATTTTGATATGCGGGCGCTTATGCAGTATTCTGAAAACTCCAAGAATGTGGTCATTCTCTCTCCCAATGCATTGTTGTGGCCCGGAAAATACGACTTTGCAGCAACGCCTTTGGCTGGCGTAAACTGGGACGAAGTTGTTACCAAAAGTTCTTCTGGCACCTGCACCAATGTAAACGGCACGTTCTATTATATGGTGCGCTACCTGGGCAACCTGCCTCTTATTTTTGCTGTGGCTGAAAAGGGAACCTTCCCTGAAGGCGATGGCAATGTAGCGCAAGGTTTGGCCTTTTTCCCAAAAGAGCGAGAAAAACTGCCTCCGCCGCCTCAGCCTGAACGTAAGCGTAAAACGCTGGACGGTCCCGACGCAGTCGCCATGCCCACACCCGCCGATGCGGTCAGTCCTTCGGGACAGCCTGCACAGGGTGCCGCAGGTGCATCGCACGATATTCAGCCTGGCAGCGGCGACAGTGTACTGCTCAAGAACAAAAGGGCTGAAAAAGCCAAGGTTCAAGAACGGCAGCTCGAAGGCGATAACGTTCAGGTCGAAAAGGCTCAAAGGCCAAGACGTGAGGCTGTTGTGCCCCAGGCTCAACCCAGCGCTGATATGGAAACACCGCGCGTAGTTGCGCCAAGCCCCTTCGGTCCGCGTGAAGAACGCCCGACCGTGGTAGCGCCAAGCCCCTTCGGCCCGCGTGACAGCGATGAATCCAAAGCCAAGTCCGCTGATGCGAAGCAAGAAGCTCCTGCAACAGATGCCAAAGCTGCCGAAACTGAAGCGAAGCAGAGTGCAGTAAAAGAACCTGCACCTCAGGAGCCGGAAACTTCTGCCCCCGCAGAAGTGAAAGCTCCGTCTGACTCCGGCGGGGCTCCGCCCAAAGCCAGCGAACCGTCGGACAAAGCTGCTGAAACAGATACTTTGCCAGGCGGACGGCCAAGTCCATTTGGGCCACGGAACTGACGCATATCAACTAACGCTTGCGCCGCCCCGAGGCGGCGCAAGTTTTTCTGATCACGGAACTTTTTTCTGTTGCAGGAGGCCATATGGCTGACATCACGGTCACGGAACATCTGCTGCTGCACCAAAAGCGCACCCCACAAGCTACAGGACAATTCACCGGCCTGTTGTACGACCTTATTCTTTCCGGCAAGAGCATTTCTCGTCGGATTAATAAAGCTGGACTTTTGGACATTCTTGGCGGCACAGGGGAAGTAAACGTTCAGGGCGAAAACGTACAAAAAATGGATACTATCGCCAACCGCATCCTGCTTTATCGCATGGAGCGTTGCGGTGCTTTATGCGCCATGAGTTCAGAAGAAGAGGCGGAACTTATCCGCGTCAGCCCTGAATTCCCGCGCGGCGACTACATCCTCATCTTTGATCCTCTGGATGGCTCGTCCAACATTGATGTGAACATTAATGTCGGGACCATTTTTTCCATTTTGCGACGCCCCGAAGGACACTCGGATGAAGTGACTTTGGACGAGGTGCTCCAGCCTGGCCTGAAGCAGGTAGCCGCCGGCTACATGCTGTATGGTCCTTCCACCATGCTGGTTCTCAGCACAGGGCAAGGCGTACACGGCTTTACATTGGATCCAGGCGTGGGTGAATTTTTACTTTCACATCCCAATATGTGCATTCCTGAACAGGGGCAAATTTATTCGGTCAACGAGGGCAACTGGAAGAATTGGGATGCTCCTGCGCGCGAGGCCGTCAACTGGTTTCACGGCTGTGAGACCTCAGACGGCAAACCCTACTCCTCACGTTATGTAGGAGCGCTTGTTGCCGACTTTCACCGTACCCTGATCAATGGCGGCATATACATGTATCCGTCAGACGCCCACAAGCCCCAAGGCAAGTTGCGCCTCATGTGCGAAGCCGCTCCTCTTGCTTTTCTGGCGGAGCAAGCTGGTGGCAAAGCCAGCGACGGCAGGGGACGTATTCTCGAACGGGTGCCTGACCGTCTGCATGCGCGCACTCCATTGTTCATCGGCTCCGTTAAAGACGTTGAAGCAGTGGAAAATATTTATGCACGTCATGCCAATCTTGCTGTCTGACAGTACTGATTGCTATTCAGAAACACGCATGGCGCGGCTTCTTTTTTTGTGTAAAGTGAGATCATATGCTTTGCCTTGGAGTTGAAAGTTCCTGTGATGAAACTGCGCTGGCGCTGGTGGAAAACGGAGTATTATTGCACTCTGTGCTCGCCACTCAGGCTGACATGCACGCTCTGTTTGGCGGGGTTGTCCCCGAACTGGCCTCGCGCGAACATTACCGCTTTGTCGGCTCTCTGTTTGATGAGCTGATGCAGCGCACAGGTAAAAAGGCTTCTGATATAGATCTGGTGACTGTAGCTCGCGGGCCGGGGTTGCTGGGCAGTCTTCTGGTGGGAGTAGCCTTTGCCAAAGGCCTTGCTCTCGGCCTCGGAGCCCGTTTTTTAGGAGTCAATCACCTCCATGCTCACTTGCTGGCAGCAGGTCTGGAACAACCCCTGACCTTTCCGGCGCTGGGCTTGCTTGTCTCTGGCGGGCACACCCACCTCTACCACATTGAATCCCCCTGGAAGTTCATCCCCCTTGGTCGAACCCTGGATGATGCGGCAGGAGAGGCCTTTGACAAAGTGGCTAAAGTGCTGGGACTTTCTTATCCTGGAGGAAAACTGATGGATGCATTGGCAAGAGAAGGGCGGGCTGACAGTGTTGTCTTTCCACGGCCCTACCTTGACAACGACAACCTCGATTTCAGTTTCAGCGGGTTGAAAACAGCGGCCAGCAGTTACATACAGCATATGCTTCAAAACCTGACATGGCCGCGTCCCTTGTGCTCTGCAGAAGAAGCCCCACAACAGTTGAAAGACTGCTGTGCGGCATTCAATGCGGCGGTTGTGGATACCCTTTGCAAAAAAACAAAAAGGGCACTGGATAGGATTCCACAGTTACAAACGCTGATTTTGGCTGGCGGGGTGGCGTGCAATTCACTGCTGCGCCAACGCATAACGGAACTGATGGAAAGCAGGGGGGGCAGGGCCCTCATTCCCAGCCCGCACCTGTGCACAGATAACGCCGCCATGATCGCATATGCAGGATGGCTTTTGGGAAAAGAGGGATTTTACCACCACCTTGATATGGAAACCATCCCCCGAGGACGCGCTGTACCCGATGATATGCAGCGTCGCCCATAATGCGTTAAAGACCAGTCTAAAACATGAGATTGTCTTGACAGTCAGGTCGTTGGAACCTACTCTTACTCAATACAGAGGCCTATGTTTTTTGGCCCTTGGCTTCGTTTTTCTTTTCTGCGCGCTCCCGAGAGCAGCAGTGCGACACATAGCAACCTAAGGAGTATAGTTATGGCTGAACAGGTCACAGACGCCACCTTTGAAAGTGTTGTTCTTAAGTCCGATCTGCCGGTTCTGCTTGACTTCTGGGCTCCCTGGTGCGGCCCTTGCCGTGCGGTTGGTCCCATTATTGATGAACTTTCCACTGAATATGCTGGAAAGGTGCGCATTGTAAAAATGAATGTGGATGAAAACCCCGCCACTCCTACCAAGTTTGGCATCCGGGCCATCCCCACGTTGGTGCTTTTCAAGAACGGTGAAACTGTTGAACAGATTACTGGCGCTGTAACTAAGGCCGCCATGAAAGACCTGCTCGACAACAAGGCTCTGGCATGAAATCGTATGATGCCGTTGTGATCGGCGGCGGCCCTGCCGGCGTCACCGCAGCCATGTATTTGGCGCGGTCCGGTTGCAGCGTTCTTCTGCCCGAGCGACTGACCTCAGGTGGCCAATTGCTACAGACCGAGGCGCTGGAGAATTATCCGGGCTTTCCCAAGGGCATCAAGGGCTACGAACTTGCTGACCTTTTCACAGAGCATCTTGAAGGTTTGACGGTAGACAGGCCCGCCATTGTAGTGGAGTCCATTACCGGTTCGGCGGGCCAGTTTACCGTGCATACTGATGACGAAGATTACCTGTGCAAAACTGTGCTTGTATGCTCCGGCGCCAAGCACCGTACCCTTGGCCTGGAAGGCGAAGAAAAACTGCGTGGACGCGGTCTTTCTTACTGCGCCCTTTGCGATGGAAATTTCTATCGCAACCAGACCGTAGCCGTGGCTGGCGGTGGCAATGCTGCCCTGGAAGAAAGTCTTTATCTTTCTAAAATTGTCGGCAAAATACACCTCATTCATCGGCGTGACAGTTTCCGTGGGCTCAAAGTCTATCAAGACAGGCTCGAAAGTATGCCAGAAAAGGTAAATATCATGCGCAGTTCGGTTATTACCAAACTGCACGGTGATGATGCGCTGACAGGTCTGACAGTAAAGAATCTCCAAACCGGCCATGAGGAGCTGTTGCCAGTTGATGGGCTTTTCGTTTATGTAGGCTTTGCTCCTGTTACAAACTTTCTGCCACAAGGCATTGAGCTTGATGAACAGGGCTTTATAGTGACTGATACAGAAATGCGCACCAATATCCCCGGCATCTTTGCCGCTGGCGACATTCGCTCAAAGCTGTGCCGCCAGGTTATCACTGCCGCCGGCGATGGCGCAACCGCCGCACAAGCGGCATTTGTATTCTTGGAACAGCTCCATGCATAAAAAATTGTTACGCTCCTTTCTGCTTGCCATGAGTATATTCATGGTATCCGGTTGCGGCATCATTGACATGATTTATTTGCCGCCCGCCGAAGACACTGCGCAGGAAATTTTTGAAGCCGCCAACGACGCCATGAGTGAAAAAAATTATGTGCGTGCCGTGGAGCTGTATAACAAACTGCGTGATACTTACCCATTCAGCCCTTATACCATAGATGCAGAACTTTCTCTGGGTGACGCCTACTTCCTTGATGAGGAATACGAGCTTGCCACTGAAAGCTACAAGGATTTCGAATCCCTGCACCCAAGGCATGAGGCCATTCCCTATGTGCTGTACCAGACGGGCATGTCCCTGATGAAGCAGTTCCGTTCCGTTGACAGGGCCACTACAGAGCTTCAGGAAGCTTACGATTACTTCAATCGTTTGCACCAAATGTATCCCGACTCCCCCTACGCCAAGGGCGCGGAAGAACACATGCTGACTTGCCGCAAACTCATGGCTGAACACGAGCTTTATATTGCTGATGTGTTCTGGCACATGAAAAAATACGGCCCGGCATGGCATCGTTACGAATTTATCATGAAGAACTTCCAGGATGTGCCGGAAGTGGCTGAGCATGCCAAGGAAAAAAGCTTGGTGGCCTACCACTACTACAAGGAAGAACAGGCCAAAGAGACACGCCAGAAGCGGCAAGGCTCTTGGCGAGACTGGTTCAAATGGTTGTAAGAACGTAAAATTAAAGCCCCTTCGGGGGCTTTTTTTTACCAATGGAGTCACTCAATGGTTGAGTCGTTGGAAGCTGGTGCTGAAAAAAAACGGGCGGCGCTCACATCGCTTTGGGCCGCCTTTGCCCTCACTGCCGTTAAACTTATCGTTGGTTTGCAAACCAACAGCCTTGGCATCCTGTCAGAGGCTTTGCATAGCGGCCTGGATCTTCTGGCTGCCGCCATCACTTTGGCAGCTGTGCGCATAGCTTCCAAGCCAGCTGACGCGCGCCACCCGTACGGCCACGGCAAGGTAGAGAATCTTTCGGCGCTGGCCGAGACTCTGCTTTTGTTCCTTACCTGCATATGGGTTGTTTATGAAGGTGTACAGCGCCTTATGGCTGGCGATACCCCTGTGACACCTTCATTATGGGGCGTGGGCGTTATGGCCCTGTCTATCATAATTGACGTGAACAGAGTGCGGATCCTGCGCCGTGTGGCTAAAAAATACAAAAGCCAGGCGCTTGAAGCAGACGCGCTGCACTTTTCAACAGATATTTTGTCTTCAGCAGTGGTACTTGTGGGCGTTCTTGCGGTTTGGGTTGCTTCTGAACTCAACCTGCCAGCCCCTTTACATGAAATACTGGTTCAGGCCGATACGGTTGCAGCTTTGCTGGTAGCTTTAATCATTTTTCGTGCAAGCGTTCGCATGGCGATGCAAGCGGTCGACACGTTGATGGATTCAGGATCTACCCGTGAACGATTGGCAATCATCGCAGCTGTGACAAAAGTGCAAGGCATTACCGACGTTCGGGATGTGCGCCTGCGCTCCAGTGGGCCCATCAATTTTGTTGATCTGACTGTGGGCGTGGAGCCGGGAATCAAGGTAAGCGAAGGACATCGGCTGGCGCATGAAGCGGAGCAGGCGGTAGCTCTGGTGCTGGATGGGGCAGATGTTACCGTTCATGTTGAACCGCACAGTGCCGATGAAGACAAACATTGTGACCCCTTTGCGCTGGTGCAGCACACGGCATGGAGCCATGGCCTTGCCGTACATAACGTGCACATTCTGCGCTCACCTGAGAGTTGCCATATTGAACTGCATATTGAGCTGCCCGGCAGCATGCCCTTTGTTCAAGCATATAAGAGAGTCAAAGATTTCGAAGATGCTTTGCGTGCGGCGATTCCCCAGGTAGAGGTAGTGAGTCATCTTGAACCAGAAGGAGCGGCTTGTGCCTTGGCCTACGGGGCTTCGGTGTCTCTGTCCTATGCAGAGATGGCGTGGCGTGAAATTGAATCCGCCGTGGCCAAAGAGCCTCTAGTCACAGCCCCACACAAATTCTCAACATACGAACTGCCGGAGCAGGGTGTTTGTATTTCCTTTCATTGCGATGTTGATCCCGTTTTGAATGTAGAAGAGGCGCACACAATATGCATGCGCCTCGAAAAACAGTTACGGATCAGCATCCCACAGCTGGGACGTATCATCATTCATATGGAGCCCGGCACAAAACCCGCAGCATGAAGAACCGAAACTCTCTCGCTACAGAGCTTTAATGGTCGGCTCTTCAACGCCTGCAGCTTCAGCCAATGAACGCCACAAATTTTCAATACCGAAGCGGCTGCTGGATGACGTCAACACTGGGCAGATACCAACGATGTCTTGCCATTCTTTTTGCCTGAATGCGCGTTCCTTCTGGTTGCATTTATCAACTTTAGTCAGAATGGGCACCAAGTGCAGGCGATTTCTTTGGGCAAACGCAGCCAGGTTCAAATCAAGCTGCTGGGGTGGCAGGCGGCAGTCAAGCAACAAAGCCAAGGCCTTAAGGCTGGAACATTCAACCAAATACTTTTCCAGCAACCGAGCCCATTTTTCTCTTTCACTGTGGCTGGCGCGGGCGTAGCCATAACCAGGTAAATCCACAAGGTAAAAACCCAATGGCTCTACCATGTAAAAATTGACTGAGCGCGTTTTGCCTGGCGTAGAGCTGACCTTGGCCAACTTCTTTCTTCCAGCCAGTGCGTTGACAAGAGAGGACTTTCCTACATTTGACCGACCAGCAAGGGCTATCTGTGCTTCAGGCCGGGCCGTCAGCTGATCCAATGTATAAGCAGTGCTTTCCAGCGTAAGACTGATAGCCATAAAAACCTCATGTGATACTTGAGAGTTGAATGTTGACAAGCGTTCGACTTTCGGCAAATATTTACTGTTCGGAAACGTGATTTTCTTAAAATTGCTTCTGAACAAGGTAGCCGCTCTTGCCCTTGTTGGCAAATGTCCGGCCTTACTGCCAGATTATGCCGGTACGCGGCGACACGTAGGAGGTAACTATGTATTCAACCACGGATTTTCGCAAGGGCCTTAAAATCGAAGTCGAAGGCACGCCCTACGAAATTGTGGATTTTCAGCACTTCAAGCCCGGCAAGGGCGGTGCTATGGTGCGCACCAAGTTGCGCAACATTCTCACTGGACGCATGCAGGACATCACGTTCCGGTCCGGCGAAAAGGTCGGCAAGCCTGACCTTGAAACCCGCGACATGCAGTTCCTGTATCGTCAGGACGATGAACTCATTTTTATGGACATGACCACCTATGAGCAGATTCAGATGCCCATCTCAACCACGGATGGCAAAGAAGGCTTTTTGAAAGATGGTCAAGAGTGCCGTGTACTGCTTTACAGGGGCAGCCCGCTGGATATCGACATCCCCGTCAGCCTGGTACTGACCGTTGTGGAAACAGAGCCGGGCGCCAAGGGCGACACGGTCAGCAACGTCACCAAGGCCGCCAAGCTTGAAACAGGTCTTGTCGTGCAGGTGCCCATTTTCGTAAACGAAGGTGACCGCGTTAAAGTGGACACCCGTTCCAAGGAATACCTGGGCCGGGAATAATGACTGGTTCGGGAGGGTAGCCCTACGGACGCCCATAAATTTAGCCGCGAACTTCTTGGCCTTTTTCTGCTTTTCTGGGCACTGTTGCTTTTGCTCAGTTTGCTCAGCTTTGACGCAGCCGACCCCAGCCTCAACCATGTGGTTAGCGGGACTGTTGACGTGCATAACAAAGCAGGACTCTTTGGCGCATACACCGCTGGCTTTCTTAACGATGTGTTTGGCGTGGCCGCCTTCCTGTGCCCATTGGTTTTCGGGGCACTGGGAGCGGCCTACGTTTCTCCGGCCTATGGCATGCACTGGTGGCGCTGGTGCGGCTTCTTTTTTCTGACAATCTGCCTGCTTGTAGCTGGCGCCGCTTGGGATTTCTCCATCGGCGACGTCTGGGGCGGCGGCATGGTTGGCAGCGCACTGCACAGCAACGCCAGCCGCTATCTCAGCCCTGGCGGCTCGGCCCTTGTCTGGATTTTCATTTTTCTTGCTGGTCTCCAGTTGGCGTGGAACATATCATGGTTCACCTTGGCGGGACGTCTGCTCTATATTCTGCGCGACAAGCTGGAAGCCCGGCTTGAATCGGGAGATGGAGAAGCCGCAGGCAAAGAAGATGAAAAATCAGCAAAAAAAGATTCGAAACAGGCCCGAGGCCGCCTCCAGGTACAGCCAGAAATTGTACAGCACTCTCTTAGCCCAGAGCTGGAAGAAAAAGCTGTTGTCAAAAGAAGCTTCAAAATTTCTTGGCCCAACTGGTCTTTTCTGGCCCGATGGCGTGATAAATTGGGTGATATTCACCCAACGGCTGAATCTCTGCCTGACGTTTATGATGAAAAAATTTCTGCTTCTGACAGACCAGGTATGGACAGCGTTGAGTCCACAGCTCCCTTGGTGCCTGCACACGAAACGCATGATGACGATCCATTTGCAGTTGCCCAGGATTTAAACGGACAACCACTGGTGAAAGAAGGAAACAGGTCTGCTCACCGCCTTCAAGCATCATCGACGAAAACGACTTCGCAGGAAAGCTCAGAGACCCCTTACGTCGAAACCGACAGCACTTTTTCGGACGATGTACCTGCCGATGCTGCAACTACAGCCGAAAATAACTCCCCAGCAAAACGGCAGGCTTCTCCGTCTAAATCAGGACTCGTAGCCGCAGTTACTGCTCCTTTTAGAAAAAAAGCGGCAATCCCTTTGCCGGGTCTTGATCTGCTGGCTCCGCCATCTCAGCAGGCGGGTGGGCTCAGCCGTGAAGACTTACAGGCACGTGGCCAGGCTCTGATGGCTTGCCTTAATGATTTTGACATTCAAAGCGAACTTGTGCGCATAACCCCCGGCCCGGTGGTTACCATGTTTGAAGTTCGCCCGGCTCCTGGCATTCGGGTAAGCCGTATATCAAACTTGACCGACGATCTGGCGCTGGCCCTCAAGGCGGTGGCCATACGCATTCAGGCGCCCATTCCTGGTTCGGATACCGTTGGTATCGAAATCCCCAATGAGCAACGCGAAACCGTGAACTTTCGGGAGCTGGCCGCCTGCGA
The DNA here is from genome assembly GCA_023386035.1 of Pseudomonadota bacterium. Classification (GTDB taxonomy): domain Bacteria; phylum Desulfobacterota; class Desulfovibrionia; order Desulfovibrionales; family Desulfovibrionaceae; genus Desulfovibrio. The sequence continues at coordinate 45,310 of JAEWKM010000023.1, forward strand.
AGCATTCCGCACCGGTTGCGGCCCCTTGACGATGATTCTTGGCAAAGACATCGCAGGCAAGCCCTTCATGGCCGACCTGACCCGCATGCCGCATCTTCTTGTGGCTGGAGCCACAGGCGCTGGAAAAAGTGTATGCCTTAATGGTATCCTCGTCAGTTTGCTTTACCGCACTCAGCCGCAGGACATGCAGCTTTTGCTCATTGACCCCAAACGGATCGAAATGGCTGTATACGCTGATGCCCCGCATCTGGTGCATCCTGTTGTTACAGAAATGAGTGAGGCCAAAAACGCCTTGGAATGGGCTGTGCACGAAATGGACCGCCGCTATGCGGCCATGGCCCGTCTTGGCGTTCGCAATGTTTCTAGTTTTAACCAGAAACTTGCCGCCTACAAGAATGATCTGCCGCCTGATTTTTCAGATCTGGAGCCTTTGCCTTACCTTGTTATTGTTATCGACGAATTGGCCGACCTTATGATGACCGCGGCACGCGAAGTGGAAACAAGCATTGTGCGCCTAGCGCAGCTTGCGCGCGCTGCTGGCATTCATCTTATTTTGGCAACACAACGCCCCAGTGTGGACGTGGTCACAGGTCTTATTAAGGCAAACTTTCCCTGCCGTATTTCATTTCAGGTTACCTCCAAGCACGATTCTCGCACAATCCTTGATCAGGTTGGTGCAGAGCACCTGCTTGGACGCGGCGACATGCTGTTCAAGCCCAGCGGTGGGCGGCTGCAACGCCTGCACGGCCCATTCCTAAGTGATGAGGAAGTACAGAGTGTGGTAGACCACTGGAAGCGCCATTTGAGCCCATCCTATAAGGTTGACTTTGCCCAGTGGGGTCTTGACGCCGCGATGGGTGGCGCAGGGGGCGGAAGCGGAGACGCTGCCAATGATCCTTTGTATGGCGAGGTACAGGCCTTTGTGAGCGAGCAGGGCCGGGCGTCCATATCTCTTGTGCAGCGTCGCTTCAAGATCGGTTTCAACCGGGCGGCACGCCTGGTGGAACAGCTTGAACACGATGGTATCATAGGGCCTGCGGACGGCAGCAAACCTCGCGCAGTTGTAAAATAATTCAGAGAATGAAGATTCTGCCATATGGTTAAGGCCCCGTGCGGGCCGTGGAGGTTATATGCGGACAGTACGCGCAATCGTGGCAACAGTAGCCCTGAGCCTTTTCATTGCTCCGTCAGTATCGGTCCAGGCTCAGGACATGGCTGCAGCCATCCAGGCCAGATACGAAAAACTGGGCTCATTTACTGCGGACTTTGAGCAGACTCTTACCCATAAAGAAAGTGGTTCTGTAGAAAAGCGGCAAGGAAAATTGCTGTTCAAAAAGCCTTTGCTGATCCGCTGGCAAACTGCCAGTCCTCACGAAGAAACGTTGGTGGTTACAGGCAAGGAAATTTGGAATTACCTGCCAGAAGAAGAAGTAGCCTATCGCTACCCCCCCAGTTTGGTTCAGGATTCACGCAGCATTATTCAGGTGATCACCGGTCAGGCGGCCCTGAACAAAGATTTCGAAGTAAAGTCTGAAGGTAAGGAAGGTGGCTTGTCAAAGCTACGCCTCTTCCCCAAAGAGCCCGCGCCACAAATGGTTGAAGCCATAATATGGGTAGAACCGGAAACAGGGTATATCCGCCGGGCCAATATTTTGGATTTTTATGGCAACGGCAACGAAATATTGTTCACCCGCTTCACTCCTGACGTCAGCATAAAAGCTTCGGAATTCACGTTTACGCCTCCCAAAGGCGTAGAGGTTGAAGACCGTATTGAAAGCAAGGTGCCTGAAAAGGAATTATTCCAGTAAAAACCACTACAGCGGTCACTAACTGAGAATTTCAACAGAGCAACTTCGCAACAAGACTTCACCAACGCAGTACATGGACATATTCAACCAACGGATTATGAACATTTTTGAATAATAGAAAGGCCGTGACGCCGAAGTGCGCCACGGCCTTTCGCCATTGGGCAGCCTTGGCCGCTATTTTGTCAGTGGCAAGGGCTTCAAGAACTTCATTATGGGACAGGGCAGATCAACGCCGCAAACCATGTGTAAAATATTTTATCTTTGCAAAATATCAAACAAATGTTGCGCCAAAGCAGACAAAACATCGTTGTTTTCTGACGGCGTATAAAGTATTATCACCAACTTGAGCAATTAGCCCAGCTTTAAGGAGCAGGAAATATGACCGAGGAAAAATTCGCGGCCTCCATGCAGGAGGAAGGCGTTGAGGATTTTGCCGCTATGCTGGCAGCCCACGAAACATCTGGACACCGCCTTCAAACGGGGCAAAAAGTTACTGGTACTGTTATTGCCGTAACTGGTGACAGCGTTTTTATTGACGTGGGCATAAAGGTTGACGGCATCATGGAGCGTAAAGACATCCTTGACGCTGACGGCAAGGAAACCGCGGGCCCCGGCGACACCGTGGAAGCATGGGTTGTCGGCGTGTCTTCCCAAGAGATTCGCCTTTCCCGCTCCATGAGCGGCAGCGGTGTAGCTGCGCTTGAGGAAGCCCGGGATGCTGGCCTTCCCGTTGAGGGCCGTATCGCAGGCACTTGCAAAGGCGGTTACACAGTTGAAGTTATGGGCAAGACCGCCTTTTGCCCTGGTAGCCAGATTGGCTTGGCGGCATCGGAAGAAGCGGATTCGCTTGTAGGCCGTATGCTGCAATTTCTTGTTATCAGGGTCGAGAACAGGGGACGCAATATCGTAGTGTCCCGCCGCGCTCTGCTTGACCGCGAACGCCAAGCCCAACTTGAAGTTCTGCTTGAAAAACTTGAAGTTGGCGCTACTGTTGAAGGTAAAATATCACGATTTGCGCCTTTCGGTGCTTTTATGGAACTGGACAGCGCCGTTGAAGGCATGATCCATCTTTCCGAACTTTCATGGTCTCGTGTGGGCGCACCCGATGAGGCCGTGTCCTTGGGCGACACTGTTCGCGCCAAAGTTCTTTCCATCAGCAAAAACGATAAGGGACAGGTTCGAATTTCCCTTTCGCGTAAACAGGCTGAAGGCGACCCTTGGCAGGATGTGTCACAAAAGCTTGAAGCTGGTACAGTTGTGCAGGGCAGAGTAGTTCGCCTGGCTCCTTTTGGCGTTTTTGTTGAAATTCTGCCGGGCATTGAAGGTCTTGTGCATATTTCAGAACTGTCATGGACCAAGCGTGTAACCAAACCTGAAGAAATCGTTCAGGCTGGTGATAACATTGCCGTAAAAATCAAAGATATTAACAGTGAAACCCGTCGCATATCCCTGAGTTTGCGCGAAGCAGAAGGAGACCCCTGGCAGGACGCCGCGCAGCGCTTTGCTGCGGGCTCTCTGGTACAGGGTATAGTGGAAGGGCGCAGCCCCCACGGCCTTTTCATTACATTGGCACCTGGCATTACTGGCCTTTTGCCTGCTGGAGTTATCAAGAATTCTAAAAACTCTGGGCAGTACAGCAAATTGGACAAGGGCGACAGCGTGGCCTTAATAGTACAAAATATCGATACCGCCATGCGCCGCATCAGCCTTGCTCCTGAGGGCACCGAAGCTTCGCCCGCTGCTGATGATAAGGCTTGGAAACAGCACGCCAACCTCGGCGCAACTTCTGGAAACACGGGATTAAACACACTGGCACAAGCTTTGCATAAAGCCATGCAAAACAAGTAACTAGGAGTTTATCCATGCTCATAAAAAAATGCCTAACGGCTCTGCTAACTGTTACCTTTGTGGTGGGTTCGCAGTTTGCCCAGGCAGCCAACCTGCCGGACTTCAGCGAACTGGCCGCAAAAAGCGGCCCTGCTGTGGTTAACATCAACACTGAAAAGATGGCCACCAGTGGTGGCTCTGAAGAGCTTTTTGGTGAGATGTTCCGCAATATGCCTCCCGGCTTTGAAAGGTTTTTTGACCAGTTTGGTGGCAAGCGCGATGGCAAGCGCCCGCAATCCAAACAAAAATCGCTCGGTTCCGGGTTTTTGGTGTCGTCTGACGGCTATATTGTCACCAACAACCATGTTGTGGCAGATGCAGACGTTATTCGCGTTACCTTGGACCAGGATAATGGCAAGAGTGAATCCTTCACGGCTAACCTTATTGGCGCTGATGAAGAAACAGATTTGGCTCTGCTCAAGGTAGACATCAAAAAAGATCTGCCGTTTTTGAACTTTGGCAATTCTGATGAACTTAAGGTCGGCGAATGGCTGTTGGCCATCGGCAACCCTTTTGGTCTTGATCATACCGTAACTGCGGGCATTCTGTCGGCCAAAAACCGTAACATTCATGCCGGTCCTTTTGACAACTTTCTTCAGACTGACGCATCCATTAACCCTGGCAATAGCGGTGGCCCGCTGTTGAACATGCAGGGACAGGTGGTGGGCATCAACACTGCCATTATTGCCAGTGGGCAAGGCATTGGTTTTGCCATTCCCAGCAATATGGCTGCCAAGATCATCGACCAGATTAAAAGCGGCAAGAAAGTCAGCCGTGGCTGGATCGGTGTGACCATTCAGGATGTCGAAGAAAACACTGCAAAGGCCTTGGGCATGAAAGACGCCAAGGGTGCCCTTATTGGCAGTGTTATGGAAAATGAACCTGCAGCCAAGGGCGGCATGAAGGATGGCGACATAATTCTGGCCGTTGACGGCAAGAATATTGACGACGCATCCGCTCTGTTGCGTGCTATTGCTGAAAAGGTTCCTGGCAGCCAGGCTGTCATCAAGGTTTGGCGTGACGGTAAAACACTTGACCTCACAGTCACGCTGGGTGAACGCCAGTCTGCATCCCAGGCTTCTGTCGGAAGCAAAGGCGAAGCCAAACAAAACGAAGGCATGCTTGGCATTTCTGTTCGTCCCCTCAACGAGACAGAACGCCGGGATATGAAGATTGACAAAAACGAAGGACTGCTCATTGTGGATGTGGCTGCAAATAAGCCCGCCGCTGAAGCAGACCTGCGTCCCGGTGATGTGATCCTCAAGGCTAATTTGAAGCCAGTGAACACATCTGCGGCTCTGTCAAAAATTGTGAACGACGAGGGCGTCAAGCGCGGTGCTATCATGCTGCAGATTTCGCGGCGTGGTGATGTTTATTTCCGTACGGTGCCTCTTGGTAAATAGCGTCGGTAATAACGCTAACTCTTGATCTTTGGGCCGCTCCATTTTGGGGCGGCCTTTTTTATAGTTAACGCCGAACGAATGCGCGATACATTGAATAGTTTTGTGCCCAGCGTTCGGGAAGTACCCGTATTTTGACCCGTTCTGCGCGTGACAAGCCATAATCCGCTGTGTTATTTGCAGTGATAGTGGAGGTCACGCCATGCCCGTAGTTCATGACAAAGCTGGCACACTGCCTATGCCGGAGGATCTGGAAAACATTCCGGCTCTTGTCAGTGCCTATTTTACCGAATTTCCCAATCCCACAGTTCCTGCGCAACGTGTTTCGTTCGGCACGTCTGGGCATAGGGGTTCTTCATTACTGCACACCTTTAATGAAGAACATATTTATGCCATCACGCAGGCCGTGTGTGACTACCGCAAGACCAACGGAATAGACGGACCACTTTTTCTCGGTGGAGATACGCATGCCTTGTCTGAAGCGGCGTTTCGCTCGGCGCTTGAGGTCTTGGTGGCCAACGACGTGCAGGTTTATGTGGCTCCATCCGGGATGTACACAGCAACTCCTGCAATCTCACACGCCATATTGCGGTGGAACACGGGCCGAACGGCAGCGCTGGCCGACGGCATTGTAATTACGCCCTCGCACAACCCCCCGCGTGATGGAGGTTTCAAATACAACCCGCCGCATGGCGGGCCAGCGGAAACTCATGTTACGGATCAGATTGAAAAAAGCGCCAACATCTACCTTGAAAAAGGTAATCGCGGCGTTCAGCTGACGCATTTGCGAGCTGCCCTCAGCTCACCGCTGGTGAAAGAATACGACTTCATCGGCACATATGTTGAAGATTTGCCCAACGTGCTGGATATGAAAGCCATTGCAGCCTCGGGGTTGCGGCTCGGGGTAGATCCGCTGGGCGGTGCAAGTCTGCAAATGTGGGAACCGATAGCTGAAGCATACGGCATTGAAATTACAGTTGTTAACAAGGCGATAGACTCCACATTCCGCTTTGTGCCCTTTGACAAGGATGGAAAAATCCGCATGGATTGTTCCTCCCCCTATGCTATGAGCGGTCTGCTGAAAATGCGTGACAGCTTTGACCTGGCTGTGGCCTGTGATCCCGACTCTGATCGGCACGGTATTGTCACCAGTCAGGAGCTTATGAACCCCAACCATTTTCTGTCTGTGGCAGCATGGTACCTATTCCGCACACGGACTGGCTGGCCAACTGACGCTGGCATTGGCAAAACCCTTGTCACCAGTGCCTTGCTGGACAGAGTGGGGCAGGATATTAAGCGCCCAGTAGTAGAAGTGCCAGTGGGATTCAAATGGTTTGTGCCTTATCTTTTGAATGGGCGCTGCGGTTTAGGCTGTGAAGAAAGCGCGGGAGCATCTTTTCTGTGCTTCGACGGCAGCCCCTGGAGCACGGACAAGGATGGCCCTCTTATGTGCTTGCTGGCCGCTGAAATGATGGCAGTAGAGCAGGCATCCCCTACAGAGCTGTATGAAAAGCTCACGGGTAGATTGGGTAGCCCGGTGTACCAACGGCTGGACGCGCCAGCCGACGATCAGGTGAGGGCCAAACTTAAGGCGCTAACTCCTGAAAATGTCGAACTGACAAGCCTTGGCGGTTCACCAGTTACCGAGATCATTACCAGAGCGCCTGCCAACGATGCTCCCATTGGTGGAGTAAAGGTTTCCAGTGCTGATGGCTGGTTTGCTGTTCGCCCATCGGGTACGGAACCAATTTGCAAGGTGTATACAGAAAGTTTTAAGGGCGAGGACCATCTGTCTGCTATTCAGAAAGACGCCATTGATTTTATGGAACACCTGCTTAAATCCTGACAGCGGATCAAAATACATTTACTACAAAAAATCCGGCCCCTAAGGGCCGGACTTTTACTTGTCTCAAAAAATGCGTACTCCGCTTACTGGATGAAATAACCAACAGTTCGCCAAACTCCGTCAGCCTCTTTTTGCATCAACAATGCCTCTGATGCACTTTTTTTATTGGCAAAGCTTGTTTGAAAACGAAAAATCACATACTCGCCATCAACAACTCCTGGCAGAGTAGTGGTGGTCTCAGAAGATTGAAGCTTCCTGCTTGTTACTTCACCTAAAGGCTGTCGAGCCTGTGGTAAAGTCTTTTCCCAGTCTTTCTGCTCAATACCAGCTTTAAATGCTCCAGCGGCCTGATGCCATGTGGCTTGTGCGTCGCCTTTATCTGCCAGAGCGAGCCACGCCTCAGCTGCTTCCGTTGCCACATTCGCTGCTGTTGTTGCTCCAAAAGAAGCGACACTATGAACACAAAGGCCAAAGGCGATCAGAAAAACCAGAAAGAGCTTCCGCATTCCTATCTCCTATAGTTCAACACTCTTTTTTAAAGCCGCGACTTCAGCCTGAGTCAGTTGACGCGCCGTCCCAATAGCAAGCTCTCTCAGTTCCAGCGGGCCCTGCGTGACACGCTTGAGACTAAGAATTACAAGGCCAAGGTCACGGCACATACGACGTATCTGGCGATTTACACCTTGATGGAGAACCATTCGTAACAAGGTACGCCCCTGAAGTGGTCGGGCATCCACTTTTACTGGCATGAGTTTTTCACCCTCAGCCAATAGCATTCCACGCCGCATGGTAGCCAAAGCCGCCTCTGGAACAGCCCCACGCACAAAAACTTCATAGGTTTTGGGCTGATGATGCCGAGGATGGGTAAGGCGTTGCGCGAGCTGACCGTCATTGGTCAACAACAATAAGCCTTCCGAAAAGTAGTCAAGACGCCCAACAGGGTAGAGTCGTAGTTTGCGCAACTGTTCTGGCAGGTAATCCATAACAGTGGGACGCCCTTCAGGATCACTGACGGTGCAGACCACCTGTACTGGCTTGTAAAGCATAAGGTAACAGAAATTTTGTGCGCCAGTGAGCAGTCGGCCATCGACAGCAATCGCATCTTGTGGCGACACCTGCCTTCCTGGATTGACTTCAGGCACACCGTTTACGACCACGCGGCCAGCAAGGATAAATTCATCAGCCTTGCGGCGCGAACATAATCCTGATGCGGCAATAGCCTTGTTCAGACGCATGACCGTATCAGAAGATTCAATCACCTCATGAGAAGACGGCTGTGGGGCTTTGGACGTACCATCTGCACGAACATCCGATCCTGGGCCGGACTGCGAAGACATTTTTCTTGCAGGTTGTTCGAATCTGCGGCCATTTTTTGCCTCAGGACGCGTATCGCGTGAAAAATCGTTTTTATGACTGGATGAGGTTTGTTTTTTTTCAGGCCGATGCGAATGATTATGAGATGCCACAGTCTTCTCCTTGAATGCATACCTACAGCGCATGGTGCAGGTAATAGGGGGGAGAGGTCAAGGCTTGTATTTGAGGTCTTTTTATACAAAAGTTTACATAATTATCATTATGGGACATTTTAAATAGTAATCAAGAGGGGGCTCCTCACATACTAATCCTTCAAGCCGACGGCCTTTCTTTAGAGAAAACACCTGCCCGCGTGCCTCGCAACCTTTTCTGCCCACCTGACGTACTTGCTCACAGGACGGCTCTGACGTACAACACAAACCAACGCCAACCAACTTTGGCCATGCTTCCAATCAAGGAGTTTTCATGGGCTTTGCCAACAGTGCGTGCAGCTTTACCCGCTTTCGCATACTTGATCCGGTTCCGACCGAACTCTGGTCACAGATCCCCGACAAGCTTAAGCAGTTCGCTTTTCGAGATATTGACGATATTCCTGAGATGCAGGCCCAGGGATGGGTTTGCTATGAAGACATGCTGGATACCGAATGGGTTACGGCACCACCTCAAAAAGGTGCGTATATTGTCTTCTCTTTACGCTTTGATATTCGCCGCATTCCCGCGGGCGTCATCAAGAAGCATCTTGCTGTGGCTTTGCGCGACGAAAAAAACCGCATGCATGAACAAGGCAAGACCTTTATTTCGCGTGAGCGCAAAAAAGAGCTCAAAGAACAGGTAATGCTTCGTCTGCGTGCCCGCTTTTTGCCTATCCCCAGCGAGTTCAACGTGCTTTGGTCCATTGACAGGAACGAGGTTTGGTTTGCTTCCACCCAAAACAAGATGATCGACCTTTTTGTGGAAGAATTTCTTAAAACCTTTGAGCTGAAGCTTGAACAATTGACGCCCTATAATCTGGCGGATTCCATGCTTGATGAGGAAAGCCTTGCGCGCCTGGATCAGCTTGAAGCCACACAGTTTGCCCCCCTGTCTTAGCCGCGGAGCCAGCACATGAGTATGCCTTATCTTGGAGAATCCACAGACATTGTTCTTGGCCAGGAATTTCTGACCTGGCTTTGGTACCAGAGCGATACAGCCCCTGGCGCGTTTACTGATAAAGAAGGAGCCCCCTTCTCCGTTTCTATGGAACAGAGAATTGTGGTTCAGGGTGGCGAAGGCGATGCGCGCGAGACTGCCTCGGTTTCAGGCTCGCTCTCCCCTCTTCGTGAAGCGCGCTTCGGTCTCGGCACTGGAAAAAAAGTCAGCCGCGCCCTTATTCGCCTTGAAAAAGAAGAGTTGGCATTTCAGGTATCGCTTAAGGCTGAAGACTTCTGCCTCAACAGCCTGAAAACGCCCAAGCTTGATAAGGGCGACAGTGATGACGATCCTGACGCTCTGCTGCTTGAGAAATTTTATCTCATGGAAGTGTGCACTAACCTTCTTGACGCCCTGTACGCCCGTTTTCTTGGCTTACGTCTTTCTTCCCAGTGGGTTAAGGAAGTTGAAGACATGCGCCAGTGGATGACCCGCACAGAATAAAGAGCCATTGATGTCCCCTCTGCCCTCGCACACTGGCCGAGCCAGACTGGCTGGCATAATCACCAACATCCTGCGCAAAATGTTCTGGATGTTGGTGGTGCTATGGGGCATCACGCTTATCAGCTTTTGGGTTATTCACCTAGCTCCTGGCTCGCCTACGGACATGGAAACAACCCTCAACCCCCTTGCGGGTGAAGCTGCCCGGCAAAGACTGGAAGCATTGTACGGTCTCGACCGTCCCATTTATGTTCAATACTGGGATTGGCTGCTGCGCCTGCTGCATTTTGACTTTGGCAACTCCATGTCGGCAGACTCCCGCCCTGTGCTGACAAAAATTATGGAACGCCTGCCCCTTACTGTGGGCATGAACGTTACAGCCATGGTTTTTACCCTGCTCATTGCCATTCCCGTGGGTATTGTTTCCGCTTGCCGTCAGAATTCCCTGCTTGACCGTTCTGTAACTGTGCTGGTCTTTTTGGGCTTTGCCATGCCTTCTTTTTGGCTGGCCTTGCTCCTCATGATGTTTTTTGGCATCGAGTTGCAATGGCTTCCCATTTCAGGCCTCACATCAATGAACTATGAGCAGTTGAGCCTTTGGGGGAAGTTTTGTGATCTGGCCAAACATCTGGCCCTGCCGATTCTTGTCTACACGGTTGGCGGTCTGGCCAGCATGTCCCGCTATATGCGTGCCTGCATGCTTGAGGTTCTGCGTCAGGATTATATCCTCACGGCCAGAGCAAAAGGACTTAGCGAAGGGGCTATTATCTGGCGTCATGCGCTGCGTAACGCCCTTCTGCCCGTCATCACCCTTCTGGGACTATCTGTCCCCGGCCTGATTGGCGGCAGCGTCATTATTGAATCCATTTTTGCCCTGCCGGGGCTTGGGCAACTTTTTTACGCCGCTGTTATGGCGCGCGACTACACGATGATAATGGGCAATCTTGTATTGGGAGCAGTGCTCACACTTTTTGGCAACCTGCTGGCTGACGTGTGCTACGGCCTGGCCGACCCGCGTATCAGAAGCACAAAGGACGACGCCTGATGATGCCCCTTGCTCTCAAGAAATTGCTGGGACGCCACATCATGCTGCTGCTTGGTCTGCTAATCGTGCTTGGCATGTCGCTGGCCGCCCTGCTGGCTCCTGTGATTGCTCCCTACCACCCTGATACGTTGCACCTGGACCATATTCTTGAGCCACCCTCTTCTCTTTTCTGGCTTGGCACAGACAGGCTTGGCCGTGATGTGTTTTCCCGCCTGCTCTATGGCGGGCGCATATCCCTTTGGGTGGGCTTTGTGGCCGTGGGCATATCTATCAGCATTGGCACCACGCTGGGACTCATCAGCGGCTATTTCAGACGCTGGGTGGACGAAACCATCATGCGCATTGTTGACGTGATGCTCTGTTTTCCTTCATTTTTTCTCATTCTTGCGGTTATTGCCTTTTTGGAACCAGACCTTACCAATATAATGGTTGTCATAGGTCTCACCTCCTGGATGGGAGTAACCCGCCTTGTTCGCGCTGAAACCCTCAGTTTGCGTGAACGCGAGTTTGTGGATGCTGCGCGCCTTGCAGGTACGCCAACAAGCAAGATTCTTTTTCGACATATTTTGCCCAATGCCTTGGCCCCAGTGCTTATTACCGCTACACTGGGCGTTGCCGGAGCCATTCTGGTAGAATCAAGCCTGAGCTTTCTTGGGCTTGGCGTGCAGCCCCCAACCGCCAGTTGGGGCAATATGCTTATGGAAGGAAAGGCCGTGATTGAAAGCGCCCCCTGGTTGTCAGTCTATCCGGGCCTGGCCATCCTCATAACAGTACTTGGATATAACTTGCTTGGCGAAAGCCTGAGAGATATTTTTGACCCGCGGCTGCGACGTTGATAAGCTGCGTTACAGCCCACAAACTTCAAGTTAAAGATTAACTTTAAATCATAGACGGCGTAAATAATATGCTGGAATACCTGCGCATTCGCAATCTCGCCCTCATCGAAGATATGGAACTGGAGTTCGAGCCGGGCATGAACGTGCTTACCGGCGAAACCGGTGCCGGCAAGAGCTTTATTTTGAAGGCTCTTGGTTTTTTGCTTGGTGACAGGCTTTCAGCAGACATGGTTCGCGCAGGAGCAGAACGCGCTCAAGTTGAGGCTCTGTTCACCCTTGATGGTGAAGATATGGTTCTGCGCCGTGAAATTTTAGCTGAAACCAGCCGAAGCCGCCTGTATATCAATGACGAACTGCGCTCGCAGGAGACCCTGCGCGACTTGCGACCCCGCCTTGTGGCGCACACCAGCCAGCACGCACAGCAAAAGCTCTTGCAGCCGGCGTTTCAGGCGCGCCTTCTGGAAAGTGGCCTCGGTAAACCAGAACTGCTGCGTGAGCGTGATGCCCTGCTCTCTCGTTTGAATGAAACGGCTGCGCAACGTAAAGCCCTTCTTGAACGTCAGGCTGGACTGGCCGAAAAGCGCGAACTGCTTGAAATGCAGCAGCAGGAAATTGATAAGGTATCCCCAGAAGAAGGCGAAGAAGAACGGCTGGAAGAAACACGAGCCCAAGCCCGTTCTCTTGAGCATGTACGCGAAAACTATGAAGAGGCTTTGGCCCTTTTGCACGGCGATGATGCCGAAGGCCTGCTGGACATGCTCAGTCACTTTGAGAAAGTGCTGACCCGCATGGTTAAGGATGACGAGAGCCTGCGCAGTGATGCAGAGGCAGTTAGCGCGCTTCGCCAGCAGTTGTTCCACTTGGGGGGGCGCTTGCGCCGCCCGCCACAAATGGAGGAGCTGCCTGATATGGATAAGCTTGAGGAGCGACTTTTTGCCTTGGCGCAACTCAAACGCAAACTGCACAGAAGCTTGCCGGAAATTCTGTCCCTGCGTGATGAAATCGCTGAGAATCTCTCGTTTCTTGACGTTTGCGCGCTTGATCTTGCCCGCCTTAACAGGGAAGAAGAAACACTGGCGCAACAGCTCGCAGCCATTGTGGAACAAATCCTTCCCCTGCGCCGCAGCGCGGCAATTGGCATGGCTAACGCGCTTGAAGAAGAGCTGCGGCAGCTGGGCTTTTCAGAACAAGTACGGGTTATTCCACACTTTGAGCAGCATGAAATCTGGCCCAACATCCTTGATGAGCGCGGGCGTATCCTGTGGGCTCCCAACCCGGGTCAAGCGCCGCAACCTCTGGACAAGATAGCCTCCGGTGGCGAACTTTCACGCTTTTTGTTGGCTCTGGCCAGTGTTCGGCAGGATGAAGAAAACGCCATCTTCATATTTGATGAAGTTGACGCAGGGGTCGGCGGGCTTACACTTAATAAGCTGGCGGAAAAACTGTACGCACTGGCAAGTACCCGCCAGATGCTTCTTATTACCCACTGGCCCCAGCTTGCGGCCAAAGCGCGCAAGCACTTTCAGATCAGCAAAACCGTGCGGGATAACGCCACCTTCACCCTTTGCCTGCCTTTGAACAAAGCGGCCCGCCACGAAGAACTGGCGCGTATGGCCGGAGGTGGAGCACAGGGCGAGGCAGTTGCCCGCAGCCTTGAGGCAGAATAGCCTGTCAGCAACCATCAGTAATAAATTCGTATGGCGCATTGAATCCGGCGTCTGCTGAATTCTGCGGGAAGATTTTTCCGCAGTTCTTTGGAGAGTATAATAAACCCCAATTGGGGCACTTTCCCCTCCCCCCGCCTGCTTTTCATCATAAAAATTTCAATGGCAAATCGCATTACGAAGATATTCTTAATATTTTCTAGAATATTTTCTAATAAAGGCTTTTTCAGGCCAATATGGCATCCATTTTGCTTAACCTCTGTCACTGTGACCTTACACGGAAAAAATGACCACAAGCATATGCGGGGTAGCCTGTGACACCTGAAAGCCAAAACCAGATAAACAGCATGCTCCATGTGCAGTCCGGCAATACTTCATCTAGCGGCCAGCATTTTGAAATATACAGCGACGCTCCCTTGGCTGCCCTTGATGAGCCTACCCTTCAAATTCTGCGCGAACTTGAGCGCTCAGGGGGCAGCTTTGTTGAGGCGTTGGAAGCCAGACTTGAAATCATGCAAGAAGCCTTTATGGCACAAATCCGTAGCCATGTTGAAAAACGCGATCTGAAGCTTAATGATCGGCTGCTGCTGTATCTTTCGCCAGAAGGTCAGCTGGTGGTGGAAGGTAATGATGAGGATGCGGACAGCTTGTGTCACATTATCTCGCAGCAGCCTCACCTACAGCGACACTTTCAGCAGATGGCACAGGTGGCCCTGCTCTCTCACGGCCTGACAGTGGCTTCCCAGGCGCAACAGGCGCTTGCGGTTGGAGATGAGATGATGGAAGAGCCGCTGTTCAGCCTATACCACATGTGCCTCAAAGGGCCGCTTTCACATTTCTACATCCGCTGACCTTGCCAATTATCCGTAACAGGCTTATATTCCTGTTCCACCATATATGGGGGCGCACTGGTTTCGACGGGGACGTGGAAGCCGTAGCGGCAGGTCGAGGCGCCGCTGGCCTCGTTAAAAGCGGCACACAAGTAATTGCCAACAACGATTACGACTACGCTTACGCTGCCTAATAACAGCGAGGCAAAGACCGTTTAACGGTCACGTCGTCCAGGGCCATGTCTGATAACCCTGGATGGCGACACTTATCAGACTGGCGGAGACCGGCGCTCACCGGGGTTTTCCGCGAGGAGGTTACCGGCGAGATTGCTGCGTTGCGCCTGTTCAGGGGCCAACAACGTGGTGAAATTTATTCCTGAACTAAACCTGTAGATGCTTCGAGTGGAATGTTCTCGGACGGGGGTTCGATTCCCCCCGCCTCCACCATCAAACAATTTCAGCAAGGCTCACGATGTCTCACAACGGCTCGTGAGCCTTTTGTTTTAGCCAGTTTAAAGGCTTTTCTGTTTCCCTGCGTATCACGCTATATCTTGACAGTTCATTGTTTTGTGGGGGCATCTGTGGGGGCACATTAAAAACTCTACCGAAAGTGCCCCCCACTGACAGAATTAAGCCAAGATTCATTAAGCCAAGCGAAAAAGCCCAAAGTATTATGGCACGGCCCCTCTACCTCACGTTTCAACGCAACCAGACGAAGTATGGCCAAACCGCCTATAACTATTAAATATCTCTTGAATATATTCTGCTTGCTTTTAATGGGCTTTTTATGCATAAGTAAATCAAGCTCTAGAGCATCCTCATATCTGTAAAAGGAGGATTCAGTCATGTGCAAGAACGTCTCCCAAGATGAGGACAGTCCACCCTGCTATCTTTGTTAGCCTCGCAATATGCTTGGCGGACAACGCCGATGAGAAGCATTCAATGCCTAGCTAAATCTAGCTATGGTTCTATTCCATATTGATGGAAAACATTAATGGGCAGGGCCGAGGGAACTCGGCCCTGTTTTGTTACAACCACTGATGGGACGACGGGCACAAATAATGATGGAAAACTTAGTCTGTTGTCCTCTCCGAGTTGCGTCATATCACAGCCCACGTACACCATAGAGGCGCACACCTCCTTTAGATCGCTCCGTTAGACACATGCATCAGTTCTACGCCTCTGGCCTCACATCCACTCATCCACCAAACCAGCAAGGCCCACGGCATCCATAACGGAGCGTGAGCCTTTTGTTTGGGCCAAATGTCCTTATATTCTTTGATTTTTACTACGCCGAAGCTAATGCCGCCTCTGCCCTTTCGATTTGACTCTTTGGGGCTTTTGACCTGTGCCTCCAACTAAGCTTTGAATACTTAAAAGGTCAGCCAAGCCAGATTGAATCAGCCCCTGCATCAGGCTTGAAGCTCGCAGCAGAGCCAGGGCAGCCACTGTATTGTTGAAGCAGTGGACAAAGTGTCCAGTTCAGCCTGCGCGGGTTTTATCTGCTTTGTGGCAGGGTGAAGATCACCCTAGGTCATTATGCCAGTTGAAGATCAACCAGATCCAGCTTCACCTTTCTCTTTTGCGAATCGCAGGAGCGCGAGACGGAAACGATATCACAGTGAACACACTCGCTGGTTACGCACCGGGGAATGATGCCAATATTGCCGCGTTCCTTTTCAGTGACGAAAACGCACTCGCCAAACTCAATGGCCGCAGACAAAGCACTCTTTAATCTTTCCATAACAGACCTCCCACAGGGTTTGCTGTTTAGCGTGCGGGATGAGCCGTTTGGAGCTTAAAACTGTGCTCCGCTACAATAACCCATCATCACTTCACGACCCGACCCGCGTCCTTTCTGCTATTTCCTGACCCATTTTCATATAATTGAGCATAAGTGCATTTGCGCATTGGCATCAATATACCTAGCAATTTGGTTACTTTTATTACCCTAAATTGTGAACATTATAACATTCCATTTTGCTCTAAAAATATGAAAGTAATGTGGGATGTTATTTAAATACATAGCCAGAGTATAAAATTCTGCCTGTGCCCAGAATAATTTGACAGTGTGAGATCGTGAAAAACAAAAACAGAATAACACACTGATTGATTTGAAATAAATTTAATTGCGCCCTTACAGCGATAATTTGTTGCCTGGCGCCAAAATATTTTACGAATACTGTTCAAACTGGCCGGGCGTGGGCTAAAAAACAAACCAGCATTACAGCAAAAAAAATCAGCAGCTCATTGCCGAGGGTATGGAGCCTGCCTGCCCCCTTTGCCTCTTGCTAAAAGGACGTTCCCTCCGCCGCTCAATGCAATGCCAGATCATGTTGCGCCTGCCTGATCAATGAAAGCTGTTCCCCACCCTGCTGCCCTTTAGCTGCGGTGAAGCGCTATGAACTCCAATGGCCGCAACAGCAACAGTTCTGGCAGATCCAAGCTAGCACCTCCCTTCTTCGTACCACATCCCCTGCCCGCATATCTTCATCCAAGGGAGCCCCAATAGAGCTCGTTACCACCGCTGCACCTCTGTCTCCAGCATACGTAAACAGCGCCCCCATATAGCAAGGCATGCACTGAACAGATTCAAGAGATTAAATCGGCACGGCCCGCAAAACGAGTATTTTTCACTTTGCGCGCTCCGGCATGCCTTTGCCTAAAGCCACAATAAAAACGGCCTCTGGAGGCACCCCCCAAAGGCCGTCAATCTCTTCTACGGCTGCTAATGTTCTGCTACTACAGGCTTGAAGTCGGCCACCAAGGAGCAAAGGCGGCTCAACATATCAAGTGGGGCCATAAGCGTGTTCCCCATCTGCTGCACTGAAAAGCCGTCAATTTTTTCATCGGTTTCAAAGTGCTGCATGAGCAGCGCCAAGGTATAAAGCTGGTCATAGGTCTTATCAAACATTTCCTGCCAATTTTCAGCCTTAAGCATTTCAAGCATCTGCTTTTCTTTGGCGAGCATATAGCCGGGAATGCGGAAAGAGCGAATTTCAGGCGGCGCTTTTTCCAAAGCAGGTGGTGGCTCGTCTGATTCCATAATGACAGGGCAAGAAAGAGCCAAAAGGGCCTGTGCGGCTTCTTGCAGCTTTTCAGCCAACTCTGTGAAGTCAGGAAGACCTTGGTTGGGGGATGAGATAGTAGACATGAAGCACTCCACTGTTTTTACTATTGGAGCCAGCAACAACAGCAAGCTCCGGGTGCTAGTAACCGCCAGTGGACGGCGGGCTATTTTCCCTTGCGGGTATTATATTTCGCCCACACCCGGAGATACAATGCGAGAATAGCGCCCTAAAAAAGGACGCAATAAAGCCCACAAACTCTCGGGGTGGGGTGACCGCCACTGGAAAACAAGGCGTTACTAGCGCCTGGCTACACAAACCACATTTGCCCGCCACCGTCAACGCAACTGGACCCGTTCCGCTGGCGCTCTTTTTCATTTTCCAACTATAAAAAATAGAAAAGATCTCTCAACAATTTGAGATTAAAAGAAAATATTATGCACTCCATCCTTCCTCAACAGCATTTGCCGACATTACATTGACCAAGAAACCCATCGGGGAAAAATATTTTTAAGAAATATCTTTACCTTCCAGTCAGACATTTCTGACAACATATCTACATGCATTATCATGATAAATACCACATTATAGCTTTAAAAAATCGAGTATACTTAAATGTCTTTCTGCAAAAAATAGTGTGTAGTCATTATGAAAGTGCATATCTTAATATTATCTGGAATACATTTTTAATTAGCAAATGTAATATTTATAAAACTATTCGGTTTATAGTTTTATATCATTAACCTGCTTTATATTAATAAAGTTTTGCCCTTGACCAAACTTTTAAACAGCGTATGGTTTAACTAACAATTGATAATTTCTATCATCTAGTATCCACGTTTTTCTCACTGCGCTTGTCAGTTTTGCCTCTGCAAAACTCTCGGGCACGAGGCCATGCCACACTTAAATCGGCATCCGGCCTTGAGCAGGTACAGCCTGCTCCCTACTATCCCCCACTTTGGCCCTTTTTGGGTAACCATCTATCGCGCTATTTGAGCGCGCATGCCTAAACTTTTGCCGCTAGAGCTTTTTAGTTCGCGGTGAAAGTTTTGCGGAGGCATTTATGCGTACAGTAAACATCTCACGCCCGGCAGCTTCTCAGCAATCTCTTGTTCATGCTGAAGCCGATGCGCGAATTGCTTTAAATTTTCCTGCTGACGAAGCAACCCTTGAGCGTTCCGGCAGCGACCTTCTGTTTCGCTTTGATGATGGTTCCAGCGTTCGTATTGAAAACTTCTACACAGAGTACAACAAGGACACTGCCCCGGACTTTGAAGTTGAAGGCCAGCTTGTCAGCAGTGCGGACTTTTTTGCCGCTATGGGGCCGGACCTCATGCCTGCTGCCGGGCCTGCTGCCGCCGCTGCCCGCGACAGCCGCTACAGCGAATATGCCAACAGCGACCTGCAAGACGGTCTGGACCACCTTGGCGGGCTTGATTATGGCTTTGCGCTGGGCTCTGTGGCGTCTGAAGAACTTATGGGGTCGGCCCTCAACCTGTCACCAGTGTTGAGTACCAATTCCGAGATGATCACGCTTTCACTCAAGGAATCCGGCTGGGTTAAAACCCCCGCAGGCAATTTTGTTCCTGAGGCTGGCGTTGCCGTCATGAGCGGCAGTTTTTCTGCCTACGACCCTGATGGCGACTCACTCAGCGCCTCTGTAGTCATTAATGGGACATCCTACGCAATTAATGCCACTGGCACGACCACCGTCACCACTGAATACGGCACATTTACCATTACGCCCTCCAACCCGGGCTCAAGTGTGACCTACAATTTTACCTATACCCTGAATAACGAAGACTACGGTGCCGCCGACTCTCTGAAACAGGGCGAAATCCACACCGACAGCATTCTTGTCACTGTCACTGACGGTATCAACCCCGTCAAAACGCAGCCCATCAACGTCGTCATTGAAGGTACCAACGACGCGCCTGACATCATCAGGTTCGACGACGTCGTATTGAAAGAGGATGGCGTTTTTGCAGGCGATTATGGCGTAAAAGATACCACCAACACTCTTGATGCCAATGAAAACACAGCCACTCAGGCTGGCGGCACTGGGGCGAATCAGCACAGGACTTCCATTGAAGGCCAGATTATTGCACGTGACCCTGACCACGACAGCGTGCTGACATATGGCATTGCCGACAATTCAGGCAGTGCCATTGCCCTTGGCAGTGTTGTTGGTTTTGTTGATGGAACAGCCCCTGTGACCATCATCGGTATTGATATTGACCCGGCAAACCCCAACATTACGATTTATCATACGGAGTACGGTGATCTCAGCCTTGATACTTCAACAGGCCAATACCAGTTCACCCTTACCGGAACTGAGGCCGGAGGCAAAACGAACGCCCTTGCTGAAGGCCAGGAAGTGCATTTGCAGTTCAGACCTTCGGTGCAGGACGAATATGGCTTGCATGACTACGATATTGACCACCTGCGCGATGGCAGCATCCCTGTGGGCGGAGACAATATCATTGACGTAAATATCATCGGCACCAATGACCGCCCCGTCTTTTCTGGCGATGCCGCCCATTGGAACAATGCGCAATTGTTGCCTGACGAGCATGGCGTTAATCATGAAAGTATCAAGGAATCCGGCAAGGCCAACGATGCCAGCGGCGCCAACGATAACGTCAAGGTTACTGGCACAATAACCGCCACTGACTACGACAATGGCGCTGAACTGCGCTATGGCTTCAAGGTTTCCACGCCTTCTGGTCAGGAAATGGTCAACAAGCTTTATGTCGTGCCCGACGGTGCTGGCAGTTATGTTCTGCTTACCGAGGCCGATTTTCTTGCGCTGAACACCTCGGATTACTATGGGACTCTGAATATCACTGACAACAGTGCCTCTAACAGTGCTTCCTATACCTTCACACTCAAAAACAGCTCTGATTGCGTTCAAGGTATGGGTGAAGGCGATACGATGCTCGTGGAGCTTGAGGTCGTTGTTAAGGACGAGTTCGGCGCGTGGAACGATATTCCTCTGGAACTGCAGATTGTCGGCGCTAACGATGCTCCTTTCTTTACAGAGGGTAGCAAGGGCACTGTCAAAGAAAGTGGCGTCTACGCCCCTGACAACAGCGCCCTCTTCCCCAATTCGCTTGAAAACACTCCCACAACGGATGTAGGCAACGGCGACCTGGCTTCGGACGCTTCGCGCAATGAGCAGCACAAGCTGAGCTTCACTGGTCAGGTCAAGGCTGACGACGTGGACTTTGACGACCAGGGCAACTTGACCTTCGGCATGGCCAGTTCACAAGGCACCCCTCTTGACGCTGCCGCTGACGGTTCAACAACTGTCTACTATCTTGCCGATGGCACTGTTACCGATCAGGCGCCTGGCAACGACAACTTCTTTGGCACTCTGACTATGAATGCCGACGGCACCTATACCTTTACCCTCAATAATGCCACTGGCGGCCCCGCTGACAAGCTTAGCGAAGGCGAGCAAAAGATCATTACCTTTTCACCTACGGTTAGCGACGGGCAGGCCACCACAGTGGGCAATGGTCAAATTGTCGTTACCATCATTGGTTCCAATGACATTCCCGAGCTGTCCATTGCGCATGATAACAGCAGCCTGACTGGTGATGTGGGCGGTATCTTTAATGACGACAAGACCGTTCAGGTGGCCACGGGCAAACTGACTGTCAGCGACATTGACACGCTGGACATGAAGAACGGCCACGACATCAAGGCCGAAAGCAACACCACTGGCGATCAGGGCATGGACCTTGCCAACAACACCTCTGACAACACCATTAAAGTTGGCGGGTTGTATGGTGATTTATACATTGTTCGCACGTCTTCAGGTAGCGACCATACAGACGATACCTACACATACCGTTATGTGATCGATCCCATCCGCGCCGCCGCTGTGGGCAAAAATGAAATCGGCAAAGACGATTTCACCATCACAATCCGCGACCAGTTTGGCGCGTATGATGAAAAGCAACTTATTTTTGAGGTGGTGGGCAGTGATGATCCGACCAGCATAGGCCTCTCCGGGGGCCGCGGCCTCGTTGTGGAAAGCGGCGTCATGCCTGCTGAATCCGTCAGAATTACTGACACCAACGATAAAGTCTATAAGTCCCAGTACCAGAACGAAGAAAGTGGGCAGCCCGAATCCAAGGGCGAGCTCTACGCGCACGACGTTGACAAGAGCGACCAGGAAGCCCTGAACAATCCCGGCGTTGATGCCAAGATGCACTACGTTATTGCAGACAGCGACGGCACCCTTCATGATGTCAACAAGCTTATGAGTGGTGAAAGCTCCATTGAAATTCAGCTCAAGTACGGAAAGCTCATCATAGAGCGCACCAAGGCTGACGGCGCGACAGATAACAGCGCCCCCTTCAAGTACACGTATGAGCTTGATAACGACAATCACGAAGTTCAAGAACTGAACTTTAACGACAAACTGTCTGACAACTTTGAGGTGCGCGTCTACGAAACCGACAGCAATAATGAAATCACAGGTTCGCCTGTAAACGAAACTCCCACTGGCGTCATTGTGCAAGGCACTAATGACAGGCCAATTATTGACCTTGGCTCTCTTGATAAGTCTATGGAAGAGCACTATGGCAAAAATACCGGCAGTGAGTTTGAAGGCGGCGGCAAAGTCCTTACGGGGCAGATCGCCATTACAGACTATGAAGATGCCGGTACATATGATCCGGCAACCAATTCATGGCAGTCTCAGTTTGTTGCTGCTGGCGATGGTTTTACATTCTCGCTGGTAAACCTTCTGCCCGGCAAGTCCGTTACCAACGACGACCTGCGCGGCGATAATCTGGGCGATGAGGCCAACTTTGACCTTAAAAGCGATACTTTTATCATTCAGGGCAAGTTCGGCATTCTTGAAATCAATCAGCAAACGGGTGAGTTTACCTATACCCGTACGGACGATCTTACCTGGCTTAATAACGGTGAATCCGCAGAAGACACATTTTACCTTCGCGTAAAAGACCCCAATGGCGCATACTCTGAGATAAAGCCCATCGTCATCACCATCAATGGCAATGACGATCCGGGCCGCCTTGTGGGCAATACTGCAGGTATGAAAGAAAACGGCGTGGACGGTTCGGACCTGCCCAGCGAAACCTACTACTACCTGCACTATGATGGCACAAGCAGCCACGGGCATACACAGCACCTCGGCGCAAACCACCCGAACAGCGGCAACCCGGCGTCTTTTGTGGTCAACGGCCAGCTTGGCGTGGATGACCCAGACTTCTCTGACAGGCCAAGCTCTGGTTCAGGAGTGTCTGATACCTATACGTATAGCAACCCGACTGTGACTGTCCCCGCAGGGGCTGCCAATGACGGTGCCAATATGGGTGAGGTCAGCGGCCCCACCGCTGGCAGTGGCGGATCTTCTGTATATACCATCAACGGCTATGGAACTCTGACCCTCTGGCCTGATGGCAAATATACCTTTGAGCCGCTGATGAATGGCAGCGAGCTTGCCGACCCCATCAACAACCTTGCAGTTGGGGAGTCCGTTGTCATAACCGTTCCAGTGAACGTCACCGGATCCGGGCAAAACCACGCGGGCGAAACAACGAACGGCAATCTGGTGATAACCATTAATGGCACCAATGACGCACCGGTGGTGACATCAGAAACTCATGGAGATGTAACTGTAACTTATACGGATCATTTTACAGGCCAGGAGGTTACATCCAAGCTCACGCTTGATGAGAGAAACGGTGAGGCCGTAGTTGTAGACAGCGACGAAATGGCGCACTGGGATGCTGCCAAGGGTGGAAACATTACGGTAAATGGTTCACTCAACTCTGAGAAAATCATTACTGATGCTGACCACGGTGATCAGGCCAAACTTACCTTCTTCACTGTTGAAGGCACCGCCTCTACCGGAGAAGCCCAGGGCAGCCTGGTGCAACAGATCGAGGGCAAGTACGGCACGCTTATTATTCAGCGTGATGGCTCGTATCAGTACATTCTTGACAAGAATGGAGCTGACTACAAGGCTCTTGTTGCCGCAAACTCCAAGGCTATTGATGAAGAAATCTTCAACATCTATGTCCGTGATCCGCACAATGCCACGTCTGATGAGCCCATCAAGCTTGTCATCAAAGTTGCTGGCCCTGACGCAGATCACGGGGGTGGCGATCCTGGCAACCCTGATCCCAATCCCGACCCCGGTTCCGGCGGCAACCAGCCGGGAGCCAGCCTCAAAGACCAGCATGAATCCGTCAAGGAAGATGAAGATTACACGGCCACTGGTAAGGTGGGCGGCAATAATTTCTATGATGCAGGGCTTAAACTGACGGGTTATGGTTCCGATGCCGGAGACTCAAGCCTTCACGCTTCGGAGAATGTGATTGTAACCAAGTATGGCACCATCACCCTGAAGCCTGACGGTAGTTATACCTACACCCTGAACAACGACCATCCTGACGTGCAGAAGCTGCGCGAAGGTGAAGAAATCAAGCAGGAATTCACTGTTACCGGCAGCGATGGCACATCAAAAATCATTGAAATTACCGTGCAGGGCACTAACGACCTGCCCTTTGTGGTAAGCTCATCCGATGGCAGCCTGAATCAGCAGACCGGAGGCACATGGGGCTCTACCAGCACGTCTGGCAACTTCGAAGCCAAAGACCTTGACGCTGTAGAAGGTCAAACTCTGGTGCTTACAGGTCCCAATGTCACGTCAACTGGCACCGATACCTACACGGTTCAGGGGCAGTATGGCGTGTACACCATCACCAAAACTGTCGTTAACGGAAATTCACATTTTGAATACACATACGACCTTGATCCCGCCTATCAAAATACCAACTTTGGCGGCAAGGTAAACGACCCTGTGGCAATTACCATTAGCGATGGTAGTGGTGGTAGCACGGAACATACGATCAATGTTGAAATAACTGCCGCAAACGACAACCCCATAATCAGCACAGCTGACGACCTTGTGGTTACTGAAGATAATAAAATAATCAGCGACGCAAACAAGGTTGAGGCATCTGACCCGGATATTTCGTTTAGCGGTGGCGTTGCGGATAATCTTTCGTACAGCGTAGCCAATGCTGATGGCAGCGGCGAAGGCAGTATGGTCGTTGGCAAGTACGGCGTTCTGGTTATGGGCTCTGACGGCAGTTACTATTTCAAACTGAACAACTCCCACCCTGATGTTCAGGCTTTGAACGGGGCGGACCCCAGCAATCCATCTTCGCAGCCTGAATCCATTGAAGAAAAATTCAGGGTGATCGTGCGGGATGACAAGGGCGGCTCAACCTATAAGGAAATCACCGTCGTTATTCAGGGTACTGACGATGTGCCGACGCTCTACCTTTACGGAGTAGATGGTTCGCTTGAAGCAACTGGCCCCGCTGGCTCTGGCGCTCTGCTCGTCGTCAAGGAAAAGCAGGACGGCACGGAAGCTGACTATACAGTGCATGGCAAGGCGCAAGGCTACGATACCGACCAGGCCGATTACGATTCCTTGACCTATAGCATCAAGGAAAACAGCAGCAACGTATCTGATTCCGATGTCTACGCCATAAAGACTGCCACGGGTTGGGAGGTTACCTCAAGTTCCACTCCTGACGCCATACATATGGGCACCCTGAGCATCGACGGCACCACGGGGTTGTACACTTTCAAGGGTGATCCTCAGGGCGTTGCCCGGCTTGGTGTTGGTGAGGAACTCAACATTCCCGGCACTATTGTGGTTCAAGATACGCATGGCAATGAAGCCACGGCCGACCTGAATATCAACATTATGGGCACCAATACCGCGCCCATCATTGTGTCTACTGGCGACAAAACACCTGACTATACTGCCATTCCTCTGGACAAGGATGAATTTGACATAGCTCAGAGCAGTGACGGCAAATACACGCCTCTTACTGGTGAAATTGTAACTGCAGACGCTGACGGTGATGACACGCTGGTGTACATCAGAACAACGGACCCCATTCTCGGCGAGCGCAATGTAACAGAGCTGTATGGTAAATATGGCAAGCTTACGCTCACCGTTGGAGCCGATGGCAAAACTTACTATGAATACACGGTAACCAACCCCAACGGTATCAAGGCGTTAGGAGAGGGAGAGTTTGACAAGGACATCTTTAACCTTGTTGTACGTGACCCTTATGGAGCCGAAGGAACTGGAAGCCTTGTGATCGACATTATTGGCGCTAACGATGCCCCTGAAATCTCGATAAATGGGGGAACCAACACCATAACTGTCAGCGATCCGGACAAGAACGATTCGCATACCCTCACAATTGTGGTTGATGGAACCGAGTATGCTCTTACTGCGGATATGGTTGATCCTACGCTGTTTACCTGCGATCTGCCTGACGGCACGCTTACCCTTCGTTATGAGGCTATGGGCAACGGCGAAAAGCAGTGGAAATACAGCTTTGAGCCTGACACCTCCAAGACAAGCGGTCTTCCTTCCAACCAGTACAACGAGTTTGATTTCTCAGTTAAAGTGGAAGATCAGCATGGGGCAAGCGATGCGTCAGGTGATGTGACAATTCGGTACTATGGCACAAACCATGCGCCTGTTGGCCAGCAGGTAGCACTGCCTGTGATTCTCAGTGGCATAATCCCCGCTGGAGACAACTTCTCCTTTGACAGTAACCCGCTGTCTCTGCTGGATCAGGATGGCGACACCCTCAGCTATACCTTCACAGACAGCACTGGCGCTGACGTTGGTGTTTCAGGCTCAGGGACTACGATAACGGGTGAATTTGGCACTCTTGAAATCGTCACCAATGCTAATGGCGACGGGTATGTATACAATTACACGATGTCCAGCGATATGGACGCCATGAAAAAACTGGCCCAAATGCACGCTAATGGCGAAGAGCTGAAAGACGAATTCCTCTACAGGGTTAATGATGGAATCTGGTCTGACAGTGCTTCTGGCAAGGTTGAAATCCATCTGGACGTCAACAATCAGCCAAGCGGGTCGTTTGGTGACGCCAGTGAAACCAGCTCACAGATAATTTTTGGCAGTAACGGAAATGATACGCTGCATGGCGGGTCCGGCAACGACATTCTTTCCGGCGGAGAAGGCAACGACACGCTTCTCGGAGGCCTTGGCGACGACTGCCTGTTTGGCGGGGCTGGTGACGACTACCTGGATGGCGGTGCCGGAGCCAACGAACTCTATGGCGGCTCGGGCAATGACGTACTGGTGTTCAGCGCCAGCAATACCGTCATGGACGGAGGTACTGGCATTGATATGATGATCGGTGCCGACAAAAACTCCCTGGAAAGCCTGTTCTCTAATCCCGCAACCAACACCATCAAGAATATTGAGATATTCGTAACAGATGGCGGTAACAACCTGACCAGTCTTGCCAGTTTGGAAAGCTATGGCGTGCAGTTGAATGGAGCGGAAAAAATAGAACTGTCCTCGGACTGGACTATGAATAACACTCAGACCCCAAGCAGCATGGCCAGCGACTATGTGGCCTTTACGAGTGACAGTATGACCATATTGATCTCAAAAAATGCTCTTGCTGAGGGCATCATCTAGCCATATCTGGCTATTTACGCCACGCGAGGGAAAGGGCCGCCACTTTTGGGGTGACGGCCCTTTCTGTTTATAAATCAGTGTAGTACTGCCCTTGCCTCTTGCGAATCTGACGACATGCCGCCTTGACCTTACGCCTCGTGCGGCTTATGTTCCAACGTGTAATACGGCTTTTCGATCCAACCTAGTAACGGAGGCTTGCCGCATGTTCGGCATTGGCATGCAAGAATTATTGCTCATACTTGTGGTTGTTCTACTGCTTTTCGGATCGAAGAAACTGCCGGAAATAGGCGGTGGGCTTGGCAGGGCCATTCGCAACTTTCGCCGTGCCTCTTCTGAGCCTGATGAAATCGACATCACGCCGAAGGATAAAAAGCCTTCTTCCACCGACGACCCTAATCATAAAGCCTGAACTGAGCCGGACGTAAGGATTTTATCATGAAAGCAGAGCAACTATCCGTTTTTTTGGAAAACAGGGCCGGACGCCTGGCAGAAGTAACCCACACTCTTGCTGAAGCGGGCATCAACATCCGTGCGCTGTCACTCGCTGATACTTCAGACTTTGGCATTCTGCGTATGATCGTCTGCGATCACGAAAAAGCCAAATCTGTTCTTAAAGATAAAGGCTTCACCCTGGGACGAACCAGTGTTGTAGCCGTTGAAGTAAATGACGGTCCCGGTGGGCTCGACGAAGTGCTGCAACTGGTCTCGCGTAATGGCATCAATGTGGAATACATGTACGCCTTTGTGCAGCGCGAAGGGGAAAGTGCGGTCATGATTTTCCGCTTCGACAAAGTTGATCAGGCTGTTGAGGTTCTTCAGGCCAACAACTTTACCATTATTCCTGCTGACCGCCTCTGCTCCAAATAACGTTACTTCGTTTATCACGCTGACGCTCAAGGGCATCGCGTTTCGACATCATCAACCCCCGAGATTTTCACGGGGGTTTTTGTTTTGTATTCCTGACCGCTATCCCTCCACGGGCAATGCGTACCGCACGTATGCGAGCTTAACAATGTTAATTAAAGTCAATTTAAGAGCGATCAATTGTTTCAGATCGCTCAAGACCAAAATATATTGGCTCCAGTTTGTACTTTTTTTAAAGCTGCACGTAATCTGCAGAGCAGCACCCTATATACATGCCTCTATTCAAACAAAGCGGCCACATGTAGTATACCAGAATCCGCTGACCCTCTTGCGCAGATGGAGGAACCATGAACCCACAGTATATTCTGGCCCTGGATCAGGGCACAACCAGCTCACGCGCAATTCTTTTTGACCACAACGCCAATATCGTTCAGGTCGCACAAAAAGAATTTACCCAGATATATCCCCAACCAGGTTGGGTTGAGCACAGCCCCGATGAAATCTTCGATTCACAAGCCCATGTTATGCACGAATGCATGCGTCGCGCAAAAGTATGCGGCAATGAACTCGCTGCCATAGGCATCACCAACCAGCGCGAAACCACTATCGTGTGGGAAAAAGCCACAGGCGCACCTATCTATAACGCAATTGTCTGGCAAGATAGGCGTATCGCGTCTTTTTGCGATCAGTTGCGTGCTGATGGCAAGGCCAAAATTATTCAGGATAAAACAGGCCTTGTTCTGGATGCGTATTTTTCTGGCAGCAAACTACGCTGGATACTTGATAATGTGCCCGGCGCCAGGGCAAGGGCTGAGGCTGGCGAGCTTCTGTTTGGCACTGTTGATACATGGCTCGTCTGGAACTTCAGTAAAAGAGGAGTTCACGTCACAGATCCTTCTAATGCCAGCCGCACTCTGCTTTTTAATATACACACAGGGCAATGGGATGATGAACTACTCGCAATCCTGGATGTACCGCGTGTAATGCTGCCTGAAGTTGCCCCTTCCTCCAGCGTGATGGCGCAAACACATCCTGAATTTTTTGGGCGGTCAGTTCCTATCGCGGGCATTGCTGGAGACCAGCAGGCAGCAACTTACGGCAATGGTTGCATGAAAGAAGGCATGGCCAAAAACACCTATGGAACAGGCTGTTTTTTGCTACTAAACACCGGTACAACTCCCCCTGTCAGTCAAAACAACATGCTGGCTACAGTGGCATGGCAAACTGGCCGCGGATACTCCTATGCTCTTGAAGGAAGTGTTTTTGTGGCTGGCGCTGTTGTGCAATGGCTTCGCGATGGCTTAGGGATTATCAAAGACTCTTCGGAATTGGAGGGGTTAGCCGCTACAGTTCCAGACAATGGCGGGGTTTATATGGTCCCGGCATTTGTGGGTATGGGAGCGCCTTATTGGGACCAATACGCCAGGGGCACAATTGTAGGTTTGACAAGAGGCACCACAAAAGGACACATCGCCCGAGCCGCCATTGAGGCTATCGCCTTACAGACACTTGATATTATTGATGCCATGCAAAAAGATACGGGCATCAAGCTTACAACCTTGCGGGTAGACGGCGGTGCCAGCAGAAATAATATGCTTATGCAATTTCAGGCCGACCTCACTGGCGTGGTGGTGGAACGCCCTACTATTACGGAAACCACAGCTCTTGGCGCTGCGTACCTGGCGGGGCTTGCTGTGGGCTTTTGGGAAAGTGAAGAAGTCATCGCACACAAATGGAAACTTGACCGCCGTTTTACGCCCACAATGACAGCGGATAAAAAAGAAAAAATGTTGCACCACTGGCATCGCGCTATTGAGCGGGCTGCTCACTGGATTGACGAATAACAGGCAACAAATTCTGCGGGTATGTCAAATTTTGTTATCCTCTATATAGGGACGATTTTACTTGCCAAAAAACTCTTTTGACATTTCTGGGCAATAAACCTCACGCATGTTCTTGACTAATCCCCATCCCTTACGCTAAGAAAGCTCTTCGCACATATGGGCTCGGGTAAAAACGAAGCACATTATATGCCGGGATGGTGGAATTGGTAGACGCAGCGGACTCAAAATCCGCCGACCGCAAGGTCTTGCGAGTTCAAGTCTCGCTCCCGGTACCAAAGAAAACAAGGCGGTTACAGAAATGTAGCCGCCTTATTTATTGTCTTTTTGAATCACCTGCGTATCACCACTCTCTAGGCTGGGAATCAATGCCGCAGCCGCATCTTGGCTCCCTGGTGTAATGTGGGAATATGTCCCAGTGGTGGCGTGCTATGGCCAAGTTGCGCCAATGGTAAGAGCCGTAAAACTTGAAGCAACACACCCACCACTGGAAGCGAAAGATGCAGGGCTCAACCGCCGATAGGTCCAAGTTTCGGGCGTGGCGAGCACAGAGCTAGTATTTTCGTGTGACAGACTTGGGTTCAATGTCGACAAAATACAAAATTTCATCTGGGTTGGCAGGGGCATTACGAAGCGACATTGCTATAATTTTGGTAAAAACCGTGGTAAGGGTTTGCGCATCGCCATTGTGTTCTCGAATAATAATGAGAATTGGCAATCTGAAAATTCTTTCAATGTCCAATGATTCATTATAAAAAAATGCTAGATGGGCCATCAGTTTTATATAAAAATACAAATTATGAGGGATAGCTAGTTTTACCTCTGAATTTGTTTGAATACTCGGTATAAATCCTGTCTGGAATCTGTCTTTTATGCTATGCATACTTCCTGTTGATGAATAGCTTATTTCATATTCAGTATATTTATTACTTTTTTCTGTTGAAGAGGTGGAAAACTTAAAATCTACACCATTGTCTTCAATAAATTTTTGTAAATACTCAATGCATCTATCATCAATAACTATGTCTATATATACATTTTTTGCATTAAAATCACCAAAATTGTTAATTATAATACTATTAATAACAGCTTCAGTGTTTTCACTCAGTTTTTGTATACGTAATGACTGCCCTTTTGACATTGATGTTCATTGCTGTCCGGCTAAGGGTTAAGAAAAAAGTCCAAAATCTCAGTGCGATGTGGTATAAAGAGTTTGCGAAAAACTTTGCCACACAAGGAGATTTTGGACATGAGTCACCATAATACACTTTT
>JAEWKM010000039.1:0-73707 GCA_023386035.1 Pseudomonadota bacterium
CTCAGTCAACCCGTCCGCCAATGCACGTTCCCTGGTGTCCAGGGACTGAATGCGGACAGCGGGCCGCCCAACGGTTTTTTTCCCACTGCCGCAGCCGTTACGCGAGGAGCAGGCGTTACACACGCAAAGCTTGAAGCACTTTTTTG
The DNA here is from genome assembly GCA_023386035.1 of Pseudomonadota bacterium. Lineage (GTDB taxonomy): Bacteria > Desulfobacterota > Desulfovibrionia > Desulfovibrionales > Desulfovibrionaceae > Desulfovibrio. Next base: position 147 of record JAEWKM010000039.1, read on the forward strand.
TAACGCAGGTAAAACGCAAACATTATTTTCTCCAGGGAGACGTACAATGGGCAAGGAAAAATTTGAACGCAAAAAGCCCCATGTAAACATCGGCACCATCGGCCATATCGACCACGGCAAAACCACTCTGACTGCCGCCATCACCAAAGTGGCGAACATGAAGAACGGTGGCAAGTTCATTTCGTATGACGAAATCGACAAGGCCCCCGAAGAAAAGGAACGTGGTATCACCATCTCCACCTCGCATGTTGAGTACGAGACCCCCAATCGTCACTATGCGCACGTGGACTGCCCCGGTCACGCCGACTACATCAAGAACATGATCACCGGCGCTGCCCAGATGGACGGCGGTATCCTGGTGGTGGCTGCCACTGACGGCCCCATGCCCCAGACCCGTGAGCACATCCTGCTCGCCCGTCAGGTCGGCGTGCCCCAGCTGGTAGTGTTCCTGAACAAGTGCGACCTCGTGGACGACGAAGAGCTGCTTGAACTGGTGGAACTGGAAGTGCGCGAACTGCTGTCTTCCTATGACTTCCCCGGCGACGACGTGCCCGTTATCCGCGGTTCCGCTCTGAAGGCTCTTGAAACCGACAATCCTGATTCCGCTGAAGCCAAGTGCATTCTTGACCTGCTGGAAGCTTGCGACTCCTTTATTCCCACGCCTGAGCGTGACGTCGACAAGCCCTTCCTGATGCCCATCGAAGACGTGTTCTCCATCTCTGGCCGTGGCACTGTTGTGACCGGTCGTGTGGAACGCGGCGTGGTCAAGGTCGGTGAAGAAGTTGAAATCGTGGGTATCAAGCCCACCGTCAAGACCACCTGCACCGGCGTGGAAATGTTCCGCAAACTGCTTGATCAGGGTGAAGCTGGCGACAACATCGGCGCTCTGCTGCGCGGCGTCAAGCGTGACGACGTGGAACGCGGCCAGGTTCTTGCCGCTCCCAAGAGCATCACGCCCCACAAGAAGTTCAAGGCTGAAGTGTACGTGCTCTCCAAGGAAGAAGGCGGCCGTCATACCCCGTTCTTCACTGGCTACCGTCCTCAGTTCTACTTCCGTACCACGGACATCACCGGCGTTATCGGTCTGCCCGAAGGCGTGGAAATGGTTATGCCTGGTGACAACTCGCAGTTCCTGGTGGAACTCATCGCTCCCATTGCCATGGAAGCTGGTCTGCGCTTCGCTATCCGCGAAGGTGGCCGCACCGTTGGCTCGGGCGTGGTGACCGAAATCACCGAGTAGACCTATGAGAGTTAACATACTTCTGGCTTGCACTGAGTGCAAACGCCGCAACTACAGCACCCGGAAGAACAAGAAAACCACTACCGGTCGGCTGGAAATGAAAAAGTATTGCCCCTGGGATAAGAAGCACACGTTGCATCGCGAAACCAGGTAACATAATTCCGCTGGGGGGCTTATAGCCCCCCGGACGGCACGCAGGGCAGTAGCTCTAACGGCTAGAGCGGCGGTCTCCAAAACCGCATGTTGGGGGTTCGAATCCCTCCTGCCCTGCCATTTTTTATCTCCGGACAACACCATGGCAAAAAAACAAGCTCAGGCTGGTGACCTCAAGGCCGACAAAGCCCCCAACGTTTTCGTACGCTTTTTGCGTTATGTAGAAGACGCCAAGGCAGAGTTGCGCAAGGTGACCTGGCCCACGGTAAAAGAAACACGCAAGGCCACTCTGGCTGTGTTGGGCTTTGTCGCCGTGATGGCCGTCATTCTTGGGCTGGTTGACCTTGGTCTGTCATCCCTGATCAAGACCATACTGTCCTGAAGGCCAATATGAAAGATCCCGCTATCGACGAAACTTCCGAGCTCTCTCAAAAGGCTCGCTGGTATATTGTGCATACCTACTCGGGATTCGAGCAGCGTGTGCAAAAAACCATTAACGAGTTGCGCCGCACCGGGCAGGAACAGGGCCTTATTGAGGAAGTGGTGGTACCCACCGAGAAGGTCATCGAACCCACCAAGGGTGGACAGCAGCGTACATCAACGCGCAAGTTCTACCCTGGCTATGTGATGGTTCGCATGGTCATGACCGACCTGTCCTGGCATCTGGTGCAGTCCATCCCCAAAGTTACCGGATTTGTGGGGGGGAAAAACCGTCCCACCCCCATGCGTGACGGCGAAGCCGAACGCATTCTGGAATTGATGGAAACACGCCAGGAAACCCCGCGGCCCAAGTTCAACTTTGACAGGGGTGACGATGTGCGCGTCATTGAAGGTCCCTTTGGGGGCTTTAACGGCGTGGTTGAAGACGTTAACTACGACAAGGGAAAGCTGCGGGTCTCCGTTTCCATTTTTGGGCGTCAAACCCCTGTGGAACTGGATTTCGCACAGGTTTCCAAAGGCTAGACCCCTTTCGCACAAGGGTTCTGCGGACGGGATTCTCTCCTTGTCCGTACGGTGTGTTTGTACTACTTGCACAGCATGCCGGGGCAAATATCACCTAACCTTGCTTAATGACTTGCCCCCGCGCAGCGGCCTCATGCCGAGCAGCGCGAGCAGCGATGAAGGATAAAGCAAATGGCTAAAAAAGAAGTTGCCAAGATTAAATTGCAGATTCCTGCGGGCGCGGCCAACCCCTCCCCGCCGGTAGGCCCGGCCCTCGGTCAGCACGGCCTGAACATCATGGGCTTCTGCAAAGAATTCAATGCCCGCACTCAAGACCAGAAAGGCATGATCATCCCCGTGGTTATCACGGTGTATGCTGACCGCTCTTTCACCTTCATCACCAAGACCCCTCCGGCCTCGGTGCTGATCATGAAGGCCGCCAAGATTGAAAAGGGTTCTGGCGAACCCAACCGTAACAAGGTTGGCAGCCTGACCATGGCTCAGATTGAAGAAATCGCGAAGCTCAAGCTGCCCGATCTCAACGCAGCCACCATTGAATCTGCGGTTAAGTCCATTGCGGGTACTGCTCGCAGCATGGGCATTGACGTAAAGTAAGGCCTTACCTCTTTGCGGAGCGACGCTTCCGCAGTTTGCAGGTTTTCTGGCCTTGGGCGACTGACCAGCAACTATTTAATAGTTCCGAAGTCGCCATCGTTGAAATCAATTGTACTGCTGCTTTCACTCAAGCTGAAGTGCGGCAGGAGATGCAAAACGACAAGGATTATCCCATGCCTAAACACGGCAAAAATTTTCGTAAAGTTCTCGAGGGTACCGACCTTCAGGAACGCTTCAGCATCGAAGACGCTGTGAGCAAATCGCTTGGCGCGGCCTTTGCCAAATTTGACGAAACCGTTGATGTGGCCATTCGTCTTGGCGTTGACCCCAAGTATTCTGACCAGATGGTGCGCGGCGCCGTTACCCTGCCCCACGGGCTTGGCAAGACTGTGCGCGTGGCCGTGTTCTGTAAGGGCGAAAAGCAGGCTGAAGCCCGCGAAGCCGGAGCAGACGTGGTTGGTGCCGAAGACCTGGTCGCTCAGATCAAGGAAGGCAACCTGAACTTTGACGCAGCCGTTGCTACCCCCGACGTTATGGCCCTTGTGGGTCAGATCGGCCGAGTGCTTGGCCCCCGTGGTCTTATGCCCAACGCCAAGACGGGCTCGGTGACCTTTGACGTTGCCAAGGCTGTGACCGAACTGAAGGCTGGCCGCGTTGACTTCAAGGTTGACAAAGCGGGCGTGCTGCACGCTCCCTTGGGCAAGGCTTCTTTTGGCGCTGAAAAGATTCTGGGCAACCTTAAGGCCCTGCTTGACGCTGTGAACCGCCTCAAGCCCTCGGCAGCCAAGGGTGCCTACATGGTTTCTATGGCGGTTTCCACCACCATGGGCCCCGGCTTCAAGGTTGATATGACCCAGGTTAAAAAATTTCTTGAGGGATAAACTCTCAAGAGTGATAGCGGCCTGTACTTCAGGCCGCTATTATTGTGTCTGAGGATCGGAATACGAGTCGAAGACGGCAGGCGGGTTCGCCCTTAATTGCCCTGCCCAGACGCTTCTACTTTGGCTCGGCATTCCACCTGGCAACCCCGAACGTGAGAGGTATCACGTGAACAGGTCTGAAAAAGCCGCAGTTATTGGAGCCATTAAGGCCAAGGCCGACAGTGCTTCCTTTGCTGTGCTGACGGACTTCAAGGGTATGACGGTGGAAGAGCTGACAAACCTTCGTGTTAGCCTGCGCAAGGCTGGCGGCGAATATCTCGTCGTTAAAAACACGTTGGCGCGTATTGCTCTGACCGACGGCACACATGATGTTATCAAGGATAACTTCCGCGAAAACATCGGTGTGGCCTTTGGGTTCGATGACCCCGTGGCGGTGGCCAAGGCGTTGAGTGATTTTGCCAAGCAAAGCAAGCTCTTTGAGCTTCGCTGCGCCAGCCTGGACGGTAAGGCTCTTGATGCCGCCCAGTTGGACGCGCTGGCCAAGCTGCCCGGCAGGGAACAGCTTCTTGGTCAGCTGCTCGGCACAATGAACGCCGTGCCCACCAACTTTGTGTCGCTGTTTGCCAACGTGCTGCGTGGCCTGCTCTATGCCCTCAAGGGTATCGAAGAGCAGAAGTCCAATGCCGCCTAGTTGGGCATCACCGCAATCATCAGAATTTAAGCCAAAGATTAGGAGACTATCATGGCCGTTACCAAAGAAGAAGTTGTTGAATTTATCTCCAGCATGACCGTCCTCGAACTTTCCGAGTTCATCAAAGAACTGGAAGAAAAGTTTGGCGTGTCCGCCGCTGCTCCTGCTGCCGCTATGATGATGGCCGCTCCCGCTGCCGCTGCTGAAGCTGCTGAAGAAAAGACCGAGTTCGACGTTATCCTGAAGGAAGCTGGCGCCAACAAGATCGGCGTCATCAAAGTCGTGCGCGCCCTGACCAGCCTTGGCCTCAAAGAAGCCAAAGAAAAGGTTGACGGCTGCCCCTCCACCCTGAAGGAAGGCGTGTCCAAGGACGAAGCCGAAGACGCCAAGAAGCAGCTGACCGAAGCCGGCGCTGTTGTCGAAGTGAAATAAGTTCGGTTCTACCGTGCTTTATGGGCGGGGCCTCTGGCCCCGCTTTTTTATTTTGGCTGCTTATTTTTAATCTATTTGAGGTGCAATTTCTTTTTGCCATCAATGTGATTTTTGTTTATATTTACAAAGCGGTAAAAATACCTCAAAAAAAAGCTTGCTAAAATTTAAAATCTCCATTATGTATCCTCTTTCATGAACGGCTTAGGAGGCCTTTTTCTGTTTAATATAACTTACTGTATAAGTACATATTTTTAAGGCTGATGCCTGAGCCCAAGCCCTGTTTACCCAGACAGGGATGGGTTTTTGTCGCCTTACCTACACAGTAAGCATTACCTCCCACCGTGATTTACGCTTTCAGGGTGCAGTGACAACAAGTTTTGCCCGCCGGCTTCGGCAGATGATTCACTTGTCGCTCCGCCGGGGCGCAACCGCTACCTATCTTGAGGTACCCATGGGCCAGCTCACCAAACAGTTCGGCAAGATCAAGATTTCCCTCCCCATCCCTCATCTGCTGAATCTGCAGATAGATTCATATGAAAAATTTCTTCAGGAAGGCGTTCCGGAAGCTGACCGCCGCCCTGATGAAGGACTCGAAGGCGTTTTTCATACCGTTTTCCCCATTGAGGACTTTAACAAGACCGCCAGCCTGGAGTTTGTCAGCTATGAAGTTGGCGAGCCCAAGTACGATCAGGCGGAATGTATCTCCAAGGGACTGACTTACGAAGCCCCCATGCGCATCAAGGTTCGCCTTGTGGTTTATGATGCCGACGAAGCGTCAGGCAACCGAACCATTCGCGACATCAAGGAACAGGATATCTATTTTGGTACCCTGCCCCTGATGACCGAAAAAGGCACCTTTATCATAAACGGCACCGAGCGTGTCATCGTCAACCAGTTGCAGCGTTCGCCCGGCATCATCTTTGAGCATGATGGCGGCAAAACGCATACCAGCCGTAAAGTGCTGTATTCGTGCCGCGTCATTCCCATGCGCGGCTCCTGGCTGGACTTTGACTTTGACCACAAGGACATTCTTTACGTCCGTATCGACCGTCGCCGCAAAATGCCCGCTACCATCCTGTTCAAGGCTATGGGCATGAGCAAGGAACAGATCCTCGACTACTTCTACTCGCGTGAAACTTACCGCCTGGAAGATCGCAACGCGATATACTGGGAAGTGCGCAAGGAGCTGTACCGCAAGGACAATGCCTATGCCGACATCGTTGACGGCGAAGGCAACGTCATTGTTAAAGCTGGCAAGCCCATCACCAAGCGCAGCTGGCGTCTTATCTGTGAAGCAGGTATTGAGGCCATTGAAATGCGTCCCGATACTCTGGACAGCATGTTTCTGGCTGTGGATGTGGCTGATCCCAAAACCGGCGAACTTTTGGCAGAAGCAGCCGACGAAATCACGCCCGGTCTCCTGGATCGCATTCGTGAAGCGGGCATTGACCGCGTCAGCGTGCTGCATACCAAGGGTAACGACACGTCTTCTTCCATTCGCGACACCCTTATGCTGGACCGTATTCCCGACCAGCAGAAGGCGCAGGAAGAAATCTACCGTCGCCTGCGTCCTTCTTCGCCGCCCACGGCTGAAATTGCCGCCAGCTTCTTTGACAATCTGTTCCGCAATGGCGACTACTACGACCTGTCGCCCGTGGGCCGTTACAAGCTCAACCAGCGCCTTGCCCTGGACGAGTCTTCCGACCTGCGAACCCTGACGGACAATGATATTCTCACGGCCATCAAGGTTCTGGTGAACCTCAAGGACAGCCACGGCCCTGCCGACGATATCGACCATCTTGGCAACCGTCGCGTACGACTGGTTGGCGAACTGGTGGAAAACCAGTACCGCATTGGCCTTGTGCGCATGGAACGTGCCATCAAGGAACGCATGAGCCTGCAGGAAATTTCCACGCTCATGCCGCACGACCTTATCAATCCCAAGCCTGTGGCGGCTGTGCTCAAAGAATTCTTTGGCACTTCCCAGCTGTCTCAGTTCATGGACCAAACCAACTCCTTGTCTGAAGTGACGCACAAACGCCGTCTTTCAGCTCTTGGACCTGGCGGTCTGACCCGTGAACGCGCTGGCTTTGAAGTACGCGACGTGCACACCTCGCACTATGGCCGCATTTGCCCCATTGAAACGCCTGAAGGTCCCAACATCGGCCTCATTGTTTCACTGACCACCTTTGCCAAGGTCAATGACTTCGGCTTCATTGAAACGCCGTACCGTGTTGTTCGTGAAGCCCGCGTCACTGAAGACGTGGTGCATCTTGATGCCTCGCGTGAAGGCGACCAGGTTATTGCCCAGGCCAACGCGCTTGTGGACGAAAACGGCAATCTGCTGGACGAATTCGTCACAGTCCGCGTCAAGGGCGAAGTGGAAATGCGTCACCGTGACGAAGTGAACCTTATGGACATCTCGCCCAGCCAGATGGTTTCCATCTCTGCTGCGCTTATTCCCTTCCTGGAGCATGACGACGCCAACCGCGCGCTCATGGGTTCCAACATGCAACGCCAGGCAGTGCCGCTGCTGCGCTCTGAAAAGCCCCTTGTGGGCACGGGCATGGAAGTGGACGTGGCCCGCGACTCGGGCGCGTGCATCGTGGCCCCTGCCGATGGCAAGGTGGAATACGTTGACGCCGACCGCATCGTGGTGGCCTACGAAGGCGAAGTGTACAAAAAGCAGGGCGGCGTGCGCGCCTATGACCTGCTCAAGTACCACAAGTCAAACCAGAACTCCTGCTTTGGTCAAAAGCCCACCTGCCGTCCTGGCCAACTGGTCAAAAAAGGCCAGATCCTGGCTGACGGCCCCGGCATCGACGATGGCGAACTGGCTCTGGGCAAAAACCTTGTGGTAGCCTTCATGCCCTGGTGCGGCTACAACTACGAAGACTCCATCCTTATCTCCGAACGTACGGTGAAGGAAGACGTCTTCACGTCAATCCACATCGAAGAATTCGAAGTGGTTGCCCGTGACACCAAGCTTGGACCCGAAGAAATCACCCGCGACATCCCCAACGTCAGCGAAGACATGCTGCGGAACCTGGATGAAAGCGGCATTATCCGCATTGGTGCGGCGGTCAAGCCCGACGACATTCTCGTGGGCAAAATCACCCCCAAGGGCGAAACCCAGCTGACACCTGAAGAAAAGCTGCTGCGCGCCATCTTCGGCGAAAAGGCCAGGGACGTGAAGAACACCTCCCTCAAGGTCCCGCCGGGAGTGGAAGGCACCATCATTGACGTCAAGGTCTTCAACCGCCGCTCGGGTGAAAAGGACGACCGCACTCTGGCCATTGAGGTTCACGACACGTCTGTGCTGGACCAGAAGGAAGCCGACCACTTGCGCGCCCTTACCGACCGTACGCGCGTGCTGCTGACACCGCATGTCAATGGCAAGCAGGTAGCCGCCTCTGTGCCTGGTAAAAAGAAGGGTGAAGTGCTGGTGGAAGCCGGTGCGGCCCTGACTGAAGATATGCTGGCTGACCTGCCCGTGAAAAAGCTTGCCGGCCTTTTCAAGAGCAAAGAAGTCAACGATGCCGTGGCTGACATTCTCAAGTCCTATGATCAGCAGGTCGATTACCTGCGGGCCATTTACGACTCCAAACGCGAGAAGGTCACCGAAGGCGACGATCTGCCCCCTGGCGTTATCAAGATGGTCAAGGTTCACATTGCCATCAAGCGTAAACTCTCTGTGGGCGACAAAATGGCTGGCCGCCACGGTAACAAGGGTGTTGTTTCCTGCATTCTGCCGGAAGAAGACATGCCTTTCTTTGCCGACGGCCGTCCTGTTGACATTGTACTCAACCCCCTTGGCGTGCCTTCGCGAATGAACATCGGTCAGATCATGGAAACCCACCTTGGTTGGGGAGCCAAAGAACTGGGCCGTCAGTTGGCTGAATTGCTGGATTCTGGCGCGGCCATGCAGGTTCTGCGCGACGAGGTCAAGAACGTTTACAGCTCGAACGAGATCAGCACGCTGGTTGACGCAATGGACGACGAGGAATTCAAGGCCTCCGTTCTCAAGCTGCGTAACGGTATTGTGACCAAGACTCCTGTATTTGACGGCGCTACTGAAGAAGAGATCTGGGGCTGGATGGAAAAAGCTGGGATTGCCAACGATGGCAAAACCACCCTTTACGACGGCCGTACCGGTGAAGCCTTCAAAAACCGCGTGACCACAGGCGTCATGTACATGCTCAAACTGCACCATCTGGTGGACGAAAAAATCCACGCCCGCTCCACGGGCCCCTACTCTCTGGTAACCCAGCAGCCCCTAGGCGGTAAGGCCCAGTTTGGTGGTCAGCGCCTGGGTGAAATGGAAGTGTGGGCGCTTGAAGCCTACGGTGCAGCCTATCTGTTGCAAGAATTCCTCACCGTCAAGTCAGACGACGTGACCGGGCGCGTGAAGATGTACGAAAAAATAGTCAAGGGCGACAACTTCCTTGAAGCTGGCTTGCCCGAATCCTTCAACGTTCTGGTTAAGGAACTCATGAGCCTTGGGCTCAACGTCACCCTGCACCAGGAAGAAGGCAAGAAGAAGCCCAAGCGCGTGGGCTATATGAGAGAACGCGAGGACGAGGCGTAGACCGCCCGTTCTGGCGGCCCCGGATAATCGTTGCTTCATCCGCAAGCGGACAAACCTCTTGCGGATGAAGCAACATAGTTAACGATTCCATAGAGCTTTTACCAAAGCAGGTATTATATATGAGCCTGGACGATCTTTTCACCGCACGCGGCACGTCGGCCAACGTGACCAATATCCGCAATCTGAAAGCCATCCAGATTTCCATCGCCTCTCCTGAAGCCATTCGTGAATGGTCCTATGGCGAGGTGAAAAAACCGGAAACCATCAACTATCGTACCTTCAAGCCGGAACGTGACGGCCTTTTTTGTGCCAAAATTTTCGGCCCCGTGAAGGACTATGAATGCAACTGCGGCAAGTACAAACGCATGAAGCACCGCGGCATTGTCTGCGAAAAGTGCGGCGTTGAAGTCATTGCCTCCAAGGTGCGTCGCGAACGCATGGGGCATATTGAACTGGCCGCGCCGGTTGCGCACATCTGGTTTTTGAAGACCCTGCCTTCCAAGATCGGCACTCTTCTGGACATGACCATGGCCGACCTTGAAAAAGTGCTGTACTTCGACTCGTACATCGTACTTGATGCAGGTCAGACCAACCTTCAGAAGCGTCAGGTCATCTCTGAAGATCAGTATCTTCAGATTCTTGACCATTACGGCAGCGACGAAGTTCTTACCGTGGGCATGGGCGCGGAAGCCGTGCGCAGCCTTCTGGAAGAACTGGACCTTGACAAGCTGCGTACCGAACTGCGTGAAGAAGGCGAAGCCACCAAAAGCCAGACCAAGAAGAAAAAGCTTACCAAGCGCCTCAAGATTGTTGAAGCTTTCCTTGAGTCGGACAACAAGCCCGAGTGGATGATTATGGAAGTTGTTCCTGTCATTCCGCCGGAACTTCGTCCCCTCGTGCCACTGGATGGCGGGCGCTTTGCTACTTCTGACCTCAACGACCTGTACCGCCGCGTCATCAACCGTAACAACCGTTTGAAACGGCTTATGGAACTTGGTGCTCCGGAAATCATCATCCGCAACGAAAAGCGCATGCTGCAGGAAGCCGTTGACGCCCTGTTCGACAACGGCCGACGTGGCCGTGCCATTGCCGGCACCAACGGCCGCCCCCTCAAATCCCTTTCAGATATGATCAAGGGTAAGCAGGGCCGCTTCCGTCAGAACCTGTTGGGCAAGCGCGTTGACTACTCTGGCCGTTCGGTTATTACCGTGGGCCCTTACCTCAAGCTGCACCAGTGCGGTCTGCCCAAGAAGATGGCGCTGGAGCTGTTCAAGCCCTTCATTTACTCCGAACTGGAAAAAAGAGGGCATGCCTCTACCATCAAGAGTGCCAAAAAGATGGTAGAGCGCGAAGAGCTGGTGGTGTGGGATATCCTTTCAGAAGTGGTGCGCGAGTACCCCATTCTGCTCAACCGCGCGCCTACGCTGCATCGTCTTGGCATCCAGGCTTTCGAACCCCTGCTGGTCGAAGGCAAGGCCATCCGTCTGCATCCGTTGGTCTGCTCTGCGTACAACGCAGACTTTGACGGTGACCAGATGGCCGTGCATATTCCCCTGTCCGTGGAAGCGCAGATTGAATGCCGCGTGCTCATGATGAGCACCAACAACATTCTTTCACCTGCCAACGGCGGCCCGGTTATCGTGCCCTCGCAGGACATCGTGCTTGGTCTTTACTACATGACCGCCGAACGCAGCTTCGAAAAAGGCGAAGGCATGTCCTTCTGCGCCCCCTGGGAAGTTGAAAGCGCTCACGATGCAGGCATCGTTTCCCTGCACGCCCGCGTGAAGGTGCGTATGCCCGACGGGTATACCTACGACACCACTCCCGGTCGTGTGCTTGTTAGCGATATTCTGCCCGAAAAGCTGTCGTTTGACCTTGTGAACTGCGTACTGACAAAGAAAAACATCGCCCGCCTTGTGGGCGCTGCGTATCGCGACTGCGGCATCAAGGCCACGGTTATTCTGTGCGACAAACTCAAGGATATGGGTTACGAATTCGCCACGCGCGCCGGTGTGACTATCGGTGTGAAAGACCTGACCATTCCTGCCCGCAAGAAGGGCATCCTGGAAGCGTCTCAGGCTGAAGTGGACGACATCGAACATCAGTACCGCGACGGTATCATCACCCGTACTGAAAAGTACAACAAGGTGGTGGACGTGTGGACCAAGGCCACCCAGGACGTTTCCACTGAAATGATCAAGGAAATATCCTACGATGTGCTTACTGATCCCAAGACCGGCAAGCAGGAAAAGAACCAGAGCTTCAACCCCATCTTTATGATGTCCAACTCCGGTGCCCGAGGCAACCAGGACCAGATGCGCCAGCTCGCGGGTATGCGCGGTCTGATGGCCAAGCCTTCTGGTGAAATTATTGAAACGCCCATCACATCCTCCTTCCGCGAGGGTCTGTCGGTGTTGCAGTATTTCACCTCTACGCACGGTGCCCGTAAAGGTCTCGCGGACACGGCCCTCAAGACGGCCAACTCCGGTTACCTCACACGCCGCCTTGTCGACGTGGTGCAGGACGTCATAGTGTCTGAACTTGACTGCGGTACGGTTGACGGCATTGAACTGACCCACCTCAAGGACGGCGGCGATATCAAGACGCCGCTGGCCGAACGCATTATCGGCCGCGCTCTGCTTTACCCTGTGTACGATCCCGATGAACCGGAAAAAGTTCTGCTGCCCGAAAACACCATTATTTCGGAAGTGGAAGCCCAGATCATCAACGACAAGGGTATTTCTTCCGTCACTGTGCGTTCGCCCCTCACCTGCCAGGCCGAACGCGGCATCTGCGCCATGTGCTACGGGCGTGACCTTGGTCGCGGGCATCTGGTAAACACGGGTGAAACCGTGGGTATCATCGCCGCCCAGTCCATCGGTGAACCAGGCACGCAGCTGACCATGCGCACGTTCCATATCGGTGGTACAGCATCAAGCACCATTGAAAAGAACAAGTTCGAAGCTCTCAACACAGGTCGCGTGATCCTTAACCGGGTCAAGGCCGTGACCAACAGAGACGGTGTGCACCTCGTGCTGGGCAAGAGCGGTCAATTGGCCATTGTGGATGCTCAGGGCCGTGAACGTGAAAAGTACATCCTGCCCAACGGCGCCCGCTTGCTGGTGCACGATGGTCAGGAAGTCAACAAGGGTACAGTGCTGGCCGAATGGGACCCCTTCAACGAACCCTTCGTGTGCGAAGAAGAAGGTACCCTGCGCTTTACGGACATCGTGGACGGCAAAACCGTGCAGGAACGAGTGGACGACATTACCCGCCAGGCCAGCTTGACCATCATGGAATACCGCACCACCAACTTCCGCCCGGCCATCTCCATCTGCGATGATAACGGTAACGTCAAAAAGCGTAGCCACGGCGGCGCGGCGGCCATCTACAGCCTGCCCGTCGGCTCCATCATCATGGTTAAAGACGGCGAGAACATTCAGGCTGGTGACATCATTGCCCGTAAGCCGCGCGAAACTGCCAAGACCAAGGACATCGTGGGTGGTCTTCCCCGCGTGGCCGAGCTCTTTGAAGTTCGCAAGCCCAAGGATATGGCGGTTGTTTCCGAAATATCCGGCACAGTCACCTATGCTGGCGAATCCAAAGGCAAACGGAAGCTGGTTGTCACGCCCGAAATTGGTGAGGCTAAAGAATACCTGGTGCCTAAGGGCAAGCACATTACCGCAGCCGACGGCGACTTTGTTGAAGCCGGCGACCCGTTGACTGAAGGCTACCCCGAACTGCACGACATCCTGCGTACCAGGGGCGAAAAGTACCTGGCCCGCTACCTCGTGGACGAAATTCAGGAAGTCTACCGCTTCCAGGGCGTGGGCATCGACGACAAGCATATCGAAGTCATCGTGCGCCAGATGCTCAAGAAGGTCACGGTTCTGGACTCGGGCGGCACCAGCTTCCTGGTCGGCGAACAGGTAGACAAGGGTGAGTTTAAGCAGGAAAACCACAGGACTCTTGCCGAAGGCCGTCAGCCTGCCACGGCGGAACCGCTGGTGCTGGGTATCACCCAGGCTTCGCTCACCACGTCCTCCTTCATCTCGGCGGCTTCCTTCCAGGAAACGACCAAGGTGCTTACTGAAGCGTCACTCAAGGGCAAGATGGACTACCTGCGCGGTCTCAAAGAAAACGTTATCGTTGGCCGCCTGATCCCCGCCGGAACAGGCTACCGCGAATACGTCAACGGAGATATCGTGGTGCCCGAACAGAAAGAACGGCCCGACAAGTTCCTTGAAGAACTTGAGGACAACCCGATTCTGGTTGATCTGAACAACTAGAACAACGGATATAGAATACAAAAAAGCGCAGGGTTTCCCTGCGCTTTTTTTGTGTCCCGCATCGCAGCCCTGCCATCACCCCCTCCCCTCAGTCAATACCGCCACCTCCGCTACGAACCAACCTGGCTTTACAAACACACGAGGCGTCACAGCGCGTATACACGCGTACCTAGCTGATTATTCAGAAATTATTATTCAGGTGTGCTCAACTTAGCCTGCGCACTTCTGCCCGCAGAAAGCCCTGCAACACGACCACTTTCTCCACTTGAACCTGACTGCATATTCACTGTGGCGAATAAAAGATAGGAAATACCAGCCTAATTTTGTGAAAATATTCCCAATAAAATATTATCTATAATATAAGCATATTATGGATAACGCTTTTGCAAGCAGCGATCAAAGGAATCAAGCTTGAAATCATAATTGCAGGATTTTGCCTCCCCTCAAATGCTTTTTTAGCGTCGGTATTTTCCTCCTCAGCTAAAGCCCTCCCTTTAGTTCATCAAAATTTCATAAGCAATTACTTGCGAATGTAAAAGCATACACAAGAAGTATGTAAATGATTGCATAATCAAACTATACTACAGTACTAGAGTATGTTTTTTACTGTAAGTTGGCAATTAATACATTTGTATAACTACATGCTTGTGACCAAAATACTATATTTAACAAGTCAACTTTTATGGTTAACAAACCAATATAGTTATAAATTTTTAGTGCAAAAAAACAGAAACATTATTGACGCAGTATTTTTAATATAATATTTATTTTGTATTGATTAAGTAGATCAAGAATGTGAATGTTTAATTGCTCTTTATTAGTGCCTCATATACAATGGGGCGTAACCGCGCGTGACGCAAGGGGGTTGCCATGTCTGCTTTATCAGAACGTGAGTACCTGGCCGAAGAAATTTGCGAACTGTATTCCAAGCTTGCCGGTGATGCGTATGCGGAAGACCTTAACCGAGCCAAAGACCTGGCGCAGGGCGAAGCCCCCCACGATCATTGGCTGCAAACCAACCGACTGGACTATGAATCACGCCTTTTCCTCTACCTCTCAGCGGCTTTTGCCATGAGGTGTATGAAGAACGAGCCTTACAAATGCGCTGTTTTCATGCGCAATGCGGCTGAAACGCTTCACAGGGGCAACTCATAGCTAAGCACAAAACCAGGGGAAATCCCGATGCATGTGCTCGGGATTTCCTTATAATTTGCGCCCGGCCTGGTTAGTACGGGGCAACATCATCAGGATTATGCCAGGAAGTAAGGATTAACCATGCAGGAAAAAAACGTCAGATTCAGAATCATTCTCCCCTGCTTGTTGGTTTTGACCCTAGGCCTGGTGCTGTCTTCGGGCGAGGCCCTGGGTGAAGAGCGCATCCCCTTCACCTACCCGCCTTTCAGTGCCAAAAAGATGCCGCCGGTCTTCTTCACTCACGATCAACACATTGCCTACCTTGATGGCAAGGGGCAGGACTGTACAACCTGCCATGACATGACAGATGAGGGCCTTGCAGAGTCATTCATGAACGTTCGAAACATTGCCCCACGAAAACAGATGGATTACCTGCACGCAACCTGTACCGAATGCCACGTCAAACTGTCCAAGGGCCCCCGCCTTGTTGACTGCCGGGTCTGCCATAGCGAACGCATTGCATCTGAGCATGCCGCCAAAAAATAATCGGTAGCTCTTGTATCAGACAGAAAGAACGTAGGAGGCGATCAGATGCTTGATTTCATTACCGGACCCTTGTTTGTCATTTCTCTTGTTATTTTTGTGGTGGGTATGCTGGCCCGCATTTTCTTGTATGTGCGCGGCCTGGACTGGCGGCTCGAACGCGTGGCCTACCGATATCATGCAGACCGCTCTGTGCCTGGCGCGCTGGCGTCAATCTTCAAGTGGTTGATTCCCGGCGGCACTGACGGCTGGCGAACGCAACCTGTTGCAGCTGCTCTCTTTTTCCTTTTGCATTTTGGCGCTGTTCTTGTGCCTCTCTTTTTGCTTGGACATACAGTGCTGCTTGAGCGCTATGTAGGGATAACTCTGCCCTCACTGCCGGGAACACTGGCTGATATCCTCTCTGTACTGAGCCTTGCGGCCATTGTTTTGCTGGGTATACGCCGCATGATATCACCTGCCCTCAGACAGCTGAACAGCGGATCAGACTGGCTCATACTGGTTTTGACATTTTTGCCCTTTGCCACGGGGCTTATAGCCCGGCTGGACACCTCCGCCTATCAAAGCTGGATGATTCTGCATGTGCTGAGCGGCGAACTTTTTCTTATTCTGGCACCCTTTACCAAACTTTCACACATAGTTCTCTTCTTCATGTCGCGCGCTCAGATCGGTATGGACTTCGCCATCAAAAGAGGCGGAGCCACACGCGGTGGCGCATTCCCCTGGTAAATCGGGAAACTGTATCATTATTCTCGCCTGAAAGGAGCGGATTATGTCCGAATTGCTTTGCACCCCTACCCCAATCACCACCAAGGAAGGCATTCTTGAACTGCTGAAAGATAAGGCAGGGGCGCAATACTACAGCCAGATGAAGGAAATGAAAGTTGATCAGGCTGCCCTTGCCCGCGACTTGGAGCAGACCAGTAAATCTCGCACCCGCACATGGCTCAATGTCTGCGCACATTGTGCCATGTGTGCAGACAGCTGCTTTTTTTACAGAACAAACAACAATGATCCCACTCAGATTCCGTCCTACAAGATTCAGGCGACCCTGGGCGAACTCATACGCCGCAAGGGCAAGGTTGATGCAGAGTTCATGATCAAGTGCATGGATGCGGCCTGGGGCAAGTGCACCTGTTGCAACCGCTGCGCTGTGTACTGCCCGCACGGCATAGACACTGGCGTCATGTTCAGCTACCTGCGCGGCATCCTCTTCAAGCATGGCTTTATTCCGTGGGAAATGAAGATCGGATCGGGCATGCACCGAGTGTATGGCGCGCAGATGGACGTAACTGAAGAAGATTGGTTGGAAACCTGCGAATGGATGGTGGAAGAACAGCAGGAAGAGTGGCCTGACCTCGAAATTCCTGTGGAAAAAGAGCATGCGGATGTCATGTATATCCTCAATGCCCGCGAAGTTAAGCACTACCCAGAAGACATCGCGCTGGCCGCAATTCTTTTTCACGTCACAGATACCGACTGGACCGTGCCGCGCGAAGGGTGGGAAAACACCTCATTGACGATGTTTGCCGGCGACTGGGAAGGTTGCGCGCAGAACGTCAAACGCATTTACTCAGCCATAGACCGCATCAAGCCCAAAGTAGTTGTGGGAACGGAATGTGGACATGCCCACCGCGCCACGGTTGTTGAAGGGCCGTATTGGGCAGGACGCGAAAGCGGAGACGCTCCTGTACGCTTCATGCACTACGTTGAGTGGGTGGCCGAAATGCTGCGCACGGGCAAACTGAAGATTGATCCCGCCAAAAAAATCAAGGTACCGTGTACCTTGCAGGATTCCTGCAACTATGTCCGCAATGACGGACTCGGCAGCGCTACGCGGGAAATTATGAGCTACATAGCTGAAGATTTTAGAGAAATGGATCCCAAAGGGGATCACAACTTCTGCTGTGGCGGTGGCGGAGGACTCAACGGCATTGGCGTGTACCGCAAGGAACGAAATGTCGGACTCAAAAACAAACTGGATCAGATCAAGGCCACAGGGGCTGAGCTGGTCGTCACTCCTTGCCACAACTGCTGGGACGCCATCCGCGACATGATGGAAGTGTACGAAGAACACAATATCAAGTGGTCCTTCCTGAAACCCCTGCTTGCTGAAATGATAATCGTGCCTCCACACATTCGCCATAATGAGCTGGAGTAGCACAATGGCAGCAGAGAAACGGCAGTTTTGTCCTTTTGCGACCGTGCCTCTGCTTTACATGGGCCGTTAAAGGCCGTTGGCCGGGCAAATATCCCATTGCCCGGCCAACAATAAAGACTCTGCCTAATAGCGCAGATGAAAACTTAGAGATAATTAACGGCTAAGCGCTGGTTTGTCGCAAAAGCTAGCAGGCAATAGCTGCCGAAACGGCACCCAACAGCGCGTCACCAGAACAATTTTTGCTCAAAACGGGTATGCCGGTTCCAAAGCATACCGGCCTGGGGCCCACATTGGTACAGACAATCGCCGGAATGCCCCGGGTTTGCGAGTTCCTGCGCAGGCGGCTGTACATGATTGTTCCTGAAGTGCCTTCAAGATCAACATCAAAGATGATGCAATCAGGCTTGCGGTCATTGACCATATTCAGGCTTTCATCGCAGCTACAGGCCACACTTACCTGATAGTTAGACTGACGTAAGACCTGCGACATCCTGCTTAGGCTTGCGGCATCGCTGTCTACCAAGAGAATATGCTTTTGCATTGGAGCCTCCGGATTCGGATTCTGGGCGTCTTGAGGTTGCGTGATCTGCCTTGCGGCGCGTGCCTGGGCGCTGGGAAAATCCCGCACTTTGGCGAACAGAACTAAGGGTCACTGCGTCCAGGGAGTTTTGTAAGGTCATGGCGGCCTTGTCCCAAACATCAAATGCAGCTTTGCCAGCAGGGGCTTCGCTGTTAACGCCAGGCAGGGTTATTCCCCCTTCAACGGCGT
This sequence comes from Pseudomonadota bacterium, assembly GCA_023386035.1. Lineage (GTDB taxonomy): Bacteria > Desulfobacterota > Desulfovibrionia > Desulfovibrionales > Desulfovibrionaceae > Desulfovibrio. Next base: position 18,585 of record JAEWKM010000039.1, read on the forward strand.
TAATTATGTCCGCAAGGGTTACGGCGTCAGGGTTACGGGCAAGCATATGCCCCCCAGCGATACCGCGCACACTTTTGACAATGCCTTCAGCCTGCAACAAACGCATGATCTTTTGCACAAATTTTTCGGAGATACCTGTACATGCCGCAAGCTCTGAAGCAGATGCAGGCATGGCCTGATCTTGTTCAGAAAGGCACAATAGCAAATGCAGCGCATGGCAGGCCATTGTGGAAATACGCATATTTATTCCTTATTTTGCTGGAGGCAATAAAGTTGACGATACTTGATGTGTCTAATTTAGACTGCTTTACTCATGATTCTTAGCTCAAGCGACTTTGGGCGTCAAGCGACTCTGCGAAGCTGGTTTTCTTGATCCATAAATCTCGCAGGATCGCAAATTGAGAGTGTGAATACTTTCGCAAGCAGTAAGAGAAGACAAAAAAGTAATATCTTAATTGCTACAATGATGTTACTATTTACAGAACTCAGCTATGCTTCGGATACCGAACTTATGTCTCAGCCCGATGAGGCGGTCGGATCCTTTTGATTTCCCCTTTTACATATGCTCCGCGGGGGATTCGTAATGAAACTTTCAGCCAAAACACGCTATGCAGCCCGTATCTTGCTTTATTTGGCAAAAAATGGACTTGAGCAGCCGGTATCATCAAGCCTGCTTGCAAACAAAACTGGCATCAGCTCGCAGTTTATTGAACAGATCCTGCGCCAGCTTCGTCTGGCTGGCATTACTGGCAGCGTGCGGGGCGCCAAGGGAGGGCACGTGCTCGTGCGCAAACCCGAGGATCTCACCTTTGGCTGTATTGTCCGGCTGATGGAGGGAGGCATTGAACTAAGCGGCTGCCTGGAAAAGCCAGGAAACTGCTCCCGGTTTGATGCCTGTGAGGTACGCAAAGCGTGGGAAAGCCTTCAATCAACTCTGGATGGAGTGTTTGAATCCATTACCTTGCGTGACCTTATGCAGGACGACCGCCTTTTACGCTGACGGATTGAGGGATCTTCGCCATCGCAACGACAAATCATCGTTGTTGTTCTGATGATATCAGCGGCACACAAACGGCTCTTCTATTTCTCACTTGCACACGGCTCCAATGAACACGCTTGCTAACGCAGCGTGTTCACCCCTCCCCCTCCCAGTTACTATGAGCTCATGCCAGGCCTTCCTGCGGGAAGCTTGGCGTCAGGGCAGGCCACCACCTTGCTGCTTGCTTTGAGCGTGACGCACTATAATTACATAGCAATATCATATTAATTAGAATATACTTTAGCCATCATTAACGATTTTTTACTATTTACAAGTGGTATTAGGTAATTATTACTTTATAACACTCTGTACTATCTGAGCAATCTACATTGTCTTGCTTATTTTAACCCTATTTTCATAGTTCTTTGGTATTATTTAAACATACAGATTAAATATGAAAATTCTTCTCTCAGTTTTATCACATGCAAAAAATATTTTTTCTTGCAAAAAACACTTTTTTTAGTCTTAATCTACTTGATTTTTTTAAACAAAATTAGGTCAATCATGATTAAAATTGTCGTGATGAATCCTTACGAAATCTTTGCATTATTTTTATATTTTATGTATCAGGAGTGCCATCGGGCGACTCTGTTCTATAGCTTATTGTGATGAATTCTCTGCCGGGAATATCGCCATAATTGCTCGTTCGATAATTATTAAGGAGAGGTTGCAAGGCAAGCAGACGCATGCCGGGCTTTTTGCGGCGCACGGCCGGGCCGGGCCCGTCGAACCCACGTTCCAGCGGCATCTTGACCCTACGGGAGAAAACGCATGACCACTTTGTTTTACATCTTGGGCTATTTGGCGGTAGCCGGCTTCATTTGCATGGCCTACTTGAAGATCAGATCTTACATGGCATCCAGCCCGCTGCATGTGCGCTGGGAACTTTATCCTGTGCCGCACGAAGGCAGTAAGACTGTTTACGGCGGCAGCTTTATGGAAGAAAAAGACTGGTGGACCAAGCCCCGCCACATTTCCCATTGGGGCGACATCAAGGCGCTGCTTACTGAAGTGCTGTTTTTGCACGCCACGTTCGAGCATAATCTCAAGCTGTGGGTGCGCTCCTACCCCTTCCATGTGGGCATGTACATGCTCATGGGCGGCACCATCATCGTGCTTTGCGCAGTCTTTGCCCAGCTCTTTGGTCTGAACCCGCAGGGCGGCTTCATGATCTTTGTTGGCAATATTATCAACGCCGTGGTGCTGGTCGGCACGCTTTGCATCATCATTGGCGGCATCGGCCTGATTGAACGCCGCCGCAATGACGAAGGCCTGCGCCGCTACAGCACGCCCGAGCATTATTTCAACCTGGTCATATTCATAGTTTTCGGCCTGCTTGGTCTGGCCGCGTGGGCTTTCTCTCCTTCTTACTTCGAACTGGCCCGCACCTTTATTTACAATCTGATCACCTTCAACTTCGCTCCTCAAACCAGCGTTCTGTTCAGCCTGCACCTGTTGATCGGTTTCTTCCTGCTCATCTGGATTCCCATGACGCACATGGGCCATGTGTTCATGAAGTACTTTACCTATCATGACATCCGCTGGGGCGACGAGCCCACCAGCAGCAGCGACAAGAACAAAGCAAAGATTCTTGAGGCCCTCAAGTTCAATGTGACTTGGTCGGCCAAGCATATCGCCGGTGATGGCACCCCCAAGAGCTGGGTAGACGTTGCCACGACCAACCCTACAGAAAAGAAAGAAGACTAGGGAGTTCAGACATGAAAGACAACCTCCGTTTGACAGACGTCTCTACCGTCGACGGGCAGATGGTCAGCATTGACCTGAAGGAAATTCCCGATCTGGCCGTGGACATGCATACCATGCCCTGGAAGCCCTTCACCGACGAGCAGAAGGAAAACACGGCCTGTATTCTTGATGAAGTCAGCGTGCTGAATATCCCCAAGCCCAAGAACCGTGAAGAAGAGGAAGAGCTGGTCAACAAGTTCCTCGACGGTATGCGCAAGCTGTTCACCAAGGAAAACAACTGGACCTTCCTGCCCATGCTTGAAACCAGCATGGACTATTGCGCCCAGTGCAACTCCTGTTCTGAAGCCTGCCATCTCTATGAAATGTCAGGCGAAAACGAAATGTATCGCCCCAATTTTCGTTCTGAAATCTTTCGCCGCATTTACAAGCAGTATGTAAAGAAAGAGCCTTTGGCCAAATGGCGCTACGGCGACATGCAGCTGAACTGGAAGACAGTGGCCCGCCTGGGTGAACTGGCCTACCGCTGCAACCTTTGCCGCCGTTGCGCCCAGACCTGCCCCATTGGCGTTGATAACGGCCTGCTGGCCCGCGAAATCCGCAAGCTTTTCAGCCAGGAAATGGGCATCTACCCCCGCGAACTGCACGAACGCGGCACCATGAACCACATGAAGGCTGGCTCTTCTACGGGCATGACGCCCGAAGTGGTGAAGGAAAACGTAGAGTTTATTGACGAAGATTACACAGAAATCACCGGTGTGGGCATCCATACGCCCTTTGACGTGCAGGGCGCAGACATCATGCTGCTGCACAATGCCGGTGAAATCATGGCCTGGCCTGAAAACATCGCCTCTTTCTCTCTGATCTTTCAGGAAGCCGGCCTGTCGTGGACACTTTCCAGCAAGGCTCTGGCCTATGACGGCGTGAACTACGGCGTGTTTTATGACGACGCCCAGACCGCCCGTATCGCCCTGCAGCACATGATGGCCGCCAAGGAACTGGGCGTGAAAAAGATCGTCATCGGCGAGTGCGGTCATGCCCACAAAGCCCTTACGGTCATCGCAGATCGCGTGATTCCCTTTGAGTATCAGGTGCCGCGCGAAAGCTGCTACGTCACCCTGCGCGACATCGTCATGAGTGGCCGCCTGAAGCTGGACCCCTCACGCAACGATTTCCCTGTGACGCTGCACGACCCCTGCAACGTGGTTCGCCTCATGGGTATCGTCGAACCCCAGCGCGAAATTATCCGCAAAATCGCGCCCCAGTTCCGCGAAATGCCGCATAACGGCGTTGACAACTACTGCTGCGGCGGCGGCTCTGGCTTTGCCATCATGACGCGCAACAACATCGAACAATGGCGCGGCAACATCTCTGGCCGTAAAAAGATGTGGCAGATCAGCGAAGCTTTCAAGGATTGCCTGGGACCCGAAACTCGCAAATACATCTGCGCCCCCTGCTCCAACTGCAAGGGCCAGATTCGTGAAATCCTTGAACACAACGACCTGTACACCAAGAACAACTTCGCCTACGGCGGTCTGGTGGAACTGATTGTTAACGCCATGACCAACGTGAATCCCGGCTTCATCAAGTTTGAAGGTGAAGAAGGCGCTGACGACTAACCGACCAAAGAAACACAGACATGCTTTACCGCCTGTCTGCACCAATAAGGGGGGCGAAAGCCCCCTTTTTTTGTCCCCATTGACGCATCTCATTCCCCATCACGCATCATACTGGTATATTTAAACTATTATTAATGTGATTCGCGCACGGCCATAATTGAAAAACCCTGCGTTTAAATATGTAACCCCCTAATTATTTTTCACTTGCCTTTGCACATCGAGGGCTATAATCTTATCGATAGCTTTTATGATAAAGGTAAACCAAGCTGGCTTTTCCAGCTCGATGCATCCTCACCCTCACGACTCACTTCCAACCAGCAAGCGTTGAGGTAACTATGGCACATCTTGAAACAACTGCTGAGGTTTTGCGCAACAGGGGCGTCAGCCGCCGGGACTTCATGAAGTTCTGCGCGCTTACTGCCGTTGCTATGGGGCTTGGCCCCGGCGCGGACTTGGCCATTGCTCAGGCCCTTTCTACCAAACCTCGTCTACCGGTGCTCTGGATCAACGGACTTTCCTGTTCCTGCTGCACCGAATCCTTCCTGAGAACCGCCCATCCCCTTGCGGCGGACATTATCCTTTCCATGATTGCACTGGACTACCAGGACACCATCATGGCGGCGGCTGGCCAGCAGGCCAATGAAACATACGAGCAGGCCATTGAGAAATACAAGGGCCAGTATATTCTGGCTCTGGAAGGCAACGTGCCCATGAACGAACAGGGCATGTACTGCATTGATGGCGGCAAGCCTTTTTATGAAAAGCTCAAAATGGGCGTGGAACATGCCAAGGCCGTCGTAGCCTGGGGAACATGCGCATCCTGGGGCTGTGTGCAGGCTGCTTCGCCCAACCCCACGGCAGCTACTCCTTTGCACAAGCTTTTCCCCAACAAGCCTCAGATCAAGGTTCCTGGCTGCCCGGCCATCCCGGAAGTCATGAGCGCCATTCTGACGTACATCATTACCTATGATCGTCTGCCGAGCCTTGATTCGCAGGGACGGCCAGAAATGTTTTACGGCGTGCGCGTGCACGACCAGTGCTACCGCCGCGCCCACTTCGATGCGGGCCAGTTTGTGGAATCGTGGGACGACGAAGGCGCACGCTCAGGCCTGTGCCTGTACAAAATGGGTTGCAAAGGCCCGACCACATACAATGCCTGCCCCTCCACCCGCTGGAACAACGGCGTATCCTTCCCCATCCAGTCCGGGCACGGCTGCATTGGCTGCTCGGAACAGAACTTCTGGGATCAGCAGTCATTCTATGACCGCATCACTACCATTCCGCATATGGGCACCAACTCCACGGCTGAAACCGTCGGCGTTGCCGCCGTGGCCGGTGTGGCAGCGGGTGTGGCCATTCATGGCGCGGCCAGCATGGTACGTCATGCCTGCTGCGACAAGAAGAAAGCCCCGGAAGTTAACGAAGACACCAGCAAGAGCTAAGGAACGCACCCATGTCCTACGAATACAAGACGCAAGGATATAACGTTGTCGACGCTGGCCGCCGCCTCGTCGTGGACCCTGTGACCCGCATTGAAGGGCACCTGCGCTGCGAAGTGAACATTAATGACGACAACGTCATTACCAATGCCGTTTCCTGCGGCACCATTTTTCGCGGCATAGAAATCATCCTCAAAGGCCGTGACCCGCGCGACGCCTGGGCCTTCACCGAGCGGATCTGCGGCGTATGCACGGGCACGCACGCCCTGTCTTCTGTGCAGGCCGTTGAAAATGCGCTGGGCATTGATATTCCTGACAATGCCAACATCATCCGCAACCTCATGCAGCTCTGCCTCATTTACCATGACCATCTGGTGCATTTGTACCACCTTACCGGTCTGGACTGGGTGGACGTGATTTCGGCTTCCACAGCCGACCCCAAGGCAACTTCGGAACTGGCGCAAAAGCTGTCGCCCTGGCCCAACTCCTCGCCGGGCTACTTCCAGTCCGTCAAGGACAAGCTGCTCAAGCTCATCAATTCCGGGCAACTCGGCATTTTCACCAACGGCTACTGGGGCCATCCGGCATACAAGCTTCCGCCCGAAGCCAACCTTATGGTGGTCGCCCACTATATTGAAGCTCTGGACTTCCAGAAAGACGTGGTGCACATCCATACCATCTTTGGCGGCAAGAACCCCCACCCCAACTGGTTGGTGGGCGGGGTGCCATGCTCGCTCAACATTGACGGTGTGGGCGCGGCGGACGTCATCAACCAGGAACGCCTTGACTTCATCCTTCAGGTCATCGAGCGCTGCCGCACCTTTGCCCAGCAAGTAGTTATTCCCGACACGCTGGCGCTTGCCAGCTTCTATGGAGACTGGCTCAACATCGGCGGCGGGTTGTCCAAGCTTTCGGTTTTGGCGTACGGCGGTATTCCTGACATTGCCAACGACTACACCGATAAAAGCCTGCTTCTGCCCCCCGGCGCCATCATTAACGGCAACTTCAACGAAGTGCTGCCCGTAAGCCTGACCAACCCAGAAGAAATTCAGGAAACGGTCAACCACTCATGGTACAAATCCTACCCTACCGGGAAGATTGGCCTGCACCCCTGGGAAGGTATTACGGAACCGCATTACAATCCTGGGCCCAATATCAAGGGCACGCCCACTGACCTCAAGCAAGTGGATGAACGGGACCGTTATTCCTGGCTTAAAACACCACTGTGGCGTGGCCATCAGATGGAAGTTGGCCCTCTGGCTCGTATGCTTATTGGCTACGCACGCAAGAATAGCGAAATCACGGATCTGGTTGATGATTTTCTGGGCCGCGCTGGCGGCGTGCCAGTCACCGTCCTTCAGTCCACCTTGGGCCGCATTGCAGCCCGTTCGCTGGAACTGGCGTGGTCTGCGGAAAAAATGCGCTACTTCTATGACCGCCTTATCACCAACCTCAAAAACGGCGTGCGCGCAACAGCCAACACCACAAAGTGGAAGCCGGAAACCTGGCCCACAACCGAACTGCGTGGCGTTGGCTTTACCGAAGCTCCCCGTGGCGCTTTGGGCCACTGGATCAAGATCAAGGACCGTAAGATTGAGAACTATCAGTGCGTGGTGCCCACCACCTGGAACGGCGCGCCCCGCAGCCCTGATGGTCAGTTGAGCGCCTATGAAGCCTCACTTATGAACACGCATATGGACATTCCAGAGCAACCACTGGAAATCCTGCGTACACTGCACAGCTTTGACCCTTGCCTGGCTTGCTCTACCCACATTATTGGGCCTGACGGCAAGGATCTGCTCACTGTGCGCATGGATCGGGGCATGTAGCTCCAGCCCTGCTGACGCCCGGCGCATAAGCGCCTCAAGCGTAGGAGAACTATCATGAGCGATATAAAAGAAACTCTGCCTGAAATGCCTTTGGGCAAGAGCGTCTACGTATTCCAACTGCCCATACGCATCTGGCACTGGGTCATGGTTATTTGCGTGTGTGTGCTCATTGTTACAGGCTACATCATAGGCAAACCCTGGCTTTCTGTGTCAGGAACTTCGGCCTACGATACCTTCTATATGGGCTATACGCGCATGGCGCACTTCATCGCAGGTTTTGTTCTCATCATATCCACAGTGTTTCGTTACCTGTACGGCATCTTCGGCAACCGTTATTCGCGCGAGCTGATCATCTTGCCAGTCTGGAGCAGAACATGGTGGAACGACCTGTGGCATGACATACGCTGGTACCTTTTTCTGGATAAGGAACCGCGCGCGTATGTGGGGCACAATCCCCTGGCGCAGGCCGGAATGGCTGTGGGCATGGTCTTCATGCTTATCATCATGCTTACAGGCCTTGGCATGTATGCTGAAAGCAGCCATCAGGCATTCTTCAAACCCTTCCTCTTTGTACTGGATTTCGCGTACTGGGTAGGCGGCAACGATCAGGAACTGCGCAGCTGGCACCGCCTTGGCATGCTGCTGCTGGTTACCTTTGTGACAGTACACATATACATGGTCATCCGTGAAGAAATCATGGGCAAGACCACTCTTGTATCCGCCATGTTCAGCGGCTACAGGGAACGGCGTAAGAGTTAGAGTCATCTCGGGCACGATAACAGGGCGGCCTCACAACTGTGAGGCCGCCTTCTGCATGCAGACACAGTCTACACAATAACAGGATTTTTTCATGGAATCGGTAATCATCATCGGCTTGGGCAATATTCTCTACGGTGACGAAGGCTACGGCGTCAGGCTGGCGCAAAACATCTACTCGCGCTGGAACTTCCCCGAACATGTGGAAATTGTGGATGGCGGTACGCAGGGGCAAACCCTGCTGACGCATGTAGAACGCGCAGATAAGCTGCTTGTGCTGGATGCGGTGGATTTTGGCCTTGAACCGGGTGAAATGGTATTGCGTGACCAGGTGCCCGCCTACCTAACAGCTCAGAAGATTGGACCTCACCAGAACAGCTTTTCAGAGGTGCTTGGTCTTGCGACCTTGCGCGGCAACATGCCCGAACATTGCGCGCTCATTGGCGTTCAACCCGCAGCCATGACGCTTGGCGCGTCTCTTTCTCCAGCTGTAGCCCTGTGCATGGACAAAGGCGAAGCCATGACACTGGATCTTTTGCGCACCTGGGGCGTGGAACCTGTACGCCGTACCGAACCGCGCCACCTGTCAGCCTCGGCTCTGGATGCCCTGCTGCACTGATCTACCTGCGCTCTCTTTTGGCTTTGCTTTGGGCAGATATTTCTTCTGGCAACTCTGACCGAATTTTCTGGCATCTGACATTTTTTAAAAATTCATTGTTATCTGACGCAGCCGAACTGCAACGCCGTATAGTTTCCTAACGGGGACACAAGCTTATTGTGCTTGCCTTATGCTGGCGCTGATACTGGAGCAGCTTCATGTTCCTGTCAGGCCCCCTTCGGGACTTCAGCCACAGCTAGACGCAGAAGCCTGAAGAGGCTTGTCTGTTATTCTGGGGTCAAAGATTATCCCTTTATGATGACGTACCGTGCCCAAAGCATGCAAACGCGCTTTCCTGTCAGCAGGTGGGCACGCTTTGCATGATGCCAGTTGGCACATCAATAATCGAAAAAAAGCGACCCGATCTTTACAATCGGGTCGCTAAATTCAGAAGGATAAGCGAGGCGTTTAGGCGCGTGCGCCGAGGCCTGCATTTCGCTCAATCAACCTTACTGCGCGGGCAATACGCCGCCCCTCGGTAGACTCTTTGGACAACTCACGTTCCAGAGAAGTGATGCCCTTGATGACAGTGGAATGACGACGATTGAACTTCTCGCCTATTTCTTCAAGAGTCATTTCCGTGTGTTTGCGAGCCAGATAAAAGGCGGTATTGCGGCCAGTAACACATTCCTTGCGGCGGGATTTTGAAGCCAGCTGGCGCTCATTGAGACCGTAGCTTTCGCATACAAGGCGCAGAATGGTTGAAAAGTCCGGTCCACAAGCAACATCTGCATACTGGCTCAGCACTTCCATGGCCAGATCAAGATTCAGGCCACAGTTGAGCAAGCGCGCCTTGAAAATAAGGCTGTTAAGGCAGGACTCCATTTGCCGCACATCACCGCTCAGACGGCTAGCAAGCAGCTCACAGACGGAATCAGGTAAAAGCACCTGAAAACTTCTGGCTTTCTGCCCAAGGATGTCACAGCGCATGTCCTTGGTGGGGCGGCCCATGTCCGTCAAAATGCCGGAGCAAAAGTGCGACACAAGCTGGCTGTCCACCTTCTGCAGTTCGCGAGGAGAAAAGGACGAGGTGAAGATGGCGCGACCGCCCTTGGCCTGCAGATTTTTAACCACAGCCAGGGCCATATCCTGCATTTTTTCCTTACCCTGAAAAAAATGCACGTCTTCCATCAGCAGCACGTCCAGCTCACGAAAACGAGCCTTGAAGCCTTCGATATCTTGCGCACGAAGAGCGGTTACAAAGCGCGAAGCAAATTCTTCGGCAGTCAGGTAGCCTACACGCGCATTGCCGCCTTCTTCATTGATTGCGCGGCCCACGGCCTGCGCGAGGTGCGTTTTTCCAAGGCCGGATGCCGAGTTTACAAACAGGGTGCGCACGCAGCCATATTTGCGGCTGACATCCTGCGCGGCGGCCACTGCCATATTATTGGTGGGCCCCACAACAAAGTCGGCAAAAGAAAATCGCCAGTTCTGCGAACTGCGGTATACAGTGGCAGCCGGAAGAGGAAGAGATGCCTGCTGCAAAACAGAGCTTGCAACCATCGTAACAGGTATGGAAGGAGCCTCTGAAGGAGCAAGCTCAACCTCGGGTTTTTGCCCTGCGCTCTTATGCTCCACAGCAGCTGTGGATGCCTGAGCTTCCTGATCGGCTGCTTCAATGTGCACTTTTACCTGCGCAGGTTCGAGCCCCAATACGGGAGCTGCCGCCTCTTGCAAGGTCGTCAACATCATGCTTTCCAGCCTGCTTGCTACATAGGCATTGGGCGCGACAAGGCGCAACCCAAGCGTATCCACGGTAGCGTGTAAGGGAGCAATCCAGACTTTGAAAAGTCCGGATTTAAGCATTTTTTTGAGATTTACAGAAATTTCAGCCCATTTGTCTTGCATGAGGCCTTGTAGCCTAAAACGAGGGAGACGGGCAATTGATGATTAAAGGCTGTTTGAGGCAGAACGCCCTTTTGCTTTCCCCAACGGCCTTGCAGGATAATCAGCAGAGATTCTTTATTTTTTTGTATTTGGCGGTCTACATGGGCCGTCCTGAAAAGCCTTAGCACGCAAGGGTTTTCAAAATAGATGCCTGCATATTAACAAATACAATTCTAGTTTTAAACAATTACAATTCAATTTTACTCTGTTTTTCTTAGAAATTCTCCGTTTTTTTCGTATGTTCATAAAAAGTTCCGAACTGTAAGGCCGGGCTGATTGTCAAGGGGGAAAAAAGTTTTTTTTCCCTTTGCCAGAGTATTACAAATTTTCATTTTTTATTTGGCAAACGGGTCAAGGATAAAAGAAAACAGACTTCTGATTTTGGTGATGGAGGTGTTTATGGAATGTTGAAAATAACGCTTATACTATAACGACAAAAGCTCCCCAGATACTCTGGGGAGCTTTCAAAGCTTGTGGCATGCTGCCCTTGAAGTATCGGACATAAAAACCGACACCTGTGGGCAGTAAGGATCAACCTAAAATGCCGCCGCAGTCTCAACTGGAGCAGGCATCACTATGCGGAAAACCCTTGTCTTTCTTTCTGTGGCTTAGAAGCCGTAACGCAGGCCAAGCATGAATTCGTTATTGTAGGGGCGGTTGCCGATTTCATACTTAACGCCACCGACGTTGGCGCTGACTTCATTGTAGCCGAGGCCCACGAAGCGGTAAGAAGCGTCAACGGTGAAGTTTTCGTTAATGTTGTAGGCAACACCGGCGCCCAGGTTCCAGGCGAAGTTGGTGAAGCGGTCATCAGCTTCAAACTTGCTGCCGTCGTTGCCCTTGAGGGTGTAGCCCGTGTAGTTGAACGCCAGACCAAGACCACCGCCCACATAGGGGGTGAAGGCGCTGTCGTTACGGAAGTCCCAGAACAGGTTGGCAAAGAGGGTGGAGTTGTTCCACACGCCCTTGGCGTCACGCAGGTTGGTACCGCCGTCGCTCCAGCTTTTTTCGCTGTTGCCACGCAGGGCGAACTCAATTTCAGCGCGAATGGGCAGCATCTGCTGGGGCCAGAAGTCGTAACCCAGAGCCAGCGCGCCACCAAGGGTGAACTGGCTGTAGTTGTCCACACCGCTGCCGGCCAGACCGCTGCTGCGTTCCATCTGTCCGGTGTTCTGCATGCTCATAAGAAATTTGGGGGCCAAATACATGCCGGTGCCCTCGGCAGCGGCCAAGCCCGGCAGCGCAAGCGAAAGAGCAAGCGCCATAGCAACTATAAAACGTTTCATGACAGTCCTCCTAGTACTTTCCCTCAGATTTTTACGAGGGCAGCCTTAAATTTGGGATAATCATTAGAAAATGTCAATAAATTTTCTATATTTTTCCTATCATATCTGCGCTGCTCAAGGATATGCAGACGCCAGGAACTTCTTTTGTGAACGAGTTTGGCATCGTCGTACTCGTCAGAGTTAGCCTTTGACCCAATAGGAATATCACCCATTACTAGAGCATGTTACGAATGAAATGAGCTAATGATTCTGCAAATGCTTGCGTGCAAACCCTTGTCACGAAATAGGCGCAGCCTAGTTTTGCTCGCCGTAACGTGACTATTTCAGATGCAAACTGCTCTAGCTGATACAATATGATTACACTCAAATGCGCCATCAATCATGACACCAGCTCATTTTCCTTTGCCCTTGGTTTCAAAGCGGGATGTACATGAAGCCCGTGATTTCTTACACTGCTGGAAAGGCTTGCTTCAGCCAGGCTTTGCCTTAAACGACACATAGAAATATCAAATACGCCGCCACTACGTTTTGCCTTTCCGCTATGCCGCACATCAAGGAGAAACCATGCCCCCTCTGCGACACAATCAACCTGCAGGCTGGCTTAGCGAGCTGGTACGGCAGCATCCCGCCCACCTTAGCTGGGATATTTCCCTTCGCGCAGCTCTTTGTGTTGGGCTGCCCTTGTCCATTGGCATCATTGCAGGCGACATCATGATTGGCCTGTGGATATCTATGGGCACCCTGTTGCTCTGCTCCGGCGAAAGCGGAACTTCAACATACCGCGCGCTTATCCGGCAAACCCTCATCTGCGTGCCCATTGGGGCTGCGGGCTATCTGGCTGGCTATCTGACGCTCTTGCCCTATCCCGCCACACTGGCGGCTATGACAGTCATTTCCTTTGCTGCCGCAATTATAAGCAGCTACGGCACGGTTTTTTCCGTAGGTAGCATGCAGGCCATGCTCACCGCCTGCATCGCCGTAGGATTGCCCTTTATTGGTAATTTCTGGATGCCCGCCCTGCTCTTTCTCGTGGGGGCGGCCTTTTACATCCTGCTGCTGGGCCTGGAAATCCTCATGGACAGGCACCGCCCACAGCGGATTATTCTGGCCACGCATATTCGCGCCCTGGCGGCTTTTGCCGATCAAAAGGCTGACGACGGCGAAGCTTCAATAAAGGAAGACATCAGCGAGCAGGCCCGCCGAAGAGTTACAGACAGCTTTGATCCCCTGTATGCGGCGCTGATGGCCGAAGGCTACCGCAACAATCAAGGGCATTCCGCCGACCTCGCGCAGAAGGCTGCGGTAATCAAAGCGGCAGACAGTATTTTTTCCATTATTACTGCGACCCCAAAGACCGAAATTCAAAGTCTGCATGCGGTAGCCTTGTGGCTCAACACGCTAGCTGACGCACTGATCCACCGCAGCCCACCACCGCCCCTGCCAGACCCCCTTACAACTCAGAGCCACCTGAACCACAACTTGCAGCAGCTTGTGGATGCCATTTGGCATAAGGGAAGTCTCCCCTATGTGGACACGGCTCACCCCGATCAGGAGCAAGACCAGCCAGCCAGCGCATCCCCTGTCCATGCCACTGATATGGCCGCGCATCCCGCCCCAAAACCCAAACCTCTGCCCCAAAATGAACGGGCTAAATACAAGGCTTGGCTTTTGCGCGCCAAACTGACCATTGGCCGCGACGCTATCTTCAATGCTTTTATTTTCGCGCTGTGCATGGGAGTGGCCTTTGCCAGCAAGTATGCGATTGACGGCAGCCATTGGTTTTGGGTTCCCCTTACTGTGGCGCTGGTTATGAAGCCAGACTTCGGCTCTGTGTTCGCGCGCGCCGTCTTGCGCACCCTTGGCACTGCGGGCGGCGTTATTATCGCAGCCCTGATGCTGGCCTATATACCAAAAGGTCAGCCATTGGTCCTTGCCATCGCCCTGCTGGCTGGCCTGCTTTCCTGGGGCAAGGCACGCTCGTATGCCATGCAGGCAGTTATACTGGCCCCTCTGGTGCTGGTTCTGGTGGACGTGATCGTCCCCGGGGCAGGAACCATTGACTACGCATTGCAGCGCTTTGAAGACACTGCGATCGGTGGGCTTATTGTTATTGTCTTTGGCTATGCCTTCTGGCCCAAGGTGGACACGCAGCAATTGGGCAATTCTTTTATCATGGCTCTTACAGATGCCGCCAACTACCTGCGCGCAGCCTGCGCTCAAGACCAGGATGACGCCAGATTGCACAGCGTGCAGCGGCAACGCATTTTTGACGCCCGCCATCTGGCTTACAGGGATCTGTCCAACATCCGCTCGCAACTGCAAAAGCACATGGCGGAACCGCCCCCGGCAGGAATCCGTGCTGCGGCATGGCTGCCAATAATTGCCGGGGCTGAGCGCCTGTGTGACAGTATTACGGCCTTTAGCTCTGGCCGAACCTTGGGCGGCGTCATGCCAGACCCGGCACAGGTGGAAGCTCTCGCCGGACGGATGGAAAATCTGTCGCACGAAAAGCACGCCCGCGAGCAAAGCGTATGCCCCTATGCGCACGATACGCGCAACGGCAGCTTTTTGTGCGACATCAACAGCGAAATTGGCTATCTGGCAGGATTACTGGAACAGACGCCCGGAGTTTCGGCAGATTCCGCAGCAAGGGTCTTGAGTGAAAATACGGCAGACCCCGCCATTGCGGCGGCGAAACATCCCACGGACGGGGCATGAAGAGCTGGTGAAAGCAGTTGGGGAAAGCGGATAGCCGGCATAAGCCAGGCAAAATCAGAACATCAGGGAAAGTGGCTAGCTCGGCACGTTATAGATTCACAATCTATCGGGCTTGCCGCACAACACCAGAGACAAGATCAATCCGGCTGCTTTTTGACCATCAGCCACGTTTGTATGGGCAGGCGCCTTTCCGTCCAATGAGCCTTATAGCCCATGCGCGGGCCAGTAAGCGGCCCCATATCGTAACGGCTTGCCCCTTGTTCGCACAGCCATGCAACCTGCTCTAGTTGCATAAGGTTCCCGATGCCCGCGTCTTTCCATTCCAGATCATAACTGAACTGCTGGCCCCGATACACATTGCCCGCCATGCCGCCAAAAATAAATCCCACATCCTGCCCCTCGTGCGTGGCAAACATAATGCGCGCGCCACGCGCGGGGGCAAGACGCCGCAACATGACGTCATAAAAGCTTCTGGCGGGTTCTTCTGCCATGCCGCACTGCCCCACGCCCTTCCAGCTCTTGTTCTCCACTGCCAGCATGCGCTCGAAAACAGCTTGAGCTTCAGCCTCGGTGGCGGGAATGTGCCGTTCGTACTCAATGCCGCGTTGTTGCGCGCGTCGCCGCCCTTTGGACAATTTTGCCCGATGATTGGCTGACCTGCGAGACAAAAACCCGTCCAACCCACCCTCAAGGGAGGCTGCGCATTGTATGGCTTCAGAGTGCATGAAGAAATCAAAACTGTGTGAAAAGGTCCGTAGCAGGCGCTGCGGCAGCAAACTGCCCGGTTGCAAACCGCTGAGAACGATACGGGGAAAGAAAGGAGCGTAACGGGCTGCAAGTTCGTCCGTCACACGAGCCAGCATATCCACGGCATGAAGGCCGAGCAGGGGGGAACTGAAGAACCACAAGGTATCAATTGGCGTCAGCAGAACAGAATCTGCCGCAAACACCTGCTCTGCCAGCACCAGCATACTGTGCGAAGTATGCCGCGCTTCGTGCCACACAAGAAGGCGGCGTTCCGGCGCAAAAACCTCGTGAAAGGAAAGCTGCCATGCAGGCAGACAGCAAAAAGGGTCGGCCTGTCCAGAATGCAGCGCTGCTTGCTGCCACCCCTTATGCCCTTCAAGATCGTGAAATGGAATTTTCTCCATACGGTACAGATCTCGCTCGCCAGCTCCCTATGCTACGCTCTACCTGACTTCAGTAGGGCATTGTTCATTGCGGCTGGCATAAAAAAACCAGCCGGCATCTGAATCCTGCACGCGCTCAAAACAAAAATCACCAATCGCGCGCCAGAGGGTGGCAGGCTGCACTGTGGCAAAAGCGGCGCTGACGGCCTCTGTTTGAGGAATTTGGCCTGCAAGAACCTTGATGGTCTGAGCTACGCCCTCAAAATACCGGGCAGAGGAGGCGGCCGTATTAACCACCACGGCACGCTCTACCTTATCGTCAGCATTCAGAAAAAACGTTGCCGTCACTCCTTCGTCCAGAGTGCATATCTTTACCTGACCCTGATCCTGCACAGTAACAGAACCGGGAGTAAAAGCCTTCATCCATCTGGATTCAAATTCTTTCCAGACCAGATCGCCGCCGTCCGCATCCGCCGGAACGGCCAGAAGCAGAAGAAAAAGGCAGAGCAGCAGTTTTTTCATGGCAATGTCTCCTTTTTCAAAGATTTCGAGGTTTCATAAATAACGGCGAAAGATACCGCTTGTTTATATATATGTGAGTATACTGGTATTGGAAAGCATCTTTTTCAGCCTGCTCCCCCGCTCCCAGGGCGGGCATGCGGCGCTTTCAAGGCTCTGCGCTCAAACCGTAAGAAACGGCATGAATGCATACTACCCAGTGCTCTTGTTTTTCAAAGCATTTTGATCGAAAATAAAAAAGCATCTTGCTGGCGTATCAGGATAGCGACACATCCTGCTGCGGAGAGCTTTCAACCTGAAGGCCAACCCGTTCGCCCCTAACCCTTCCCGCAGGAGAATTCTCCCCCACCATGCCCACGTTTTCACTGCCACCAGCCTGTGTTTTGCGCGCCATCACCCGTATAAACGGTACGGGCAGGCACGAGGTGGAGGATATACTGCTGCGCGAAGAGGCTTATGACCTTATTTGTAATGACAAAACCGTAGCCCGCATGCACTGCATGCCCACGCACCTTGAGGAACTGGCGGTTGGCCGCCTTTTCACTCTGGGTATGCTGCAGGATGCCTGCCAGATAGCGTCCCTGCGCATTCAGCATCCCCAGATTCGGAACGCCGGAACCTCAAAAAACGCGAACCTCGCTGCCTCTGACAAGTATTTTCCAGATCGGGATGTCACAAGTCAGGTTGCCCCGGCCGACAGTGCTGCGCCCCATAGCCCTGCTGCCCCTCACGCCGAAAAGACAACCAACGTAGATGGTACGGCATGTGCCGCAACAATTCTTCAGCAAGGGCAAAACCTTGAAGGGCAGAGCCTTGAAAAGCCGCGCAGTGCCGGAAGCATACGAATAACCACAACTTCAGAACCTTCAGCAGGCAATACCGCTGAAGAAGCCGAGGTGCGGCTGACAGCTGCCCAGGTACACAAGCTTCAGGCGGAATTTGAAGAGCGCTGCGTGCTCTTCCGGCAAACAGGGGCTGCCCACAGCTGCGCCCTGGCTACCGAGAAGGGCATTCTGATGTTTTATGAAGACATCGCCCGTCACAACGCCTTGGACAAGCTCATCGGGGCCATGCAGCTTCAAGCGGTGTCGCCGCAGGGCAAACTTATGATATTCAGCGGGCGTCTGGCCGTGGATATGCTGGAAAAAGCCGTTGTCAGCGGTGTTCGTCTGCTTATAGCGCCGGGCGCGCCCTCCCTGGCTTCGGTAGAGCTGGCTGAAGCCAGGCAGGTAAGCCTTCTTGGTTTTGTGCGCAAAGACAACATCAACATCTATACCTGTCCGCACAGGATAGTCTGATATGTCTTTTTGCCCTCCCTACGCATCCCCGCATATATCAGGAAAAAAAGACATCCTGCCTCTGGAAAAAGCGCTGGCTGCCCTGCTTGCCTGCGCCCGCCCGACGGATCAGACTCAACTTCTGCCCTTGCTTGAGGCCTGTGGACGCGTCAGCGCAGCCGATATTTGCGCCAGCCTGCCGCAGCCTCCTTTTGACCGCGCACAGGTAGACGGCTATGCCCTGCGCAGCGCGGATATTACTCTGGCCAGTCCAGATTTTCCCGTCACGTTGCCAGTGGTCCAATACCTGTATGCGGGCGGCGGCCCAGGTGATCCTCTTTTGCCCGGACAGGCGGCCCGCATAACCACCGGGGCTATGATGCCCCAGGGGGCGGATTGCGTCATGTGGCAGGAAGACACAACCGTCGACAGCTGTGGCGTCACCATACGTCACAAGCTGTCCCCGGGCCGCAACTGCCACCCCTGCGGGCATGACGTAGCTGTGGGGCGGTCGCTGATACGGCGAGGCGATGTTCTGCACAGCGGAACACTTGGTCTACTGGCCGGGCAGGGGCACACACACGCATATGTATACAGCAGTCCCAGGGTCAGCATGCTTTCTACGGGAGACGAGCTGTGCCCGCCGGGGCACCCTCTGCCCCGAGGCGGCATATACAACATAAGCGGAACGCTGCTGGGCGTGCGTTTGCAAAATCTTGGCGCCAGTGTTCAGAGCATGAGTACCTGCCCCGACAACTACGACAGGTTGCGGCGTCACATTGAAACCATGCTGGAGCAAAGCCATCTGGTCATCACCACAGGCGGCGTATCATGGGGGCCGCGTGACCTCATCTCACGGTTGACGGAAGAACTGGCAGCCCGTCACGGAGGCCGTATGCTGTTCCGTGGCTTGCACATGAAGCCCGGGGCCATGACCTTGGGCGCTGCTGTGGACAACAGCGTTCTGCTTGGCCTTTCTGGCAACCCCGTGGCGGCCGCGGCGGCATTTGAACTGCTGGCCCGGCCTCTCATCCGTAAAATTTCCGGCCGGGCGCGCTACGGCTTACAAAGGCAGCGTGGTATAATGCGTAACGATTTCGGCTCATGCCGTAAGGACGCGCGCCGCCTTATGATGGCGCGGCTTGAAGGAACAGAAGTCTACATGCGGCCCGAGAACGAAAGTATCGGGCAACCTGCCCTGTGGGATGACTGCAACTGCTTTGTGGACATTCCGGCTGGATGCCCCCCTTTGCGGCGCGGCATGGAGGTGGACGTCATTTTGACTTAGGTGACGCTCCATACTGTTGGCCGAGCCAGCTCCTTCTTGACCGAATAATCACGCAAACTCTTTGAGACCGGAAAAACTATGGATATCAGATAGTAATAAATATTACTATTGCACACTACATAAATAGGCGTTACCATATACCCACTTATAGAAAAAGCGTGAAGAAATTTACGGCGTGCTGCGCTCCGCCAATTCCCTGTTGCCTTAACACTGTGAGCCAAATCATGTCCCACCACAAAGAGCCTTTCAGCCCGCGTACAGCTGTGTGTCACAGCAGGTACCGCGATGCTGAAAAACACCATAGCGTCTGTCTGTATTGTGCCATCGGCTGTAGCCTCAGTATTTACAAGTACAAGGGTGACGTCGTCGGTATTGAAGGCGATGACGAAAGCCCGGTGAACCGTGGACGCCTGTGCCCCAAGGGTTCCAATACCCTGCAGGTGGTGCGCAGCCCCCATCGCGTGGCAACCGTGCGCTACCGCGCGCCCTATTCAAGCCTGTGGGAAGACCGCCCGATGGATTGGGCAATGGACCGCATAGCCCAGCTCATGAAGGTTTCCCGCGAGGCGGGATTTCAGGAAAAAAACGCGGCAGGCATGACGGTTAATACATGCCACAGCATTGCTTCTCTTGGCGGTTCCGCCAGCGACAATGAAGAAAATTACCTCATGAAAAAACTTTTCACGGGCGGGCTTGGCATGCTCGACGTGGAAAACCAGGCCCGTCTCTGACACTCCGCATCCGTGCCCGGTCTGGGCGCATCATTCGGTTTCGGTGCCTGCACCAACTTCCCGCGCGACATGCGCAACAGCGACTGCATCCTTATTATGGGTTCCAACATGGCGGAGTCTCACCCTGTGGGCTTTCAGTGGGTAATGGAAGCCAAGGAACGGGGCGCTACCCTCATACATGTGGACCCGCGCTTCACGCGTACCTCGGCTGTGGCCGACCATCATGTGCGCATCAGGCCCGATTCAGACCTGGCCTTTCTTGGCGCGCTTATTAACCTTATTATCAAGAAAAAAGGTTACTTTGCAGATTTTGTCAGCCAGTACACCAACGCTGCAACCCTGGTAAGCGAAAAGTTTTCCTTTGATGAAAATACGGGGCTTTTCGTGGGTTTTGATCCTGTCACACGCACGTATGATCAGGAACCGGATGCCTGGGACTATGAACTGGACGCCCAGGGCATGCCCGTAACAGATCCCACGCTGCAACATCCCCGGTGCGTGCTTCGCGTGCTCGAAAAGCATTTTGAAAGTTACACCCCGGAAAAAGCTGCGGAAACATGCGGATGTTCCCCGGAAGACGTTGAACTGGTGGCCGACCTGCTTATGGCCAATTCTGGCACTGACCGCACTTCGGTTATGGCCTATGCCCTTGGCTGGACCCAGCACACCAGCGGTACGCAAATCATCAAGGCCGCGGGCATCATCCAGTTGCTTCTGGGCAACATTGGCCGCCCCGGCAGCGGCATCATAGCCTTGCGGGGCCATGCCAACGTGCAGGGCGCAACGGATATTCCCACATTGTTCAACAATTTGCCCAACTATATTCCCCAGCCCAAGGCCATCCCCGAACACGCTACGCTCAAGAGTCTGCTTGAATACGGGCACGGCCTGGGCGGACGCCGGGGCAAGGGCGAAAGAGGCATGTGGCGTCAGGAAGGCATCAAGGGCGCGTGGGCAGCCATGCCCTCCTATATGGTCAGCCTGCTCAAGGCCTGGTACGGCGATGCAGCCACAGCAGAAAATGAATATTGCTACCAAAATCTGCCCAAGATGCAGAAGGACGAATCCGAGCAGATATTCTTTAAAGAAACCTTGCAAGGCATTGTGCGCGGTATGTTTGTTTTTGGGCAGAATCCCGCTGTCAGCTCGCCCAACTCCGGCTTTCACCGTGAAGCCATGCGCCGGTTGGACTGGCTGGTTGTGGTGGACGCATTTGAAACAGAAAGCGCCGCCGTCTGGTATGCCGACCCCAACGGCCCCGGCCCCGAAACCGTAGGCACTGAGGTTTTTCTTCTGCCAGCCTCACTGGCAATGGAAAAAGGCGGTTCCGTCTCCAATACAGAACGTCTGGTGCAGTGGCACGAACCCGTACTGGAAGCGCCTGGCGACAGTAAATCCGACCTCTGGTACGTCTATCAGTTGGGCAAACGGCTCAAGGCCCTGTATGCCGATTCCACACTGGAACGCGACAAGGCCTTGCAGCAGCTTACCTGGGACTACTGTAAGCCGGGCGACGATGAGCCAGACCCCGAGCTTGTGCTGCGCGAAATGAACGGCTTCAACACCGTCACTGGCGAGCACCTCAAGAGCACGGGCCAGCTTGCAGCCGACGGTTCCACGGCCTGTGGCTGCCGCCTCTACTGCGGAGTTTACCCGGCACAAGACCAGAACCTTGCCAAAAGACGCGGCACCATCAGCGACGACGAAAACTTCTATCTCAACTGGGCATGGGCATGGCCCGGCAACTCCCGCATTCTTTACAACCGCGCCTCTGCCGACCCCGAAGGCAAGCCCTGGTCAGAGCGCAAGGCCATCATCCACTGGGATTCCAACGCCAAACGCTGGACCGGAGCAGACGTGCCCAACTATGTGTTGGATAAGGCCCCGGACTACCGCCCCACCCCGGAAAGCAGGGGAATGGACGCCATACCGGGCAACGCGCCTTTCACGGTGCATTTTGACGGGCTGGGCTGGCTCTTTGCGCCATTTGGTCTGTCTGACGGCCCCATGCCAGTGCACTATGAAGCGCTGGAAACCCCTGTTCGCAATACGATGGCAGCACAGCAGATATCGCCTTCCACCACGCTTATCGAAGATTCGCGCAACGCCATAGCAGCCCAGGGCGACCCGCGCTACCCGGTTATTCTTACAAGTTACCGGGTAACGGAACAGTTTGTGGCCGGGGTTATGACGCGGCGGTCAAGCTGGATCAACGAACTGCAACCCAGCCTGTTTTTCGAAATGGATCAGGAACTGGCTGAAAGCCTCAACCTGCGCACTTTGGACTGGGTTATTGCCGAAAGCAAACGGGGATCCATTGAAGGACGGGTGCTGGTTACACCACGAATGGCCCCCCTCATGGTCTGCGGCAGCAAGGTGCATATTGTTGGCGTACCCATGCATTTTGGTTTCAAGGGCGAAGTTACCGGCGACTCTGTCAACGTGCTCACTGCCCTGTCCCTTGGCCCCAATTCGGACATTGCCAGCGTCAAATCCATCGCCTGTCGCATCAGACCGGGCAGGCTTACTCCTCGCAGCGAGCATAAGGACGACTTCCGCGACGCATACACGCCCCTGCCAGATGCCCCTATGAAAAACGTGCCCTGGATTTGCAAGCCCGAAGGAAGGTTGGATTATGACAACTGATACGCAGCATCTTCCGCAGAAACCGCGTGGGTTCCTGCAACGGGTGATCTATCCCTTCCAGCGTGGCGCACAACCAGAGCAGCAGGAAGCCGTGGGCTTTTTTACCGACACGTCCGTCTGTATCGGCTGCAAGGCCTGTCAGGTGGGCTGCAAACACTGGAACATGCTGCCCGGCCTTGAGCCGCGCCTTTCAGGCCGCAGCTACGACAACACGCTGGAGCTGTCAGCAAAGACATGGCGACATGTCAAATTTGCGGAAGTCATCACCCCGGACGTACCAGCCAACAATCGCCAAGGGCTACGCTGGCTGCTGGCCAGCGACAGCTGCAAGCATTGTGAAGACGCCCCCTGCCTGCGGGCCTGCCCCACGGGCGCACTTATCCGCACAGAAGTTGGCGGCGTATACCCGCAATCAGACATCTGCAACGGCTGCGCCTCATGCGTGGCGGCCTGTCCCTTCGGCGTCATAGCCAGAAGCGAGGAAACAGGCCATTCGCACAAGTGTACCTTCTGTCTTGACCGTGTGAGAGACGGCCTGCATCCGGCATGCGCCAAAACCTGCCCGGCGGCCTCCATACGTTTTGGCAAACTTGAAGACATGCGTAATGCGGCCCGCAACCGCCTTACCCAGTTGCAGGCCCAGGGAGTAACCAACGCCCGGCTTTACGGGCTGGACGCCACAGAAAACTACTCTTCCCTGCATAATATTTTTCTGTTGTTGGACAATCCTGCAAAATACGGACTGCCCGAAGACCCCATACATCCGGCCCGGCGCCTCAAGGGTGATTACGCGCGGGCCATTGCCGGAGTTTTGGCGGGTATGGCAATAGTGGGCGCATCCGTAGTTTTTGGAGGGTACCTGTAATGGAGACGACCAAAACCATGCAGAAAGACACTCCGCAGAGTGCCTGCAAGGCATACAGCCAGGACTATTCAGGAGACGTCATCCCGCACCTTCCCCCGTGGGGAGGCATGACCGTTATTGACGTTTGGCTCAACAATGCGGCTTTGGGACTCTACATTGTAACGGCGTGCGCCCTGCTGCTGCGGCCCGTGACATTCGGCATTCTGGCCCAACCAGCGTTTGTGCTGGCATGGCTGCTTCTTATTGCCGACCTGCTCATGCTTGTGGCCGACCTTGGCGACCCGCGCCGTTTTCACCACATGCTTCGCACGTTCCGCCCAACTTCGCCCATGTGGGTTGGCGTATGGGCATTGACCCTGTCGTCAGTGACCATTCTCATTCCTGCCCTTTGGGGTTCTATGGGCCTTTTGACCGGATTTGAACTGCTGCCCCCGGCATGCGCGGCCAGCGTTATGACCGTTCTTGATTCCGATGCGGCGGTAAACATACTGGTGACGTTCATAGCCCTTGGTATCATTTGCGCTGCCGCCGGGCTCTGCTACAAGGGCGTGCTTTTTTCTGCCACCTCACGGCCAGTATGGCGCAAGGCGCGCTGGTTTTCAGCCTATCTGACCAATGGCGGCATACTGCTTGGCTGCGCGCTGTTTATCGGCTTGGGCATGGCCCTGCACGTTACCAACGGCCTGCACAAGCTTTTCCCCGCCATGCTGGTAATGCTGGCCATCGACATGCTGTTGCTCCAGTTCCATTTGCGGCCAGCCATGCGCGACGGCTCCAGCACTCTGCAACGCAGAAATCTCGGCACAGCAACCGTGCTTGACGCAGCGGCCTTTGCCTGTCTGCTGGCTGTAATAGCTGGTGTGGGAAATCCGGCCCTGGTAGCGCTTGCCGTGCTGGCTATTGCCGCATCGGCCCTTATGGGCCGCCACAGCTTTGTACTACCCACACGCGGCGTGTAGGGATTTTCACCTGCGCAAAGCGAGAAGCATCACAGTTGAGTCTTTGCTGCAACTGCCAGAGCATATTTACTTTGCATTGCCTTGTGGGAGAGGCCCCTTTGTAAAATGGGCCTCTCCCACTTCCCTTAAAAGCGTTAAGATTTTTCCAGCAAGTCACATATGGATTCCCAAGTTGAAACCGAAGTTTCATAGGCATCCCTTCAAGGCAACATACGTTCTCGCAGTAAAACTTCACTAAAATCCAAAATATCAACGCAAGTTACAAATAGAGCAGCAGCGCCACTATGTAGATTATGGCGCTGCTGTTTAATTTTGACGTGGCAACCTGTTCGGGGCCTTTCATGAAAAAATCTTCTGTGTGAAAAATTCTCAAGGGTTGAGCTTGAATGCTTGCCGCAAATTTGGCGTACGCAAGCCTTGCCCGCGGTTAAGCGCCTGCCGCAAGGGTTAGCTGCCCTGCCAGATATTTCTTACCGCACTGCTTAAACGCCCGTGCAGAGCGCACAAATTGCCCAACAGCATATTCGCCAAACCCAACAAGTTGAGAAATAAAATCTAACCTTGATTTACGCACTATTATATCTTATAGTACAAAAACATTCCAACAAAAACTTTTAATTCTTGCATGTTAATAATTTTTTAGCAACACTTTCGTATACTGGACGTGCACGATCCTGAAAATAGAGTCATAATAAATAAATCATACTAAAATTACACATAAAAAAGGCACTACAATCACAGCATACACAAGAAAAAATAATCCATGTCACAACAATTCAATGACACTTAAAAAATCTAACCCCTCTCAAAATCTTGCCTTCTGAGCTGTCTCTGTCGGCTCATCTGCAACCACCCTATTTCTCTGCGTCTTGGAGGAGCAAAAAGAAGAAATACCCTGACCAGTTTTTCGGCTAGTGGATATGTTTGTCTTAATCACGATTATTTTTAACATTTTATGGAAGTTCGGTTTATACCGAGGAGGCGTTCGTCTGCTGGTGCCCTCAACGCTGATGACTCCAGCAAGTTCGTTTTGACGGTCACACATTGGTCGTCCTTCCATATACTCGTCCGTTTACGGACTACACCCGCGGCATGCAAATGCCTCGGCAGAAGGAGGGTATATGGCAAAAATTTCTATCCAAAACGTTTCTAAGGTTTTTGGTCCACATCCCAAACAAGCTCTTGAGCTTGCAGCCAGAGGCGTCTCGCGGGCTGACATTCTGCGCAAAACACGCACCACAGTTGCCCTGTTCGACATATCTTTAGACATCACCGACAGTGAATTGCTTGTCATCATGGGCCTTTCCGGCAGTGGCAAATCAACACTGCTGCGTTGCCTCAATGGCCTCATCATGCCGACCAGCGGGCGCATTCTTGTGGACGGTGAAGATATCACCACCATGAACGATCAAAAGCTGCGTCATGTGCGGCATCGCTGCTTTGGCATGGTCTTCCAGAACTTTGCGCTCTTTCCCCATAGAACGGTCTTGCAGAACACAGCCTTCGGCCTTGAGGTTATGGGAGTACCCAAAGCCGACCGCCTGAAAAAAAGCGAAGAAGTGCTTGAACGGGTGGGGCTGGCGCAGTGGAAAAATTCTTCCCCCGGTCAGCTTTCCGGCGGCATGAAGCAGCGTGTTGGCCTTGCCCGCGCCCTTGCCCTGGAGCCGGAAGTTCTGCTTATGGACGAAGCTTTCAGCGCTCTTGACCCTCTTATCAGGCAGGAAATGCAGGACGAACTGCTTGCGCTTCAGGAAGACATACAGAAAACCATTGTCTTCATTACACATGACCTGAACGAAGCTTTCAAACTTGGAGACCGCATCGTCCTGCTGCAGGACGGAACTGTCGTTCAGACTGGCACCCCTGAAAACATTCTGCAGGCTCCTGTCAATGATTATGTGGCCCGCTTTGTGGCCTCGGCAGACGCATCGCAGGTGCTTACAGCAGCCAGCGTCATGAAGCGTTCGGAAGATGTCGCCGTGCTGGGGCTGGACGGGCCTCGTGCTGCCCTGCGCAAAATGCGGGCCTATTCCATCGCGTCGCTTTTCGTGCTGGACAGGCATCGCCGCTTTGTTGGCATCATAAACGCCGCTGACGCAAAACAAATGGTCACTGAAGGGCGGTCCGACCTCACAGAAATCACCAGCACGGATATTGTCACCGTCAGCCCCGACACCTCGGTTACTGAAATTGTACCCCTTATGGCCGAATTGCCATACCCCCTGGCCGTGGTGGATGACCGCCGACGCCTTCAGGGCGTTATTGTTCGCGGCCTGCTGCTTGGCTCTCTTGTTGAGCACAGCAAGGGAGGTGCAAATGCTGCCTAGATTGCCATTAGCCAGCTATGTGGACAACCTTGTGGAGTTTCTGGTTGAGCATGTTTCCGGCTTTACCCGCGCCGGATCAGAATTCATGCTGGGCCTGCTGGACAATTTCGAGCAGATGCTTCTCTTTCCGCCACCGTGGCTTTTCATCCTCTTACTGGCAGGTATTGCATGGTGGGTGACACGCAAACCCGGCCTGTCAGTGTTCGTCGTTCTGGGGTTCGGCCTGCTGTGGAATCTGGGCCTCTGGGTTCCTTCAGTCAGCACTCTTGCACTGGTGCTTTCCGCCACCCTGCTTTCCGTACTTATTGGCGTGCCCTGCGGTATTATGGCTGCAATGTACCCTGCGGTGCGCAAGGTGGTCATGCCTGTGCTGGACGTCATGCAAACCATGCCGGCATTTGTCTACCTTATCCCGGCCATCCCCTTCTTCGGCATTGGCAAGGTCAGCGCCGTGGTAGCCACTGTCATCTTTTCAGTGCCGCCAGCCATCCGTCTGACATGTCTGGGTATTCAGCAAGTGCCGCAGGACCTTGTTGAGTGCTCAGAAGCCTTTGGGGCCACACGCATGCAGCGTCTTTACAAGCTGGAGCTGCCTCTGGCCATGCCCACCATTGTGGCAGGCGTTAACCAGACCATCATGCTGGCCCTCTCTATGGCCGTCATCGCGGCCATGATTGGCGCGCGCGGCTTGGGCGGCGAAGTGTGGAAGGCTATTCAGCGCCTTAATATCGGCATGGGATTTGAAGCCGGACTTGGCATTGTCATTGTGGCCATCACCCTTGATCGGCTGTTCCGCGCTCTGGCCCAAAGAAGTTCGGGCAAATGCGCCTAGAGCTCAGTAATTTTGAGCATATATGCTCTCAAAATTTAAAGCACACGCGGTACGGCGTTTACTCGCGCAATAAATAGCGCGTACGCCTCCACAGCTGGTGTCTGCTCATGCCGCCGCCAGAGCGTTTCAAGGTAAACATGCTCTGGCCGAAAAACCACGCGGCTGCGGATACTGCAACAATATTTCTTATAAGGAATACCAATGAAATCTCGCATACTGGGTCTTGCCCTGACTATAGTGATGCTGTTCGCCGTTGGCGCAACAGCCAAGGATACGAATGAAAACAAGAACCTCAAGCTGGTCTATGTGGAATGGGACTGCGCCAATGCGTCAAGCCATCTGGCCAAGGCCGTTCTTGAAGACAAACTTGGCTATGAGGTGGAGCTGCTGCCAGTTACGCTTCCCATCCTCTGGACCAGCCTGGCCACTGGCGACGCTGATGCTATGGTGACAGCATGGCTGCCCAATACCAACAAGGACATGTACGACAAGTACAAAGATAAGCTGGAAGTCTTGGGCAAGCTTACGGACGGCGCACGGATTGGCCTTGCCGTACCCGATTATGTTCCCCTGCGCTCCGTGGAGGAGCTGAAAGCCAATGCCGGCAAATTCAAGGGGCAAATTATTGGTATTGATCCCGGCGCGGCCATCATGCGTCTTACCGAAAATCTTCTGAAAGATTATGACATAGATAATATGGAACTGATGGAAGGCAGCGATGCCATCATGACATCCAGTCTGGCCGAGGCTATCCGCAACAAAAAGTGGATTGTGATCACCGCTTGGTCGCCCCACTGGCTTTTTGGCCGCTGGAACCTGCACTATCTTGAAGACCCCAAGGGCAGCCTTGGCAGCGAAGAAGCCATCTATAATGTTGGACGCAAAGACCTGAAAAAAGACCATCCTGAAGCACATGCTTTTTTGTCCAAGTTCGCCTTTAATAGTGCAGATCAGTTGCAGCAACTCATGGCCTGGAATCAGGAAAAGGGCGCAGATCCGTTGAAAAACGCCCGCAGATTCATGACGGAACACCCGGAAATGGTGGAAGCCTGGCTGAAAAAATAAACTGCCATGCCCGCGCCGCAGACATTTCACTCCAATGCGTGCATGCGCTGCTTTAGTGCAATAGAAAAACCCCCGACGCAGCAACGCGCCGGGGGTTTGTACATTTGATGCTGATCTGTCGGTGTAATTAAGAGGTGCGCGTTATTGTTGAAGAGCGCGCCCTTTATTCCGGGGAGTATAGTCTTATTATATTCCCCGGAATAAACGCTGAATTTCATCGCAAAGCCAATTGAAAGGCTCGCGCAAAACCACTGCCTAGGCTTTCTTCATATTGCTGATAAGCGCGCTCAACCGATGGGCCTGCTGCGCAAGCTCGGTAACGGCTTGGGCGGCTTCGCTCATGGCCTGGGCGGTCTGCCCGGACATATCGTTGACCTGCACAATGGACTGGTTGATTTCTTCGCTGGCGGCAGACTGTTCTTCACTTGCCGTAGCGATGGCCCGCACCTGGTCTGCTGTAGTTTCCACATTGCTGACAATCTGGCGAAGGGCCTCGCCGGATTGCCGGGCAAAGCCAGTGGCGGTTTCAACTTCCGTAAGCGCCTTGTCCATACCGCTCACGCTTTTGGCCGTGCTTTCCTGAATGGCCTTGATGGCATTGCCCACATCCTGGGTGGAGGCCATAGTCTTTTCAGCCAGTTTGCGCACTTCGTCGGCCACTACCGCAAAGCCGCGTCCCGCATCGCCAGCGCGTGCAGCCTCAATGGCCGCGTTAAGGGCAAGCAGGTTTGTCTGGTCGGCAATATCAGAAATGACGCCCATAATGCGGTTAATCGCCAGGGCGTGCTCATTCAGCTGAGACATATCCCCCTTGAGCTCCATAGAAACACTGTGCACATGGTCAATGCTCTCCAGGGCCTGCCGCACGATCTGCGCGCCGTTTTCGGCATTGCCCCTGGTTTCATCCGACATGGACGAAGCGGCGGAAGCATTGCCCGCAACTTCGCGCACTGTTGCGTTCATCTGGTTCATGGCTGTGGCGGCCTCGCTGAGGCGCGTTGCGGATTCCGCAGAAATATGATCCGACTGCGCAATACGGGCCGAAAGTTGATTGGATGCGGAGGAAATGACCAACACCACTTCTTCCAGCTGACCTGCTGCGGCCAGCATGCCGTCACGCCTTGCGTTTTCGGCCTGTTCACGGGCTGCCTCGGCCTGTTCTGTGGCAGCCTTGGCCAGCAGGGTTTGCTCTTCGGCTTCGTTGCTCTTTTGATGCGCGGTTGTAATCATGTTTTGCAGATTGGTGACCATATTGAGCAACGAATGGCGCAGTTCCGCCAGTTCTCCGTAAAAATCACGCGGTTCCAGATGCACATCAAGATTGCCCTGAGAGATCTTGTCTGCCTCTGCAACGATGAGGTGCAGGGGCCGATTGATGGACCGCACGATATACCAGGCCACTGCCAGCATGATGAGAGTGACGATGCCATAAATGATTGACACAGAACGTATGGCTTCGTTGGCGCTGGCAAAAATTTCACTCTCGTCCTGAATGACGACAATCTTCCAGCCAAAGCTGGTTGTAAACACGTTGGCTCGAACAGGCACATCTTTTATACGGGTGAGCACAAGGCCATCCTGCGTGCTGAACAACTTCTCCAGCCCGGGGTCCTTGACTTCCGTGCCAATAACCTTGCCCGTGAGGTCTTTATCCCTTGGATCGCAGAGGATGCGCCCCGTATTTTCAATGAGCATGAAATAACCGGTGCTACCGAAATTCAGTGAGGTAAACTTTTCTGAAAGCCCGTTAAGTGAAACGTCCACCCCCAACACGCCCTTGATTGCACCCTTGTCGCTGCGGAGGATGTGTGTAACAGCCAGCACCATTTCGCCTGAAATGGACAGGTAGCTGTTGGCAAGCCCCATAGGCTTGCCGGAATTCATCTGCCCCACATACCAGGGCCGCTTGGAAGAGTTGAATCCGGCGGGGATCGGCCCTTCCTTCATTGAGGTTCCGTAACTGCCGTCAGGGTACCCCGCATAAACTTCCGCATAGGCAGGATTGGCCTCAGCCACGCGCGCGATGAGCATGGCAGCTTTGGCTGCCTCAGAATCAAGGTCAGAGCGCTTGTAGGCAGTCTCACTGGTTTTGTTTACATAGACGGGAAAAAGCCCTTCTGCATTAATCAGAACCTCATCAGCCGCCAGAACTGCAAGATTGCGCTCAGCCTCGCCAATAAAGCCTTCAATATAGCTTCCCATAATCTGCAGTTGCTCGTGGGAAGCTTCCATGTAAGCCTGCTCGGCATTGTCGCGCATTTTACTGGTAACATAAGGAATGGTGCTGCCAGCCATGACAATGATTGTCAGCAAAAAACCTAATATAACCCTGGCCTTGATTGTCATGTGCAGTTCCTCCTCTACCTGCTCTCACCGTGCAGGCAATCTCAGGCAGCTTCTCTTGCGTTCGGGGCAGTTCGCTATTCTCTAAAGACAAATCATCACAATATGATAATCGCCCGAATATCTTATTCCTTAAGAGCGTTACAAAAAGTAATTGGTAAGTTTGTCAGAAAAAGCCCACCCGACAGATCTACTACCCGTTTGATGTGAATATACCGTGTATTTTTTGTTTCGCTATGTGTACAAATAAATAAATTCCGGTCAGAATTATTTATCAGACATGCAATATCAATAGCATTTAATTTAAAACTAAAAGCGGTCATATAAAGACAGATGAATATAAAAACAACCAATACAGCTCTTACTTCAGTTTATCTATCTGTATTATATTTGCAAGTTCGTATTTGACCTTTGATAACACGCTACTGTATCATATCACCAATAATTATCAGTAATAAACGATATAACCTGCCTTTACAGATTTCTCCGGAGCCTGCATGCCCATCTCTTCCCAGCACCGCAACTTCATGGTCCGAGGCGTTCTTTACATGCTGGCCATGTGCGTTCCCATTATTGTCAGCCAAATCTGGAACAAACCGGAAGTTGCTTTGCTTGGCGCACTGGGGGCGCTGTTCGCCCTGTTCATTGCGCCACGTTATAGCCCTCTGCCACGTGTATTATGCATAGGCGCAGGCGGCCTGCTTGTGTGCATAGCCGCTTCAGTGGGCGTTTTGACCCAAGGCAATAACAATCTTGCCCTTATTCCCTTGGTACTGTTCAGTTGGCTTGCGGCTCTGCCCCGCCCAGACCAGGCCTACCTCAGCCTTGTGGTCAAAAACATGGCCGCAGCTGCCCTGCTTACGCACTTTGGCATGGCCAACTCTTTGGCAGCAGCAGAGCTTTTTATGGCGGGTCTGGCCTTTGGCGCGCTGCTCAGCGTGCTTGGCATCCAGTTTGGCAGCGGGCAAGGCGATGGAGCAAGCCCCTTTGAAGAGTTCAAGGCGTTTAAAAGCGGAGCCATGAACGACTACCTGTTCGGCATGGCGGTGCCGCTGACGGTTCTTGTCTGTACCCTGGCAGCGGGGTGCCTGAACTTCAGCCACCCCGCATGGGTTGGTCTGACCGTGCTTTTTGTCATGCACAGTAACGGCGCAACCGAGCTACGCCGCATCCGTGACCGGGCCCTGGGCACAGTGCTGGGCGTCATAGCGGCGGCTCCTGCTGTTTTCAGCATACCCATCCCCCTGCCTCTTGCCATTGCCATTGGCCTTGCGGCTCTTTTTATTCCTTACGCCCAATCTGGGCATTATATGCTGTTCAGCTTCATTATCACCTTCATCGTGCTGCTGCTCATTGATCTGGCCATGCTGAATGCAGGAGGCGACATTTCTTTACTGAGTTGGCGGTTGCTTGATACCATACTGGCTTGCGGTGGCGTTCTTATATCCAACACGATTCTTCGGTTGATAGAGCGCAAACGAAGTCATAAGTAAAAGCATATAAAAACACTTAGACGAGTGAAATAATAACAATTAAAATCTGTCACTTACCATTTAAATATTGTAATTAAAAGTATATATAAACTTTTAGTTGATAAAAACCTTGCCAGCCACCAACAAGGTTGTTAACCTGAACCTAATACATCTGTTTTCGCAGGCATTGCAGCCATGCAGGACAGTCGCTGTACCCACCACAAAAAACTTTTCAGCCCGCCTTATGTGGGCTGACCCAAGCCCGCCGCGCGGCATGCCCAGTTTGAAGGCACGGTTGACGCGGTTTGTGAGACAGTTATGACTGATAAAAATGAATTTGAAACAACCTTGCAAAGGCTTATGCTGGCTTTGAACGCCTCAACCGATGCAGAGCTGGCCCGCGCCCTCGGCATCACACCGCAATCTGTCAGCGGCGCACGCAAACGTGGAGAAGTGCCGCCTGCCTGGATTCAGACCTGCGCGGCAGAAACCGGAGTAAACGCCCACTGGCTCTTTTTCGGCAGCGGCCCCATGCGTCTTCCTGAAGCGGCAGACGGTGAACTGCCAACAAGCCCCGCTGACTGCGAGACAGATCTCATTCATGTTCCCCTGGCTGAAGCCCGCCTTTCTGCGGGCACGGGCAGCCTTGAAGTCAGCGAACGCAGTGATGACAGCTACGCCTTCAGGGGAGATTTTTTACGCCGCAAAGGCAACCCCAGACGCATGGTTTTGATGCGTGTATCCGGGGACAGCATGGTGCCTGAAATTTTTGATAATGACCTTGTGCTGCTGGACAAGGGACAGACGGAAATCAGCCCTGGCCGCCTGTACGCGGTTGGCTTTGAAGACGCCATTTATATCAAGCGAATAGACAAGGTGCCCGGCAAAATCATACTGCACAGCGTCAATCCGGCCTACCCACCAGTCAATCTTGATTTACGCGGCGACATAGCCGACCAGTTCAGAGTTATCGGCAGAGTTCTCTGGTCAGGAAGAGAATACCGCTAAAAACTGCACTGGCAGAAACATAACCTTCTGATTGAATCAGATTATGCCTTTGAGCCCCTTGCGCCCCCCTGGCCGTGCGCGTATACTGGAGGCATAATTGTTATTTCCACTAAGGAGTGCAGAATGTTGCGAAACTGTTTGGCGTTTTTTCGCGTAACTTTGCCTGTTTTTACCATTCTGGCTCTGCTGGCTTTTGCCTTGCCCGCTATCAGCGCGGAAAACCGCACTGGCGTTCACTCTGCCACCGCTACTGCCGGACCTTCCACTACCGCGAATGGTAAGGAAGCTCCTGCCAGTGATATGACCGCCGCCGTAAAAGCAGACCCGGCGCAGGACAAAGAGCAAGACGATATTTCTCCGGTTCAGGCTGAAAGCCTGTACAGCACTGAATACCAGATATGCATGGACAGCGCCGCCGGAGTGACCACGGAAATGCAGGATTGCATCAACACAGAATTGGGGCGGCTGGAAAAAATCATTGCCTTCAAGCAGGTTGCGCTGGCTCCTGTGTTGGGAGAAGAAAGAAGCAAGTCTCTGCATGAAGCCGTCACTGCCTGGGAAGCCTTGCGCAAGCATGGTTCAGCGACCATGTATGACCCTGACGGAGGCACGCTTTCTCCACTTATCGCCTCGCTGTGGCATCTGGAACAGACCGCGCGCATGGCACAATGGCTTAACAGTCTCGCAGAAAGTGCTGAATAAAGCTGTTTTACCAACTGGACACAGCTTTGATAACAGCTTCGGCAGTTAAATAGCCGCCCTGTGCTGCCCAGCAGCCAGCATTTTGATTCCCTGATATTACGCAAAGATCCCGGTCTTGACCGGGATCTTTGTTTATTGGCGTATCGTTAAAACGCCGCCGGGGGCGGCCATCAAAGGCCGCCGCCCGGGGGAAGGTCGCCCACAACCTGACCGGTGGTTGAGGGCATTTGTGCCAGAGGAAGGCTGAGACAGAATACTGCCCCGCCTTCCTGGCGATTGGCGGCGGAGAGTTCACCACCGCGCGCGTGCGCCAGCGAACGGGCCACGGCAAGACCGAGACCCGCGTAGCGGCCCATGTGGGATTGTGTGGCAGAACCGGGGCGCATGGTGCTGCCGTTGTGACCGTCATGGTATTGGACATGACCGCCGCATCCGCTTTGAAGGGCACGCGAACTAAAAAATGGCTCGAAAATATGGGGCATTATGTCCGGCGCGATGCCGGGGCCGCTGTCAACCACGAGCATATCGTACCAGCTCCTGCCCTGGCCGTCACGCCTTACCCTGGCAGTCACCTGTACAAATCCACCTTCGGGCATGGCATCCAAAGCATTTTCAAATAGATGCAAGAATATCTGCCGCAGCTCTGGTGCAGACCCCCAAGGTCGCCAAGCGTCTTCAACAACCAGATCATCTGCCGCAGCTTCTCCTTCTGGCAGGAGAGCGCCTGAAAGATCCACCTGATAATGCAGTCCTGCTGCCTCTGATCTGTGCCGCAGCAGATCTATAACTTCTTCAACGATCGCCGCTACGTCCAGCGGGCCAGTACGCGCGTCCAACCCATGCCCAACCATGAGCAGTTTGCGGGTAATCTCGCGCACGCGCAAACTTTGCGTGCGGATGGTATTAACGGCCCCGCGCAGTTCATCAATATCCGGCAGAGCTTCAGCTTCAGGCTCTTCCAGGCAATCGCGAATAAGACCTGCAGCCTGCACCACGATATTCAGCGGGTTGTTCACTTCGTGGGCTACACCTTCCGCCACGCGGCCCAGGCTGCGCCAACGCGCGGCTTCTGCCAAACGGGCAGCTTCTTGTCGCACGGCTGCCCGCTCACGCGCCTTGCGGCACTCTTCCAGCACCTGCTCAATGTCCACAGGTTTGGAGAGCCAGTTGAAAGCCCCTCGCCGCATGGCCTGCACGGCCTTGCCCATATCTGCCGCGCCGGAAAGCATGACCACGTCAGTTTGCGGGTGCTTTTCGCGTATGATCTTGAGTAGGGCCACACCGTCCATGCCGGGCAGGCCCACGTCAAGAAACACCAGTTCAGCAGGCCACGCATGCAAGATATTCAAGGCTTCGTTGGCATCGTGGGCCGTGCGCGTTTCCATGCCGCGCAGACCCAGGCGCTGGGCCAAAGGCCCGGCAAAAGCCAATTCGTCGTCAACAATCAGCACGCGCATGGACGCTCCCATAGGGCGGCCCATCAGGCCGCCGCCATTTGTCTATTTTTCGTGATCTTGCAGGATATCCTTTTCGTTCAGCACATCGCGGGCGGAATCAAAGTCGCCGCCTTCAGCCAATGACACTGCCACCATGGCATTTTCCAGCTTGTCCCGGTAAGCCATCCGGATGCTGCTGAGCAGTTCGTCAATATCCATAGGTTTGCGCAGGAAGTTGTAAGCGCCCATGCGGTAGGCGGTCTGCTCTTCAGCATCACCGCCATGCCCGGTCAGGATGATGACCTGCACCTGGGGATTGCTTTTCTTCACATTGCGCAGCACTTCAAAACCGTCCATGCCGGGCATGCGCAGGTCGAGCACGATAACGTCCGTGGCATGTTCAACAGCGCGCAGTGCTTCAGGCCCGTCGTAAGCCACTCTGGCGGCAAAACCGCGCATGGCAAGACGTTCGGCCAGCGTGTCCACGAATTGTTTTTCATCGTCCACCAGCAGGATCTTGATGTCTTCCTTGGTCATGGAGTTCTCCTTGAAGGCCCAGGCACATGCCGGAGCAGGTTATGCTGCATCTGAATCGCAGGCGGAAAGTGAAAGAAAGAAGCGCGGTCCCTGTTCACGCCACGGCATGAGCGCTGCCCGCCAGCCGGGGCGCATACCGCTAAGCATGGGGCTGCCTGTCATGGCAGCCAAGGCCAGCTCTCGATTGGCCCCTTCCAGCACTTCCACCACAATGCCTTCTTCCTTCTGCCGTCGCCCGGCGGTAAAGCGCAGTTGCACCTGACCGCCCACCGAAGCACAAAGGTCGAAAATTTCAAGCAGGGCGCGCAGTACATCCATTGGGGGCACCGCCGCCCAAACAGGTTCTGCGCTTTCGCCGCTTACAAGGTTTATCTGGGCCGCGCGGGCCTGCCGCGCAGCCAACAGGCAAAAGCTGCGGTTAACGCGAACAAGATCGCAGGGGCCGCCGTGCTCGCCGCTTTCCGCACCGCCAGATTGGGCAAGGTAGTCCATAGCTTCCGCCAAGGCTGCTCCCTGCCCCACTGAACGCTGCACTTCGGCCAGGGCTAACCCAAGCCTTTGCTGCCCAGCGGCTGCATCACTGTTGCCTGCGGTTTTTCCGCTGCCAGAAGCGTCTGCCAGTGCGGCCAGATCTTGCGCAAGCCCGGCAGATTCACGAATCACCGCAAGCACGTTGCGCATGTCGTGTACTGCCGAGGCCAAGAGGCGTGCCGTGCATTGACTGGTATTCATGAACGGCCTCCTTGGCGGGACTCGGCCGCGCGGCCTTCGCGAACGGCGGACTCCAAAGTTTCAAGAAACACATTGAAACTCAATGGCTTGGTAAGGCAGGCATAGGCCTGGCAAACTGGGGACAAGCCCGTGTCATCCACAACCTCATGCCCAGTGAGCAAAATTATGGGCAGACCGGGCTGAACATTTTTGAGACGGCGCAAGACTTCATCACCAGGCAGACCGGGCATAAGCAAGTCTAGCACCACCACATCGGGCGTATCTTCAGCGGCGGCATTCAGGGCAGCAATGCCGTCAAAAACCACACGCACGCTGTGCCCGCGCAGTTCAAGTCTTTCCGCAAGGGTTTCCACAAAATCTTTTTCATCATCAGCAAGAAGTATGCGCAGCGCCATTTCTATACCTCCACAGAGCCGTCAGGCGGGGTCAGGGGCAGGGTTACACGCACGGTACTGCCGCGGCCTTCTTCGCTTTCAACGAAAATCTCGCCGCCAAGTCGACGCACAATGCCGTAGGTGATAAACATGCCAAGCCCTGTGCCCTTATCTTTTTTGGTAGAATAGAACGGCTCAAAGATATGCCGCAACACTTCTTGAGGCATACCTTTGCCATTATCGCGCACGGTCACTTCAAGCGCGCATTCTCCCGCTGGAACGCATTGCACCTTCACAAAACGTTGCTGCCCTTCCTTGGTCTCGCCGGAAATCGGGCAACCAGTCACGGCATCCAGGGCGTTCCCCACGATGTTCAGAAAAATCTGCTGCAATTGGCCACGATCTGAAACAATTTCTGGCAGGTTGGCGGCCAGATCCATCTCCAGCTTTACGCCCCTGTTTTTGGCTTCACGCTCAAGAAAAGACAGTGTTTCAGTAATGACTTCTTCAATGTGCAGGCTCTGCCTGTTGGCCTCCATACGCCGGGCAAAACCCAGCAGCCTGTGAGTAATGCCGCGTGCTCTTTCTACTGTGCTTTCAATAGCTTCAAGCAGTGAATTGAGCCTTTCCTTATTCTTGCTCTCGTCACACACCTTGCCCATATTGATGAGGTCGCGCGCCAGGCCAGCTTTTTCATAAATGACGGCCAGCGGGTTATTTACCTCGTGGGCTACCCCGGCTGCCAGTCGTCCGATGGAAGAAAGCTTCTGGTTATGCTCCATCTGGGCAAAAACTGCCACACGACGCTCGTCGCTGGCTTGCAACCTGTTAATAAGCTGCTTCATGAGCAGTTGCGACACAAGAACAATAAGGGCCACACCGCCGCAAAGAACCAGCAGCAGCTCGGTGCGCAAAGCCGCCCAAGGACGGAAGGCGTCAGCCACAGGCTTGACCGCCAGCAGCGTAAAGTCCGTGCCAGCCAGACCGCACGAGGCCACCATAAGTTTGCGCCCGGACGGTTCGGTCACGGTGCGCACAACTGTTTCAGCGGTAGGCTGAGGTACGGGCAGGGGGCAGGGGTCCAGAGCTTTGCCGTAAAGGTGGGAGTCTGTCTGCAAGACTCCCTCTCTGTCTACAAGAAAAACGTCGGTATCCTGTTCCGGCCCCACAGCAGAGAGCACCTGTTGCAGGCGCAGAGTATCCACCGCCACCCGCAAGGTCCATGAAAGGCCGCTTTCTTCCATTCTGTGAACGGCTATGACCATATGAGGATAGCCGCGGTACCCCAGAAAAACATTGCTCAGATAGCGGCTCTTGATCTCGGTTTCGCGCAACCAGGGCTTGCCCGCATAATCCACGCCCTTGAGCTTGTACGGCCCTATGTAGGAAATCTGCATGCCCTCTGAATTTACCAGCCCCATATCCACAAAACCCTGAAATTCACTTCTCAGTGACAGGAACACCCGGTTGAGAGTGCGCTCATCCGCCAGATCCTTAAATGTGTAGGCATGGGCGATAAAGCTTACTGTGGATTCACGTTCGCCCAGATAAAGCTCCAGAGCCGCTTGCGACTTGCGGGCCAACGCATAGATGGGGCTTTCCATCTCGCGTTCCAGAGTTCTGGTATACTGCACATGGCTTATGCCCGAGAGCAAAAGCAGCGGCGTTACAGACACCACCACCATAAGCATGGTCATAAGCCGCCGGAGAGAGCGGTACCTGGCCGGGGATACGGCCTCGGGCACTTCCAGCAGATGCGCGAACGTGTTTTTTATGACGGCAAACATGGTTCCTCCGAGGTCTGCGCCGCAAGGCGCACTGAGGTGCTTCAGACGTGCGTTTCCGCAGCGCAGACCTTGGTGAGCAGGCTAATGCGCCCCAGCTACCAGAACGCCGGACGCAGCCAAACTCAATACCAGCACTTCAGCAATGGCTATACACATCATGAGCCACTGCTTGCGCCGGGCCAAGCTCCAGGCAAGCTGCACAAAGCAGAAGATCGTCAGGGCCGCAAGAAAGGCTATGCCCAAAAAGTTGCATATATCGCCCTTGCCCACGAGAGCAAGCCAGCCCCAGCCCTGAGGAATATTTCCGGCAGCACGGTAGGCGGCAGCGCTGTGTGTCCACAGGCGCGGCATCTCATCAAGGGGAATCTGCGGTTCAAGCACGCCAAACACATAGAGCGCGTAAGTGATCAGCATCGTCACAAAGCCGATGAGTGAACCGTAGAACAGCGTATCAGCATAGCGCAGCTGCGCCGGTGAAGCCTTGATATCGTTCTTAACATCCATAGTATTCATACTATCCTCCCAAAAAGTCCAGTCCGGGCGAAAACTACCAGCCCAGGCCCTTCATGAGGGCTTTGACGCCGGAGAAAAGAAGCACAAAAATCACCATGTAGCGGATGAATTTGGGCTTGGCCACGGCAAGCAGGCGCACACCGACCACTGAACCGAGCATGAGGCCCACAATGGAGGGAATTGCCATAAGGGGAATAACGCAGCCCTGATTAAGGTAAACCC
Organism: Pseudomonadota bacterium; assembly: GCA_023386035.1. Taxonomy (GTDB): domain Bacteria; phylum Desulfobacterota; class Desulfovibrionia; order Desulfovibrionales; family Desulfovibrionaceae; genus Desulfovibrio. Next base: position 58,285 of record JAEWKM010000039.1, read on the forward strand.
AGGCAGCGGAAGTATCCGTAATGGAAAGAAGGAATTTGGATGTACCCACACTTACCTTGAGCGGCGCGCCCATGAGTAGATTGAGCACCGGCACGTTGGCCCATCCGGCTCCAAGGCCGAACATACCCGCCATAATACCAATTACAATAAAGAGCAGAAGGCCCGCCAGCGTGCGGTGGGTTTTCCATTCCACCACTTCACCAGTGCTGGGCTCAAGAAAGACACCATCCATGCCCAGGGCCACACTAATGGCATCCTGCTTGTTCACCACGGGCCGGACGGAGTTTTTGGAAAGCAGCAAAAGCACGGCGATGGCTAAAATGGTACCGCCAAGACATGTCTGAATGATGTTCGTGGGCAGGGCCAGCCCCAGCATGGCACCCACAATGGCGCAGGCAGATGCGATCAGCGCCACGGGGAGAGCCAGGCGCAGGTTGGCGAAATTACGACGCAGCAAACCGGGACCGGCAGCCAATGCGCCTGCTAGAGCAACCAGCAGACCAGCACCGCGCACGAAGTCGAGATGGAAGGGGAAGAAGCCGCTAACCAGCGGCACGAAAAGTACGCCGCCGCCTACCCCGGCCATAACGGCGATTATGCCAAGAATGAAGCAGAACCCCAGCAAAGCAAGGGGCCAGAACCACCAGGGATGGTTATCCACCAGGGCCATGTCGGCAGCCAGCGCGGAAGTCTGTGCAGTGGGTTGCGCGGCCTGAAGGGCTGCCGCATCCGCCGGAGCAGCTGTGGCGGGAGCCACAACGTCAGCGGAACTGGAAGCAGGAGCCGAACTCTGTGCAGCGGGTTGGGCCTGATCCCCATTCTGGGCCAAGGCCGCCATTGGTGCGGCTAAAAGCAGAAAAAGCATGACGGGCAACAGCACGAGCATTGCCGCATAGTCCCTTGCGCCTCTTTTGAGGTATTCACGAAAAACACAGGCCATTGTCTCCCCCTTGCGCCCTTGACCGACGCATTTGTTTTTTCGGTTAGGGCAAGACTAGGCTGGGCAGCCTGCCCACACCATCGGGAGAATCCTGATTTGTGAAAGAAAGTTCTAAGGATTTTCCCCAGGCATAAACACGGATTGCAGGACCGACTGAAAAACGTGCACGCCGGGGGATCAGAGGGAATAACGGAAGATATGGATTGAGGGCAAAACCCGGATAATGATAAATCGGCCTGTTCGCCACAAGGTATTACGAATTCCAGGCAGTGCATTGCCAGATGAACTTCTTGTTATATCAAGAAGAATTGGGCTGTGATGCAGGGAATGTACTCTGGAGAGATTCGACCGGAATAATAAGAAGAAATCCGAAGCGCAAAGAACTGGAAAGGCCCGTTTGGCGACACGGCCCAGAGCCGCTCAGCTTTGAAAATAACGTCAAACCTTGAGCAGACCGTGGCGGATGGCAATCTTGACCAGATCCCCCACAGATCCGGCCTGTAGCTTGGTGAGCAGGTTATATTTGTGGGTTTCGACGGTTTTGGGGCTTATGTGCAGATCGCCAGCAATGGCCTTGATGCTCTGGCCGTCTGCCAGAAGGCGGAATATTTCCTTTTCCCGAGGCGAAAGAGCACTCAGGTCGCCAGCCCCTTCGCCGCCAGAATCATCTGCGGCCTGACGGCGCTCTCGCAACAGGGCCGCCAGACGCCCCCCGGGATCGGAAAAACTCAGGAATATTTCACCCTGACGCACACTTTCAATGGCGCGCAAAAGTACGCCCGGCTGTTCAGATTTGCGCACATGGCCCATGATGCCGATATCAAGAAGTTCCGGCAGCCAGCGCTGATCCTCATGCCCGGTATAAATAAGAATACGTGTTCCAGGGCGTACTTCAAGCACGGCGCGAGCTGTTTCAACACCGTTCATGCCGGGCATGCCCAAGTCCAGCACCATAAGGTGCGGAGCCAAGGATGCGGCCAGGGCCACGGCTTCTCCGCCTGAAAGCGCCATGCCCACTACCCGTAGATGGGCGTAGGGAGCCAGCAGGCTGCGCACGCCTTCCATCAGCAGTTTGTGGTCATCTACCAGCAAAATGCGGCAAATTTCATGTTGCGCCTGTGCCATATGCCTGTCCAGTCTCCCGGCTTCGCAATTGCCGCCTGCCAGCATAAAGACAGACTGCCTGCAACGGGCGATTCAGGTTGTGCAGAGCTACAATAAAAAGAGTGATGCCAGCCCGAGAAAAATGAAAAAGCCTGCGCCGTCTGTGATTGTGGTGAGAAAAATACTGGAAGCATGCGCGGGGTCACGCCCAAGAGCGCGAAAAATAAGAGGTATGGAGCCGCCAGAGATGGCCCCCAGCAGCATATCACACATGAGCGCCCCGCCCATAACAGCGCCAATGGCCGCCACACCCGTGAACATCCACGCGCCGATAAAGGCTGTAATAGCCATGACGACACCAGTGACAAGGCCAATCTTGCCTTCGCGCACAACGGCCATCCAGGCTTTTTTCTGGTCAAAACGGTCTGTGGCCAACTGGCGAATCATAACGGCCAGAGCCTGCTGCCCAGTATTGCCCGCCTGATTGGCCACCATAGGCATAAGCACGGCCAACACGGCCATTTCGGCTATGCTGCCCTCGAACATATACACTACCGAGGCTGACAGGGCCGAGTTGAACATGTTTACAAAGAGCCAGGGCAGGCGCTTGCGCACGCTCTCTTTCCAGGGCGTATCCACGCTTTCTTCCGGGTCAGCGCCCACCATGCCCAGCATGTCTGCGCTGGCTTCTTCATGCATGATGTCCATAATATCGTCATAGGTGATAACACCCATGATATGCCCGTCATTATCCACAACAGGCATGGCCATGAAATTGTAGTGCGAAAGTAGGCTGGCCACTTCACGTCTGTCTGTATCGTAGGTGACGCTGATAACGCTTTGCCCGGATACCGCGTCGCCCACAATGGTGCCGGGGCGGGCCAGCATGAGGTCGCGCAAGGAAAGCACGCCCACAAGCACGTCGTACGAATCAACCACATAGCCGTAATAAGGGCTTTCTTTTTCAGACATTTCAGCGCGAATATGCGCAATGGCCTCATCAACGGTCTGGTTGCCTTCCAGCAGGATGAGCTCGGTGTTCATGACACCGCCTGCGGAATCCGGGTCAAAATTGAGCAGGCTGCGCAGTTCGTCGGAATCTTCGCGGGTCAGCTTTTCCAGCAGAGCGTCGCGGTGGTCCTCGTCCAGCTCGTCCAGAACGTCGGCGGCGTCGTCCGGGGACATCTCGGCAATGATCTGGGCGGCAACGTCCGTATCCAGATTTTCCAGCACGTCGACGGCCATATTGCCGTCAAGTTCAGCCAGGGCTTCGGCGGCGTCTTCCTTGGGCATGCGAACAAGAGTGCTCACCTGCCTTTCAAGGCTCATATTTTCAAGATGGTCGGCCATGTCGGCCGGATGGATGAACTCCTGATCCATAAATTCGGGATCGTATTCCTCGTCAATGGAGTCAGAAGAACTGGAGGCAGGGTGCGCCGTGGGAGTTCCGGCCTTTATGGGACCAGACACAGGGGGCACCGCGTCTGCGTCATGCCCAGCGTTAAAACTGGCGTCGTGTTCGGCGTCAGGTTTGGCGTCAGATATGGCATCGGCGTAATCTTCAGCATACCCGCTGCCTGTGCTTGCAGCTTCGGCGCGGTCATTTTTGCCAGAGGCGGAGTTCACGGTTGCGGATTTTACGAACGCGCGTGACTGCGGGTCCGTCAGTGAAGCCGCAGGCTGAATTCCACGGTTTTCTTCCCGCTCCATGCCCTCTTCGGCTCCAGTATGCTGCTTGTCTTTGTAATCTGCCATAGCGCGCCTTTCATCCAAAAAATACGTCCCGAAGGAGCAATAATGCCGTAAACTGCGCCTTTCAGACGGTAAGGCGCACATGTGAAAATGCTCTCTAGGTTCACGCGGCTTGACGCGACGCACTGGGCATTCTATCTACTTCAAATAACCCGCACAACGGCGCAATCCGCCGTGTGAGGGCCATCACGCCGTATGTGGCGTCTGGCCACGGCGGGCGCCCTTTCACTTAGCATGCGTAAGAAATGGGGACAAGCGCAATGTATACGCCCTGGGCCGCTTTTTTTTCACCGGAAGGACAGCGGCTTCTTCAAAAATGCATCGATCTCGCCCTGGAAGAAGACGGCCCAGAACTGACCGCCTTGGGCCTTTTTACTCCCAACGCGTACCTGCATGCCGCCATACGGGCCAAACAGGACACTCTTGTGGTGGGCCTTCCCGTTATTGGCCCGGTGTTCCGGGCTCTGGGCTCGCCCTTCAAGTGGCAAGCCCTGGCCGCCGAAGCTGCCCTGGTGCCCGCCATGACAGAGGTGGCCCGCATCACTGCACCAGCCGTGGCCATGCTCAAAGCCGAGCGCGTTATCCTCAATTTTATAACCCACCTTTCTGGTATAGCCAACCTTACAGCGTGTTATGTACGCGAGCTGGAAGGCACGGGAGTGCGCCTGCTCGACACGCGTAAAACCACTCCCGGTATGCGCTGGCCCGAAAAATACGCCGTTCAGGCAGGCGGAGCCTGCAATCACCGCAAAAACCTTGCGGAAATGCTCATGCTCAAGGACAACCACATCGACGCCGCTGGTTCCATCACCGCTGCGGTGGCGGCCTTGCGCGCCCGCTACACCCCCTGCCCGCCCATTGAAGTGGAATGCCGCACCCTTGATCATGTGCGTGAAGCCATTGCCGCAGGCGCCGACCGCATTATGATGGACAATATGGACGGCCCGCTTCTGAGCCAAGCCCTGGCTCTGGTGCCAGAAGGCATTGAAACCGAGGTAAGCGGCGGCGTACGGCTGGAAAACATTCGTGAACTTGCCCTTACTGCTCCACGCAGGCCTGACTTCATTTCTGTGGGGCGGCTTACCCATTCTGCCGTTGCGGCAGACTTCAGCATGACTCTGCTGCCGGCCTGAAACCGCCAGGGTCAGCACCTTTTCAGTACAGGGAACAAGACCATGCAAAATATCAGTGCCGAAATTCAGGCTATCAAGCGACAATTGGGCGACAAGCTCTGCATAATGGGGCACCACTACCAGAACGATGCCGTGGTGCAGCACTGCGACATCGCCGGGGATTCGCTGGAACTGGCCCGCCGTGTGCCGCAGGTAAACGCAGACTACATAGTATTTTGCGGCGTCTACTTTATGGGCGAATCTGCCGCGCTGCTGACCAAGCCGGGGCAGACCGTCTACCTGCCAAGCATGGACGCAGACTGCCTTATGTCGCAAATGACGCCAGCGCCTCTGGCCCGCAAGGTGCTGGAACAGCTTTACGAACGTGGCCGCAAGGTTATTCCTTTGGCCTACGTCAATACGGATCTGGCCCTCAAGGCTGTGGTGGGAGAATACGGCGGAGCCGTCTGTACCTCGGCCAATGCGGGCGTCATGCTGCAATGGGCCATGAAGCAGGGAGACGGCGTGCTTTTTCTGCCCGACAGGCACCTTGGCAACAACACGGCGACGGCTTTGGGCATTCCCCCGCAAGACCGTCATGTGCTGCGCATTGGCTCCAAGGGCCTGGTTGATCCCGAAAGCCAGCCTCTGGACAAAAAGCTGCTGCTCTGGCCGGGCTGCTGCGCCATCCATGCCCGCTTTGACCCCGATGATGTGCGCGAAATACGCGCCGCCCACCCCGGCTGCCGCGTAATTGCCCATCCAGAATGCCGTGAAGAAGTCATTTCCGTCTGTGACGGCGCAGGCTCCACATCCTTCCTTATCAAGGACGCGGCCCGTATAGCCGCCGAAGCCCCGGGCACGACCCTTATTATTGGCACGGAGAACCACCTTGTGCACCGCCTTGCCGACCGGTTCAAGGACCAGTGCCGCATCATCCCCTTGTGCCACGCCGTTTGCGGCAACATGGCCAAGGTGACGGAAAAGAAACTTTGGACTATACTTACTGAAATTGTTTCGCAAAAAGCCATCCCTCTGGCGATCGAGGAGGAACTCTGCCCCCCCGCCCGTCTCTCGTTAACCCGCATGCTGGAAGTATGCGGCCAATGAGGTTAGCACAGTGAATGTCAGTCGCCGTCATGTGCCCGTATTGATTATCGGTTCGGGCATTGCCGGATGCACCGCCGCCCTGACCCTGGCCGACGCCGGTTATGAAGTGCTTATTATCAATGCCGGAACCCAGCTGGCCGACGGCAACTCCGAACTGGCGCAAGGGGGCATCATCTACCGTGCCGATCCTGACGCCAACGGAGGTATCAATGGCTCCGGCACGCACGAGGCCGGGCCGAATGATGATGCTCAGGCCCTTGAAAAGGATATATTTGTAGCAGGCCATAACTATAATTATGGCAAGGCTGTGCGTTTTCTATGCGATCAGGGGCCAACGTGCGTTGACAATGTGCTCATAGAGCGCGCCAAGGTGCCCTTTGACCGTAATGAGGACGGCAGTTTTAACCTGACCCGTGAAGGCGGGCACTCTGCCCCGCGCATCCTGCATTGCCGCGATTACTCGGGGCGTGCCATGATGGACGGCCTGACGGCCCAGGTTCTGGCCCACCCACGCATCACGCGCCTGCATCGGCGCGCCGCCATTGACCTCCTTACCAGCCATCACCACGCCAAGGGTTCGCAACTCCGCTACGAAGTGGATAACCGCTGCCTTGGCGCATATGTGCTCAACGAGGAAAGCGGCGAACCGGAAACGATTTTGGCCGACTGGACAGTGCTGGCTACCGGCGGCGTGGGGCAGGTATTCCTGCACTCCACCAATGCGCAGGGCTGCGTGGGCACGGGCGTGTCTATGGCTTTTCGCGCTGGCGTGTCCCTGGCCAACCTGGAATTCATGCAGTTTCACCCCACCGCCCTGTATGAGGAACGCAGCACCCGCCGCTCCCTCATTACCGAAGCCATGCGCGGTGAAGGCGCGCGCCTGCTCAATCACAAGGGGCAGGCCTTCATGAAAGACTACGACCCGCGCGCCGACCTGGCCCCGCGAGACGTTGTTTCACAGGCCATGATGGACGAAATGCTGCACAATGGCGCACCCTGTCTTTTCCTGGACGTGAGTGGCGTGCAACAGGATTTGCCCACGCGCTTCCCCACTGTTTTCCAGAAATGCCTTGAAGCTGGCATTGATATACGCCGGGAGCCCATACCTGTTGTGCCTGCCGCGCATTACTTTTGCGGCGGCGTTCTCACAGACGTACACGGGCGCACGTCCATGCGCGGTCTTTATGCCATTGGTGAATGCGCCTGCACGGGCCTGCACGGGGCCAACCGCCTTGCCAGCACGTCCCTCCTTGAGGCCTTGGTATGGGGCGTCAGCTGCGGCAAGGATCTTGCCCACCGCCTCAATTCCGAAGACGGCCTGCCACAGAACCTCATCGCCTCCATCCCTGACTGGCTGCATGAAGGCGACGAACGCCGTGACGACCCGGCCCTGGTTGCCCAGGACTGGACCAATATCCGCAACACCATGTGGAACTACGTGGGCATCTCACGCACTGATGCCCGCCTGCGCAGAGCCTTTGAAGACATGCGCGACCTCGTGCGGCATATTCACGATTTTTACAAGCACACACGCATTTCGCGGCGTCTGGTGGACCTTTTCCACGGTTCGCAAACCGCCTATGTCATTATCCAGGCAGCCATGCGTAACCGCACCAGCCTGGGCTGCCACCACAGGGTGGATTGACGGCGGCCTGCTCATAGCGAGGCCATTTCTGGCATGCGTGCCCAGCGCAAAGCATGCGGTACACCGTACGCCATACCAACCAACGAAGGAATAAACCTGTAATGAAAAAACTGCTGAAAACTCTGATACTACTGGCAGTTATTATTGCTGTCGGCCTGACAGCGCTGGGTTTCGGACTGCGCTCATCCATAAAGGAACAGCTTCTCAGCGGGCTTGGCAATATGTCCATTGACCCGCAGGGCAAGGCCTACACAGCCACCGCAGATCAGGTGGATTTTTCGCCCTTCACGCGTGAGGTTTCCATCCGTGGCCTGTCGCTGCGCGGCGAACAGGCAAGGGGACCGGAAACGTGGCTTGTTTCCGAAGCTTCATTCCGGTTGCCAGTGCGCATGTTGCTGGCTCTCACGCCCCTGCGCGACATAGTTCTTGACGGCAACAACCTTGTGGATATTGCCGAAAATGTGGTCGTGCGTAACGTCACGATGACCACTCCCAACAGCAGGGTCACTGTGCAGCGGGAAGAAATCGACGTTATTCGCGCCAAGCCCTTTGTGGTGGCCCAGGCTCTTGACAAAAACGAACCCATCGACATGGTGACCGCCACATACAGCATGGGAGCGGACAATACCCGCGCCTACTTTGTCAATGCGGAGGTTATCGACGCCAACGGTTCAATCAAGGTAAGCTTTAAGGAAATGCACATGGCAGGCTGGCAGGAACACGCCATTGCAAGCCTTACTATTGATGATCTTGCTGTTCGGGTCGGCGGCGCGCAGGGGCTGGCCATCGGGCATCTTCGTCAGGAAGGCATTTTTTTGCCTGAAGAGAATCTCATGCGGCAGCTTGTGATCCTCAGTGAAGATCCTGAATCGCCGGAAGCCCAGCAGCAGCTTATGCCGCTTGTGGAAAGCATGTTAAATGCAGAACCGCCCTTGCTGCGCAAATTCCAGGCTACAGACATGAACTTTGCCGTGGAAACAAGCGCCGTGCAGGTCAAGGATGCCCAGTTTGAATGGCTTTCCAATGCGCCCTCGCACACCCGCAGCAGCATCACCGGCCTTACTGCCCCCTCCAGCCTGCTGTATGCGCTGCTGGAACTGACCCTGCCCCCGCTCAATATGGATATGGCTTTTGAATCCCAAACCAAGGGCACTGTCAGCCATAAAAAAGCCACGATACTATCCGTGGGCATGGGGCAGCTTGAGTGCTCCCTGAACATGAGCGAAAAGCCCGGCGCTCGTATGGCGGAAGACCTTCTTACCCAGAGTTTCAGTGACTTTACCCTGAACTACAAGGATGAAGGCGCTACCGCATGGCTGGGCCTGAACATTTCTCCCAGCGTGCCGCAGGCAGTGGCCACGCTTGAAGCCCTTGCCGCTTTGCCCGGCATCAAGGAAACCCCGCAGAACAAGGCCATTCGCCAAAGCTTGCAAGCTTTTGCGGCCAAACCGGGCAAGCTTGATATTCAGAGCACACCCGGACGGACGGTTCTTGTGCTTGACCTCATTGCCATGCTGGACAATCCCGGTATGTTGCTTACCTTCACTGCAAAGCAGGGGGACCGTAGCCTTGCGGAACAGATGGAAGGCCTGAAGCTGCCGTTTGAAGCTGTGCGGGCCATGAGCACGCAGCAGTAAAATGTGATGTCACACCTTGCGGCGGCTCAAAAGCGCCGCCGCAAGGTGATAAACATGCTGCAAACAGCCTTTGAAGCCTGCATGCAACACACCGCAAAACCGACGTATACGCCCCAAAAGCTTGACGCCGGAGGCGCACGGGCGCAAACTGCATGACTGCAATATTTTTGACGCCATGCCCCGATGGATAAGACGACAACCGCACACTACGGCGCGACAGGACTACGCATCATCCGGCGCATAAACCACGAGGAACAGCCACATGCTCAACAAGTTTCGCCTGCTCACCCCCGGCCCCACGCCTCTGCCGGAGCGCGTGCGCCTGGTTCTGGCCAGGGACATGATCCATCACCGCAAGGGTGAATTCAAAGAGATCATGGCGCAGGTACAGGTAAGCCTGAAAACGCTTTTTGGCACTACCAGCACAGTGTTGCCCTTGTCCTGTTCCGGTACGGGCGCAATGACGGCGGCTGTTTACAATCTCTTTGCCCCCGGCCAGAAAGTACTGGTGATTGAGGGCGGCAAGTTCGGCCAGCGGTGGCGTGAAATTGCCCTTTCGCACGGCCTTGAGGTAGAATCCATTGTTGTGCCTTGGGGCGAGGCTGTCGCACCGCAAGCTGTGGAAGCGGCCCTGAAGGCTGATCCGTCCATCGCTGGCGTTCTTATTCAGCTTTCTGAAACGTCTACGGGCGTGCTGCATCCTGTGGAAGAAGTGGCCCGCATCACGCGCAACAGCGAAACGCTGCTACTGGTGGACGGCATATCCGCAGTGGGGCTTTCCCCCTGCCCGATGGACGCCTGGGGCGTGGACTGCCTGCTCACTGGCTCGCAAAAAGGCCTTATGCTGCCTCCTGGCCTCGCCCTGCTGGCTTTGTCCGAAAGGGCATGGGCCTGCGCCGAAAAGCAGACACCGGGCTGTTTCTATTTCAATTTGATCAAGGAACGGGAGTACGTTCACAAAGGCCAGACGCTCTTCACTTCCCCCGTGGGACTTATCCTTGGGCTCAAGGAAAGCCTGGATATGCTGCTGGAGAATGGCCTTAAAGCTCTTTATGCCAAGCAGTGGGCGCTGACCATGCTGACCCGCGCCAGCCTTACGGCTATGGGGCTGGAACTTTTTGCCAAAAAAGACTTTGCCTGGGGTATCACCAGCGTGATGCTGCCTGACGGCGTTGACGGCGTTGAAGTTCTGCGCATGGCGCAGGAAAAACACGGCGTGTCGATGGCTGGCGGGCAGGACCACTTCAAGGGCCGCATGGCGCGCGTTGGGCATATGGGCTGGGTAGACTGGGCCGACGTGGTTGCCGGTATTTACGCGCTTAATGACTGCCTGTGCTCCGTGGGCGGATACTGTGGCTCACGCGATTACATTGAACAGGGTTTGGCCGCCTACCGCGCCGCTCTTGCGGGTGAACCGGGCGAACCTCTGCCGCTGGTGTACAACAGCTAGGGCATTTAACGTAAAAAAGCACACATGCTCTAACGTTGCGCACAGCAACAAGTGTGTATTCTGCCGAAAGTTGTACTTTTGGCAGAATGACAGCTTTGAAATCTAAAGTATTTCAGAGCTAATCGGCTCCAGAGCAGAGCTATCGAAATGCGTTGCTTAACGTTGGGCAAGTTAGCTTGTGCCTGGTTTGCGGCAACGATTTGAGGACAAATGCTCAAAGCATTTCAGGTGTGAGATGCTTTGTAACTTGCCCTTACCACTTACCTGGCGCGGCCTGCCGTGCCTGACAAGCCAGGCGCCCCGCGCCACGAGGTCACCATGAGCCAGAATTCCTGCGGATGCTCCTCCGGGCCTATGCCTGAAGTGACGTTTTCTACATTTATTCTTTCTCTTGCTTCTTCCGCTCTGGTGCACTTGGGTGAAGTTCCCAACCCGGAAACCGGAAGTATGGAAACCAGCCTGCCTCTGGCCAAGCACAGCATTGACGTGCTTGAAATGCTGCACTTGAAAACACAGAACTGCCTTGACGATCAGGAGCGCAAGCTGCTTGAAAGCATTCTGTTTGAACTGCGCATGAAATTTGTCATGAAATGCGGACCCAACTGTGAATGCCTGTCCGGCAAGGATCAGAAACCTGCGTAAATTTCGCGCATGCGCCCACAGGCGCTGACGGCGAACATGTAATCAAAAGGCGCGTCTGTCTTACAAGTGACGGGCGTTGTGTACAATTTTCAGATGCCTTGACGGCGTGCAAGAAGGATTGGGGCATGAAGACATTCAAAGCGGGTCTGGTGGGTATTACGGGGTATGCGGGCATGGAACTGGCGCGGCTTTTGGTCAGCCATCCGTCTATGCGCCTCAGTATGGCCTGTTCGCGGGCCGAGGCTGGCAAGCGCCTTGGCGAATACTACCCATTTCTGGAACACATGCCCGGTTCGGATGTTGTCATAAGCGTCTTTGATGCAGAACAGGCTGCCAAAGAATGCGACGTGGTTTTTCTTGCCGTGCCTGCGGGTACAGCTATGGACATGGCCGCGCCCTTGCTGAAGGCAGGAACCAAAGTCGTGGACCTTTCTGCCGATTTTCGGCTGCGTGACCCCGAAATCTATACTGAATGGTACAGGCACGAACACACGCACAAAGACATCCTGCCCAGAGCCGTCTATGGCCTTCCGGAACTCTATGCTGCGGAAGTGTCGCGCGCCAGCCTTATCGCCAACCCCGGCTGCTATCCCACATCGGTGATTCTGGGCCTCTACGCGGCAATAAAGAACGGGCTTGTTGAAACAGACGACATCGTGGTGGACGCCAAGTCCGGCGCCACAGGTGCGGGCCGCAAGGCCGCTTTGGGAACACTTTTCTGCGAAGTGTCGGATAATTTCCGCGCGTACGGGTTGCCCACGCACAGGCACACGCCGGAAATCGAGCAGGAGGTCTCTCTCCTGGCTGGCCACGACGTGCGCCTTTCTTTCAACACCCATATTTTGCCGCTCAACCGGGGCATTTTGTCCACCATTTATACAAAACTGAAGAACCCTGCCACAACACTGGATCAAGTACGCGAAGCCTTTATGGCCACCTGGGCGCACAGCCCCTGGATACGCGTGCTACCCAAGGGATCTTTGCCCGAAACACGCTATGTGCGCGGCAGCATGTTCTGCGACCTTGGTCTTGTGGTAGACCCCCGCACAGGCAGACTCACCATTTTGTCAGCCATCGACAATCTGTGCCGTGGCGCTTCGGGGCAGGCTCTGGCCAATGCCAACCTTATGTGCGGTCTGCCCGTGGGAACGGGGCTGGATATGCTGGCTCCCCTGCCCTGAACAGCAGGCAGTGAGATAAATTTTCTAATAATATCAGCTTACCTTGCCGCAAGTTTTGTAATAAAACAGCACGGCTGAACAACGCCTGCCTTTGGGGTAAACACCAGCTTGGCTCATATTCCGGCAGCAGGTTTGTGGTCAGTCGCGGGCATTGTCACACCAGAGCAGATAGCTTTTGAAGACACACATTTTCAAAGGCTGAGACATACCCACTGTGGCAAGCGGTTACTCGCGCAGCCACTGAGCATTTCAAAAAAGCTCTAAAGCCGGGCAGCGCGCAGGACAACGGGCACTCAACAATAACTGCACTTGAGCAGGTCAACGTTCGAATACAATGCATTTCAACGTTGATCTGCTCAAAGATACGATTTTTAACAAAACACACGCCCGTTGTGGCACGCTGCACTCTTGTGCTGTGTTAGCGCATTTAAACTTTTCCACTGTTAAAATGCTCTAACTTTACATCCGCACAGCCTCACTGGCAGGTGGGTGTAAAAGCTGCTGAAGTTGATACGGTTTAGTTGAGTCGATTTAACAGAATATAGTATGACGCATTGCCAGCCTTGAAACGCACACTGCAATAAAGGGAGCATCATGCAACTGGAACAAGCCTTTCAGGATCCCCAGCTCTGCCGCAGCCTGCTGGACCGCCTTAACAGGGCGCTAGACGGGCGCTCCATGCGCTTTATGGAAGTATGCGGCACGCATACGGTTGCCATTTTTCAAAGCGGCCTGCGCTCCCTGCTGCCCGATACGGTGGCCCACCTTTCCGGGCCGGGCTGTCCCGTCTGTGTCACGCATGACGCAGAAGTGGCCGCTTTTCTTGATCTGGCAGGACGCGACAACGTTATCATAGCCACGTTTGGCGATCTGCTGCGTGTGCCTGGCCCAGGGGGCCGCAGCCTCAAGCACGCCCAGGCCCAGGGGGCCCGTGTTGAGATTGTGTATTCACCGCTGGACGCCCTTACCCTTGCGGCGAATAACCCCGGCGATATCGTCGTGTTTCTGGGCATTGGTTTTGAAACCACTGCCCCCACCGTGGCCGCCACCCTGCTGACGGCACGCCAGCGCAAGCTTGAGAATTTCTGCGTGCTGTCACTGCACAAACTCGTCCCCCCGGCTTTACGCACCCTGCTGGACGACAGCCAGTGTGCTGTGGAGGCCTTTTTACTGCCCGGCCATGTGTCCACCATCCTCGGGCTGGAACCTTACGGTTTTCTTGCCAGGGATTATCACGTCCCCGGCGTGGTAGGCGGCTTTCAGCCTGCCGACATTCTTCTGGCCCTGTGCATGATGGCCGAACAAATTCGTGACAATGCCCCGGCGGTGGTTAATGCCTACCCCCGGGCAGTGGGCGATGCGGGCAATCCCCGCGCACGCGCACTGCTGGAACAGTTTTTTATGCCTGCGGACGCCCTTTGGCGCGGCATCGGCAGCATTCCGCAAAGCGGTCTGACACTCAGGCCGGAATACGAAGACATGAACGCGATGGTTCGCCTTGATCTCACGCTGCCCGACGTTCCGCCCCTGCCCGGCTGTCGCTGCGGGGACGTGCTCAAGGGCCGCATGGCTCCGCCCGATTGCCCCCTGTTTGGCAAAAAATGCACGCCTGCGACCCCTGTGGGGCCGTGCATGGTGTCGACTGAAGGCAGTTGCGCCGCCTACTTCAAATATTCGGAGCGATAATGGAAGACTGTCTTCTTCTGGATGCGGGCAGCGGTGGCCGCGCCTCGCAGCGTCTGATATCCCAGTGTTTTTTTCGCCATTTCGCCAATCCCCTGCTGGAGCGGATGGACGATGCCGCCCTGCTGACGGACATTCACGGCCCGCTGGCCATGAGCACAGACTCATACACGGTGACGCCGCTTATTTTTCCTGGCGGCAGCATCGGCAGTCTGGCCGTACACGGCACGGTCAACGACGTGGCCATGCTGGGCGCACGCCCCCGCTACCTGAGTTGCGCCTTCATTCTTGAAGAAGGCCTTTCACTGGAAACGCTGGAACGCATCACTGCCGACATGGCCGCAGCCGCCCGAAAAGCCGGGGTGCATATTGTCACCGGAGACACCAAGGTTGTACCCCGTGGAGCCTGCGATAAAATTTTCATCAATACCACTGGCATAGGTGAAGTTTTTGCCAATCCCGTGCCCTCCGGGCACAGCGCACGACCTGGCGATGCCGTACTGGTAAGCGGCGCTATGGGCGATCACGGGCTTACCGTAATGGGCAGCCGTGAAGGATTGTCGTTCCTCACGGACGTGGCCTCGGATTCCGCCCCCCTCAACCATATGATTGAAGACATTCTTCAATCCGCCGAAGAAGTGCATGTACTGCGCGACCCCACGCGCGGCGGCCTTGCCACCACGCTCAATGAAATTGCCGAACAGTCGCAGGTGGGCATTCTTTTGGAAGAAACAGCCATACCTGTTCACGAAGCCGTACGGAACGGCTGCTCATTTTTGGGCATGGACCCGCTCTACCTGGCCAATGAAGGCAAATGCATCTGCATTGTGCCCGAAGATAAGGCCGAGGCCGCTCTTGAGGCCATGCGCCGCTCACCCTATGGCAAGGAGGCCGCGCGCGTAGGCACAGTCACAGAAGGCAAGGCGCAGGTGAGCCTGCAAACCCGCATTGGCGGCCGCCGCCTGCTGGGTATGCTTGAAGGGGCGCAGTTGCCGCGAATTTGCTGATTATAAGTAGCTAATTGAGCGGCGGTTCGTAAGCCTGCCTGCACAAATTACATCAAAAGCCAGCAATCCCTTTGTAACTTGGGATTGCCGGCTTTTGATTTTTCTGTATTGGCAGAGCAGCGGCTAAACTAAAATAAGAATAAAGGTTTTGGGGGGTGGG
>JAEWKM010000045.1:0-49309 GCA_023386035.1 Pseudomonadota bacterium
CTCATTTGCTTGAATCTGTTCGGCAAGGATTCTCTGGAAGAACTTCTGAATCCGCGAAGACGAAAAACTATAAACACCTATAGTTATAGCCTGTTAGCTATGGGTGCTTAACCGGACAACATTGATATGAAATACCAAAGTTGCAGAGGTGTCTTTATATAGTATTTTTACTCTCTTTGTATACAACTACAAATTGTTTAATAATCTTATGATACTCATATCTGTTTTTTTGCCTATTGATATATATATTATACTATTGGTAGTGTATGGAGTGTATTGTTGTTGTATCATATGTAGTTTGGATATCTATTTATTTATAAATTTATTATTGGCGCGGCATGTAAATGCTTTTTGAAAGAAAACGACAGGAATGTTGGGGGTATGAATATGCTAAAAATTGGATTATGCGGCAATAGTTGCTCACGCAAGAGGCTTGAAAAAAAGAAAGTGTACTATAGTACCCAATTTATGAGTACTATAGCGCATGTTCATCGGCCAAAATTGGTGTAATTAATACTCATGAAAGTATATCCATACCTTTCGAGCGCCATAGCCAGGGTGATTGAGGCCTTGCGGGCAGAGCGCGGCATGACCAAGTCGTCGCTGGCGGACTTTGCCTGTCTTGAGAGGCGCTATTTGCGTGACATTGAACGGGAACTGAAAAAGCCGACAGTCAATGCCATCTATTCCATTTGCGAAGCCTTGCGGGTGCAGCCGGAAGATTTTTTCAGGCGGGTTTCGGAGGAGATAGAGAAGAGGAAGAACAGTGAGCGGCGTGTCGCTTCCATCAACAAGGCTATGTCAGCCAAGGCTCAGAGCGATGAAGAAAAAGTTTGAGCCCAAAAGAAGCGGGCGGCAGCCAATGACCGCCGCCCGCAAGGGATGTTTGTATTACTCTATTTGCTGATGCAGGAGCGAATGGCCGTGAGCAGTTTGTCAATTGCTTCGGGCCGCGCGCCTTCGCCCATAACGCCCACGCGGAGCACCTTGCCCGCAAGGACGCCCAGCCCGCCAGCAACTTCAATCTTGTGCTTTTCACGCAGGCAGCCCCTGAGAGCATTGGCATCCACGCCAGCCGGGGGCACAAAAAGGTTTACCTGCGGAGCCGCGCCTTCCTTGACATAAAGGCTGAAACCCATATCTGACAAGCCGTCCACCAGGCGCTGATGCATGGCCTTATGCCGCGCAAATGCAGCGTCCAGCCCTTCAGTCAACAGATTGTCCAAAGCCTGATGCAGGCCATAGTACATATTGATGGGGGCGGTGTGGTGGTATACGCGCGGCGAGCCTTCCCAGTACTTGCGGATCAGGGATACGTCCAGATACCAGTTGGGCACCTTGTTCTTGCGCTTGCTCATGGCGTCCATTGCGGCCTCAGAAAATGAGGCGGGCGCAAGACCGGGAGGAACTGAAAGGCATTTTTGCGAGCCGCTGTAAAAAGCATCAATTCCCCAGTTGTCCACCTGCACATCCACGCCGCCCAGGCCGGCAACGCTGTCCACCAGGTAAAGCGTGTCGCTGCCCTTGACCAGTTCGCCTATTTCGGCAACGGGGTTGTTCACACCTGTAGATGTTTCGGCGTGTACCACGGCCAGAATCTTGTAATGTTTCTTCGCCAGTTGCGCCTTGACGTCTTCAACCTTTACAGGAGTGCCCCAGGGGCTTTCCACAACATCCACTTCGGCGCCAAGACGCGAAGCCACTTCCACCATGCGGGAGCTGAATACGCCGTTGTTGACCACAAGTACGGCATCGCCGGGCTCTATCAGATTGACAAAGCTTGTCTCCATACCGGCAGAACCCGTGCCCGAGATGGGAAAGGTCACTGCGTTTTCGGTTTTGCACACGGCGCGCAGCTGGTCTTGAAGGGCATCCATAACTTTGATGCAGTCGGGATCAAGGTGTCCGAGCGTGGGCAGACTCATGGCCTGAAGAACATTGGGGGCAACGGGACTGGGGCCGGGGGCCATCAGCAGAACATGGTCAAGCGTTCCCAAAACTGTACTCATGGCAATCTCCTGTGGTTGACGACAGATATCCGTTTCGACTGGTTGTACGGCCTTTTTTTAGATTGGCCGCAGTGTTATCCTGTGGCTTAAAAAATTTCTTTTTCAAATAATTTTTACGATACTGACGCGCATCTGTCTAGTGGGATGGCGGACTTTTTGTATGCTGTCAAAAAAATTTCAGTAGGACAATCGCCACTCCAGCGACATCAGGGTGGTTTGCGTAGGTCACACAATCTTTTCAAAATTTCGGAATACTGCTATGGCTTCCCGAATCATTACAAATAACCTAAGGGCCAGGTATGAAAAAAGACACACAAGAGCTGCATCGTGCCTTGAAAAACAGGCACATACAACTGATTGCCCTGGGCGGAGCCATTGGCACGGGCCTCTTTCTCGGGTCTGCGGGCACAATTCAGATGGCCGGCCCTGCCGTAATTTTGAGTTATGCTATCGGTGGATTTATCGCGTTTTTGATAATGCGGCAGCTCGGTGAAATGATGGCTCAAGAGCCCGTTGCAGGATCTTTCAGCAACCTTGCCTACAAATATTGGGGCGAATTCCCCGGGCTGCTTTCTGGCTGGAACTACTGGATACTGTATGTTCTGGTGGGCATGTCCGAGCTCACGGCTGTGGCAGTGTATGTGCAGTACTGGTTTCCCAGTATTGAACCGTGGCAAACCACGGCCTTTTTCTTCATTCTCATCAATGGCATCAACCTGGCTCAGGTGAGCATTTTTGGTGAAATGGAATTTTGGTTCGCCTCCATCAAGGTGGCGGCCATTGTTGCCATGATTGCTCTGGGTACGTTCTTGTTGGTGTCCGGCAATGCCGGGCCAGAGGCGGCCGTCAGCAACTTGTGGGAATATGGCGGCTTTTTCGCCAGAGGGTGGGGCGGTGTCTTCACGTCTCTGGCCGTGGTGAGTTTTTCCTTTGGCGGTCTTGAGCTGGTGGGTATTGCTGCGGCGGAAACGTCCAATCCGCAGAAAACCATTCCCAAGGCTGTTAACCAGCTTATCTACCGTATTCTTATCTTTTACATTGGCGCACTCACCGTATTGCTGACCCTGTACCCCTGGAGCAAGCTTGGCGGGTCTGTGGACAAAAGCCATTGGGCTGAGGCTATGGTTGCCAGTCCCTTTGTGCAGATTTTTGATCTTATCGGCATTCCTTCGGCAGCACATGTGCTTAACTTTGTGGTGCTGACTGCGGCGCTTTCAGTGTATAACAGCTGTGTGTACTGCAACAGCCGTATGCTTTACGGTCTGGCGCTTCAAGGCAACGCGCCCAAGACTCTGGCTAAGGTGAGCGCCAGGGGAGTGCCGGTTTACGCCCTGATGATTTCCTCGGGCGCAACGCTGCTGTGCGTGGGGTTGAACTACTTTATGCCTGCCCAGGCCCTTGGCATGCTCATGGCTCTGGTGGTGGCGGCGCTTGTCATCAACTGGGCAATGATAAGCCTGACGCATATGAAATTTCGGGCCGCCAAAGTTAAGGCTGGTGAAAAGATCGTTTTCAAGGCGTTCTGGTATCCGCTGTCCAACTATCTCTGTCTGCTTTTTATGATCGTTGTGCTTGTGGTGCTGACACAGATCGGCATGGAAAGTTCAGTCAAAGCGGTTCCTGTGTGGCTGCTTTTGGTATGGGCTGGATACAAGGCGAAGAAAAAATACAATCTGTAATATGCACTGTGCCGGGGGCCTAGCGCACCCCGAACTGTAAAAGCTTTGCCAAGCCTGGCTGCTGAAAGGGGATCGGTTTTTACCGGTTCCCTTTTATACTGGCGCGGGATAGAATGCCACAGTTGGGGGCAAGGTCTTCCAGACTGTATTGATTGCCATACAATGTTGATAGTAGTGCTGGTTTTACGATGGGGAATACGTATCGCCAATATTGTTGAAGTCAGGAATTCGATATTTTATCAATTCGGCTCATTACTGTCACGCAACAACGGTTTCAGATGAGTTGTAGCTTTTATTGCAGATGTATTTGAAAGGGGAGTAGGGATTCAGCACCATGCAGGACAGAAAGATTTTTCAACTCAGCCAGGGGGAATGGGCTCTGGTTGGCGTGACCATGATTTGGGGCACGACGTTTCTTATCATTCGTAATGCCCTGGACGTTACAGGGCCTCTGTTTTTTGTGGGCTTGCGCTTTGGATCAGCGGCGCTGGCACTTATTCTCATTTCCTTGCCTATCCTGCGAGGGCTTACCCTGCACGAACTTTTTGCCGGATTCATTATCGGCGTCGCACTTCTTGGCAGCTACGGGTTGCAGACGTTCGGGCTTATTTCCATTGCCGCCAGCAAGTCAGCTTTTATAACGGCCTTTTATGTGCCAGCGGTGCCCATCCTACAGTGGGTATTTATGAAGCGACGGCCTGGCCTGATGGCGTGGCTTGGCATAGGTTGTGCGTTGGTGGGGTTGATATTGCTGGCCGGGCCTGACGACGTCTCACCTGGGTTCAGTACGGGCGAATTTCTTACGTTGTTGGGTGCCGTGGCCTGTGCGCTTGAAATTTTGTTTATTGGCTACTTTGCGGGATCCGTGAATGTACGCAGGGTGACAGTTGTACAAGTGGCCGTAACCTCTATTTTGAGTTTCAGTCTGATGCCGGTTGCGGGCGAATCCGTGCCGGAATTTTCCTGGCTGCTTGTATGCAGCGCCTGCGGCCTTGGCCTCGCCACAGCGCTGATCCAACTGGTTATGAACTGGGCGCAGAAAAGTATTTCGCCCACCCGCGCCACCCTTATTTACGCGGGTGAACCTGTGTGGGCGGCGGTTTTTGGACGCATAGCCGGAGAAAAATTGCCTTTCCTGGGGCTTGTGGGCGGCGCGCTTGTGGTGGCAGGCGTTCTTATAAGCAGCCTGCGCCCGCGCCGGGGAAAGGATGAAAAAACGGCTTCGTAGTTTTGACGGATATGCAAAACTGAAAAAATTGCATGGGGTCAAATCGGCAGGCTGTAGCGTATTTTTTGCGCTGTAAAGGATTTCGCCGTCTTTTACGCGCTCACGCGGAACTGCTTGTAATTTAGGTTGAAGCGCTTCATGCGCAGCCCCATTGTGCGCCGCGTAAGCCCCAGAGCTTCGGCGGCCTTGCTCATGTTGCCCTGGCATCTGCGCAGGGTTTCCACCAGCATATCGTATTCAATGGACGCCAGCCTGTTTTCCAGATTGGGGGGCTGCCCCTTACCGGAGGATGTTTGCGGCTGCAAAGATAGTGGCAGGTCGTGGGCGTGCAGAATTTCGTCTTCAGCCAGAATCACCGCGCGGTGAATGACGTTTTCAAGCTCACGCACATTGCCGGGCCAGTTGTGCCGCACCAGCAAGCTCATTGCTGATGTGGCGATGCCCGTAATGTTTTTCTCCGCCTCTTTGGCATAGTAGTTCATAAAGTACTCGGCCAAGGCAATGACATCGTCCCCGCGCTGGCGTAGCGGCGGAATCATTACGGGAAAGACGTTCAGGCGGTAGTACAGATCTTCGCGAAAAGCTCCTTGAGCCACCATTTCGGAAAGATCGCGATTGGTCGCGGCGATTATGCGGATATCGACGGAGATGCTGCGGTTGCCGCCCACACGCTCAAACTGGCGCTCTTGCAGCAGGCGCAGCAGTTTGGCCTGCACAGGCAGTGACAGTTCGCCTACTTCATCCAGAAAAATAGTGCCGCCGTCAGCTTCTTCGAAGCGCCCTTTACGAAAGCTGGCCCCTGTGAATGAGCCCTTTTCATGGCCAAAAAGTTCGCTTTCCACGATACTTTCGGGCAGGGCGGCACAGTTACATTTGATGAAGGGGCCGCCGGGCCGCAGGCCGCCATAATGCAGGGCGTTTGCTACCATTTCCTTGCCCACGCCGCTTTCACCCAGTAAAAGCACCGTCACTCTGGTGGGTGAAGCCTTGTGGATAAGCGCATACACTTCCTGCATGGGGCGGGAAATACCGATCATATTATCGGGATGAAAACGCTCCTTTAATTCACTGAGCAGCAAGCGCGTGCGTTTTTCCCACTCCACACGGTCAATGTTTTCCACAAGATACAGCTCAACGGCATGAGCCAGCATTTGGGCCATAACACTTAAAATGTTTACATGCTTGCGTAGCGCCTCATCACTCTGGTACAGGCGGCTGGCGCTGATGGCTCCCAGAACCTTGCGGCCCAGGTGGATGGGCACGCAGATAAAGGACATTTCCTTATCGCTGGCCAGCATGATGGTTCCGGTGCGGTTCAGAAAATCTGGCTCGCTGCCGATGCGGCGCAGGACAATGGGCGTGGCATTTTCCACAACCTTGCCGGTGATGCCTTCACCGACGTGATACACGCCCCTGTCTTGCTCGGAAGGGGTCATACCCATGCTGCGGTAGGCAAAAACGTGCCCTGATTCCCTGTGCAGCAGGTTTATGGTGGCGCGTTGCATGCCCATATGCCGCCGCATGTAAGACAACAGGCTGTCCAGGGCCGCCACAATGTCATTCTGCTCGGAAAGCAGTTTGCCTACCCGCAGGAGCAGGGTGATGATCTTTCCCCTGCACTCGTCAGCCTCGCACTGAAGCTCTGCGTCATATTGTTCGACACGCATGAGAAACCGAACCATCTTTCAGGGTAAGTAGCGGTCTGCGCGGCTTTGGCCTTACATGGCAGTGTTAGCGCCCGCGCCGCCCGCAAGCACAGCTTTTTATGGAGCCTCTTTATATCCGTGTATCCCTTGCCCCGGGGTTAGGCATAGTACTTCCCGGTAATTTCAATAATGGTGATTTCAACCACGGCTGTCATTTGCAGCATATTGGCAGGATAGCTCGTGCCGCTGTGCTGCGGGGTATACTTGTCCACAATGGCGTCGAGTACTCGAATTTTCTGGTCAAGAGAGTTCACCGTAGCGGCTCTGCCCGTGATGATGACGCTCTGATAGGCTGTGTTGGTGTCGCACGGAATTTCGGCCTGGAGGTAGCTGTGCCCGCCTTCAACCTCAAAACAAACTTTTGGGTAGACGCTCAGGTTGGAGAGCTTACGCCCTTTCGCGAGGCCGTGAAAATAGACGCTGTCGTCAAGGTGAACGAAATGCACGGGCGTTATATAGGGAAAACCCTTTTCGTCCACAGTGCCAAGATGTCCAACATGGACCTTGTCCAGAAGGGCAACTATCTGATCCGCCGTGAGCTGGTGCTCTTTCATGCGCGCCTGCATGCGCTCTCCTTTGAATTGCTGAACTATTGCCCCGGCCAGAAGGGGCGTGCCGGGCAGAGGGCCAGACCACCTGGTCTTACCCGGCACACTCACGGCAGGTAGCTTCCACCAGCACGCCGCGCAGTTGTTTTTCCTCGCGGGGAACCTCATAGCGCGCGGGCGTTGTTTCCATATTTTCCAGAAGTTGCAGATACTGGGGCGGCAGGGCACGCATGCGGGCCGCTTCCAAAATGAAGGACATATGCTCACTGCTGGGGGGGACGGGCTTGCCGAGCACGTCTTTTTTATACAGCACCGCCGCATGTTCATCGCCTGCGTCGTCGAGCAAAAGCACGGGATAATGAAAATAGGCTCCACCGCCGTCCAGCCGCGCATGGCCCCACATATCGAGGCTGAGGCTATCGCCGAAACTCAGCTCGTACAGCATTCCCCAAACTTCGCGCCCCGGGGCCGGAACGACGGTCTCCATACCGCCGTCCCAAATCCTGTTGCGTCCATAAAAAGCCAGCTTGTGATCTGCCAGGCGGGCGACGCAAACCGCGTGCGGTGCGGCGCAGCGCGCGCCGACCTGGGCAGGATGCATGTTGGAACCGTAGGCAAAGTAGTACTGCTTGTCCTTGCGCCCGTAGCGGTCAAAGCTGGCGGTGATATCCATAACTGTATGTCCGTACTGAAGGTGATTGCTTTGAATGCGCGATAGTGCGAACCGTCTACCAGACGTTCAGTATCCATTCCTTGTTCTTTTTGTACTCCATATCGGTAAACAGGGTGTTGGCCATATTTTCTGCAAGCCAGGTGGCTCCGGCGTAACCCATAACAGGGTAGCGGTAGAGGCCCGCGCGGTCATAGGTGGGAAAGCCCACGCGCAGCATGGGCACGTTGTTGTCAATGGCTGCCCAGCGTCCCTTGGAGTGCCCCAGAATGAGATCCAGTTCTACTTCACCGCGCTTCAGGCGGCCGTCCAGATCCCATAGGTCGGCGTTGGTGACGATCTGCATGTCGAAGTCCACATTGTCCGTCATTTCTTTCAGGCGTGGGTCTTCGGCATAATGGGGGTTGTCGTCGCCCAGCAAGAGCAGCACGGGCTTCATTTCCAGATCAAGGCAGAACTGGGCCAGACCTATGACCAGATCAGGGTTGCCGTAGATGGCTACCTTTTTGTCCGCCAGAAACATATGGGTAAGGTCAGCGAGGGCGTCCATAGCAATGCCGCGTTCGTGCACCAGCGCCTGCGTGATGGGCTTGTCCGTGAGCCTCTGCACGTTTTTCAAAAAAACGTCCGTGTTGCGGATGCCGATGGGCGTGGGCCCGATAATAGTTGGCAGGTTAAACTCTTTTTCAAGGTACTTTGCCGCTCTGCCTGTTTCGTATTGGGCCAGCGCGATGGTTCCTACGGCATTGGCAGTTCCCTTGAGATCATCAATGGTGGTGCTGCCGTGGGATTTGCCTGTGCCGTCAGGCAGCAGGGGAGAATCGAAACTTTCGATTTCCAGAAGCACTGTGGCGTCCACATCCATCAGACTGAGCAGGTGCTTGAGCTCCTTGACGTCGCCGGGGTTTACCCAGCCGGTAAGGAGGTTGAGTTTGCCGTTGGGTTCGCTTTTTTCGGCAAAGTGGACCACAAAATCCTTCAGTGCGATGTCATAGCCGCTGATCATACTGCCCACGAAGCTTGGCGTATGTATTGCGATGAGGTGCACTTCACGGTCTGCATATTTTTCTTTGAGCAAGCCGTTGTTAAGTTTGGTCACTACACCGTCGATGTCGTCGCCGATGATTTCTGTGGAACAGGTGGAGATGATGGGCACGACCTTCACTTCCGGATAGCGCATAAGCAGCACGTCCACGGCTTCTTCCACCCGGTTGGTGGCCCCGAAGACTGCGCCGTCTTCATGTACAGAGGAGGATGCAACTTCGAAATTGTCCTTGAAGTGCTGGGCAAACAGCAGGCGTACAAACATGACGCAGCCCTGGCCGCCGTGCACGATGCCGATACAGTCCTTGACGCCGATGCTGACATACTGCGCGCCGCAGGGCTGACAGGTGAAAATGGGGTTGATGACCCCCGACCGTTCTTTTTCCATTATTTCGCAAGACATGGCTCACCTCTTCTGCTTGGACTGGTACTCAGTACTTGGGGTCGGTCAGTTCCTGATTCAGCGACCCGTGAATGGTCAGAAAATCCAGTCGTTTTTTGGCATCAGACATGAACAGGCGTATGTCGTCCCTGTTCATGTCTGCCAGTTCGGGGTTTTCCACGGTCAGGCCCCGTGCCATCATGACGGCGTCAACCCAGTAGCAGCGGTTTTCGGCTGTTTGAACGTCGGGCTGCTCGCCGCAGAGTATCTGCGTGGTCTGGGTCATGATTCCCTCGTTCTGCCGTTCCCTGTCCCAGGCTCGTGAGTGGAACTGCCACAGACACTTGCGCATGATGTAGTCGACGACTTTTTCCACGTAATGATCTTTTTTTTCGGCTCCCATGTCTCTGCTCCTGCTCTACACAGCCTGTGAAAGAGGTTCGGGGTAGGGCGGGTATTCCTTGCTGCGCAACTGGGTTACACAGTCGTACTTGCCCGTATACTGGCGTTCGCCGTTTTCGTCCTTGATATCCGGGCCGGATATGAGGCGCTGGGTCATGAATCCGCGGTCCAGTGGAAAATCGTCCTTGCTGATATCAATGCCGGACAATTGGTGGATGGGCGAATACACGGCATTGTAGATATCGCGGGCAAAGCGCACCCAGCCTTCAAACCCCTTCCACGGGCCGTTGTGGTATGCGTGGGCGTTCAGGTAAGGCACGCGGATTTTCTTGGCGACCTCGCCAGGACGCACGCCGGTGAAAATGATGTCCGGCTTCCACTGTTCCATTGCCTCCAGCCCTTCCAGTTCATTGGGGTCGTCAATAGCGAGGGTTCCCGGCTTGGCGCGGGCAATGCCCTTTTCGAAGTCGCCCTGATGGCCGAACTTGGAGTAGATGGAAACAACGTCCAGGCCCATTTCCTTTTCTATGACGTGCGCCCAGTGCCACAGTTTGGAACCGCCGGGCCACAGGCAGACCTTGATGCCCTTGAGACGCTTGGCGTACCAGTCCAGCTCGGGTTTCCAGCGGGCTGTCTCTTCGTCAATGATAGCCTGGGCTTCTTTTTCAATCCCGAAGAAAAGGCCGATCTTGAGCAGCGATTCGCTGAGCATCTCGAACCCGAAACCGTCGATATCCAATCGGGGGATACCATAGCGGGTCCGCAGTTCGTTACAGATGTATTCAGCCGAGCGGGCACACTCCAGCACGTTGAGCTGGGCCTTGTGCATGCCGCGCAGGTCGTCGTAACGGCCGTTGCCCGTGAAGACCGAAAGCACCTGAATACCCATGCGGCGGAAGTAGTCGCACATGACTTCCACATCGCCCTGGATGTTATAGTCGCCCACATAGTTGATGACGTAACGGCTGGTGATTTCCGGCTCATAGGTGCCGACCTTCTGGTTGATCCAGGCGATGTTGATCTTGTGGTGCCCGCCGGACTGGCTGGGGCCGGCGAAGCCGGGCGAGTTGCACACAAAGATGTCCACATCGGGCATTTCTTCCATAATTTCCTGGGCCAGGGCGTTGATATCGTCGCCGATAAGGGCCGAGGCGCAGGTCTGATAGATGGTCATGCGCTTGATGTGCGGAAATGCCTTGAAGGCCTCAACAATACTGTTGCGCAGTTGATCTTCAGCGCCGAAGACCACGTGCTTTTCCTTCATGTCCGAGGCGAACGTGTACTTGAGCTGAAAGTTGCCGTCGTCGCTGATGTACCGTTTGGTCTGCCATGTGTCGTAGGTGCAGCCCACGGGGCCGTGGCAGAGGTGGATAACGTCCTTCATTGGCGTGCCAATGACGTGCTTGGCCCCGCAGAAGGCGCAGCCGCGTTCAGAAATGGTGCCGGGGATGGTGTTCAGATAGCCCAGTGGCAGGCAGGTAGAAAGGTCGTCGTTCTCGCCCTTGACCACTGCGTGCATCTTGCGCTCAGGGATGCATTCACTGCATTTAAAAAGATGGTATGGCATGGGATTTCCTTACTGGTGAGCTTTACAGGATGGCGGCCTGTCCCGTTTCGCCTGTGCGAACCCTCAGGGCTTCTTCCACGGGGCAGACGATGACCTTGCCGTCGCCTATGTCCCCGGTCTGGTTTACCTTGATAATGGTGTTCACGACTTTGTTGAGCATTTCAGCGGGAACCACAATCGAAAGCAGTCGTTTAGGCACATAGGGCATGCCTTTGAAGCTGCCCAGCCCCCTCACTATGGGGCTGATTTCTACCGCGACCTCGTTGGCGATCCCCTTTTGCTTGCCGCGCCCGAAAACGGCTACAACGCTCATGCTTGGGAAGCCCATACGGTCGAGGGCCCGTTTGGTGGCCGTGACTTTGTTAGGCCGTATGATAGCGATGATCTCTTTCATGTCGCCTCCTAGATGCCTTCCAGACCGGTGCGGATGGTGAAGGCCGTTTCAACAGGAGAGACAAAAACTTTGCCGTCGCCAAAGTTGCCTGTTTTGGCCTGTTTTTGTACTACCTCCAGTACCTGGGGGACGTGCTCGTCCTCTACAACGAGCATGAGCAGGTTTTTGGGTAGTTCATCATAATGCACATTACCGCTGTCTATACCTTTCTGCTTGCCGCGCCCGAATGCCTGAACCTTGGTCAGGGCCACAAAGCCCGAAGCGGCAAGGGCATCCACCACAAGTTCCGTGTTTTCAGGCCGAAGGACAGCTCGTACCATTTTCATGTGGCGCTCCTTTCTAGAATTTTGCACTTGAAATAGTCGCTTTACGGTGAGCAAAGCTCGCCTGCGCCTATTTCGCGGTAAGGGTTTGTGCGCAAATCCTTACAGAACAATTGAATCATTTCATTTGCAAATTGCTCTGGAGTTAGTCGGTGATGCCGTACTTCACGACCATGGCTTCAAGCTGATCCATAGTCAGAGGCTGTGGGATGACAAAGTTTTTGTTGTTGATGATTTTCTCACCCAGCATGCTGTATTCCTGGGCCTGATTGGCTGTATCGTCGAACTCAGTGACGGTTTTTTTGTTGAACTCCGCCTTTTGCACAATATTGTCGCGGGGGACGAAGTGGATCATCTGCGTGCCGATGGATGCTGTGAACTCTTCAAGAAACTCTTGCTCCTTGTCCACGTTTCTGCTGTTGCAGATGATGCCGCCAAGGCGCACGCCGCTCTGTTTGGCATACTTGAGAAGTCCTTTGCAGATGTTGTTGGCGGCATAAATGGCCATCATTTCGCCTGAAGCCACGATATAAACCTCCTGAGCCTTGCCGTCGCGGATGGGCATGGCGAAGCCGCCGCAGACAACGTCACCCAGAACGTCAAAGAACACGAAGTCCAGATCGTCCGTGTAGGCTCCCTGATTTTCCATAAGATCAATTGCCGTGATAGCGCCGCGTCCCGCACAGCCAACGCCGGGTTCGGGGCCGCCGGATTCCACGCAAAGGATGTTTTTGAAGCCCTTCTTCACAACCTTGTCCAGGGTGACCTTTTCGGCGCCCAGGGCTCGCAGGGTGTCCATAAGCGTTTCCTGCGGCTTGCCGCCAAGGATGAGCCGGGTGGAGTCGGCCTTGGGGTCGCAGCCGTGGATGAAGATTTTTTTGTCGTGAAAATGGGCCATAGCGGCTGCTGTGTTCTGGGTGGTGGTGGACTTGCCGATGCCGCCCTTACCGTAGATAGCGATCTTGCGAGGCATAAGCTTTCTCCTGCCGGATTCCGGCTGTTTGGGGCAGGGGCCAGATTCGGCCCTGTAGCTGTTTGCAATAGTGATTGCATTGGCTGTGCCAGATGTATTTTTACTGTATAATTAATTGAATTTGCTGTGTTTTTTATCTTTATCCCCTGATGGAAATGTACTGGCGGGTACATATCACTAAAATTCGTACATAGTTGTACATTTTGTATGAAACTATATTAATTGTAGTATGTTATGAGATCACTATTTTGTATAAAAGCGAAACGTCATTGCTGGCATTTATTGATAACATGCTTAAATATAAATAATTTTTTTAAAGGTAACCCGGCGGGCGCTAACAGAAATACGGAATTTTTGTGCACCAAGGTACACATTTTCTGTGTATGGCTGACAGGAAGGGCAGGCGGCGGGTGGAAAAAGCTTTTTTATGGCTGGTGTGTCAGGCCAAAAGCGAATTTTCCCGAAGTTTGCTTGATAGCGCACGGTTTTTGCAATTCTGTCTGCCAGACAATGTAGTATGGCCGGAGCAGTATCCGCCAAGGGCGAAAAAGCGACTGGCCTCATGAATCTACAGGCAAAAAGCAGGAGGCTTTATGACCACTTTGCTCGACGGAGGCAGGATTGCGGTATTCATGAACGGGGCCGGGGAACTAGCGGCTCCGCCCACTGCCAGTGTTGTGTCAGTGTACGCCAGGGGCGAGGAGGGGTGGCAGCCGGAAACCGAAATCGGTTTTACGTTGTCGGGTCAGGAAAGCCTTGGGGTTTTGCGCGAAAAACTGGACGATCTGGTCCGAACCCTTGGAGCCTGCTGCATACTGGTGGGCACGGACGATAATGGAGCTCTCTATGGCATGCTGGATGCGATGGGCTTCAACATCTGCATTATGGACAGGTTTGACGCGCTCGCTTTGGAAGCTGTACGCGGCAGTGTTCTGAATGCCTTGCGCAGTCCTGCCGCGCCCTCGCCGCGCCCTGAAGCCAGCACGCC
Organism: Pseudomonadota bacterium; assembly: GCA_023386035.1. Lineage (GTDB taxonomy): Bacteria > Desulfobacterota > Desulfovibrionia > Desulfovibrionales > Desulfovibrionaceae > Desulfovibrio. Next base: position 13,914 of record JAEWKM010000045.1, read on the forward strand.
GCGTGAGATAGCTCCGGGGCGGTTTTTTCTTGATATGGTTGAGGCCAAGGAGGCTGACCCCCTGTTCACCTCACGGGAAGCTATCCTGGTATTCTTTGAAAAAAAGCCATTTATTCAGTTGCAGGTACGGTGCGATCATCCGCCACGTTGGCTGGATAGCTTTGCGCTGCTGACAGGGCTTGAGGCCAGAAAGGAAATTCTGGAGTCTGGCCTCACCCTGCTTACAATAAACCATCCGGAAGGTCGTGATCACGCTACGCTCACTGGGCAAAAATGGTTTGACGCGGGGGGCTGTTCTTGTGGATAAGGAGGATGTAAATTACAGCCTGCGAGGGAACTATGAAACACTGCGTCGCCGTGCGGCATGTGGCTTTTGAAGATCTGGGCGTTTTTGAGCAACCTCTGAAAGAAGCCGGATATGACGTAACCTACGTGCAGGCAGGAGTTACGCCTTTGCCAGTCGGCCTGTGGGATGAAGCGGATCTGGCCGTGGTTTTGGGCGGCCCCATTGGCGTTGGCGAAGAAGACATATACCCCTTTTTGCTCGAAGAAAGGGCAATGGTGGCGGAGCGGCTGGCTTCGGGCAGGCCATTGCTGGGTATTTGCCTCGGGGCGCAGCTTATGGCCGCAGCCCTTGGCGCACGGGTGTATGCCGGACCAAGCAAGGAAATAGGCTGGGGCAGGGTGGATGTGGGGCCTGCGGGATTGAAGGGCCCCCTGGCGGAACTTGCGGGCGCGCCCGTACTCCACTGGCACGGGGATACCTTTGACATACCAACCGGGTGCGAGCTGCTGGCATCAACGCGGCTGACGCCACATCAGGCTTTTTCCCGTGGGCGCGGGCAGCTTGCCCTGCAGTTTCATGCGGAAATGGACGCCAGCCTTATGGAGACATGGCTTATAGGGCATTGCTGTGAACTGGCCGTGACGAAGAATGATCCTCGCGCCATACGGGCAGACGCGGTTCGCCTTGGCGACGCCGCGCGAATGGCAGGGCAAAAATTCATGCGGCGCTGGCTGGTAGAAGAACTCGCGTGAGCGCGCAATCGTGAAAATAGATGGAGACTGCAAGGGCAGGTTCAGGCCAGAGCCGCCCGGCGCTTGATGCCACCACAATGCCAAACAGCTATATTGCGCTTCAGCGTAAAATTAAAACCAGCACCATTCCTTGGGAAACGGTGCTGGTTTTCCGGTTTGCTTACTGTGTCACGAGAGCAATGGCAGAGTAGCCCGGGTTTTCGCGTGGTGGATTTGCAGTGGCTCTTGTGCCGTTATTGGTCGGCTGTTTTCCTGATTCTTGTTGAAGACAGTGCGGCAATGGCAAGACAAACCACAAAGAGATTAAAAACGATGATATAGTTGTTCTCGGTTACCGAGAGAATGTAACCCACCAGCAACGGGGACAGAAATCCTGCAATCTGCCCGGCCGTATTGACCACTCCCGCTGCGGAACCAACCATTTCCTTGGGCATGACGGCTACAGGCAGGGTGAAGATGGCTGACAGCCCGATAGTTATAAAGAAGAATCCCACCATCTGCGCGGCGATGGCAAGCTCTCCCGAGGGCGCGATGGCTGTAAGGTAGACAAAAACGGCTCCGAGCACGGCCCCGATGACAACAGGCATTTGCCGGGCATTACGGAAGAATTTGTCTGAAACATGCCCACTGATGTAAAATCCGATGGTCCCCATAAAGAAGGGCAACGAAGCCCCAACACCCATTTGCGAAAGGCTGAAGCCACGCGACTTAAGCAGGTATGTGGGTAACCAGCTTGCAATACCCCAGAAGGCGATATTGTAGAAGAACAGCGTGAAGAAGCACCACCACACGATGGGCATTCTGACCACGTCGCCAATACCGCGCCTGTGCGTGACGACAGGCGCGGCCGCTTCGTCTTCTTCATAGTCGGCTAGCTCTTCTGGCGTCACATACTTGCTTTGCTGCGGGCTGTTGGGCACGAAAAACCACACCAACAGGGCGATAACAATGCCGGGAAAAAGCAGGCTCAAGAAAACGCTGCGCCAACCCCAGGCCGCCACAACACCAGCCACAAACAACGGAGCCAGAGCGGGGCCAAGCGAGTTGGTGGTGAGCATGAAACCGTTGGCCCGGCCAACTTCTTTTTTGGGAAACCATGCCGCGATGGTTTTAAATGCCGCTGGCGGGAATACGCCTTCGCCAAGGCCGAAAGCCACACGAATAAGAATCAGAGGGTTCAGGCTTTTGGCCACGGCTGTGAGCGCCGTAAAAATGGACCACCAGGCTATGCCAAAGGCCATGACAGGGCGTGAGCCAAAGCGGTCGGCCAGGATGCCGCCGGGAATTTGCAGAATGGCGTAGCTGAAAAAGAAGGCGCTCATGACGCCGCCCATTTCCAGGGTAGTCAGACCAAACTCATCCGCAATGAAGGGGATGGCCGTAGCCATGACCATACGGTCCATATAACAGAGCAGGTAGGTCATGAACATGATGACCAGCACTGTATAGCGGTATTTCCATTTCTTGGGCATGGAGCACTCCTCACTTACTATCTGTTGACGTTGCCTTCACATCCTCAATCCAGTCCCCGCGCTTTCCGGCTCTTCCGCCCCCGGAAAAGCCGGAAAACCCTTTTGCCATCCAAGCGACAAGGCGTTTGCCGTTGTGTGCTAGCGCGCCCTGTAAACCTTGCCGGAGGCTGCACCTGTATATTGGTTGTTCGTCATGGCGATACGGCCATTAACGATGACATGATGAATGCCCTGATTGGGGGCGTAGCTGTCTTTGATGAAGTCGGCAGTGTCTGTGACTGTGGCGGCGTCAAAAAGGGTAATGTCAGCGTCATAGCCTTCAAGAAGCAGACCCTTGCGGGCAAGGCGCATGCGCCGGGCGGGCAGGGAAGTCATTTTGCGCACGGCTTCTTCAAGACGCAGCACGCCCTTTTCGCGTACGTAATGCCCCAGCACTCTGGGCATGGTTCCCATAATGCGGGGGTGCGTTTTTTTGCCGCCGGGTACATAGATGCCGTCGGAGCCGAACATGCCGTTGATATTGCGCATGACCGTGGCGATATCGTCGTCACCTATGCTGAAGTACACGGCCACCACATCCAGATTGTTGTCCGCCAGCAACTGAAAGGCGGCATCCAGGGGGTCCATGTTGCGCGTGGCTGCGTATTCCGACACGCGAATACCCACAGCCTCAGGCGTGGAGTCGGCCTTGATGACCAGGGTTCTGTCCATGCCCACGTTGCGGGCGTAGTTGTCCCATATTTCTGTGGGATTCATGATGGCATGGCGCAGTTGCTCGCGAAAATCCTGTTTGCGCAGGTTGTTGACCAGTTCGGCCTGATCGGTCAGCAGGTAGCTTGGCGGCAGAATGGTATTAAGCCCGGTGCAGTTGGCGTTGTAAGGGTATTGGTCAAAGCCCACAGCTACGCCTTGCTCGTTGGCTTCTTCAATAAGCTTGAGAGTTGTGTTGACCTTGCCCCAGTTGGAGAGGCCCAAAGCCTTGTGGTGCGAGATGTTTACAAAACAGCCGGAAAGCCGCGCCAGTTCAATGGCTTCTTCCACTGATTCCACAACACGGTCTGCCTCGTCGCGGATATGAATGGTCATGATGCGGTCGTAGTCGCGCAGGATGCGGCACAGTGCCACAAGCTCATCCTGCGTGGCGATATTTCCCGGAGGGTAGAGCATTCCAACAGACATGCCCACGGCCCCGCTTTGCAGAGCTTCACGCAGCATACCGCACATAGCGTCCAGCTCTTTAGCCGTGGCCGGACGGTTTTCCATGCCGGTAACGGCAATGCGCAAGGCTCCGTGGCCGACCTGATAGGCCAGATTGATGGCGTGCGGCCGTGCTTCCATCGCACGCAGAAAATCATCAAATGTCAGAAAATCCCTGAGATTCTTGGGTGGGGACAGCAGCGCCATTGCGGCAGACAGTTCGTCTGCATGGCTAGGAGAAACCGGAGCCAGGCTCAGCCCACAGTTGCCGGAAACGTCAGTGGTTACGCCCTGAGAAAGCTTGGCGTGGGTTTCTTCATCGGTGAGGGCATAGCCTTCGTCATGCCCATGAGGATCAATAAAGCCCGGCGTGCAGTACAGGCCTGCGGCGTCGATGGTTTGGGCCGCCTCGCCTTTCACACGCCCCATACCTGCAATGCGGCCGTCTTTTACCGCCACATCGCCGGGTTGCCAGGGGTTGCCCGTTCCATCAAGAATGTGGGCGTTTTTTATCAGTATATCCAGCATACGCACCTCCACGTTGGCGTGAAAAAAACATGGATGAGATTTAGTATGGCGCTGCCTCGGCCGCGCATTTTTCTCCCATAGTCAGATATGCTTGCCGTTCCTGCTCGGGCACAAGGCTGCCGCCAGTGCACCAGATCAGGTGCGTGCTTTGCGCCGCGTTGGGGCAGGGGCCGAAACTGCCTTTCGCAAGGTGGCGCACGCCGGGGAACCCGGCCAGGGCTGAAGGTTCAAGGAAGATGCCCTCAGTCTGAAACAGATGGTGCAAAAGAAGATAGAGGGTTTCATCCCGCATGGTATAAAGCCCGCTCACTATAGAACGCATAGCGCGGCATACCAGGGCTGAAGGGCGCGAAACTGCAAGGCCGTCGGCGGCGGTTTTTCCGGGCAGCCCCAGGTCTTGCCCGGAAATGGCGTCGTCGCGCCCGGTGATGAGGCCAAGAATGACGGCCGGAGCCTGGGTTGGTTCTGCAAAGTAGCAGGACACCGCATCCCCGAAAGCCAGCTTGAGGCCGAAAGTAACTCCACCGGGGCCGCCGCCAACACCGCAGGGCAGATATACGCAAAGCGGGTGCTCCGCGCTGGGGCAGATGCCCGCATCCCTGAGTTGCCGTTTCAAGCGCAGGCCAGCCACCGTATAGCCCAGGAAGAGATCGCGCGAACTTTCGTCATCCACAAAATGGCAGTACGGGTCAGAAGCCGCCAAGGCGCGCCCTGCCGCCACAGCCTTGCTGTAATCCTCGGGGTATTCCACCACGGTTACGCCGCGTTGGCGCAGCAGGTCCTTCTTCCATTGGCGGGCGTCGCCCGACATGTGCACGGTGGTTTTAAAGCCCAGTTTTGCGCCCATAAGGCCCACAGAAAGCCCGAGGTTGCCCGTGGAACCTACTGCGAGGGAGTATTTGCCAAAGGTTTCTTTGGCAGTGGGCGAGGCAAGTTTGCTGTAGCAGTCGCCGGGTTTGAGGATGCCATTTTTCAGGGCAAGGCGTTCCGCCAGCGCCAGCACTTCGTAGAATCCGCCACGAGCCTTGATGGAACCGGATACTGGCAGCTGACTGTCCAGCTTGAGAAAAAGCCGCCCCTCCACGGGAAGATTCCACAATTCTTCCAGGCGTGCCTTCATGGCAGGGGCTTCCTGTACTGGTGATTCAATAATGCCGCCCTGTTCAGCGGTTTCAGGAAAAACCTGGGCAAGATATGGGGCGAACCTTTCAAGACGGGCCAGGGCATCCAGCGCGTCTTCCAAAGCAAAGGGGTTATCCAGTGCGGCCTCGGCAAAGGGACGCAGGTGAGGGTTGGGCCAGCACACAGGCTCACCTGCTGCCATCTGTCGTACTATGGGATATTCTTGTACTAATTTTTCTAATGTATTATGCGTGCTCATGGGCACCTGCTCCAGAACGGTTTTAAATATGCTGCATAAGGCTGACTATTCTGTTCGTTTAAGCAGCATGGCCCATCCCGGTAACAGCGACAAACGAAAATCTTTCACACTGGCATTAGGAGAACTAATTCATGGATATGTCTGTTCTGCTCAACGTCATGCCAGCCGTCCCCTTTTTTTGTCAGCAGCGCGGCACCTGAGTTTTACCAAGGCTGCGGCAGATCTGTGCGTCACGCAGGGCGCTGTAAGTCACCGCATTCGCCAGCTTGAAGACGGGCTTGGCTTTCCGTTATTTCACAGATTTCCACGCAAGCTCATGCTCACCGGCGAGGGCGAGCGCCTCTACGATATTTTACAAAGACCTGTATGGGATCTGGAGAATGAAATTAGGAGGATACGGCATTTGGGCCTAACGGGCACGCTTATGGTGCATTGCCCTCCGTCTCTTGCCGGAACGTGGCTTGTGCCCAGGCTTTATGACTTCAGAGCGCAGCACCCCGGTGTAGAGGTGCATTTGCGTTGCCGTAATGATCTGGTGGATTTTGAGGCTGATTCAGTGGACATCGCCATTTTTTATGGAGACGCGTCTGATTCGCGCTTGCACGTCATTCCTTTGATGCAGGAATTTGTGTTGCCAGTGTGCTCACCGGAGTATGCCCGGACAATGCAGTTGTCTGAGAAAGGCAAGGACGGTCTCAAACACTGTCTGTTGCTGCACGACAACACACCCTGGCCCAACAGCCAATACTATGATGAATGGCAGCGTTGGGCCGAGCATTGCGGTGTTGAGGGGCTGAATGTTCAGAGCGGCTACAGCTTTGACAGGTCGGAACTGGCGGCTATGGCTGCGGAAAACGGCTTGGGCGTATCCCTGGGCCGGAAGCAGCTGGTAAGCGCTGCATTGGCGGGCGGAAGGCTGGTGGCTCCATTCAAGGAGGAACTGTTGGCCACGCAAAGCTATCACATCGCCTTGCGCCGTGAAGATGTACACCGCCCTCGTATTGTCGGTTTCGTAAACTGGCTGCAAAGTATGATCGGTGCGCCATTATTGGAGTAATGGCGAACCTTGCCCTCAAGAAAATCATATCCAGCTTGTCAAAAGCTGGTAAAATATGACTGCGAAAAGCGGAATCGTTTTGCGCTGCAACACTAGCGCAGCATTCTGGATAAATTAGCGCATCGCTGTTGCGTTACATTGTCGAGCGCCGTCAGGTCAGACGACTGCAAACAAGCAGTGTTCTACCATCAGATTAGCGGTCCAGCTTGAACACAACGGGAATCTCCACAACGCACATGACAGGTTTGCCGCCTGCCTTGCCGGGGGCGAAACGCCAGCGTTTGACAGCGGCCAGGGTTTCTTCTGCAAAGAGGTGGCTTTCACCTTTTGAAAGAACGATGGCGCGCAGTACGCGGCCCGACGGGTCAATAACAGCTCGCACCGTGACTACCGCCTCTTTGCGGGCCTGTTTTGCGCTGTCGGGATAATTGGGTTTCACGCGTTGTATGACAGCCGGGGGCACGTCCCAATCGTTGATGCCGTATACCGAGCCCTTTCCCTGCCCCCGGCCCCGCTCCATACCCAGCCCGCCTCCGCTGCCGCCGCCTTGCCCACCGTCGTTTCTGCCGCTGCCTTGAGCTTGGGCTGCTGTTCCCGCCGATTCCGCCTCATTGCTTTGCTGCGACTCACTGCCTTGAGATTGCGGGGCAGCCCGTGAGGGCTGATCCTCGGCGGGTTTGTTTTTCTTCTGCCTGTCTTTTGGTATTTGTTCTTCCTTCTGTTTTTTGGGCTTGTTTTTTTCTTTAAGCACCAGATCAGGTTTTTCGACCTTTTCCTTAATCTGGGCTTCTTCTTTTTCTGGTTTCTTCTGTTCCTGCAGGGGCGCTTTGTTTTCTTTGGTTGCAGTGGCGTCGGGGTCAGTGCCGTTGGTGTTGGACATCCTGCATTTGCCTGCCATAGCAGTGCCCATATCCATCCCCACCAGCGAAACCTGCATGGATGATTCTCCGCCACCTGATGCCTGCATTGGGATGCCCCAAAGAGCTCCCAGCAGACAGGCGTGCATGCCCACGGAAAACAAAAGGTTTTTTTTATGGGCTTTGGGTCGTTTTGATAAAATATGCCGGGCATGCGCGGTCATCCGCCTGCGCCGTGGGGAGGCCGCATGTTTTCCGGCAGTATTTTTATCTTGCTCTTTTGCCGTATGCCGCTGGTCAAACTCTCCCGGCATGGCCGCATCAAGCAGGTCGCACAGCTGTCTGGAGCGCGGCGTGGCAAAGACTTCGCGTACGGCTCCCTGTTCCACGCATTTTCCCTTATCCAGCACGAGCACGCGCTGACAGAACCCTTTCACCAGGGCAAGGTCGTGGCTGATGTATATGAAAGCCATGCCGTAGCGGGTCTGAAGGTCTCGCAGCAGTTCAATGATCTGAAATTGCAGCGCCCTGTCCAGAGATGAAGTGGGCTCATCAAGCAGCAGCACTTCGGGGCGCAGGGCCAGAGCGCGCGCAATGGCTACCCGCTGCCGCTCACCGCCAGAAAGTTCGTGCGGAAAGCGTCCTGCATAGGCGGGCGAAAGGCCCACATCGACCAAAGCTTCGCGCACGCGCCCTTCGCGTTGGTCTGCCGGAAGGGCATGCACCCGCAGGCCTTCTTCAACAAGGTCTTGAACGCACATACGCGGATTGAGCGAGAGAAAGGGATTTTGCAGCACAATCTGGATGTTGCTGCGCAGGGGGGCCATTTCCGCATGGTTCAGGCTCTGGATGTCGCGGCCCATAAAGTTGATATGGCCACTGCTGGCTATAAGCCGCAACACAGCCAGAGCCAGAGTGGACTTGCCCGATCCGCTTTCGCCCACCACCCCCAGGCATTCGCCCGGCCACAGGGTGAAATCTATGCCATCAAGGGCCGTGAAGGGTTCCGGCGCACGCTGAAAAAGACGTGTTTTGGCCCGAGGAAAGTTCACGCGCAGGTCCTTGACCGTCATTACAGGTTCTGCCTGATCAGACAAAACAGGGCGCGCCCAGTCGTCGTTTCCGGCCCGGAGCAGGGAGCGCGTGTACTCGTGCTGCGGATTGGTGAACAGGGTGGACGAGGACTCGATAATCCTGCCGTGCCGCATAACATGCACGGTATCGGCAAAGCGCCGCACCATGCCGAGGTCGTGGCTGATGAGCAGCAGGCTCATGCCGAGTTCTTTGCGCAGGTCTTCCAGCAGCCGCAAAATGGCCTGCTGTACCGTTGCGTCCAGCGCCGTAGTGGGTTCGTCGGCAATGAGCAGATCGGGATCGTTGGCGGCAGCCAGCGCCAGCATAATGCGCTGGCGTTGCCCCCCGGACAGTTCGTGGGGGTAAGCTTTATAACGCTCCTTGGGGCGGTCCAGGCGCACCAGATCAAACAGATCCAGCACACGGGATTGCAGCTGTGCTTCCGTTAACCCCTTGTGGGCACGTAGGCATTCGGCCACCTGGTCGCCCACCCGGTGCAAGGGATTCAGGGCGGCCAGCGGGTCCTGAAAAACCATGCCTATTTTTTGACCGCGCAAGGCGACAATGGCCTTTTCCGGCAGGGTGGCGATATCCGTGCCGTTAAAGAGTATCTGGCCGCCCTGTATAAATGCCCCGCGCGGCAGCAGGCGCACTATGGAACGCGAGGTAAGCGTTTTGCCCGCGCCGCTTTCTCCCACCAGGGCCACGCACTGCCCCTTGTCGACGCTGAAAGAAACATCGCGCACCACGCACTGGTTTTCGGGTGTGGCGGAAGACTCCGCACGCTTGTCCGCGCAGGCAAAGGCCACATGCAGGTTCTGAACATCCAGAAGTTTCATGTCCGTTCCTCCCACTGGCCGCTGTTGCTGAGGAAAACTCGTGGATCAAAGGCGTCGCGCAGGCCTTCGCCGATGAAGACGAGACTGGTCAGCATCCCCGCCAGAGTGAAAAAGGCTGAAAAGCCTATCCAGGGCGCAAAGAGGTTGTTTTTGCCCTGCACCACCAGTTCACCAAGCGAGGGATACTCCGGCGGCAGACCGAACCCCAGAAAGTCCAGTGAAGTCAGGGTCACAATGGAAGAGTTCACCAAGAAGGGCAGTATGGAAATGAGCGCAACCACGGCGTTGGGCAACACATGACGCAGCATGATGCCCCTGTCGGGCACGCCCAGTGCGCGGGCGGCCCGCACATATTCCATATTACGGGCACGCAGGCTTTCCGCACGCACCACGCCCACAACGCGCATCCAGCTGAAAGCCAGCATCAGGGCCAGCAGCGCCCAAAAGCCCATAGTTATGACGCTGGAAATGATGATGATGAGATAGAGCACCGGAATGCCGGACCATATCTCCATAAAGCGCTGAAACAGCAGGTCGGCCAGTCCGCCATAGTAGCCCTGCACAACCCCGGCGAGCATGCCCACGACGCAGCCGAAAAAAGAAAGGCACAGGCCAAACAAAACGGAAAGACGAAATCCGTACAAAAGCCGCGCCAGTATGTCGCGCCCCTGGTCATCTGTGCCTAGCCAGTTTTCAGCGCTGGGCGGCGCGGGAAAGGTGACTCCTTCACGCTGCGAGATGGTGCTGAAGGAATAGCGAATGGGCGGCCAGACTGCCCATCCGTGTTTTGCTATGGCCGAGGTAATAACAGGGTCGCTGTAGTCGGCAGGGATGGGCAAGTCGCCCCCGAGAGTGCGCTCGTCCAGATTTTGAAAAATAGGAAAATACAGCTTGTGCTGGTAACTCACCACCAACGGCTTGTCGTTGGCCAGAAATTCCGCGCACAAGCTGAGTGAAAAGCACAGGCTGAAAAGGCAGAAAAAACAGAAGGCACGGCGGTTGCCCTTGAAGGTTTGCCATCGACGGCGCGTAACGGGATTCATGCCTTGCTCCTTCCGGCAAAGTCGATGCGGGGATCAACCTTTGTCATGGTCAGGTCTCCGATGATGGATGTAACCAGACCAATAAGGGTGAAGATATACAGCGTGGCGAACATGACGGGATAATCCCTTTGCATGGCAGCTTCAAAGCCGAGTAGCCCAAGGCCGTTAAGAGAAAATATGGTCTCGATGAGCAGGGACCCGGCGAAGAACATGCGCACAAACGTTCCCGGCAATCCGGCAATGACAATGAGCATGGCATTGCGGAACACATGCCCATACAGCACGGAGCGTTCGCTCAAGCCCTTGGAGCGTGCCGTTTCCACATATTGCTTGCTCAGTTCGTCCAGAAAGGAATTGCGTGTAAGCATGGTCAGCGCGGCGAACCCGCCAATGGTCATAGATATCACGGGCAGCACCATGTGGTGCATGTAGTCGAGCGCCTGCTGCCAGAAGGGCATGCTTTCGTACCCCAGCGAGTGCAGCCCCCGCAGAGGGAATATCTGCCAGTATGACCCGCCAGCGAACAGCACGATAAGCAGCACCGCGAAAAGAAATCCCGGTATGGCGCTGGCCGTCACCAGCACAGCCCCGGTGGCAAAGTCAAAGGTGCTGCCCCTGCGCACGGCGCGCGCAATGCCCAGCGGAATGGACACCATATAGATCAGCAGGGTGCTCCACACGCCGATGCTGATGGATACTGGCAATGAGTTGATAAGCAGGTCAGAAACCCGGTCAGCCTTGAACAGGCTTTTGCCGAAATCAAAGCAGAGAAAATCGCGCAGCATGTCCACATAGCGGGTAAGAATGGGCTTGTCGAAACCATAGAGCTTGCGCACGGCCTCAAGGGTTTTGGGATTGAGGCCACGCGCGCCGGAGTACAGTCCCTCTCCCTCGAACTGCATGGCTGATGCCGCCACATCAGGCCCGGCGGTGCCAACGCGTTCCATAAATGCGCTGCCGCTGCCCTCCAGCGTGGCGATGAACTGTTCCACCGGGCCGCCGGGCGCGGTTTGCACCATAAAAAAATTGATGGTCAAAATACCCAGCAGGGTGGGCAGCACAAGCAAAAGGCGTCGCAGGGTATAGCGCAGCATCAGCGTTCTCCCCTGGCCGCAGGTGCGGCGTCAGGCCCCGAGGGCACAGCCGGAGGCGTTGTATGCCAGGACATAATATCCACTCCTACCGAGGCCATGCCGGGAGGCGGGGTGATGCGGTCTTTCCACCACGATATCCGCATGTCGCGGCTATACCAGGCTGGGATGACGTAGCAGCCATGTTGCAGCAGCCTGTCCAGCAGGGCTGCGCGCGCATAGAGATCCTGCTTTGCGGGGGCCGCCACCAGTTCTTCCACCAATTCGTCCAGCACAGGATCCTGAATGCCAGCATAATTGCGTGAGCCCCGGGTTTTAGCCGCAGTTGAAGACCAGTAGTTACGTTGCTCATTGCCGGGGTTGGAGGACTGGCGCACCGTGCTGTGTATCAGGTCAAAGTCGAAAGCGCGCATACGGCTCACATACTGGGTTTGGTCCACAAGGCGCACGTTCAGTGTGATACCCAGCCTTTTGAGACTGTTGCGAAAGGGAATATAAACGCGCTGCAATGAAGGGGAGTTGGTCAGAATGGTCAGGACCATAGGTTGCCCCTGTTCGTTTACCATTGCCCCGTCCTGCACACGCCATCCGGCCTGTTCAAAAAGTTCCAGCGCAGCGCGCAGCCTGTCGCGCACGGTAGCCTTACCGCCTGCGGGTTGTTCGGGCAGCGGCCCGAAGACTGCGGGGTCAAGCTTGTCGCGCCAGCGTTCCATCAGCTTCAGTTCTTCTGCTGAGGGCAGCGATTCGGCGGCAAAAGGGGAGTTGGTAAAGAAGCTGTTGAAGCGAGTATGCGAATTGTAAAAAAAGGCGCTGTTCATCCAGTCGAAGTCAAACAACAGGCTCAGGGCACGGCGAACGCGCAGGTCGGCCAAAGCGGGACGGCGCACGTTCATGAAAATGCCGCCCATACCCATAGGACGTATGTATTCCTGAGTCAGCCGCGTGATGCGCCCGTCGCGCACTGCGGGCACATTGTAGGCGTTTGTCCAGTCCTTGATGTTGTTTTCGCTGTAATAATCCACTTCTCCTGCAAAGAAGGCCTCGCGTGCGATGGCGGCATCGCGGTAATAGTCCACCTGAATGGAGTCAAAGTTATAGCGGCCACGGTTGACGTCCAGGTCTGCTCCCCACCAGTCTTTGCGGCGCTCATAAACAAGGCGCGATCCCATCGTGCTGCTGGCAAGGCGGTAGGGGCCGCTGCCGGGCACGGCCTCGGTTTGCGGATCGCCCAGGTTGCGGCCTTGCCACCAGTGAGAGGGCAGCACGGCCATCTGACAGACGATAAGGGGCAATTCCCTGCTGGTGCCGGAGGCAAAGCGGAACAGCACCTCGTGTTCACCAAGTGCTTCAACGCTCTCTACCTGATCATAGTATGCGCGGTATATGGGGGAAGCATCCTTGATGAGCGCGTTAAAGGTGAACAGCACGTCCTTGGCCGTCACGGGCATGCCGTCGGCAAACCGCGCCTGTGGGCGCAATTTCACCCGCAGGGACCTGCGGTCGGGCGCAAGGTCAAAGCTTTCTGCCAGCAGCCCGCGCATGACGAACTCCTGTGTGCCGCGCTGCTCTGTTCCCAGAGTTTCATAGGTATTGGCCATCTGGGAAGCGCTGACCCCTCGTGGGCTGAAAGGATTAAAACTGTCAAAGCTGCCAATGGCGCTAAGGCGGAGCTTGCCGCCCTTGGGCGCATCTTGATTTACATGAGCGAAGGGGCCGTCAGTTCCATTTTCTGAAGCCTCATCCCAAAGACCCAGCACGGGCTTTGGGACAGCCTGGGCGTATGGGGGAAGAGCGGCAGCAAGCAGGCTTACCAATAGCCAGGCGAGCATTGCAGTCAGCCTTATCTTCAGCGGATGGCCCCCAAGAGATAGGCGCGAACCAGAATCGCATGATGTTATTTGCCTGAGCATGCCGCTTGTTCCCCCACAAAAAAACTAGAATGTGTACTTTATGCCAGCGTAGAACTGGCGGCCCAATGAGTAGGAGCCCTGCGTTGTTTCCGTAGTGCCGATGTTGGAAAGGTTCTTTCTGTCCATCAGGTTCAGGGCTTCCAGTTCAAGGGTAAGGGTGTGGTTATTGTATTTTATGGCGTCGAAGCTCAACTTGGCGTCAACATTGAGCATATCTTCTTGATACCCCTCTCTGTAAGCATTGAGGTACATGCCGGATGGGCCTAATTGTGTGTTTTTATTGCCCACATCGTTAAAGATGCGCTTGCCGCCCTGTTCCCAACGCAATACGCCCATAAAGCGAACGCGGTCTTCCCAGAAGTACGAATTCTGCGTGTAGGTTATTACCCAGGGAGAATTGAAGTTATTGGCTGGCAAGCTTGAGGCGCTGGTGACGGTGCCGTTATAAAGAACGTAGTCAGGATCATATTTTATGATGTTGTCGACCTCGTCATAGGTCTTGTTGGTCCAATCTGTGAAATTGCCCTTGGTTTTGGACCATGTGGCGGAAAATTCGCCCACATGTCTGCCCCAATCGCCGAAATCAAAGGTGCGTTCTGCGGAAAGGGTAATGCCCTTATAATCGGTCTTGCCCCGGTTGGAGTATTCGGAGCTGCCTGTGGTTCCTATGGGCACGACTTTTATCTGATCCCGGTAATCGCGTTTGACAAAAACGGCTTTAAAAAGGGTGTTCCAGACTTCAGCGGAGGCACCCACAGAGTATTCGTCTGTATGGGGGGTTTTGAGATCGCCAAGATTTGAAAAATTGGGCGTGGTGGACTTCAAGGCGACCCAGGGTTTATTGTATGAAGTTCGGCTGTATGAAGTATTGCTTGTCGGCGCCATCAAGGCTTTCTGTACTACTTGCGTTCCATAATAACGGTTGAAACCGCCGAAGATGTTGAAGCGGTCGTCGTCAAGAATATCCAGGTTGGCAAAAAAGCGGGGGGCAATATCAGTATTGTTGGTCAGTGAGTCGCTAGAAACCCGAACGCCTGGACGAAGTGTGAGCCTTTCTATTTCAATGGAATCCTGCAAATAAAATGATGGGGAGAATATGTTTACATAGCGGTCACGGGCATCGTATTCCATCTTGGTTTTGGCAAACTGCTCTCCGGTAATGATGCCGTCTTCACGCGGGCCAACAGCACTTGTATTCTTTGTGCCAGCAAGGAATGACGTATAACCGCCCCTGTTTGCCTCAAACATGCTTCTTTTCAGTTCAAAGCCCAGTGAAACCTGGTTGGAAAACAGTTCAGGCCCATAGGCCTTCAAATCCAGATCGCTTTTCCAGCTCAGCTCTGTCTGACGCTGTTTATAGTTGCCCATGCCGCCTTCAGTGGCCATCTTGCCATTAAAGGTCTTGTCGCTCATGGACCCGAAGTTTCCCCAGTTATAGAGCTTGTCTTTATCATTGAGGCGGGAAAGATCTGATTTGCTGTAGGAAATATCATTGCCCCAGCGGCCGATGGGCGTGTCGTAGTAGCTGTTGATTATCAAATTGATGCCGCCGCCATCCACGCTGAACTTTCCACCGTCAAAGTATTTTTCGCTGTATCTGGTGGATTTGTATGGCGCATAGATGGCAGCCAGGCTGAGGAACAACGGGCTGCTCTTGGGGGTGTTTATCTTGGCCATAAAGTTCTGGTTCACCCGGCGCTCTGTGACGGAAGCGTCATTGGGAATAAGCGTCAGGGGAATGATGGAGGTCATGTTGGTGTAGGTCAGCATAAGCCCCAGCCCGTCTTCCCACAGAGGCCCTTCAAGGCGAAATGAACTGTTGTATTTGTAAAACTCTGGCTGATAGTTGCCGCCGGCGCGGGCCGGGCCTTCTGTTAGTTTTTTATCCGCATCGGTATAGTGAAAATTGGTCCAGTCGCTGCTGGTATAGCGAAAAGAAGCCATGCCGTGCCACGCGTCGGTGGCGGCATCGCGAAGTTTGGCGTCAATAACGCCGCCAAGAAAGCTGCCATACTTGGCAGGCACGTTTTCTGTGTATACCTTAACTTCTTTAAGGATATCCGGATCAATAATAAGAGCTTGTGAATCGCCGCTGGGGATGCCGCCGTTGTCGACGTTGTCGTATCCACCGGGATTGATGCGGCTGTTGTTGCTCATGCCGTTGATCATGAAATTGTTTTCGTTGTGTTTGGCGCCGCGTATGGAAATTTTTGGCGGCGTTATTTCGCCGCCAAGCATGCCGCTGCGGGAAGTTGCATCAAATTGCACGCTGGACTGGCCACGCAGCAGGTCAGTGACTGTATTGGTGCCTGTAGGCGTCATTTCAATGGTGTTCTGGTTGATGACGATTTCACCGGGTTGTTCCGTTACTCCACGCACCTCAACGCCTTCGACCAAATGTACCTTGTTGGCCGTGTCAGTGCCCGACGCTTTTTTGTGCTCTGCTTTTTCCTTTTCAGTGGCTCCGCCAGTATCTGCACTCCCGGCGCCCAGAGCCTCTTCAATGGCAGCGTTGGTGGCTGCGTCCATTTCTGCCGCCAGCGGCATGCCGCCATAGGGCATTGCCGTCAGTGACAAACTCAGGGAAAGGCAAAAGAAAAGCCCCCTTTTTATAGAAAGAAAATGCAATTTCTTTTTCATCCAGACAACCCCTTTCTTCCTTTGACATTAATTAAACGAATGGCCCCATTCGCCTGCGCGGCAGAGCTGCGCGGCGATCCATCCGTACGCGTGATCCGCGTCGCCTTGATTTTCTATTCAACAGAACAGCATGGAGGTGACGGGCGCGTCAGCGGCCCCATGAGAAGAAGCATCAGCAGAGCCGGCAGGCCAAGCGCCAGCGTGATGACCAATTCTGGCCAGGTCCAGCGCAGCAAGGAAACGGCACCGTGTGTTGCCCGTGCCCGCCGCCTCACAGCCAGAAGCACAATGCTGCTCAACACGCAGCCAGCCAGAGCCAACAGAGGGTACTGCGCAGGCCGTACATGCAAAACCGTGCCTGGAATGTGCGGCTCAAACTGCACAATGGAAAAAGGTGTCAGCAGGGAAAGCCCGCGTTGCAGGTTCTGCTGCCTGTCTAGGACGGCAGGAGGCGTGTTGAGATCAAGGTTGCGCAGGACGCGAAACTTGTTGTCAGTGGCAACCATAAACGCCTGACGCTGGTTTTTCGGACCCAGTCCCTTGACGGTTATGGTGGCGTCCAGCGGGGTTATCCACAGGGATACAGATTGTGTGTCTGGTTCATAGCTGACTGGCAGGCGCAAGGGTTCAGTGTTTCGAAGGTTAAGAAACAGCCCGTTGTCTGTGGCTATAACGCCAAGAAAATCGCTGTTTCTCTTTTCTTTGACGTCAATAAACAGGGGCTTGCCGGAAACTTTATGGCCAGTATTGCGGCAGAGAGGCTGCCCCTTGACCATAAGCAGCTGAAACAGCGAACCGCTGGCATCCACAAAAAACATGCCTTCATCATGCCCTTTATAGGGGTCGGGATTGCTTGCCGCGGCCTGTAGAGGAAAGTGCACGCCTGCACCATTCAGGGCGGCAGTGAAGACCTTGCCCTTTGCGGTGTTTTCCTTGCCTGTGGCGCAATCAACAAAGCGCAGGGCATTGTCGTCTACCAGCATGATATCTGGCGGCAGCTTGTAAGAAGAGGTTTCAGGGGCCGACTCCATCAACACCTGCACACGCGACATGGGCAACATTACGGCGCGAGGGTTCACTCGGGCCCAGGAGTTTTCCTGCGCGTCAGCATAGGTGATGGTTTGCCCGTCTACTTCCATCGGAAAGCCGCCCCATTTTTCAATATCTTTGGGAAATGAAAAGGGGGTGGCCATACGGCCCTCGCGCAGGCTCAGGCGGGTTCCGTCCTCACGTTTGAAGATGAAAAGAGACGATCCGGTTTCCCAGAGAACAAACTCTTTAAATACCGGGCTGTACATGCCGCTGACCTGATAATAGTCGGCGCGCATTGAGCGCAGATAGGTTTGCGGCACAAACCAGGCCAGCACGAAAATTCCCATAAACACAGGCGCAAGACGCAACCAGTAGATACGCATCATTCGCCCTCCTTAACGCGCAGGGCCGCGGCTCCGAGAGCCAGGGGCCAGGGCAGGCATGCCAGTATGTAGAGCCACAGGCTGGAATCCATTGGGGCAAAGCCCCGGCCATTGCTGAGCATGGTAATATAGCCAAACCCCGTCAGGGCAATGACTATCTTGCGCCTGAAAGACGGATCAGCAATGGCCGCTGCCGTGGCGCACCAGCTTACAGCGCCAGCCAAACCCCAGGGCAGGATGGTGCGGAACATCGGCATGAGCATCTCGGGAGGAAAGCCAAAATACCTGCCCGCCAGAATGAAAGCCAGCGAGGCGACGCAAAACAGGGCCAGCATGACCCCCAGCCCGGTGACGATCTGCACGCCCAGCGAAAGACAGGACGACACAGGTAAATGGAACAGCAGGCGCAGGCGCTTGTTTGTGCTCTCCGGTATCAGCTGCACTGAAGCAAGCCATACGCCGCCCAAAACAAATGCCCACTGAAGTGAGTTGAAATATATGGTGTCCTTGGCGATAATACCGTTCCACGTATCTATGGCCCCGTGCATCGCCAGCACGCCCTTGAGCGTAAGGCAATAGTCGGCCAGGGCTGCTCCCGCAAACATGAAGGGAACCCACAGAAAATAGCGGAGCTTGAGCCACTCCTTAAAAAACAGTGCCTTTATCATAGTACTTCCGCTTCCTCGTTCAATATCTGCCGGTCAGGCCTACAAAGGCGTCTTCAAAGGACATGGGCACTGGCGCGGGCGGGCCATCCAGGTTGTTCACGCCGCGGCTTTCAAGAAAAAAGCGCATTTCTTCAGGCATGGCGCGGCTGTATAGCATAAGGTGATCCACGCCCCGTTCCACGCGCAGCAGGGGGCCGTCATTGTCCCGCAGAGCCTCGCCAGCCTGTGAAAGAGGCACACGGTAGCAGAAAAACGAATGCATGAAGTCGTCATAGCGTTCGTTGGCCAGCACTGCGCCTTTATGGATGATAACCAGAGAATCCAGCAGGTTTTCCAGCTCTTGCACAACGTGCGATGTCAGCAGTACGGTTGTTCCGCGGCGGCGCACATGATCTTGCAGAAACTCCAGGAACAGCCGCCGGTAGCCCACGTCCAGCCCCAGAGAATAGTCGTCGAGGATCATAAGCTCTGCCTGCTGGGCAAAGATGAGCCCCAATGTAACCTGCGAGCGTTGCCCGCAGGAAAGACGTGTGATGCGCCTGTTGGCGGGCACGCCCATACGGTTTACCAAGTCATAGTAAACCGTGCTGTCCCATTGCGGGTAGAACGCGGCGTAAAACCGTTCTATTTCGGCAATGGTCATGAAGTTGTATTGTGTAAAACCTTCGTGCAGCAGGCCAATCCGCGCGCGCACCTGCGGGGGAATGGAGTGGCTTGGGTGCCCCATGACGGAACACAGGCCGGAATCCGGCTGCATGAATCCCATCAATATGTTGATGCTGGTGCTTTTTCCCGCGCCGTTTTTACCCAGCAGGCCCACAACCTCGCCGCGCCGAACACTGAAATCAATGCCGTGCAGCACTTCTGTGCCGTGATAGCTGTGTCGCAGGGCACGGCAGCAAACCATCTCTTCCATCAAAAGCTCTCCCCGGGAGCCGCGGCTTCCCCGCCACCCGGCTGGGTGGATATCACGGTCCATGAGGCGGCAGGAGCTTGAAGCATTTCCCGCAGGGCGGCAGTGGCTTGCTCCGGCGTTACTTTGGCCAGTTCTTCGCCGTTGGTGTTGGCCCACTGAAGAAAGGGCAGCCCCATATCCAGTTCGGCGGTCAGTGTACGCTGCCAGTACTGGGAGCTTGCGCGGCCGCTTTTCCAGCGCGTGAGCAGCGGGGCCCTCAGGCGATCCAGCTCGGTTGCGCCAATGTCCCAGGGCGTGAGTTGTTCAAGGTACGCGGCCACGTCTCCAGACTGCGCGTTGTCGGTACCCACCTCTATTTGCAACAGCGCATAGCCGTTTTCGGCAGGCATGTTGCGGTAGAAAGCCGAGGGGCTATAGCTGGCTCCCATGCGCTCCCGCAGGTCACGGCGCAGTTTGTCGCGCAGGGTGGCGGCGGCCAGTTGGCGGGCGGCCAGCACGGCGCGGTCGCCATCGGCAGGAAAATCCAAGCGCCATGCCTTGCGCAGTACCACCTGATCCACAGTGTCCGGCACCTTGACCAACGCCTTGCCGCCAGCAGGGAAGGCCAGGGCCGCCGGAGCGTTGGTGCGGGGCGGCTGCACAGAATTCTGGCCGCCAAAATAGCGCGCTGCCAGGGCAAGAGCCTGCGGCGGATTTACATCGCCGCTGATGACGACGCGGAGGGGGCCTTCCTTACGGGCATTGGCCACAAAGTCGCGCACCTCTGCAAGGTTGAACCCCGCGGTTTCTTCAGGCTCAAGCGAGCGATAGCGCCGCGCACCGCCGTAAAAAAATGCCTGACCATCAGTTTTGGCTACCTCGGCCACGGTTTCACGCTTTTTGCGCACCTGCGCCTCAAGCTTGCGCCGCGCCTTCTGCAATGCCGCCGCGTCCAGTTGCGGATCGGCAAACTGGGTCCAGGCTGCCTGAACAAGCAATTCCAGGCGGCGCGAGTCGCCGTCAACGTTTATGGACGCGCCTTGCGCGCCAAAGTTTTCCTTCACTGTGCCGCCAATGGTTTCCATAACCTTTTGCGCATCCAGGCGTGAAATTTTGCCGATTCCGCCTTCAGCCAGCACTGCCGCAGCTGTCTGCGCCAGGGCAATTTCGGCATCAGGCTGGGCCGCGTAGCCTGCTCCATACAGAACCTGCACAGCAGCCTTGCCAGATTCAAAAGGCAGGGGCAGCACATAAACTTCCGTTCCGTCCCGCAGTTGCGCCTGATACAAGCGCACTTCCTGTTCGTCTGGCAGTGACAACACACGGCTTTCCATTGAGGGCAAAGCCTTGGCGGGCACATCCTTGGGCATAGGCAGATAAGGAAATGCCGGACTTTCGCGGCGGGCAACAGGGGCAAGTTCGCGCGCTGCGCCACTCTTCCATGCCTGAAGGATCTCCTGCTGATCTGGGGGAACTGCGGCCCCGACAACAAGCGTGAGGTTATTGCCGCCCAGTACCTTGCGCGCAACGGCGTTGATGGTTTTGGCCTTAACGTCCTTGCGTAACTGTTCAAAAAGATTCAGGTCGGCGGCAGGCGATGTTTGCACAAAATCCGCGTTGGCCGTGCGCACGAATTCGTCGGCCACGTCGGTATTGCTCATGCCGGAACGCTGCCCGACACGGCGTGTGAACGTCTTTTTAAGGGCGTCCAGAGCCTGGGCAATTTCCTGATCAGTAAAGCCGTGCGTGGCTGCAAGGCGAGTTTCCTCAGCCAGGGCCTCAAGTGAATCGCGCCAGCCGGAGGCGTGCGTGTTCACGCCCATAACTGCGGACGGGATAAGCCCTTGCCGCCAGCGGTTCATAAAACGCCCATTGTTCCAGAGGGCGTCACGCTGGTCGCGCTCTTGCAAACGGCGTTGCATGCAATATTCCACCACAGAGTCGACAAGCTGTTCGAGCTGGTTTTTTTGAGAATCGCGCTGATGCACGCGGGGAAAATGCAGAATGACGGAAACGTCTTCTCCGCTGATGGCCCGCTGTTCGCTGATGGCTCTGATTCCCTCCAGTTTGGGATTGCCCCACGTCTGGGGCGCTGGGGCCGGGCCTGTATTTTTCATGTCGCCAAAAGCTTCTGCCACCAGGCGTTCCACTTCCGGGGCAGTAACAGAGCCAACGGCCACCAGAATCATGCGTTCAGGGTGGTACCATTTGCGGTAAAAGGCAGACAACCGTTCTGATGTCACTGCATTAAGGCATGCCTCAGTGCCAATGGGTTCGTTGACAAAGGCCGTGCCCGCATACAGCTCGGCTGAGCGCTGGCGGCGGCTCTGCATGGCCTCATTGTCACGGTGGTTTTTTTCCGCAAGTATGACGCCCAGCTCCTCTTCCACTTCCTTGGGGTCAAACTGCATGCCGTCAGCGAAATCCCGCAGGATGGTCAGGCCCATGCTCAGGGTTTCCTTGTCCGTTCCGGCCAGATTCAACTTATAGACAGTTTCCGTCCAGGCTGTATGAGCATTGGTGTCGCCTCCAAAGCTCATACCGTGCTTCTGAAAAAAGGGAATAAGAGAGCCAGGAGGAAAGTTGCGCGTACCGTTGAAGGCCATATGCTCCACATAGTGGGCGTACCCCAGCTCGTCTTCCTTTTCCATGAGGGAACCGGCCTGCACATCAAGGTATAACGACACCCGGCCCTTGGGGTTGGCGTTGGGAATAACGGCATACCGGAAGCCGTTGGGCAGACGGCCAAAGGTAATGGCAGGATCGGCAGAGAGGTCCGAATGCTCGTGGGCCCATTTGCCATCGTACCAAAAAGCTTCAGCAAGCGACGTTTGCGACGGCCCCGCATACAGGTCCACGGGACTTCCAACTAAACAGCCAGCAAGTGCTACTAATGCCGCCATTGCGCGGAATATGGGCATATCATCACCTTTTGCGTGCGACAGCATGCGCCCGACTGAGCAGACGCAGGTCACATGACTTGAAAATGAAAATGAATATTTGTTCCATTTGGATGGCGGCATACAGCTATTTAAACGTGTCTGTCGCCATCAAACGTGTTGCTTGCAGGAGTGCAGGCAGGGTGCTTGAAAAAAATGCCGAACCACAGTCAGTGCCCCACAAGTGAGGCAACCCGGCAAAAAACTGCCGGAGGACTTTTGGCTACGGGCCTGCCGAGGAGGATTCGCTATTCTGATTCAACCCGGAGGAAACTGTCACAAGGCCAACCTTGGTCATACCCGCGCCCCGCAATCTGTCCATAACTTCCATAACTTTTCCGTAGGGAACATCCTTGTCAGCGCGAACAAATATCTGCTTGTCCCTGTATTCCAGGCTGGCGATTGCTTCCGCCAGGGAGGCCACCACCACAGTCTTGTGCTGATTAAGAAAAATCACGCCTCCGGTTTTGACCGTAAGCAGAATTTTGTCGTCATCAGTGGGCAGCATTTCGGATGTTTCAACCTTGGGCAGACTCACATCAAGCCCTTCTGTCATCATAGGGGCTGTAACCATAAAGATAATGAGCAAAACCAGCATTACGTCCACAAAGGGCGTGACGTTGATTTCCGCTACAAAGTCGTCATCCGCTTGCGCGCGTGCCATCGCTAGACTTCTCCGGCAAATCCAAGCCCATTGCCGTGGTCTGCAGCCTCATGCTGCAGTCGGTTGAGCAGTTGCCCCGCGTAGTTGATGCACACGCCTTCTATGGATCTTAGCCTGGCTCGAAAAATGTTGTAGCCACAGACTGCGGGAATGGCCACAAAAAGCCCAACAGCCGTGGCAATAAGGGCCTCGGCAATACCCGGAGCCACCGTTGCCAGAGACACGCTCTTCATCTGGGCGATTGCCGTGAAAGAATGCATGATGCCCCATACTGTGCCAAAAAGGCCAATAAAAGGCGCAGTGTTGGCGGCAGTGGCAAGAAGGGCCAGGGATGACTTGAGGCTGGCAATTTCTTCGGCAATGCCAAAGTGGAGCGCGCGGCGCACATTATCGGTAAGCAGGCGTTCAGTGTCGCCAGTACGCGCCAAGCGATTAAACTCGCGTACACCGCGCCAGGTGATGCTGAAAAGGGGAGAGTGCTCGTCGGCAGCCATGATGGGCAGCGAAGCGCGCAGGGGGCCAGCTTCGTCAAAAGCCGCCAAGCCTTCTGTGGCACGACGCTGGGCCATGCGTAAGGTCAGCCACTTGCCGCACATATAGGCCCAGCTGGACACCGACATGCCCAGCAGAAGAACAAGAACAAATTGGGAAACAAGCGTAGCCTGCAAAATGGCCTGAATCATGGAGTCCATCAGTCCCCTCCAGAACCCTTAATGCCGTCCCGATGCCGAGTGCTTGCCTGGCTTATACGGGATAAAAAGAAATTGAATTTGAATGTTGATTTGCAGCTTGTAGCGGATACTTTTATGGCCGTCAACCAAAGTGAGGTGCCATATTCAGTGTAGACAACTGGTTATGCACGGGCTGTATTTCTAGTAAAAGGGTATGTAGAGCCAGTAAATCATGCCCTTTTGCAGCTTTTGATATTGAGGAAATACTTTTGGGTAAAAATTAATTGGAGTAGGAGAAGCTGTGTTTATAGCCCCTTCAAAATTCAAAGCAGATTTGCTAAAATGGGCACTCAAAATTCAGGCAACCCGCCTGCCACTATGGAATGCTATAAACGAGATCAATATGAACTTTGTGCAGCCTGCTGGGGCCAGGCGTAGTATTGGGAAAAATATGCACAGAATCGTGCGAACCAACGAAAAAGGTCACTGCCTAAACAGTGACCTTTTGATTTCGTGGAGCCCTTGAGCAGGATTGAACTGCTGACCTCATCCTTACCAAGGATGCACTCTACCGACTGAGCTACAAGGGCGTTGTAACGAAGAATGCTTTTAGCCTAAGCCTGTTTCATCGTCAAGCATTTTCCTGCTGTTGTGCAATTTTATCTTTGCGTTGGCGTGCAAGACGGCAATCTATGCGGTCAGCAGGCTGTGCAAAGCGCGAAACAGCGCCCGGCGGGCATGTGGTGATGCCTTGTCGACAACCTCTTTGCGGGCCTGAAGCACAAGCTTGCGCAGGTCGTCCGTAGTTGGCGCTTTTTTGCCTTGCCGTGGCTTCTCTTCAGTCTGATCCGTGTCGGCTTCTGCATTGCTGTCAGCTGCACCGGGACGGGGCAGGCTACGCAGCAAATCATCCAGCTCGGCTTCAGGCGCTTCAAGCAGGCGCTCGCGCCATTGTTCAGCCCTGTGCAGAGCGGCGGTGGCAGCGGCAGAGGTTTCCTTGCGCTGATCGAGGGCGGCGCGGATGGGGGCCGTATCAGCTTCACGCATAAGACGGCCAATGAACTGCATCTGACGTCGGCGACCTTCATGATCGCGCAGGCGGGCGTACAGAGCCAGGGCTTCGGCAAGGTCAGGCGGCAGGTCCAGAGCCTGCACTTCCTGGGGCGAAAGGCGGGAAAGCTCTTCGCCAAGGGCTTGCAGGGCCAGGCTTTCACGTTTTTTGGCCGAGCGGCTGGGCGGAGAAAAATCCTGGTCTCCGTTTTCGTCCTTGGCGTGCCATTGATACTGTTTTTTACGAGGCATGAAATATCCTACAGGTAGATGCCCAATATCACGCCAACCAGCACCACGGGCGAAATGATGCCGTTAAGCGTGAAAAAGGCCGTGTTCACATACCGCAGATCCTGCGGTTTCATAATTCTGTGTTCTACAAAAAGCATGACCGTAATGCCAAGCCACACAAGGTACCAGGGCCAGTGCAACCCGGCGGCAAAACCGGCAAGCAGCAGAAATACCGACGTCATCGTGTGTGAGAAGGCGGCCAGAACCAGCGCGGTGCTGGGGCCGTAGGTGGCCGGAATGGAGTGTAGCCCGAAGGCCACGTCAAAGTCCATGTCCTGAAAGGCATAGTAAATGTCAAAGGCGGCTACCCAAAAAGTAACGGCCAGAAACAGCAACAGGGGGGGCATGGTCAGGCTGTACGGGCTTACTGAAAGCCATCCGGCCAACGGGGCCAGGCCCAGGGTTGCTCCCAGCCAGAAGTGGCACAAGGGCGTAAAACGCTTGAGGATGCTGTAAATTGCGGAAAAAATGAGCGCAGGCACTGACAGCCACAAGCAGACCTCGTTGATGCAGGCACAGGCAGCCACAAAAATAATGGCCATAAATGCGCAAAAAGCCCAGGTCTGTTTGGTGGTAATGGCCCCGGAGACCAGAGGCCGGCTTTGCGTGCGCGGATTGTCGCGGTCAAAGGGCAGGTCCACAAGGCGGTTGAAGGCCATAGCGAAGGAGCGCGCCGCAACCATCGCGATGGTCAGAAACACCAGACTCCATAGGGGGGGCAGCCCGCGAGCCGCCAGCACGGCCCCGGCCCAGGCATAGGGCAGGGCAAAGACGGAATGCTCAATCTTGATCATGCGGCAGATGTCTGTAAACCTGCCGAAGGGCGCGGCCATACTGTCCATAGACAGTGACATCTGGCCGAAAGGATTTTTGAAGCGCATGGTTTCTCCTTGGAGCGTTTCGTAAGCAGGATGCGCATTCCTGATGTCTGCCCAACCACTCACGGTGGCGTGCTTGGGCGTGGCTGGGCACAGGACAAAAATATTCCGGGGCTGCCGAACAGCCTGCGGAAGGGACAAATATTTCGGTTTTACCTGACCGACGCGAAACGTGCGGTACTCCAATAGGGCTATTCTGCCAAACCAGCGTAGTTTTCAGGTGAAGTCACGCTGCGCGGCACGAGGCCGCCAATTGCTTTTCGCGCATTCGTCCTGGAGCAGATTAACTTTGAAATGGTTGCATTTCAAAGTTGTCATGCTGCCGAAAAATGCGATTTTCGGCAGCACGCACGCCGCGTTGCGATGCGCTGCATGCTTGCGCAGCGTAGGGCATTTGAACTTTTTCAAAGTTAAAATGCTCTAGCCCCCGCAGTCGCTGGGATCTCCCTGCAACTTGTTCAGGGCGTGGGGCAGGGCGGGCAGCACGGCAGCCAGATTTTCAACGACTGCCTTGCGGCTGCCCGGCAGGTTGATGATGATGCTTTGACCAAGTATTCCCGCCGCCGCGCGGGATATGACGGCATGCGGCGTTTTTGCCATGCTGGCGGCGAGCATTGCCTGGGTGAAGCCGGGCAGGTTCGCGTCCAGCAGAGCTTCTGTCACCTGGGGCGTTATATCGCGCGGTGACAGTCCAGTGCCGCCAGTGGTGCAGATGATGTCATATCCCTGGCTCAGGGCCAGTTCCGTCAGCAGGGCACGCAACTCAACGGCTTCATCCGGCAGCATAAAACCCTGGCTGTGGCACAGAGGCATGGCGGCGGCAATAGTTTCGGCTATGGCCGGGCCACTCAAGTCTTCGCGCATGCCGCGTGAACCCTTGTCTGAAAGGGTTATCCAGGCCAGGCTGTGCCCGTTTTTGCGGGGCGTCAGTTCCAGCGGGCCTTCGGGCAGGTCAGTAAGGGCCGTGAGCAAGAGACTGTGCGCCGAATGGCGGGCAGTCCCGATGCCGCAACCGTGAGCCGCGCCACCCAGGCAGCCTTGCACAGCCAGCCATGCCCTTCCTGTCACCTTGAGCAGGGGCGTGCCACAGGCGCCGCAAAGGGTGGTGCCCACAGTAAGGGCAGGCAGGGCCCACTGCTCGGGAGCCATAAGGCCGTGCCTGGCAAGATACTCGTCAACCGGAACGCCCACGGGCAAAAGCGGCAGGCATTGGCCCCGCTGGCAGGCGTGTATGTGCATCAGAATATTCATGGGATACTCCGAAAAAAACCGTATGGCAGGTATCGGATTCATGTGAATAATAGAATATTGTAGCCGCAAGCGCGATGGGTTACAAGTCCAATACGCGCCCGTGCCCTTCAGGTTTCGGAGGGTGCAGGGCATTATTTTCAAGGAGTTTGAAGTTATGAGTACTCGCAGCCAGGATCAGACCCAAGACCTGAAAGTGCTGGGCACAGGCCGTCTTGAATCCCCAGAAGGAGGCCCAAGCGTGGCCCTGCTGGAGGCCTTTCCCAACTGTTTTCCGCAGCGCCCCTATGTTATCAGCATCAGTTTTCCCGAATTCACATCGCTTTGCCCGGTGACGGGGCAGCCCGATTGCGGCACCATCACCGTTGAATACATTCCGGACGAATTTTGCGTGGAATCCAAGAGTTTTAAGCTCTATATGTTCGCTTTTCGCAATCATCAGTCTTTTATGGAAACAATCACCAATAATGTGCTGGACGACCTGCGCACGCTGCTGAACCCGTGCTGGTGCCGCGTCAAGGGCTTGTTTGCCCCTCGCGGCGGAACGCGCATTCACGTCTTTGCGGAATCCTTCAAGGATATGCCCGAAGAGCAGAATGCCCTTGTGCGCGAAGTTGTGCGCTCGTGGAAGTCTGAGCCGGACCCGCATCTTCCGTAGAGCATGTTAATTTTTTAAGTTACTCTGCTCAAGATTACATTCGGGGCTGTCAGGTATGGAAATATCTGGCGGCTCCGTTGCAAATCTCTAGCCTGTTCCCTGCGACAACAGCAAAGCTGTGTGCGAGGGGTTCATAGCAGATAGAGATTTTAGTGCCGCATGGCACGGCAAGGTTGTTTTTGCGGTGCAGTGTCGCCCAGATCCATAAAATGCCTTCCGGGCGCAGTCTGAAAAGATCAACGCAGAAAAACTTTGCCGCCCAAACGGTTTTGTCATGTGGTGCATTATAGCGAACAGCCTGAAATGACGCTCTTAATCCACGGTTTGTAAGCCATGCCCATGCAAGGTCAGCAGAAAAAAACATCAAGCTCCGGTTTGGCCCGCACAGCGGCGCTTCTGGGAGGCTTTGCCCTTTTTTCCCGTTTGCTGGGTCTTGCGCGTGATATGAGCATGGCGTGGCTTTTGGGCGGCGGGGCAGCGGCTGACGCTCTTGTGGCGGCCATGCGTCTGCCGCATGTGCTGCGGCGGCTGCTTGGCGAAGGCTCTTTGTCGATGACGCTCACGGCCAGCCTTGTGCATTTGCAGCAAGGCTATGGGCCTTATGCCGGAAGGCACTCTGACGCGGGCAGCACTTCGGCTGGAGAACCCTGGGGATTCGGTTTACGCCTGTTGGGCCGCGCCTTGTCCCTCAGATTGGGTTTGGTGCTTTTGCTGTTGACCCTGCTGGGGCTGGGGGTTGCCCCCTGGCTGGCGCGGTTCCTGGCCCCTGGCTTCAGCGGGCCGGAATTGGAGCACACCGTTGTGCTCCTGCGTATCTGTTTGCCCTATGTGCTGGCGGCAGGCATGGCTGCACTGGGTATGGCCCTTTTGCACAGCATGGGCGTGTTTTGGCTGCCTGCGCTTTCTCCGGCCTTGTTTAATCTGGTGATGTTGATTGCGGCAGCCGCGGCGGCGCTGCATCTTTGCCCGCCAGCGGAGGCATTGGCCCTTGGCATGCTTTGCGGCGGCCTGGCGCAATGGCTGGCCCAGTGGATTGCGGTGCGCCGTCTTTTGCCAAATGGGGGATCCCGCGTGTCTGGCGGTCACTTCAATGGCACTTGTGTGGAATGCTCTGGCTACAACAGTGCCAATGTTGATGCCAAGGCGGTCAATGGCGCTGCCTGGCGCTGTTTGGCGTTGCTGCCCGGCGGCGTGCTTGGGGCCGCCGCGCCCCAGCTTGCCATGCTGGCGGCAATGGCCCTGGCTTCAGAATTGGGGCAGGGGCAGGTTGCGGCTCTTTACTATGCCGAGCGCCTGCTGGAATTGCCTCTGGGGCTGGTCGGCGTCTGCCTGGGGATGGCCAGCCTGCCGACGTTGAGCCGTCTGGCGGCGGAAAAAGATTTCGTTTTGTTTGGAACACATCTGTCTACATCGCTGCGGCTGACGGTCATGCTCAGTCTGCCCGCAGCGGCGGGGTTGTGGGCAGTGGGGCCGCAGCTTGTTGATGGGCTGCTGGGCCACGGAGCTTTCGATAGTCAGGCTTCGCGTGAGACTGGCCTCGCCTTGTTGGCCTATGTGCCAGGATTGCCCGCCTTTGCCTGTATTCGTTCATTGCTGGCTGCCTGTAATGCCTTGGGGCTTGTGCGGCGCACGGCGCAAAGCTCGCTTTGGGCTGTTGGGGGTACAGTAGTGGCAGGGCTGGCTCTGGCCCGTTTTTTTGAACCGCAGTACAGTGTTATGGCCCCGGCCCTGGCCGTAAGCCTTGGCCTATGGTTACAGTGCGCTCTGTTACTTTGTCTGCTGCGGCGAAACCTGCCGGCACAAAAAGACAGCGCGCCTGCGCCAGCATTGCGAGGCAAACTGTTTTTTCTGCCGTCCTGGCTGCCCGGCTGGAAGGATTTGGGGCGGCACGCTCTGGCTGGAGCGCTCACTGGTATTGTGGCTCAGGTTCTTGTGCGCCTTACAGCGCCGTGGGGCTTATGGGCGTCCCTTGGTCTGGCCATTCTGGGTGGCGTATTGGTTTGGGTCTTGTGTTTGCGGATACTGCGCGATCCGGATATGGCCCTTATGACGGGCCGCTTGCGCAGGAAGCCGCGCCCTCATATAACTGATGGCAACGCCTGATACGGCGCGAAGGCGGCTTTTGTGGAAAAAACACTATCGCAGCATATAAAAATTACACATGGGCGTCTGCTGATTGCCATATGGTGCGCTGGCTTGCTGCTTTTTCTGCTGCTTGCCCTCTGGTCAGTGTGGGAAGAACGTGAAGCCTCGCGGGAACATCTTGCCGTTGACGCGCGCAACACCGCAGTGCAACTTTCGGCCTTGCTGGCCGTGCCTGCATGGGATGTGGACGAGCTTGCGGCCCGCACCATTGTTATGGCCGCAATGGAAGACGAAAGCATTTATGCCATCAAGGTACAGACGCCAAAAGGAATGCTGGAAGGCCAGCGCCGCAATTATCAGTGGGAGCCTGTACCTTGGGATGATGAAATGGACGAAGAGGCCGTGGCTGGCCTGAGTCCTTTACGCATGGAAGGTCGGCCTGTGGGTACTGTGGAGGTATACATGTCTCCGCGGGTAAGCCAGGAAGGCAGCGCCCTCACTGCCCGACGCGAAGTATGGCGGTTTGCGATCAGCGTTCTGTGCTGGACGGCGGCCCTGTGCTTTGTCTGGCGTGTGCGGTTCAGGCGCGATGCCACGGCTGAAGGTGATGCGCAGCTTGGCAGTACGCAAGGGGAAAAAGCAGCGGCGGCATCTTCGGCAAGAGCGGCTGCGCTGACGGGCCTGCCCGTGCAGACTGGGGATGCCCAGACCGCGTCTGGTGATTCCCTTGGCGGCTCTTTGACCAAGGGCGGCGAAAGCTCCTCCGACGATGAGGCCCTTGCGTCGCTGGTGACGTCCCTGACCGCAGGGGAAGTTGTCAGCCCTGTCTTGGGCTTGGCCTTTCTGCGCCGTCATGACCATGCATGGCAGGTGACGGCTGGCTTGTTCCGCCATAGTTTTGGCCGTGCGCCGGGTCTTATGTGCCGTTTGTATGAAGCTGGCGACAGCGCATCGCTGTGCCGTTTGGGCGACCTGCTGGAAAGAGCCGCTCCTTGTCTGGGAGCCGAGCGCCTGACCAGCGCAGCCAGAGACATGCAGACGGCCCTGCACGGCCCGGACGGTTTGCGCAGAACACTTGCGGTAGAAGAATGCATTCTGGCTCTGGACGAAGTGCTGGATTCCCTGCGCTGAGGAAATTGGAGCCGCCTGAAATTTCGGTTGACCTGTATGCGCCGTCAGGCTGAATTTTCACTGTAGCAACAAGGCTATGGTCTTGGCGCGCACGGCGTGCTACTTTTTGAGGTGCGCTCAATTGCGGGCATCCCTGATGGTGGAAATCGGGATGTCGGCGGTGTGCGGGCCGAGCCACGGTTCCTGTGTGGTACAATTTCTGCCGGAAATTGCATTTTTGACAGGATGACAACGTTGAAATGTGAAGCATTTCAACGTTACCCTGTTCTAAATTTGAAAGACTGAAAATTTCAACGTTAATCTGCTCTGAATATAGCTGTTGCGTAAAGGCTTTGTGCCGAACATGAGCAACAAGGAGAAGGAATGGGATTTTTTTCAGCCATTAAGAAGATGTTCGGCTCTGAATCAGTCGAAGGGCAAGGACCGAAGACTCCAGAACAAGGCGATGCTTCTGCGTTGCAGCAAGAACAGACGTTGGACCAGCCTCTTGCACAGCCTGAGAAAATGCCCGTGGGCGAAAGTTCTGAGTCTGCCGCGCCTGCCACATCTGGCGACGTTGACGCCAGCGCCGATGCGCCTTTGGACGTTGCACCTACCGCGCCCGCAACAACGCTGAACGCTGTTGCCGGGCCTGATGCCGTGGAGCGCACGGCGGAAGAACCTGCCCCCACCGAGCTGCAAGAATCCATTACGCAGCCAGCTTCCGAAATCGCAGCTTCGACCGCAGCTACAGCAGCGCATGTGGTAGCCACTGCTGCTTCTGGTACTGCCGTCGCTGCCACTGAACCCGCTGCCGCGCCGTCAGCGCCTGCCTCAACCTCTCTTGTTGTTGGTTCCGAGGAAGAAGCGCTTACCCTGCGCCTGCGCAAAGCCGAACCGCGCCTTTCCGTATGGCTTGGCATCGTGCTGGAAGGCGTGGATGAAACAGGCGATCTGCTGTGGCAGCGCTTGTCCTTTCTGCTCGGTGCGCTGGAAGCTCCGCCGCAGGAAACGCAGGCGTTTGTTGATGATTTTCGCGCCTGGACGCAGCGTATGGAATACCGCCAGGTGGAGGAATTCCGTTCAGAACTGCAGTATCGTCTGGCTTTGGCTCTTGATCTGGAAGATGAAGAGGACGAACGCAGCCGTCTGTTCATCAAGATAACCGAGGGGCTGGCCCGCACTCGCGAACAGTTCGCGCGCGGTCTGGATTCTCTGTTCTCCAGTCACGGCGAGCTTGACGACGCCTTTTGGGAAGAGCTTGAAGAACTGTTTATCATGGCCGACCTTGGCTACGAGCCTTCAATGGAACTTGTGGAGCGCCTCAAAGAGCGCGCCCGTAAGGAAAAAGTCACTGAGGCGTCTGGCATGCGCGCTCTGCTCATGGCCGAGGTGGAAGAAATCTTCCGCGCGCCACGTCGCATTGCCGCCATCAATCCCCCTGAAGTCGTTCTTATGATCGGCGTTAACGGCGTGGGCAAAACCACCACCATTGCCAAGCTGGCCCATCGTGCCCGCATGCAGGGCAAAAAAGTCATGATTGCCGCCGCCGATACTTTTCGCGCTGCCGCCATCGAACAGTTGCAGGTATGGGCCGGGCGCGTGGGCGCGACCTTTCATGCCAAGACCCCGGGGGCCGATCCGGCCTCGGTGGCGTACGAAGCTATGGACCGAGCTGTCAAAGAAGGCGTTGATGTGCTTTTTGTGGATACGGCTGGCCGCCTGCAAACCAAGGTCAATCTTATGGAAGAGCTGACCAAGATTCGTCAGGTGCTGGGCAAAAAGCATCCCGGCGCGCCGCATCGCAGCATTTTGGTCATTGACGCCACTACGGGGCAGAATGCCCTGTCGCAGACCAAGCTGTTCAAAGAGGCCGCAGGGGTGGATGAGCTCATTCTGACCAAGCTTGACGGCACCGCCAAAGGCGGCGTTGCCATCGCCGTTGCCATGCAGCATCACCTGCCCATTACCTTTGTGGGGCTGGGCGAAAAACTGGAAGATCTGCGGCCTTTCAATGGCGAAGATTATGCACGCGCTCTGCTTGGACAGAAAGAAAGCGGAGCGGCCTGATCGAAAGCTGCGCTGCGGGCCAAATGCGGCCTGCACGAGTATGAATTTGCCAGCGCTTTATAGCGGCTTTGACAAAGGGGGCGTTTCCAGCGGAAACGCCCCCTAGAGTATTTTAAAGGCAAAACTCTCTAAGCCATGCTGCGCTCCAGACCTTGCCGGGCAGCCTTATGGCCTGGGTCCAGATCGAGTGTGGTCTGAAAGAACTGCGCTGCACGCTGTTTGTCGCGTGATTGCAGAAAAACCGCGCCATAGTTGAAGGCAATGGGGGCACTGGCCTTGTACAGTTCGGCATCCAGATCCAGGGCCTTGAGCAGATTGGCCTTGGCCTGAATGAAATCCTGGCCTTCGGCAAAAGCCATGCCCATATTATAGTAGAGATTGGCGTCGTCAGGTGCAATCTTGATGGCTCGTTTGTATTCTATGATGGAATCCTGCCAGCGGCCCTGCCGGCGCAGGCTGATGCCAAGCTGGTTGAACACCACAATATCGCTTTTAGAAAGATATTTGCCTTTAACTTCAAGGCTGTTGCGCAAGAATTTCTCAGCTTTTTGCGGATCACGCTCGGCATAAACGTCGGCAATGCGGCTCGAAAGCGCACTGAGTCCCTCGACGGCCTCACGGTTCATCTGGGTGAGGGCTTTGTCAAAAAAGTCTTCAGCTTGGTCCACATGCCCCAGGGCCAGGTGAACTTCGCCCAGGCTGACCTTGCGGTTGACGTTGAGCGGTGAGATGTTGTCGAGCTTCTGCAGGTAGCGCAGCTGGTTTTCTTTGTCGTCCATTTCGCCATACATTTCCGCCAGTCTTTGCAAGGGCGCCAGGTAAAGATCAGCCGCCGCGGCCGCTGCTTCGTAGGCTACGCGGGCCTGCTCATACTCTTTAAGCCCACGGTAGGCGTCGCCCATTACCAGATAGGCCGCAGCGCTGCCGGGCTTTATTTCAAGTATTTTCTGGCTGGCAGACAAAGCCTGAGCAAACTGCTTGCTCGTCAGCAAGCCTTTGGCGAAGTCGATAGCCTGCCCGAGCTTGCTTTGCGGCTTGATGGTAAAGGCCATCTTTTCAATAAGCGTGTTGATGGACACGGGTTTGGCAATAAAATTGTCAGCACCCACCTCGTGCAGCAGCATAAGCCGGTCACGTTGCACGTCATTGGTGAGTATGACGATCTTGAGGCCGCTATATGCCTGCTTTATCTGGCCGACCAAAAAACTCAGATCCTGGCCGCCCATTATCCGCTCAAGAAAAAGTATGGGAGAAGGGTGGTTGGGAAGCAGTTCGCGCAACTCGCGCAGCAACTGGCGCGGGTCGGTCAGGGCAGTGAAAAGACCGGGCGCTGTCAGTCCGAGATCCTTGGCAAGCGTGAGGCGCAGTTGCGTGCTGAATGCCTGATCGTCCGTAAGAACTATAACGTGTCCGCCATCTTTTTTCATATAGTTGATGACGGTGTCCTGATAGGAAATGTGCTTGGCCTGCGGGGCCATATCAAATGCCATGCATTCTCCTCTCTCGAAGAATTCGGGAAATGTGGGTGGCGCTGTGCGTCACATATTGTGGATGCCAATGTAGTATAGCATCGTATGTTTTTCAAAATAGGAAATACTTTATTTCTCGATTTTTTCATATACTTAGTAAAATGCTATATTGTCAAGTGACGTTCTGGTGACGCAGAACAAAAAAAATCGCAAAAAGCCTTGACGCCGGGGCAAGTGTTAGCTAAAACATCCTTGCCCATTGGGACAGGTGTCTTCAATGGGTGTTCCCTGGACGGCAGGGAAGGGCAGATTGAGTCTGCCCTGCTGTACCTGAAACGGCCCCAGTGTGGGTCCAACAGGTTTTGACATGTGCAGGCGTTACCAGATGCCGGACAATGTCGAGCCGTTCCAGCCCAACGACGGATCCCACCGCAGCCCCGGAGGCGCGCGTGACCCGGGGCTGTAAGGTAGGGGGGAGTATTCCCCTCATTTGGTGACCCTGCGGGACCGCCTTGCCACCTTTCTTGGTGGCCTGGCCTGGGCGACGCCGGGGAGCATCATGCGGATGATGCAGGCGCGTTCAGGCGTCCAAAATCTTCCGAATTTTCCTGAATATCAGGCATGATGCGCGCATTAGCGCAGCCCCTTACGTTGCTCCGTCCGTCCCATTCCAGGGTGAGGTCGGCCTTCGGGCCATGCTTCATGGCCCGCGAATGCTGTGAAGAAGCCTGCGCAGTCGGTGGTCGACGCGTGGGATGTTTATGCAAACGGAGTAGGCAACA
Organism: Pseudomonadota bacterium; assembly: GCA_023386035.1. Lineage (GTDB taxonomy): Bacteria > Desulfobacterota > Desulfovibrionia > Desulfovibrionales > Desulfovibrionaceae > Desulfovibrio. The sequence continues at coordinate 48,934 of JAEWKM010000045.1, forward strand.
ATGACGACAGTTAGCAGCGATCGCATTCGGATCAAGCTCAAAGCCTACGATTACCGCATTCTGGATAAAGCCGTTGCGGAAATCGTGGATACGGCGCGCAATACGGGTGCCGGTGTGGCGGGGCCCATTCCTCTGCCCACCAACATTCATAAGTATACCGTTCAGCGTTCCGTGCATGTGGACAAGAAGTCCCGTGAGCAGTTTGAGATGCGCATTCACAAGCGGCTTATGGATATTCTGGAACCCACCCAGCAGACCGTCGACGCGCTGGGCAAGCTTTCCTTGCCCGCCGGTGTGGACGTGGAAATCAAGCTCTAGCGAGAGGCAGTCATGGCTGAGAAAATGGGAATTTTGGGTCGCAAACTCGGTATGACCC